>CAYWVO010000046.1:0-24236 GCA_964461835.1 uncultured Ignavibacteria bacterium | reverse complement strand
CCGCCCCTTGCGGTGAGACTAGATTATAGATTCAGGTGGGTGCAAAGCACCCACCCTATTTACAGGTGCTCCGCACGGGTTTTTTTGTGGAATATTTCCGCTGACTCACGGTATCATATTTGCAACCGAGGAGTTGATACCATGTGGCGAATGATAATTGGGCTGGCCCTGAGTGTACTCCTGATTTTACCGTCATCGTCGTCGGCAAAGGATCGGCGTGGGACGGTTGTGATCACCCCGGTGATTGGCATCTCACATCTCGCCACGGACAATTTTGACCAGGGGGAGGGTGGATTCGCATCAGGCATTTCGGCGGAGTATTTGATCAGCGATCGGACTTCTGTCGGCTTACGGCTATTCCGGGTAACCCCTTTTGACGGTTCCAAGTCACCATTTTCAAATTATTTCAGCGAGAGGGATACGTCGAATCCCCTCAGTCTCGGCATCTTTGCCAAGCGCTATTTCCCCACATCCGCAGATGAGGATGTGTACGTGAGTCTCGGAGTGAATTGGGCTGAATTTCGTGAGCGCGAGGCGATTCTGCGACCTTTCAGTGATAATTACTGGAGGGCAACAACGATGAATGCTCTGGCCCTGGATGCTGGCGGCGGCGTATACCAGCATCTCTGCTCTTCCGTGCGCCTGAACATAAACGCGAACGTACTTTACATCTTCTCAGAAGGTAATAGGATGCGACCCTTCACTCACACCGCCCACGATAACCGGTTATTGTTTTTTATCAATCTTGGTTTTTCCTTTTGGATACCCACCAACTAAGACTCAGTTCGCCCCACAAAGTTGTCACTTACGATCTCATTTACGCCGTATCATCTTCCAACATTGACGGAGATGGTGCATGATGAGTGCCCGTGACGAAAACAAGCCGAAAGCCCTGACCAGTTTCGCCACCCTCGGCGGGTGAGCGGGTAAACTGGGTCCGGTGGACTTAGCGGCGTTAGTCAAAGAGATCGATTTCGGCCAGTCCGAGAGGGTCATTGTCGGCCTGGACACGGCCGACGATGCCGGGGTTTATCGTCTCCTCCCGGATGTTAACCTCATTTTCACTGCCGATTTTATCACGCCGGTCACCGACGATCCCTATTGGTTTGGCCGCGTGGCGGCAGCGAATGCCATTTCGGATGTCTACGCGATGGGTGGCCAGCCGAAAGTCGCGCTCAATCTCTGCGGCTTCCCGCCCAAAGGCGTCGATCCCAAAGACCTCACTGCGATCCTCCAGGGCGGCCTGGATGCCGCCAAATTGGCCGGGTGCGAAATTATCGGCGGCCATACGGTCAAAGACACGGAGATTAAATACGGGCTGTCAGTTGTCGGGGTGTGCAAAGACAAAGACATCACCACCAACGCCGGCGCACAACCGGGCGACAAATTAATCCTCACCAAGCCCATCGGCAGCGGGCTCATTATCGCCGGGTGTAAACAGAAAAGGGTCGCACCGGAACAGCTCGAACCGGTCGTGCACACCATGACGCAACTGAATGATAGAGCGTCTCAGGCTATGCTCGAATTCGACTGTTCCGCCGCCACCGATGTTACCGGTTTCGGCCTGGCCGGTCACGCTTGCGAAATGGCGGCAGCCTCAAAAGCTGCTCTGCGCCTTACCATGGCGAACGTGCCGCACTTCCCCGCTGCGATTGACGCTATCGAGGCCGGTGTGAAGACCGCAATCAAATTAGCGGGTGAATCGGTTCCCAGTGTCGGGGTGAAATATGCCGATACCCTCAGCGATACTCATCGTGCGCTGGCACTCGATCCGCAAACGTCCGGGGGATTGCTGATCGCGATCAACCCCGACCGCGCCGGGCAACTTCTGACCCGTCTGAACGAGTTGGGTGTCACCGATGCGGCGATCATCGGGGAAGTGGTCGAATCTGCTACTCCGCAAGTAATTCTGCAGTAATCCGACTCTATTCTATTTCAATTCTCTGTTGAGATTCGCTATCGAAGAAATGGCACTTGTCTAACGGCAGATCAAAGTGGACGCGGTCATCTGCGGGCGCCTGATTATCAATCAGTTTCCCCTTCAATGTGAGATCGGCCCACGTGAACTCCACCCAGCGGGTTGATCCCACAAACTCCGCACTGAGAATGGTGCCTTCATAAATACCCTCAGCACTGGATACAGGGAATTCTTCCGGCCGGATTCCCAGTGTGACAGCCGATGATTCTCCCGGCATGGCGGACGGCAGGTGGATCTGATTCCCGTTAACTTCGAGGGTTGACCGGTTCGAATGCGCAATCATCCCCGGAATAAAATTCATCGTGGGACTACCCAGAAATCCCGCGACGAATATGCTCGCGGGACGGTCATACACCTCAGATGGTGTCCCGCATTGATGCACTTTCCCCTCTGCGAGCACCACCAGACGATTCGATAAACCCAGCGCCTCCTCCTGATCGTGGGTGACATAGATCGTCGTCGCTCCCAATTCGCGGTGTAACCGGCGCAACTCGGTGCGCATCTCGACCCGCAGTTTGGCATCCAGGTTGGAGAGCGGTTCATCCAGCAGAAATACTCGTGGCTTGCGGACAATTGCCCGCGCCAACGCTACGCGCTGCCGTTGCCCGCCCGAGAGTTGTACCGGCCGACGTTGCAGCAGATTCTCAAGACCCAGCAGAGACGCGGTCTGTTCAACCGCGGATTCAATCTCGGCCCGTGGGACTTTGTGCATGCGGAGCGGGAAGGCAATATTGCTGAATACGGTCATGTGCGGATACAGGGCGTACGATTGAAAAACCATCGCCACATCCCGGTCTTTGGTGGGCACGTTGGTCATTGGCCGGTCGTTGAAATAGATCTCCCCGGTAGTGGGAGCTTCCAGGCCGGCGATCATATTCAGGATGGTCGATTTCCCGCAGCCGCTGGGGCCGACAAAGGTGAAGAACTCGCCGTCGTGGATAGTCAAATCCAGCGGGTCAATCACCGGGTTGATCCCGAATGATTTGGTGACTTGTGCAAAGCGAACTTCCGCCATCGTACCCTCGACCGTTTTGGTCTCATCAAACATGGCAGGCAAGGCTGTTTGGCACAAGGAGAATCACTCCCGTGTCATTCCCGTCCGCCACGGCGGAGGAATCCAGTTCATTCTTGCTGCGCAACAGTCACGTCGACCCCAAATGAAGTCTGCCAGAGGCGGGTAAAATTGAGGTTGCCACTTGTCGCGGATCACATTGTAGGAATGACTGTTTCCGTAAGTGCTTTCCGAAAAATAGGACTTGACATCTACCCCCCCCCCCCGCTGTTATTATAAAAATACAACAGTGATTTGCCGACATTGACGTCGTTGTCACATCGCAGGGGAGCATAGAGTCTCCGTGTGTTTGTTGAGCGCATATTTTCGGCAAGGTTATGCGCATGCGTTGCTTGTGCAAGAATGGCAAGCGGCTGAAACATAATTGTAGACTGTATGCTTGACGGTAGGCGCCACATCGATATGATTCACAGGCGGCCGACATGAATCACGCGAAGTTTACCAGCGTCGCTACACAGCGCACGATCGCAATTCTGGTGATCGCCATTGGTTTGATCGTAGGTGATCAAATTGGGAAATTCCGTGCAGCAGAGAAACGATCTGCACGCAGGCGATTGGCGACCATTGCGGCGCTGGATCGTATGCAATCGATTGAAATCGGTGGCATATTCCCCGATCGACACTTAGAGACGCTTGATGGTGATTATGTCTGGCTTTCCGAACTGATTGCTGACACGAGTTTAATTTCCTTCTTCGCCTCTGCCTGCGATGCATGTCTCACTGACATTTCAAACGCCGAGTTAGTTTGCGAAGGGAACCATAATCTCACAAACGTAATCTTAATTTCCAGGGAAAGCATATCTCGTTTGCAGCAGGTCAAGGAGGATTATGGGCTTACGTGTGCTATTCTCTACGATCATAAAGGAGAACTCGCGGCAGAGTTAAGGGTGGATAACTACCCATTTAATGTGATCATTGATTCGGCGATGACCATATGTCGCGTAGTGAGCGGGGTCATCCCAGCTAATGAACTGGACAGAATTGCAGGTTGTCAGTAATGGTCCCTGTTGACAAACCAAGTCCGGGCGGATATATCCATGGAAGGAGATGCGCAATGACAAGCCAGAAAGTATTGAGGTTAGGTATGTTGTTTTTACTCGCTGCGGCCATGGCGTTTTCGATTGCCTTGACAGAGGGAGCAGAAATGGCGAAAGCGGATGATGGGTGTTGTGATTACGAAAGTTGTTACGTGTTGTGTGGAGGAAGTGGTTGGAGTCAAGGTTCATGGGATGGCCAAAAGGGATGTGTTCAGATTGGTACTATTTGCGATGCATTATGTGATTGCCAATAGGTAGGCGGGACACGCCCGGACTTGGTAACTAGTAAGCAACGAATTGATATACATTTGAGATTACAGTGATGCGTAGGATTATCACTTTTATTATGCTGGCCTGTTTAGTCGTGATTACAAATGCAGAAAGCGTCACTGCCAAGTCTATTATAACGCTGAATTCAAAGCATAAGGCTAATCGGATTGACAATGTTCCAAACACCACCTTGCGCGTCCATCGCACCAGCACTCTGACCGTTCCTGTCACCAATTGGGGAGTTATCGGAAGCCCGGGAGGGGAGATAGCACCGCTATTTGATCCTGAGACGGGAGAAAAACTGTATAATGGCATTACTTACGAAACAAGGTTTTCAGCGGCTTCGTTGTTAGCAGGGGCGCTCTGGGTAGGGACTGTAGGCGGAATCAGACGAAGCGACACAGTAGTTACTACCAGCGACGATGCATTTACCCATAGAGGTCCGGAGTTTGGGCAGGCGGAAATGTATCCGACCACTCGGGAGCAGGGTGGAGATTTCGTGGTGCTTTCGAATGACCAAAGCAGTCCACTGTATGATCCGTCTGCAAGAGCGCCAATTGAATTCCGTTGCGAATACTCCGATACACTCACCGATCCTGCTTTTGTGCGACCCGACCCGTACGCGTTAGAATTACACCGTCCAATAGGCATCTCCGTGCGGCAAATCTCGTATAGTTGGCCTTTTGAACATGCTGAGGACATCGCCATTATTCAATATTGGCTACGAAATATCACTGACCGCGATCTGAATGAAATCTGGGTTGGATATTTTGGAAAGACACAGCCCTACGTGGGAATGGAAGGCAATGAAATAGCGGGTTTTCGAAGAACAATCCCGTCTTTGCTTGGCCGGGGGTTTGAGGATACCGTTATGATGGTATGGGTAACCGATAACGATGGGGACCCTTACCGATGCAGAGAATGGACGGTCGAAAGTAAGCAGGGTGGTTTTGGGATCAGGTTTTTGGGGTTCGGGAAGGAGTATACGGGAAAAGGAACACACCTCCATTATGGTTTCAATTGGTGGGCAGGACATCCGATTTTTACTAGAGATTGGGGACCGCAACGCATTCCGCCGGATGTATCAATGAAAGGAGGGTATGGAACTCCAATCGGTGATAAACAGAAATTCCGGATGATGTCGGGTGGGGAGGTTGATTACGACCAACAGTATGCTAATGAGAAATACGAGGGTTGGATCGATCCGTTTGGAATTAAGCAGTTTAATGAGCGGGCAACATACAACATCGCCGATGGCCACAATGTGCAATTTATGCTGTCTGTTGGTCCATTTGCGATCGATGCAAATGACTCGATTCCGATTGGATTAGCGGTAGTCGGTGGTGATCGACTGCACCGTTCGCCCACCAACTGCAGAAACCTCGCTGATGATCCTGTGTCGTGGTATGAGAATCTCGATTTCTCTGATCTGGATCGGAATCTGCAATGGGCGAGTTGGATCTATGATAATCCAGGAGTTGATACTGACGATGACGGATATTTCGGTGGTGCAATCGGCGGTGACAAATGCCGCGACACCTCCATCTTCTTTGAAGAATACTGTGTCGAACTCCCGGGCACGGTGTTCTGCGATACTAACCACTGGTGGAGAATCCAGGTTTGCGATTCTCTATACTATTGCGGTGATGGTGTACCCGATTTGCGAACGCCGCCCCCGCCACCAGCACCAAAAGTCGAGGTGCATTCAGAAACCAACAGGATTACACTGACCTGGTCCGGCAAGGCAAGTGAGAGTTTCCTCGATCCGTTTTCACAGCGGCGTGATTTTGAAGGATACAACGTATATTGGGGGGTAGGGGAGGATGTCAATGCAATGACATATGTTTGTTCCTGGGATATAACAGACTACGATCGTTATCGCTACACTCTCTCTGGGGATGGATACCACTGGCTGGCCGACAGCCCACCGCTGACACTGCGGGAATTACACGACCTCTACGGGCCGGATTTCAATCCTCATGATTACGCTGACAGACATTCAGTCTACAAAACATCTGAGGGTGAGCGGTTTTACTTTCGTCCGCATGGTGGTAACCGAGGAAATGCATATATCGAATCGGGAGTTATCCAAACCAATCCAATTCAAAACATCCGCACGGATTCGCTGTTCGACGCCGGCAGGGGTGAATGGGTATACTTCGGGGAGTATCGGTGTATTTTCGAAAACCTGTTACCGAGCCAACCCCATTACTTCGCCGTGACTGCTTATGACCAAGGGTACCTCGCGGCGGAGGTGGAAGCGTTGGAGTCGCCGATTCAGGAGAATATCCTCAAGGCGTATGCGCTCAATGAGCCGGACGAAGTTGATTTTCAGAGCTTAAACGTAAGTGTCTACCCCAACCCCTACAAAATCGACGCGAATTATCGTGGTCGCGGCTTCGAAGATCCGCTCAAGGAGGGATTCAAAGAGCGGGAGCGGCGCATTCACTTTGTTAACCTGCCGCCGGAGTGCACGATCAAGATATTTTCACTGGACGGTGATTTAATCCGGCAGTTGCATCATCCCACCAGCCGTTTTTCAGACACGCCATCGCACACCGCCTGGGATTTAATCACCCGCAATACGCAGGCGGTGCAATCGGGGATTTACCTGTACACCGTGGAGAGCGAGTGGGGCACGCAGGTGGGGAAATTTGTGATTATTAAATAATGCTCACTCCCCCCGCAAGCCGGGGGCAACGGGATTTCTCCGCCCCTGGGCTGCGCCCAGGGAAAATGGATCCCCCCCCGTGGCGTGGGATGACAACGCGGAGTTACCCCACGGCGTGCCGGCAGCTGGAGGGACTGACCGGCACAAGTCGGATTAGCTAGACCCGCGATTCGAGCGTGTCACTCTGCTTGCAGATCACGTGCTCGCAGTAGTCATCACCACAGGGGATGCATTTCGCGATGCGGTAATCCAATTCCGGTGAGAGGGTGCGCACCAGCGCGACTTCCATCGACGTGTGCGCGCGGCAAATTTCCGGAGTCTCCAGCGGATATGGGCAACGGTCGACCCGGATGGCCACCCGCTCATCGGAGTACTCGGTGACTATCGGTTTGGCGAGAAAGCTCACCGCATTGAAAATGTATAACAGATAATCGGCAGTCGAGCGGACATCGTTGCTCTTCACCCGCCGTCTGGCCTTGTTAGCGATCTCGCGACCATATTCGGTGGAGATTTCCTCGATTAATGCCAAACCCTCATCGCCAAACCGCCGGTGGATCGCGTCATAAATTTTGCGGATACGGGTGGTCAATCCCGAGACCACGCTGCGATAGTTTCTGCGAAGTTCGTCGTCCGATAGCTGAGATTCCTGCTCTGGTCCCATTGCTACTCCTGCCCGTTACCGATAATTCAAAATGCCAAACTGATCCGTAATACCTGCATGGTTTTTCACTCTTTTGACACTTCGGACAACCTGAAACGTGCTTGAGGTTTTGGTATTCGTCGTCACTGACAGATTGACCTACTTAAAGTCCCTGTTTAAGCGAATGCAGCTATCCACCAATCATCGCCAAAAATACAGAAAACTACAGATTGGTCTTTCCACAAAAAACCAAAAATCTCAGGTGCTTCCGCAGTAATGGGATTGTATATTGCTGATGGATATACAGTAGAATGATTGCAGTTGATCTGTCCGGCTTTACCCCGGATCGGACCACGGTTACTTCGTTACTGCATGGACGCATGGGCAGATCAGAATTCTGCAATACGGTACAAAATCGTTTTTTGGCGTGGACAAATACTCGTCCGCCACCTGAATGGTCTTGGGCATGGGTGTATTCGGTATCGTCAGATCAACGATTGGGTCACACCCACTGATGAGCATCATTACCACGATCGGCGCGTTTGTCCTGATGCTGGTTCGTCACCATCTGGAGCCGAACCTGAATGCGCCGATACCGCTCCCTGAGCCTTCTCTAACCGAAATCGTCGATTCTTTGCAACGGACTGACAACCTGGCGTCTTTCGATGAGCAGATGGCTCTCCTTTCCAAAACTCTGAAATCGGACGAGATTGAAGCAACCCGGGTTGAAACCAAATATGCGGAGTACAGAGCTACCGGTTCTCCGCTGGCACCGGTGTACCGTCGTCGGCTCACCCGTTGCCTCATGCGTACTACCCACGGTGAAACATTACTGAATCAATGCCGGGAGTATCGGAAGTACGTTGCCCGATATCTGGCACGGTGCAGGTCCGATTGGGAAACACGGGCCGGGCAATCAGTCATCACTACCAATTCCGGCATCACTCGTTGGAAAATGCTGGCTGAGCTGCGCTCGTTGGAGAAAGGCATGCGTCGGAGTCTGCACCTACTCGGCGAGCCAGAATCATATGACAATCCTGATTCACCCCCGACGTGGGGCGACCGCGTATATGAAAGACTCCTCAATCAGCTGCCGAAAGTGGAAGCGTAGTCGTTCTCAAGAACAATCGAGGATTCTACGGCACAAGGACGTACCCCAGCCCCCGATAATTAATAAAAAGGAAAACGCCGCGTCTCCAGCGAAGACGCGGCGTTTTGTTTTCGGTCTATAATACCCGATGATTATCAATCTCGGACCACCTGCTGCCAAAGACCAAATTGAGGATGTGTTCCTGGGTCAGGAACTCGTGCGGGAATCCAAGATCAATCGCACTGGCGTCATCCAGGCGTTTCAACTGTTCATCGTTTAGCGACCACTCTAAACACCCCAAATTTTCCGCCAATTGTTCAGCTTTGCGTGCCCCGACAATCGGGATGATCAACCCCGGCTGCTGACGGGCCCAGTTGATCGCCACCTGAGATGCCGGTTTCCCGGCCTCCTGTGCGACCTCTTTCACCACACCGGCAATTTCGAGATTGCGTTTACTCAGGCGCTTGTCGGACGGTGTACGCTTTTTGTCCGCTTTTTCGTCCTGCGCCGGATCGCCGGTGTACTTGCCGGTCAAGACACCACCACCGATCACCGCCCAGGGGGTCACCGCGATATCGAACGCGCGCGCCATGGGGAGCAGATCCCGTTCGGGAGCCCGCTGAATCAGGCTGTATTCAATCTGCAACCCAACAAACTGCGACCAGCCGCGCAATTCCGCCAGGGTATTGGCTTGCGAAACAATCCAGGCCGGGGTATCGGAGATACCGATATAATGGACCTTGCCGGAGCTCACCAGATCGTCCAGCCCGCGCATGACCTCCTGGACCGGCGTGGTGAAATCCCAGGCATGCAACCAGTAGAGATCGATATAATCGGTGTTGAGTCGTTTCAGGCTGGCCTCCACAGCACGCATCATATTTTTGCGATGATTACCGCTCGCATTGGGATCATCGGGATCCATCGATAACGTATACTTGGTGGCAATAACGAATTGATCTCGCCGCCCGGCCACAAACTCGCCGACGAATTTTTCGCTGGTCCCGTCGGTGTACTTATTGGCCGTATCGATAAAATTCCCCCCGGCTTCGACATACGTATCGAAGACTTTTTTGCTCTCTTCGCGATCAGAACCCCAGCCCCATTCCTTGCCGAAGGTCATGACGCCCAGGCAGAGTTCCGTGACCCGGAGGCCGGATTTTCCCAGCAATTTATAACGCATGTATTTTCTCCCGCTGTTATCCCCTGAAAATCGCTGCGTATTCGGCGGCAAAGTCGATAAACGCGCGGGGGTCCTTATCGGTGACTTCTTTCACGATGGTGGTGACCTGGTCGCCCTTCCCCTGCCGATAGAACGCATACAACTCATTCAGCGCGTCAGCGGTCCACTCCGGCATGCCACTTTTCATCATTGTCTGTTTCGCCGTTTCAGGTGTGATATCAACATAGGAGACTTCTTTATCCGTTACTGCCGATAATTTTTCCGCCACATCATAGTAAGAGAGCGCTTCCGGGCCGGTAATTTCGTAGGCTTTGCCTTCGTGTCCCTCGGTGGTCAATGCAGCCACACACACGGCGGCGATGTCCCGCGCGTCGATCATCGCGACCTTGGCGTCAGATAACGGTGAGTACACTTTCCCTTCTGACGCGACACTCTGCGCGGATAATAACAAATTTTGCATGAATGAATGGGGGCGAACATGTGTCCACGGAATGCCTGACGCTTCAAGTCGTTGTTCTGTCTCGTAGTGCCATTTGCCCAGCGAGATGGGGGCATCCGGCCGCGCTCCCAGGGCAGAGAGACGGACAACGTGTTTGACGCCGGCTTCCTTCGCCGCATCAATCATGTTACCCTGGATAGCCGCCTGGTCCGGATCAAGCACACTCAGGAGAAACACTTTGTCGATCCCCTCCAACGCGGCAGGCAAGCTTTCCGGCTGCGTAAAATCACCGATGGCGATATCCGCCCCTGTACTGGTGAGTGACTGGCCTTTCTCTCCGGAGCGAACCAATGCCCGCACCTTGTGATCCTGCCAGGCCAAATCTTTGAGAACTTCCCGACCGACAGTCCCGGTCGCGCCCGTAACTAAAATCATCTACGCTTCCTTTCCCTTACAATACTCACGCGACAACATATTGCTGATACGCGCTCGTGCGGCGCTATGCTGGAAAGGAAAAATGAAGTTGTACGGTATTATTCTGAGTTATCGGGTAACTCGGGTTTGCCGGCCGTCTTATCCTGTGCGGGAATCCGCACCCAGAAACAGGTCCCGCGGCCAGGGGAGGAATCGATATCAATCTTGCCGCCGTGTTTCATCGCGATTTTGTTGGCAATGAACAACCCCAAGCCGGTACCCTCTGTCCCCTTGGAGGAAAAGAAGAGACTGAATACTTTCTCTTTCGTTTCCCGGTCCATTCCGATTCCGTTATCCGATATGCGAAATATTACCGAGTCATTTTCGCGGTAGGTGTTAAATCCAATCTCGTGTTCTTCCTTATCGCGGTCAGTGCGGCAGGCATCGAACGCATTTTCCAGGAGGTTGGTCAGCATGGCATGAATGGCTTTGGGGTCAACCTCAAACATCCCCGTCTCCCCATGAAAACCGGTTTGAAAATCGACATTGAGCGTTGCGGACCGGGTTTCGAACACCTTTGCTACGTCCTCGGCGATTGCGACTGCGTCGACTCGTTCAACTTCCAGATCACGTTCCTTGGCATAATACAACAGATCAAAGACCATACTGCGGATGCGTCCCATATTGCGCTGGACCATGTCCCATCCACGGAGGACCCGCTCGCGGTTGTCTTTTTTCAACCCGCTGTTGACCAGGTACGCGCCGCCGTCCAGGCCGGTGATCAGCCCTTTGATCCCGTGTGAGATAGTGCTGATCAACATGCCAATCGATGTCAGCTGGGACTGCAATTGCCGAATCTGGGTGATATCGGCACTGACTTCGATCACGCTGTCAATCTCCCCGGCTTCATTGTAGATGGGGCCGGTATAGACCATCACATTCATGCGATTGCCCTGACGGTCGGTAACGACCTCCTCGTGCAGATGCACTTCGCCGTCCTGAAACGTCTCCCGCACGACACAAGGAGTGCATTCTTCGATGCGGTGCTTATACACCTCGTAGCATTTCTGACCCAGTCCGGAGCCAAAGGCCTCACGGTGCATCCGGTTGGCCTCGATGATGTTCAAGTCGCGATCCTGCATCGACACAAAACAGGGAACCGACTCAAACAATGTCCGATAGCGGCGGCGACTTTCCCGCAGTTGATCTTCGAGTCGCTTAATAATCGTGATATCGGTCGACATTTCCATCACTGCGGTGATTTCGCCATTGCCATTACGAATTGGGGTAGTATTGACCAGGACAGCGATTTCCCGGCCGTCGAGCGTGGTGACCTGTTCTTCACTGGTGTGTGACTCACCGTCATGAAAGGTGCGCACCACGGGACAACCTTCGCATTCCTCCGAGCGGCTTTTGTATATTTGGTAACACTTCCGTCCGGTAAAATCTCCGAAGTGGGTGCGGAAGCGCTCGTTGGCAGTCAAAACATTGAAATCCCGATCCTGCACTGTGAGATAGCACGGCATCAAGTCGAAGTACTGTTTGTACAGGTCATCCACGAGTTTTCCCCCGAGAGTCCCTAATCAACGAGTTCGAGAATTTTGCGCACGTTTCTCAGTAACGTCTCTTCGGAAATTGGCTTTTCGAGGAACCCTTCCGGCGGGGGCACTGCCCGATCATAAATCAGGCGCCGCAGTTCCGGCTTACCGGAGACGATACAAATCGGCGTCTGTTTCAGCTCCGGATTATTGCGAATTGCGGCAAAGACATGGCCGCCGTCTTTGCCCGGCATCGAAATATCCAACGTGATCAAGTCGGGCCGCTCCTCCTCAGCCATCTCAATCGCCTTGTCGGCATTGTGCGCCTGGACCACCGATGCGCCGTTATCTTCCAAAACAACAGAAATAAAGGTGAGGATGTCCGGCTCGTCGTCCACCACCAGGATTTTCTTACCCGCCAGACTGGGCGCCGCTTCGGCCTCGGGGACGATCTCTTCAGGAACAGTAACCGGTTTCGGCGGGGTCACCACGGCATTGGCAACCAAATTTACCAATTGAGTTACTTCCATGACCAGCTTGTAATGACGGATCACATCGGTCAGCCCGTCCACGCAGTTATGGCAAGAGGTCACCACAATATCCGCACCGGTTGCCTTCAATTGATCGGCCTTGACTCTGCCGGATTTCAGCCGCCGATTGGTATACTCCGACATGGACATCGCCCCACCGCCACCGGTGCAGCAGTAGTTTTCCGCCCGATTGGGATACATCTCCCGAAAATCGGAACAAACCAGGTGCAGCAACTCACGCGGTTCCTCGAACAGGCCACAGCTGCGCGCATTATTACACGAGTCATGAAACGTCACCGGCGTTGTGTTCTTCGATTTATCAACTTTAATTCTGCCTTCTTTAATATAGCGCAGCATGGTATCAACCGACGATTCCATCTCGAACGGCACATCCCACTTCGCCCAGTTGGGCGCTTCACAGCGGGTCGAGCGATAGCCATGACCGCACTCGGAGATCACCAGTTTCTTGCCCCGGAGTTCGGCGACTTTTTCATACAGTCGCCGGGCAACCGCACCACCAAGATCATCATCCCCGGAGAACAGCCCGAAATTCGTCATATCCCAGCCTTCACTGGGCATCGTCCAGTTTTCACCGGCTACATGAAAGATTTTGGCCGCATCGGCAATGGTACGTGGGTCATATTTCACCTCACGTGGATTGATGGAATAGACAATATCGGCGTCCACCTTATCGATGGGAATCGCGACTGTGTCATCCTCGAGTTCCATCTGCAACTCTTCGGCCATCCATTCCAGGGTTTCCAGATAATCTTCCTGCAACACACCCATCTGGTTGCCGATTTCCCACTGGTCTTTACTGACTACCGCCACCCCTTCCGGCATCACACCTACCGAGACCAGCAGTCCGCGCGCCATCCGGTTAAACGTTGCGTAGTCAACCCCCATCGGGCAATTGATCGAGCACCGCCGGCAGTTGGTGCACTTACCGAAAACTGTATCTTTCAGGTTTTCCAAATCTTCATCGGTGTACACACTCTTGGCATTCACCCACCACGGGAATACCCGGCCGGTCCAGTCGATATGACGCTTGAACAGTTTGCGAATCTGGTCGGCCTTGTAGGCCGGGGCGTAGGTCGGGTCATCAGGATTGGTCAGGACATAATGGCAACACTCAGTGCACATGCCGCAATGCACGCAGGCGGCCAGTGATCCCACCATCTGGCGGTTCATCTTTTGCCTGAGCCGCTCAATGACCTTTTCTGCTTTATATGAACGTGTCCTTGTGACCATGTTGTATCTCTCCTCAGCTTAGTCCTGACTGCGCACGGTGTCTGGTTTAACGCTGCGGACCACCGGATACACGCCGCGATGCCCCAGTGATTTCCCTAAGTAGTAGCGGGTGAAGGGATAATAGAGGTAATGGGAAATTTTACTGAATGGTACGTACAGCAGGAAGAAGGCAGTAAGAATGAAATAGGTGAGCAGAATACCTTCGCCCTGCTGGTAGTTATTCGGCACTGCGAAGAATGCAAAACCAAACCATACCGTCAGTAAAATGAGCGAAAAATAATCATCCGGCGAACTGATCGCGCGCATGTACTTACTGCCGACCCGACGAATAAACCGGTAGACTCCCACCAGAAACGCCAGCCCGATAACAGCCTGTAACAGCACTACCAGCCATTGGTTATTTAGGATATTCGGTGCGTAGGGAATAACGAACGACAACCCAATGGCTGCCACCACACCCAGGTGAAAGACCACAAACTGCGCGTACAACAAGAGCTTGGTGCGAAAACTTTCCATCCCCAGCGGATTCGCAATGGCAAACCAGGAATACAATATCCCGCGTCGTGGAGTTGCTACCGGCGATCCGGTTGCTGCCTGGCGTTCTTTGCCGGCGTTGAACTTCAGCATCCAACGTATCCGGAGCATGTATACGACCGCCATGATCAGCAGGCACACTTCCTGCAGCGTGTGTTCGGCAAAATGTAATGTCTCACTCATGGCTCCTCCTACTGCGCGGCCGCGGCGAAATGGGTGGTGAAAGCATTCAGCTCGCGATTATCATTCGCGCACACGATGACTTCGGTCAGACCCGATTGCTTGCTCAAATACTCTTCAAAGCATTCCAGCATGATCTGTGCACAGTCGTCCAACGGTACTCCGTAAAACCCGGTGCCCATCGGCGGGAAGGCGACCCGGGTAATGCCCTTTTGGTCAGCGGCTTTCAGCGAATTGAGAATGGTGATGCGGAGTTTTTCCGGCCAGCCCTCTTCCAGGAATTTCGGACCGACCGCATGAATAATATATGCTGCTTTCAATTCACCAGCTTTGGAGACCATGGCCTCAGTCGTCCCGACCGGGGCGAGTTCTTTGAGTTCCTCCTGAATTGTCGGTCCGCCGCGGACGGCGATTGCCCCGCCGTATCCGGATCCCAGCGCGAGATCTTCCTGCGCGTAGAAGACAATGGCCTCGATGTCCATGGCGGTCAGATCGTCTTTGAGTAATGTAACGACCGTATTGCCGGTTTTTCGTTGTTCTCCCATGCTCTTACCTCGCATGCTCTCCAATTTGCTCCGGGACGACTTTGAGAAAAACTTCACATATTCGAAGAAATAAAACTCCGGGATTCACATTATTCATATTGTTTTACTAAGATTTACCATTACAACAATCGACACCTTCTGTTTAAAAGATACTTTTTACATTTGCCGTTATTTCTTCTGGATCATCGAGTTAGACGCAAAATCTGAGCGCGATTTTACGATGATCCTCACGCTTTCGATGCCTTACGACGCCTGCCGCCTGACTTCGCAGTCGTTCTCCCGCCGGACACCGATCCGCATGCCCCGCTGAGAGCAGTGGTCACAGCGGCGGTTCTTCCCCGACGGCGCATCACTTTTTTGGGATACGCCAAGTCACCGGCAAGTGGAGCCAGGTCTTTCGTCACCTTAGCATGCCATTTGGCATCAGCCATTTGCGCCAGGGTATAGCGATTGAGTACGCCTTTGATTGCTTCGTTAATCATCACCCAGATCGGCCGGCTTTCACAATCTTCCGCCCGCGTACAATTTTCGGGGTACAGCACACAATCGACCACATTGATTGGGCCAATGGCTGCTTCCACGATTTCCGTGAGCTTGATATCCTCCGCCGGCCGGGCCAGGACATATCCGCCCTTGCGGCCGCTCAGTCCGCGGACCAGTGAGGCATTACGCAAGGAGATCATGAGTTGTTCCAGATACCCGTGGGAGAGATCATTATCCTCGGCAATTTGACGCAGGTGAACCGGCCGGGAACCGTCATAATGCCGGACTAAGTCCACCATCAACCGTAGTGCATATCGGGCACGAGTCGAAATCTTCATAACAAACCCACATAAAACCAATAGGAGTTTCTTGTCAAGTCCCAATTATCGATATCGGAGTCCATGAAGGACCATTCGCGCCAATTTTGACAAATCCAACTAGGAATTTGGCGGTTTTAATGGGATTATATTGATCCATGTTGTTTTTAATGATCCTGATCTGATCGGCTGCGGCACAACACAAAAAGTGATTCCAAACCCGCCGCACATTTGCTATCTTATAGGGTTTGCCGTCGCTCTGACGAACGGGCAAAATTCGCCGGAACAGCCGGCGGCAGAACGAGATAGAAATCGACACTCGAGGACTCAAGCAATGCCGTCCAAACATATCCTGGTCAAGGGGGCACGCGAGCATAATCTAAAAAACATCGATCTGAAGATCCCCCGTGATAAGCTCGTAGTCATCACCGGACTTTCAGGGTCTGGAAAATCGTCCCTCGCCTTTGATACGATCTACGCCGAAGGGCAACGGCGGTATGTCGAATCACTCTCGGCCTACGCCCGGCAGTTCCTCGGTTTGATGGAAAAGCCCGACGTCGATTTAATTGACGGTCTGTCTCCGGCAATTTCGATTGAACAGCGTTCGGCGTCCCGCAATCCCCGCTCGACCGTTGGCACGGTGACCGAAATCTATGATTACCTGCGGCTCCTCTATGCCCGGATCGGCGTCCAGCATTGCTGGAAATGTGGCAAAGTGATCAGCCATCAGACCGTTTCGCGGATGGTGGACGAACTGCTCCGGTTGCCGGAGAAGACGCGATTTCAGATATTGGCCCCGCTGGTCTCCGGTCGTAAGGGCGAACACAAAGAAGTCTTCGCCCAGGCACAAAAGGAGGGGTTCGTACGTGTGCGGGTCGATGGAACAGTGTACCCTCTGGATGACGTCCCCACGCTGGAGAAAAAGAAAAAACACTCAATCGAAGTCGTCGTCGACCGACTAGTTGCCGGATCCGGCATCAAGACACGACTGGCTGACTCGTTGGAAACAGCGCTGCGCATTGGCTCGGCCACTGCCATCGCCGACGTGATTAAGGGTGAAGACCTTCTGTTCTCGGAAAAGGCCGCGTGCGTTGACTGTGGGCTCTCTTTCGATGAACTCTCCCCTCGGCTGTTCTCATTCAATTCACCGTTCGGAGCCTGCCCGGCCTGCTCGGGGCTGGGGCACCGGATGGAGATCGATCCTGATCTGGTGGTTCCCGACAAGGAGTTATCAATCTACGGTGGTGCAATCCATCCCTGGGGCGAAGATCCGGCGCCGCACTATCAATATATGCTGCGAAGCGTCGCCAAGCATTTTGGCTTCACTTTCCGAACACCATTTTCGGCGCTTTCCGCTGAAGCGCAACGGATACTCTTACACGGTTCCGGATCACAGGAATTCGTGTACGAGTACGAGAGCCGCAATGGCCGTGGTCGCGGTCAGTATCGGGGGCGGTTTGAGGGAATTATCCCACACCTCGAACGGCGCCACCACCAGACCAGTTCCGAAGGCATTCGCCAGTGGATTGAACAATATATGCGGGTCATTCCCTGCCCAACCTGTCTGGGCGCCCGGCTGAGACCGGAAGCGCTGGCGGTCCGCGTGGGCGGCAGTTCCATCGACGACCTGGTCCGTCTGTCGATCAAGAAGGCACGGTCATTTTTCACCAAGTTGAAACTTTCGGCCAAAGACAAGCATATTGCCCAGCAAATTCTCAAAGAAATCAAGGCACGTCTGGGTTTCCTCTGCAACGTCGGCCTGGATTATCTGACGCTCGAACGAACCGCCTCTACGCTTTCCGGTGGTGAGGCGCAACGAATCAGGCTTGCCACACAGATCGGCTCACGCCTGGTTGGGGTCCTCTATATTCTGGACGAACCATCCATCGGCTTGCATCAGCGTGATAACCGGCGACTGCTCAACACCCTGGAAGAACTGCGAGACCTGGGGAACACTATTCTGGTGGTGGAACATGACCGCGATACCATGCAGGCGGCGGACCACTTGATCGACCTCGGTCCGGGCGCCGGCCGCAAAGGCGGGCGCGTCGTCGCCCACGGAACACCGCCTCAGGTCATCAGAAATACAAAATCTCTAACTGGACGCTACCTGGCACACAAAGAATCAATTCCAATTCCCGATGAACGCCATGCCAGCAATGGCCATCAGCTCATGCTGCGGGGCGCTCAAGGCAACAATCTGAAAGATATCGACGTGGAGATTCCTCTGGGGGTGTTCATTTGCGTGACCGGAGTCTCCGGCTCAGGCAAATCGACCCTGATTAACGAAACCCTCTACCGTATTCTCGCAGCCGAATTCTATAACTCTAAGCATCCGCCGCTTCCCTATCGGGACCTCGAAGGGTTGGAGCATATCGACAAGGTCATCGATATCGACCAATCGCCCATTGGCCGCACCCCACGATCCAATCCGGCGACCTATACCGGCGTGTTTACGTTTATTCGCGACTTATTCTCCCAGTTGCCGGAGTCGAAAATCCGCGGCTACAAGCCGGGGCGCTTCTCGTTCAATGTCCGCGGCGGGCGCTGTGAGGCGTGCGAGGGAGACGGCATCATCAAAATCGAGATGCATTTTCTGCCGGATGTCTATGTCACCTGTGAAGAGTGCAAGGGGAAACGGTACAACCGGGAAACACTGGAGATCACCTATAAAGGTAAAACCATCGCCGACATACTTGATATGACCGTCAACGAGGCCCTGACGTTCTTCTCCTCTATTCCGCGCATCAAAAACAAGCTGCTGACCCTGCAGCGGGTCGGTCTGGGCTATATTCACCTGGGGCAGCAGGCGACTACCCTCTCCGGCGGCGAAGCACAACGGGTAAAGCTCTCGACTGAACTTTCCAAGATCGCCACCGGACGAACGTTGTATATCCTTGATGAACCCACTACCGGTTTGCATTTTGAAGATATCAAGATGTTACTCCACGTCCTCAATGAACTGGTGCAACGCGGCAATACGGTGCTGGTGATCGAACATAATATGGAAGTGATCAAGACTGCGGATTATATCATCGATCTCGGCCCGGAAGGCGGCGACGACGGTGGCTATGTTGTCGCCACCGGTGCGCCGGAGGCAATCGCCAAAATTAGAAAATCTTATACCGGAAAGTTTTTGAAAGAAGAGCTCGCGATGAAGAAGCCGACTTCCGCACACCGCAAGAAGAAACGCGCCGTCAAAGTCGGTACCGTTTGATCGCGATACAATGGGAGCTAACTCCACACGCCGGGAATTCGCGTGCCACATTCCGCACAGGCACCATCGGTGATATCAATCTTCCGGATATGGTACCCGTAGCGGCTGATCACCGGTTCGCCGCAGGAAGGGCAATACGTACTCTCACGCCGGTTGCCGGGAACATTGCCGAGATAGACATAATGAATTCCCGCAGCGCCGGCGATATCGGCGGCGCGTTCAAGGGTGGGGATTGGTGTCGGCGGTAAATTGTCCAGCAGGTACATCGGATGGAACCGGGTGAAATGAACCGGCACATCCGGACCCAGTTCTCGCATGATCCAACTGGAGAGCTCCTGAATCTCACTTTCCGAATCGTTCAACGTCGGCACAACCAGGTAAACAATTTCCAGCCAGACACCCTGCTCTTTGATCGTCACCAGCGCGTCCAGCACCGGCTGCAATTCACCGTGCACAATATCACGATAAAAGGATTCGGTGAACGCTTTCAAATCGACCTTGATTGCATCGACCTGCTCGCATAACTCCACCAACGGCTTTTGGGAGATATGTCCGCCGGTAATCACGGCGCTGCGCACGCCCCGTTCCCGCCCCAGTTTCGCGGTATCATACATGTATTCATAAAAAATTACCGGTTCAGAGTACGTATAAGCAATCACGGGGGCTCCGGTACGAATTGCCCCATCCACTACTGCCGACGGCGGCAGTTCGACATTTTGTGTTTGTTCCGGGCGAAATTGTGATATGCGCCAGTTCTGGCAGAACTTACAGTTGACGTTACAGCCGGCCGTGGCAATTGAGAAGGCATTTTGTCCGGGCAAAAAATGAAACAACGGTTTTTTCTCGATTGGATCAACATGCACCGCACACGGTAGGCCATACACCAGCGTGTAGTAGGTACCCTCCCGATTTTCCCGCGTTCCGCAATACCCACGCTCTAGATCGCCGACGTGGCATTCGCGCGGGCAGATTTTGCAGATAATTTCGTTGTTCTCTCGCTTTTCGTAATGCCACGCCTCGACCTCGGAGAGCTTAGTGGTTGGACGCAGGACGAGTTCATTACCCAGTCCGGCCAGCACCTCTGATGAGCCGCTCAGTCCGCCCGCCGCACATAGTCCACCCGTCGCCGCGGCAAAGCGGCAAAACCCACGTCTCGATATTTTAAAGGGTGACTCCACTACACATCCTTTTTAATCAACTCGATGGTGTCCCATGAGGCGTTTCCTAACTTGTACTTCTCGCCCGCGGCTGCTGCGATCCACTCCGGATGACGGCCCTCGCGCCGCAACGGCTTTTTCCTGTGCTTTTCACGGATTTTCTCCAGAACCGACAAGGCCACAAAATCGACGGCGACCGGGTCTTCTCCGATAATCAGTCCGCCGTAGCGCTCGACAAAGCCCGGATTATGCGCCGGACCGCCGTGATACTGCACATTGAGACAGTCCATAATCGTCAATTGGTTTTTCTGGCGAATCTCCGGCAAGGCGCAGACCTCCGCGACGTGCGGGGAGCAATGGTTGTCGTGGTATTTGTTTGGGTTGTGAATTGCCCCGTAGTAATTCTTCATCCCGCCGCCCAGTCCCGCCAGACTGTGGTCTTTGAGCACCGGCAAATTGATATTGATATCCACCGCCAAAAGAATATTCGAGACCAGCGAACCGATGGAGCCAATAGGATACAATTTTTGAGAATACCCGGCGTTCTGGGCATCCGTACCCAGACAGCGCGGCCCGGACTGAAATGCGTTTGGCGTATAACCGGCCTTGCGCAATTCATTGGTCGTCCGTTCCCAGATTGTGATTCGATCGGGTTGAACGCCCATCGCTGTCAAAAGGTCAATCACCGCGGCGGTGGTTTCCGGCTGCGATATCGCCACCCGTCGCGCCAGGCAATTGACCTTAATCCCCACGCGGTCGCGCTCGTGGAAAATCCGCCCCAGCACTTTCTCCGGAGCTACGTTGCCGTAGAGTTGTAGTCCCCTCTCTAACAACGACTTCACCGCCGTCGGCTGCACTGCGCCTTTCGCGTCCAGCGTTTTTGCCGAACGGACCAGCACAACTTTTGACTTCTGCGGTGGCATTATATATTGCCTCTAAATATTGTCGCCGGACCCCGAACGCGGCTGTGTATAACTAACAGTGATACGCGTAACCCGGCAAGGCCCGATGACAAGAAAAGGATTTTTTCATGCGCTTAGGAATGAAGAGTCTCTTCCCGACCTTTATAGTTATCTTTACTGTCGTTCCGCTGGCAGGTCTTGCAGTGTCGCCTGTCGTTTATGCGGATCAAGGACTGATTGAAGTAAAAGAGCCCGCAGTCGCGGGGCAGTTCTACCCCGCAGATTCGGCACAATGTGCCAACGAGATCGATAGCTACGTCGCGGCGGTCAATCCTGAGCTTAAGCCCACTGACCGAATACTCGCCTTCATTGTTCCCCATGCCGGGATCATGTTTTCCGGACCCGTTGCCGGTTACGCCTATAGTTTGGTTGAAAAAATTCAGCCGAAGACCGTGATCCTGGCCGGGCCGAGCCATCACATGCGTTTTGACGGGATTGCGCTCTACGATCGCGGCTATTTCCGTACCTCGCTGGGGATGCTACCGGTAGATACAGCCGTGGCGGCAAGGTTGACCCAGGCATCCTCGCAGATCAAATACTATCCCGATCCGTTTGTGCGAGAACACAATCTCGAAGTACAGATGCCGTTTTTGCAACGCACATGCCCAAAGGTCAAAATTGTCCCCCTGATCATGGGTTCGCAATCCCGCGAGGAGGTTTCGCATCTAACGGAGGTTCTCACCGAAATCCTGCCGAAAACTGACGCATTGCTGATTGCCTCCACTGATTTATCGCACTACCATCCGGCGGAGACGGCGATCACGCTGGATCAGGTCTGCATGGATGATGTGCACGATCTCGCGGGCAAACGGCTGCTTAATCATCTGGCAGCCGGAAAGACAGAAATGTGCGGTGGTGGTCCGGCGACCGTGGCGTTGATGACCGCGAAGGCATTGGGCGCGGATGTCGGGCGAATACTCAAGTATGGTGATTCCGGCGATGTCGGCCCGAAAGACAAATCCGCCGTGGTGGGCTACCTGGCCGCCGCCCTGGTGGATACCACGAATGACAGTCAGCAATCCTCGTTGCCGATACAGACAAAGGGACAGGTTATGGAACTGACCGATGCGCAAAAAGAGCGGCTCCTGACCATTGCACGGGAGACGATTACCCAATACGTGAACACCGGTAAAGAGAAAAAGTGGACCAATGAAGACCCCGTGTTGGACCAACCCTCCGGCGCCTTTGTCACGCTGAAAGAATTCGGCCAGTTGCGCGGGTGTATCGGGCATGTGGAGGCCAAAGCCCCGCTGTATGAAACGGTCGCACAATGTGCCATTGCCTCGGCAGCGCATGACCCGCGCTTCCGGCCGGTCGGACCATCGGAAATTCCGGAGTTGCATATCGAGATTTCTGTGATGACTGAGCCAAAACCGATCAGCAGTGTGGATGAGATTGTGGTTGGTCGGGATGGGCTCATCATCGAAAAAGGTCCCAACCGGGGATTACTTTTGCCGCAGGTGCCGGTCGAATGGGGCTGGGATCGCGACGAATATTTAAAACATCTTTGCGCCAAAGCCGGACTCGGTCCGGACGAATGGCAATCCGGCGCCACGATTTACGCCTTCCAGGCGCTCGTCTTCGGCGAAGAAGAGAAGGCAAAGTAGAAAGAGACGTAGGTCGAAACCCCTGAGTTCGCCGACGACAAACGTGGTTTCGACACCAACGCCTATTGTATCATTCCCGCGGAGACCGGAATCCAGGGGTGGGGTGATGAGGAGCCATGCTGAGTGGCAAAAATGGTACCAAATGGTACCTCACCCAACGGGTGAGTGAGAAACGAATTTAGCTGACTGCTTGGGAAAGCATTTCCTTAAGCGAATTCCGCAATAAAGAATGTTCCTGCTGAAATAATTCTTTCCCACCCGTTGGGTGGGGTACCGTGCGTGCTCTGCACGCACCGTTTTGCGCCAATGGCGAAGATTCGAGCATTCCCCATGACGGTGCGTGGAAACCACGCACCCTACGAGACTCCCACCGCAAGCGGATGGGGCACCCATAAAAAAACCCCCGCTTTCCAGCGGGGGTTTCGCATTTAGCGCCGGCAGCGATCTACTCTCCCACATAGTTACCCATGCAGTACCATCGACGCTGAAGGGCTTAACTACCGTGTTCGGAATGGGAACGGGTGTGGCCCCTTCGCCCTGGCCACCGGCAAATTTGTCGTCACACGAATCTTACTCGGCGGTCACCTCGTTGTTTTTGGCCGAGGACATCACTTCAATAATCCGCAGCGTACCGAAAATCACTACGGTCACCAGGACCACCCCGAGGGCAATCCAAATAATCGTTTTTGTCGTTTGATCAAACATCCTCGACCTCCACAGCGGGAATCGATTCGTTCGCTGACAACTTCATACTGGCATGCACATGATTGTTTCGATCAGACCAATGAAGAATTTATGGTCAAGTCGCACGACCGATTAGTACCACTCGGCTGCATGTGTCACCACATGTCCACCTGTGGCCTATCACCTGGTGATCTTCCAGGGGTCTTCAGTCTGCCGAAGCAGAGGGATACCTCTTCTTGGGGTAGGCTTCGCACTTAGATGCATTCAGCGCTTATCCTTGCCCAACACGGCTACCCAGCTATGCCGCTGGCGCGACAACTGGTGCACCGTAGGTTGATCCAACCCGGTCCTCTCGTACTGGGGTCAGCTCCCCGCAAGTATCCTACGCCCGCATCAGATAGGGACCGAACTGTCTCACGACGTTCTAAACCCAGCTCACG
>CAYWVO010000045.1:0-25588 GCA_964461835.1 uncultured Ignavibacteria bacterium | reverse complement strand
TCTGCCCGTATTCTGGATTTAGAAGATATTCGCCACATGTCACCCCGGCACAGGCCGGGACCCATTTTCCCCCTTGCGCAGTAAGGGGGTAAGAGCGTGTGACCGTTCGTAAATCAGAAAGTTGGCGTGTTTTCGCTACTTTGTGCCGTGAATCTAATCTCGGCGCCCCGATTCCGGAATCTTCGATAAGTGGATGGGGCACCTTTGGATCAGTCTAACTTCCAGAATTGCCACCATTTTTTTTCCCGGTTGCTGGGAGCATGGTCGGGGGGCTTACTTTTTGACGGGTGCCGCCTCGGAGCCGTCACTTTAGTCTCAATACCTCTCTCTGTGATTAGCGTCGTCTTAAGAGGCATTCTAAGGCGAGTTGAATATTCCGACTTCCGGGCAGTAGATTGCTTCGTATCTACTGAAATTGACCATTCTACATTTACATCTTTTGGTAACTCCAAGCCCTTATTATCGTCCCACTTGCCGGCAATTGCCACAACCGCACATTCTGGTTCGAGCACAGCGAGTTCAATAAGGAGTTCTCCCTGAAACAGGTGCCGTTTGCTAGTGTATTGCCGGATGCAAGCGTGGTAGATTAGTTCGGCCGAAGCAATCTGCTCGTCGAATGGGCAAATGACATAGAAATTGTTTGGCTCAGTCCTAACCATCCGCTTTCGAAGTGTTGCCGGCTTCTGGCTAAGGGGTTGGTGTTCCAAAGTATGCCTCACGTGACAGTGTTACTTTTACTTTCCATGCATGAATAAGCTGATATAGAATTAGGATCAAGCGCATTTTCTCCCGCAAATAATCGTCGGCCCTGGCTTCTGCATTATTGTTAACGTGCGACCGAGATTATTTCAGTGCCCTCTCATTATCCCCAGTTTGTAGGGTGGGTGCTGTGCACCCACCGTATTCTATCCTAAAATCTGCACTGGTAGGTGAAAATCACCCACCCTACAAATCAATGTCGAAACCACGTCGCTCCGCCACCGCGGACGACTCAGGGGTTTCGACCTACAAAACCTGTCCCAAAAGTAGGTCGGGTTTCTCCGTACGCTGACGCGTACGTCGGAACACCGACCTAGATCATAAGCAGCTTGTGGGACAGCCTCAGGACGTACGCCGGGCACTACATTCAACCATTCCTACGCGGCACTCGTTACCTGCTCTTCTAACTCATATCGCTTGTACATCCGCGCGTAGTGGCCGTCGTGCGCGATTAGGTCATCGTGCGTGCCGGTTTCGATTAAGCGGCCATCGTCCAGCACGTAAATCCGATCCGCTTTTTTGAGCGTATCCGGACGATGCGTGATCAAAATTGCGGTCAGCTCCGGCATCACCTCGTGCAGCCGCGCCCACAAGGCCGACTCGGTGCGCGAATCCAGCGCGGACGTGCAATCATCCAGAATCAGAATCTGCGGCTTGCCGGCCAGCGCGCGCGCCAGGCCGAGACGCTGTTTCTGCCCGCCGGAAATCGAGACACCGCGTGTCCCGATCTCAGTCTCCATCCCGTACGGGAATCCGGCGACTTCCTCGGCCAACTGCGAGACCTCGACCGCCCACTCAATCGTGTCGTTATCGATGTCCTCGCGCCCGAAGATGAGGTTATTCCGCACCGTGTCGGAAAACAACGCCGGTTCCTGTGGCACGAACCCGATATGACGGCGCAAATCCTCCAGGTTGTATTCCTGCAGGTTGCGGCCATCCAGCGTGATCCGGCCGTCAGTCGGATCGACCAGCCGCGGGATCATCTGCACCAGCCAGCTCTTGCCTGAACCGACTTTACCGACTAAGGCAATGGTCTTCCCGGCCGGGATATCCAGCGAAACACCATCGATAATTCTCCGGGTATCATCAAACTCGAACCGCACGTTTTCGAAGATGAGATCACCGCGCAAGTCGCCGTTGGGCGAATAGGTCCCGGTGTCGGCCACCATCGGCGGCACTTGTTCCAATTCGAGCAGCCGGTTGATCGATACGTTACTCTGCCGCGACTTGACCAAAAACTGCCCGATATCAAACATCGGGAACACCAGCCACACGACGTAATACACGAATGCGACCATCTTGCCGAGCGACAGATTGGCGTTGATCACCAGATAGCCGCCGGCGACCACGACAATGATCACGCCGAACTGCCAGATGTACATATACAGCGACTCGACAATTGTCATGACCTTGATCACCGCGATTTCCGCTTTGCGCCGGTCCTGCGCGGCGTCATCGAACGTGCCTTTCTGGGCAAATTCCTTGACATACGCCTTTACCACGCGGATCCCGGTAAAGCAGGCCTCCATCACGTCGTTGAACCGCGAGATCCGGGTCTGTAAATGATCATACCGCCGATCCAGGAGACTCGACGTCTTAAAAAAGATGAAAATCAGAATCGGCAACGGCGATACGGTCCAGATGGTCAGCCACGGGTCGATTAAGGTCATCATCACAATTGTGAACGAGACCATCAGCAAGGCTTCGTACAACCGGAAAATACCCGAACAGGCAAACCACGATAATTTCTCGGCGACATCATCAGTCATGCGCGTGACCAGATCGCCGGTCCGGAATCGATTATAGAAGTCCGGGCCTTTGGCGGTGATCCCGTCAAAAGAATCCTGCCGAAACAACCATTCCAGTTTGATATTCATCCAGGCGCGATGGCACTGAACGAACGCGTACAGCAAACTCGCGATCAACCCGAGGGCCACCAGGCCGAGCGCAAAGGTCAGCGCGGTGGACAACCCTAGCGATTCGCCCGTCCCGACCAGCCACACTGCGGCGCGGTTATCGGGGACCTGTCCGGTTTTGATGAAATCGACGACAAACTCTACCATGCGCGGAATACTGACCTGAAACAGCGTCTGAACCGGCGTCAACAACACCAGCACGGCCAGCACGTACGGGTAGCGTCGATAGTATTGCCAAAACCATTTTATTTTATCCAGCATGAGCAAGTGCTCCGGTCTTCTGGTGTTTGAATTGCAGGTGGAACAACCGCGAATAGTAGCCCTCCTGCAAAATCAACTCAGTATGCGTGCCGCGTTCGATAATTTCGCCCTGTCGAATCACGAGGATCAGATCCACATCGAGAATCGTCGAGAGCCGGTGGGCGATAATCAGCGAGGTGCGGCCCGTCATCAGTTTTTTCAGCGATCCCTGAATTGTGCGTTCGGTTTCGGGATCGACCGAGCTGGTGGCCTCGTCCAATAAGAGCACATCCGGATCGGTTACCAGCGCGCGGGCAAACGACAGCAGTTGCCGCTCTCCGCGGCTGAAGTTCGCGCCCTTTTCCGAGACCTCGGTGGCGTAACTTTTCGGCAGCTTTTCAATGAATGTATTAGCTTCCACCGTCCGGGCGGCGGATGCCACCGCCTCGGGCGTGATGTCTTCTGACTCCAGCGAAATGTTGGCCTCCACATCACCGGGAAACAGGATAATATCCTGTAACACCAGCGCGAACCGCTGCCGGAGGTCCGCCTTGCTGATCCGGCGGATATCGATCCCATCGATCAGAATCTTCCCGCGTTGCGGGTCGTACAGCCGCAACAGAAGCGAGATAATCGTGGTCTTGCCGCCGCCAGTCACCCCGGCAATGGCGAACCGTTTGCCGACTGGGATTTCAAACGTCACATCCTTAAGCGCCCAGTTCTCATCACCGGTATAGGAGAACCAGACATGCTCAAACTTGATCCCCTGTTTGATACCGGTTAATGGCAACGGTTTTGCGTCATCAACCAGTGTGGGTTCCTCCGAGAGCAGGGCGAAAATCCGCTTCGCCCCGGCAATGGCTTTTTGGACATTCGCCAACTGTTCGGACGTGCGCCAGATCGGTTCGAACAAGCGCCAGATCAGGACGATAAACATGCTGATCACGCCGACCGTGATAATCCCCTCACCAATCCACATCACCCCGAAAAACAGCACCGTGGCGATTTCGAGATACTCCAGAAAGAACACGGTATTGAAAAACAAACACACCGCGATATTGACATAGGCATCGTCGGCGAACTTCAGCCGGTTGGCCTCGTTGACCACCGACCGTGCGTAGGCCCCGCGATGGAAAATCTGCACGATCGACATCCCGTGGATGAATTCGGTAATCTTCGCGGTGATCTCTGCCATCTTCTTGCGCACTTCGAAAAAACGTTGCGTGGTGACTTTCGCGAAGATGTAGACCAACAGCGCCACCAGTGGAATCATTACCAGCAGGATCAACGCCAGCCGCCAGCTGTAGTAAAACATCACCGCATAGATGCCCACGACCAGTAACAAGTCGCCGACCAGCAGCACCACGGTGTTGGTGAACATCAGTCGCAGCGCCTCGGTATCGGACTCGACTCGCGCCATCAGGCGGCCGGCCGGGTTGCGGTCGAAATAGGACACATCCAGTGCCAGGATATGATCGAACAGGCGCCTTTTCAGATCGAGCATCACATTCTGCCCGATCACTTCCAGTTTCACTCGCTGGATGTATTGGAAAATCAGCGTCACTGCCTGAATTACCCCGATCATCGCCGCCGTTCCGAGAAGTGCAGTAAACGACCCGGACGCGATATCGACATCCACCGCACGCTTGAGCAAAATCGGCCAGACCAGCGACAAGCCGGTGGCGGCGATTAACAGCACGAGGCAGACCGACAATCCGCGCAAATGATTTTTCAGAAGCGGCAGCAGGCGGCCGAACGCGGCGCGCGAACTGATTTCTTTCTCGGTCAGTGTCGAGACCTGATCGTCTTCATACAATGCGGCACTCATGATACCGGCCCTCGTTCATTCCCCGGTTCGAACATACGAAACGGGGCGATTCGGGTTCTGTCCGGCGGTGACAACAAAAAACCCGCCGAACCTGGTGGTCACGGCGGGTGAGTGAAATCCAAATTCAGCTATCGCTTAAGGTCCACCACGCCCGCCATGAAGGATCGTAACTACGTCCATAAGGGTGTTCACACAGTTAAACATAGCTTTATCTGCCCCTCCAGGCGATACAGGCGTTATGTGTTAAACCGTCATAATCATGGTACAACGTCACTTTTTCCACAAAGTTGCGGGAATGTATATCATTCGTATCGGCCGTGTCAAATAAAAATTTTGCTGGAACAACGAAAAATTGTACACAGGCTTGTATTACAGATGCAGCACTAACATTTTCTTCAGCAAAGTGAAAACGATCAGGCCGGCTAATGAGCCAACCATCAGGAAGGCGAATGGACTGCCTGGGATTTTGATTCCGAGGAAAAGCAGCACGAAGACTACCGGCAATGTCGGTAACAGGTTGTCGGCCAATGTATCACGCTGTAGTAAAGCCATCCCCAGCAACCCCGCCACCCCCGGAATGATAAACACCAGATGATGTGTCTCGGCCACTGGCAAGAGCAATAGCCCGATAAGGAAATACAGCGAAAACAGGAGTACGTTGGTAAATGGGCGGCGGCGCGGGGAAAATATTGTGTCGAACGTGACCAGCGAGGGAATCAGCAGGAGAATTGTCGCTGGGTAGAGCCACGGAACGTCGCGCAACGATGGCAACAGCCAGGTGATAAATCCGCTCAGCGACAAAAACATCCGCCCGGCACCATCACCGGCAGCCATCGTTCCGAACAGGACCTCTCGGAAATAGTAATCATAGAGACCGAAAATCCGCTCCCCGCAGAAGATAATCGGCAACAGGCACAGGCCAACCGTAGCGCAGACACTGGCAAGTAAGGTGCGCCAGTCGCGACGAGTAACCAGGTACAGAAACAAGATCCCTGGTATCAGCTTGATTGCGGTTGCAGCAGCCAGGAAAACCGCCGCGGCCAGCCATTTCTGCTTTTGCTGGAAATGCAAGAAGAGCGCCGAAAACCAGAGTACAATCAGATTCACCTGCCCATTGAGCAGATTGTTCTGAAGTACTGGGATGAGCAACAAGCAGAGCAGTGTCAGCGGTACGATTACAGTGCGATTCCAGGCAGGGATGCCATTCTCGCCCGCTAGCTGCACCAGCAGCTTCAACGTATGAAAAAGCGCCCAGATCGACAGCGCATACCACAAGCCCACGGTCACCCAGTACGGCAGGATGAGTCCCGGCAGCAACAACACCGTCAGAAACAGCGGGTAGATATAGGGAAATGGCGAGCCGGTATCGTACGGATTCTCCCCCTTAATCATTGCGCGGGCTGAATCGAGGTAACTGGTTAAGTCGTTGCCGATGTCTCGATATGCCTTGCCAAACGTCTGAATCGCAAAAAAGACGATCAGCAGGGTGACAAGGCCGAGGGCAGTCCATTGCACCCAGCGTGTTTCTGAAATAGTAGTAAACCAATGACCGGGCACGATCATCCCCTCACGGTGCACGGCAACCGCGATACATTGCGATGAAGATGGGATGCCCGCGGGATGGACGCAAGTGCACAATGAGACAATCGGTGCGAATTAATTGGCCGATTGCACGTAGGATATCAGCTGTTGTATTTCCTGCTCGGTCATGTTGATCCGCCCGCCGTATCGTCGCACGAGCTCGACCCACTGCTCATCGGTATATTTGTCCGTTTCAGGCAGTACGTGACAGGAACGGCACTTCCGGCGGAAGAGTCGTTCCCCCGGGGAAAGTTTATCGCCCGTTGAGTAAGTCGAGCCACAGGCTGCTGCTACGGCGCCCACGATAAGCATCAGGCCGATGAACCGAACGGTCACAGGCCGACTCCCATCAGGAAGCGAATACGCGCTTCGTCAGATTCATCGGTCAGGCCAACCGCCGCACCAAGGGTGTACCACCAGTGTCCGCTGGCGAAGGAGACGGTCGGGCCGAGATAACTGGCGATCTCGGTTTCGCCATCCTCAAATTCGGCGCGCGACGTTGATTCAATGCCAGCCACAAAGGCTGGGATGACCTGCACCGACGCGCCGACATCCAACCCGACTTCGTGCTCAGTTCCGGGAGCAAAGAATAATTCGTACACTGGATTTACCGCCAGGTTGAATTCAGCGATGGTTTTGGCGAGGATAACCTTCGCTTCGAGCTTGTTCGGCTGCCGGGAATCTGTTTTCCGATTGTATTCCAGATAGAGTAAGGGGTCAACCGGATAGAGCCCTTCCTCCCCGAAGCGGTATCGCGTCCGCAATTGCACGGCATCCCAGGAGAGTGCGCCATTTTCGGTCTGGGCGAAAATTTGATAGACCGAAAAATCCCAGTAATCGGTGATGCCATGTTCCACCTCCACTCGATATTCCCAGGAATCAAGCTGTTCACGAATCTTGGTGGTTTGGTAAAACTCTAACTCAGTCGCACCTTCCGGCATGGTAACATACTGATAGGTCCACACATAATTCCGGCGGTCGGCATGTGCGGTCACTGTTAGCAACATCAGCACGATCATCAGCGTCAACGTGGTGATCTTCACTGTTTTGATCCTCCTTGAGTGATTCCCCGAAGCCAGACTCTTTTTATCCACTAAATGGGGAGATGTCAAGTGGTCTCTGTCAAAAGGTCGTGGGAGGCTGTGGGCAATACGGACTCAGGGAGCCCCTTGCCGGAGTTGTTTCACGAGACGGCGGGCGCGGTTGTGTTCACGGAGTGATTCGGAAAAAATATGAGTGCCGTCACCGCGGGCAACGAAATACAGCTCATTGTGTTCATCCGGGTAGAGTGCGGCCGTAATAGCCGGAATACCAACATTGCAGATCGGCCCCGGTGGCAGCCCTCGGTACTTGTAGGTATTGTACGGCGAGTCGATTTTCAGGTCGCGGTACAGCAAGCGGCGATTGATCCCGCCCAATGCGTAAATCACGGTCGGGTCACATTGGAGTTTCATATTTCTTCTCAGGCGATTGTGAAAGACTCCGGAAATACGTGTGCGTTCCTCGGCCACGCCGGCTTCGGCCTCGATGAGTGACGCCATGGTCAATGTTTTGTGCTTACTCCAGCCGATTTCGTTCATGCGTTTCATCAGTGAATCAACAAAGACGCGATGCGTCATGACGACCAGGGCCCGGATAAACTCCTCCGGTTCAACCCCCCAGTAGAAGCGATAGGTATCGGTCAACAGATAACCCTCCGCGTTGCCCACCGGTACCGCCAACTGATTCAGAAATAGCGAATCGCGGCATAATTCGAGGAAGCGAGCAGAGTCAACTCCCAGTTGTCGCTGTGCAAACCTGGCAACGGTAGTGACTCGCCAGCCATCGGGGATCGTGATTTTGACTCTGACTGCGTCCTGGTGGTACAAAGATTCCAGGATTTCATAGGTTGAAACGCTGCCGGCAAAATCGTACCGCCCCGGTTTGAGCCGGCGATCGATTCCCCACGCCCGCGCCAGCCAACGAAACAGTCGCGGTGAGCGGATCAACTCCCGCTCGTCAAGTTGCCCGGCGATTTCGGCGGTGGTTGCGCCTTTTTCAATAATCACCTGTGTGGGTGCCTCGCCGGGCAAGACCACCGGCATAAACACTTGATGGACAATATAACCGGCGGCCAGCAACAGCAGAATCAAAAATGCTAAAATAATCCATCTAATCAACGTCGTTGTCCTTTGCCAGCGTCTCCAGGTAGCTCTGCAAAATGATTACCGCGGCAATCTTGTCGATCGTCTCTTTATTGCCTTTCAATTTCTTCCCGCTTTGCGCAAAGGCAGCATGGGCTTCACTTGAGCTCATCCGCTCATCTACAAGAAGTACCGGTATCTGAGTTTGATCTTCCAATTGCCGGGCGAATTCAGTGACTTCCTGCGCCATCGGCCCCTGATCACCGGAGAGTGAACGCGGCAGGCCCAGCACTATGCGCTCGAATTCCTGTGCCTCTTTATTATTGTTGACCCAGGCGATGATGTCCGCGGGCTTTTCGATCAGGAGCGTGGGAAGCCCCTGCGCAAACAACTTCAGCGGGTCGGATACCGCCAGGCCGACCCGTCGCCGCCCGTAGTCAATCGCCAGAATACGCCCCATCACGATCGGGAACCTACACAATCTCTGTTCGGTTCAGCAACCATATCTTATATACACTTACTCACCGATTTACCTGATTTGTCCGTTGTGCAAATTTATTCACTCTCCGCAGGAGGGTGAATTGTTTTGCAGTATCCTCTGCAGGACTACGAACTGCCCCCATACTGGGGTAGCGCAGTTTGTTTGGTCGCGTCTCTTACGTAACGCCTTGCCTACCAGCATATTGGCTGAATCGCCGACGGCCGCACGTGTCCGCCTGGTTGATCGTTGAGTAATGGCATGGCCATTGCGTCTAAATCGAGACAGAGACAACGAGGCCAAGGGAGCTGCGATGAAACTAACTGCGATGGAACGAGGATTTCCGGAAGAACGGCTGCGGCGACAGTCCGAACCACGCATTAGAAAAGATGAAAACGGCTATTATCTGCTTACGCTGTCGGAAAATATCAAAGTCTACTTCGAGGAATATTACCAGTTCCTGGAGCTACTCGCGGCGAAATGCCAGTTGGAACACGACCGGCTGGCCGAAAAGATCGACGCCTGCGATCCTGGTCAAGTGGAGACACTCTCGTACTATCGCGCCCGCCAGAGTATTGTCCAAATCCTGCTGCGTACCGTGAAATCGTTCTATACCGACCGTACCAACTTAGGCGTGTTCATGACTCCCTGGTGCTTTGGCACGGTGATCCTGGAGAAGATCGAGCTGTACCGGGACCGCATCGCGCGGGGCGATGTGCAGGACGACAGCATTGGTGACTACCCGTATGATGTCGTGCGATACTTAGACGAAATCCACCGGCCGACCTTGCTGGAACTTCTTGATTTTCCGCCGGAGGCGTTCAAAATGCGCTGGCAGTACACCGAATTGATTCGGCGGTATACCTCGGTATTGTCCAATATAACCTCCTCCTTGCAGTCGATTCTGCTGACCGTGCGTAGCTACGGCACCCAGGACAGTTGAGCCACTGACGCACAGTCTCGCCATCAGCCGCCGGAGACGCCGCACCCTGCACCGCAACACGCAGGCATCTCCGGCGGCCGTGTCAATTACCCCTGCCAATCAGCCGATACTATCAAAGGACTACTGTGTCCCGGTCTGTGTCCAGGCGGTGCGGGACCGGTGGCAGATTTGATGATCAGAATGGTGGATGCCGCCAATGGGATCTCCAGATTCAGCAACTCTTAATTATCTGCCGATTTATTTGGATTCACTGCGCATCGATACGGTCCTGGACTTTGATTTGTTTCTCAAAGTCCGGGGCAAGATGGTGCTCTACCGGGAAAAGAATCTTCCCTTCACCGATAAATCACGCCGCACCCTGCTCGACCACCAGGTCCAGCAGCTTTATGTACAAAGCTCGGAGCAAAAGAAATACCAGCGCTATATCGAAAATTCGCTCGATAAGATTATTCTGGATGACGACATCCCCGAACCCAGTAAAGCTCAGATCATTTACGACACCTCCAAAAACCTGGTCCGGGACGTCTTCGAAAATCCCCGTGCCGGAGAGAATATCCAGCGCTCCAAGAAACTGGTGGAGCATACCATCAACTATATCCTGCGCGGCCGGGAAGCGTTCGTGCATATCCTGCAAATTACCTCTTTTGATTACTATACCTATACGCACTCTATCAATGTCTGCACCTACACGATCGCCTTGGCGCGACGGCTGGGAATCGACAACCCGACCATCTTGCACGAATTGGGTATCGGTACCTTGCTGCACGATATTGGCAAGAACAAGATTCCCTCACGGATTTTGCGGAAAAAGAGTGCACTGACCAGGGCGGAGTATGAACTGGTCAAACAACATCCAATCTGGGGCGCGGAAATTCTGCGGGAAACCAATTTAATCCCCCCGAAATCATACTATCCGGTCCTGCAACACCAGGAGCGGGTGGACGGTTCGGGGTATCCCTACGGACTGAAAACCTCGCAAATACATCTTTACGGCCGTATTTGTATGGTCTGCGATACCTTCGACGCCCTCACCACCCGCCGCACGTACAAAGATGCCTTATCCTCCTATGAGGCCTTGAAATTAATGAAGATCAAAGCAGCGGGATATGATGTCGAAATTCTCAATGAGTTTGTCCGCCTGATGGGTCCCTCCGAGGAAACCCCCCACGAGCCGCCGACCATGCCGGATATCGCCTTGACCGATATCCTCAGTTAATCCGCCAGTGATTCTCCGCTTTTCACCGGTAATGTCAACTTGACAGTCGCCGGGCCGAACCCTTATTAACCACAAAAAAGGAGAAACTATGGCTCGCACGGTTGTTGCAACAGAATCCGCGCCCGCGGCGATTGGCCCGTATTCGCAGGGTCTGGTGGTCGATTGTCCCAAACTCGTCTTTGTCTCCGGGCAGTTACCCGCCGATCCACAGACCGGCGAGTTCGCCGGGGACACAATTGCCGAACAGACGAGACAATCGCTGGATAATGTGCAGGCAGTATTGGTCGCGGCCGGGGTGTCGATGAGATCGGTCGTCAAGACAACCGTCTTTTTGCAAGATATGGGCGATTTCGCGGCGATGAACGAGGTATACCAGCAATATTTCAGCGAACCGTATCCCTGCCGGGCGGCGATTGAAGCAGCCAAATTGCCCAAAGGCGCACGGGTGGAAATTGAAGCAATGGCAGTATTGGAGTAAGTGTATGTCTGCCGGATCGGAACCGAGGTGGATACGATCTCTTGTGCCACTGGTACTGCTTGCCCTATTATTGGCCGCCGGGTGCGGTACTGAGGAAACCATCTCCGGGTCGGATAATGGTGATGCCGGTGAGCCAATCACCTATTTCCCGCTTTCGTTAACGTACTCGCAACTTTTCCGGACCTTCGACATACATGGTGATTCGCTGGGGATCTCCCGATATGCAGTCTCCGGCAGCTTTGTCGGACCGAATTTTACTGCGTTCGAGGCAATTGATTCTGTCCCGCAAGAGTTGTTCCCCGATACGATCAGTTCGGTTACCGAGCTCTGGCTGATCGAGAGCGGTGATACGATTTTTCAGTTGACCCCCGGCTTTTCGTACGCAAACCGGCGGCCCCTGGTGATTAATCACTCCAATACCAGTGCGTCGTGGGCCTGGTATACGGTGGGGAATCTGGGGTCGGAGGATCGGTACTCAGTTGTGTGGCACCAGCGACCGGAGACCTACACTATTGGTTTTACGACCGGCCAGATTTACGAAAGTCTGGCGCGGGTCGACCTGCTGGCAATTTACGAGCTCTCCGGCGATACGGTTGCACTGGGTACCCGCTATTTCAAACCCGATGTCGGCCTGATCTGGAACTCCTTCCGCCCCTTTGTCAACTCGGAGACGTTTTTCCGCGAAGCGATCCTCTGAGAGTGGACGGCCTGCGTGCTGCTTGGTGCGCGGCGGATGGCTCGTCCGCCCGTCCTGCCCGCCTGTCAGCGCTGTACGCCGCCTTGGGTTTTTGCTCATGTCTTGGGGGGCGCGCTATGAACGATGGCACTTACTCCCTTGCTGGACAAGAGCAACGGGATTTCCGACGGTGCGGCAATGACAAGGCTGATGGGTCTACCAAATCCCGTCGACCGGTACGCTCAATAGGCACTCTCCCTATTCGTTAATGGCTAACTCTACAGCGGACAGCAGGCGTATGGCGCGGTCATGAAGTCCTGTTCTCCGTTGCTATTTAATCCTTGCCCCCTGGGAGATGGTTTCCTAATAAGGTCTTGGATAACGGTAATTCGGACGAAAGGATGTCGTATGAACACGACGTTGGACGTTGGCAGGTGTTTTGGCCAAGGCTGGCAGGTGTTTGCGAAAAACCCCGGGATGGTATTGCTGGGGGTACTGGTTCCCCTGGTCATTACGGCGATAACTGTTTTTATTCCGTTTTTGGGGTGGTTGCTGCTCCCGTTCATCAATCCGCCGCTCTATCTCGGACTGTTGTATTTCCTGATTAAACTCTCTCGTGGGCAGGGTGCGGAATTTAACGATGTTTTTGCGGGCTTCAGAACCTACGGGCGGGTACTGGGGGTCTGGTACCTGGCAGCATTGTTCTACTTTGTGATTATGTTGCCGACAGTTATTATTTCCCTGATTGTGGGTATCAGCACGTTCGGCAGCGAAACGCCCCAGTTTCCGGCCTGGCTGAGTTTGCTCTCGCTGGTCAATTTCGCGGTGGCGATTTATCTCTATATCCGCTGGTATTTTGCCTTTTACCTCGTGGTCGACGACCAGAGCCTGGGGGTGGTGGAATGTTTCAAGAAGAGTGCGGAGATGACACAGGGACAGCGGATGAATCTGTTCTGGCTTGGGCTCATTCAGTTTATCATCGTCATGATCGGCTTCATGATCTTTTTCGTTGGTGCATTGCTGGCGGTGCCGATTGCCGCGCTGGCCGGGGTGCAGGCATATTTCCAGCTCAAAGGCGAGACTGCACCTGAGGCACCGGTTGAACCGGAGACACCCACGGTGTAGAATTTCCCGGTGGGATTGTTGTCAACAGCAACAGTGTCTTAGACTTCCGTCTTCGTTGTTCGCCGGCATCGTGTTCACGGTCGGTATCAGCCTGCGGGATAACTCTCACCGTCTGCCCCTCTCGCGTGGCTACTGTTTCCGGCAGACCAGCAGCTGCTTGGGAGCGTTGGCGCTGAACGCGCGTCCGTCGTAGTCGCCGTGCTTTTCCTCAACAGTGAAGCCGTTGTAATGCAGCAGCGCCTCCAGTTCCTGTGGCCAGAAGACGCGGAGGTTCAAATAATCAATATGTGCATCGATAATCGGGCCGACCTGGTAATACTGGCGCACTCGATTAATCTGCTTGGCCGAATCGTAGACATTGGTTTCGGTGACGATTACCCGGCCGTTGCCGTCAGGATCATCATACTCCGCCAGCGGGTACCGTTTGGCAGGGTTGCGTCCCAGCGCCTGCACGTTCGGATTGAAATAATCGATTACGAACCGGCCGCCGTTATCGAGATGGTCCCGGACCCGGGCGAAGCAGGCATCAATACTCTCGCGGTCGTGCAAATGGGCCAGCGAATTGTACGGAAAGATGATTAGTTTGAAACTGCGATGAATTATAAACGTACGGCAATCGGCGTTGATCCAGGGAATATCAAGGCGTTTCTGCCGGGCTTTCAATTTAGCCAAGCGGAGCATCGGTTCAACCACGTCCAGGCCGGTGATATCGATCCCCTTTTCGGCCAGCGGGATCGTGATCCGGCCGGTGCCACAGGCCAGCTCGAGCACCGGTTGCCCGAACCGGTCCACCAGGTTTTCCAAAAACGGGATATCGTCGACGATGTCCTGGTGGGTAAGGTCGTATCGACGCCCGTCCCGATACACATCGGGGCAGTCCAGCGGTTTCATTGATGTCTACCAGTTGCGGTGAATCAGCAGGTGGTTTTTCGCTGATCGTCCGATCTCCTCCGCGATGTCTTTCGTCAGGTGTACTTTGGCTACAGATTCCTCGTCAGTGTCTTCATCGGACCGATAGGTGGCTTCGATGAGCGCTAAGTCGGCGTCCCTGACCAGCTCGCGTACCTCGGGGCAATCCCCGGTATCGCCGGTGACCGCTATGGTCTCGCCCTCACTGTGAATGCGATACCCGCAGGCGGGAATCTGGTCCAGGATACCATCGGCGTTGGTGCCGCCGTGATGTGTAACCGGATGAGCTTCGATAGATATATTTTCGATAGAAATGGTCTGTTTCGGCTGCAATTCTGCGAATTCCAGTTCAAAGGGGAGTGTGTCCAGATAAACCGCGCGGAACGCCTCGATAGTTTTCGTCACCTCAGCACAGCCCGCCGGAGCATACATCCCAAGGGAGTCTTCCCGGCCGATCATCCGCATAAATCCCAGCAGGGGATACAGCCCGCCCATGTGGTCAAAGTGTCCATGGGTGATGAAAATGGCATCTACCAGCGTCGGGTCGATTTCGAGCATTAACAGGTCCCGCAGGGTACCATCACCGCAGTCGACCAGCAACAAGACTTCATCGCTGTGGATCATGACCTGGGTGGCAACCCCAGCATAGGAAAACATCACCGCCGCCTGGAGTTGCTCGCCTCGCCAGATATTTTCAATTTCAGCCATACACCGACCCCTAAACCAATGCGGGAAGATACAAAATGTTTTCAGGATTTGATTATCGTGTAGTTATTTTCTGTCACCCATCGACTCGCCGGCCAACTTATTGACCATGTACGTGTGGGCAGTCGGAAATGTGGAAAATATTCTGCACGGATTGGAAATTGGTGTAAGTTGTTGGGGGAAAAGCATAGTACTGATAGGTAATGGGTGGCAACCTCAAGGCGTTGCTGTCGTAGACAGGAGCGGCTTGCGGTTGATCGTGCCGAATTGTGCGCGGCAGGCCTATAGCCTGCCGGTTCGTCGTTTGCGTGGCCCTGATCTGAGGGAGAGCGGACTGTTTTCGTAGGTCGAAACCCCTGAGGCGCCGCAGGCGGCGTGGTTTCGACGTCATACGCTTTCACCCTGGCACCAAATCCCATCGCACCGGCCAGGCTCTTCCGCTGAGCTAACATGTTACGCTAGGTTACTGACCCACCAGTCGCTCTCAGCCCTGCCGGGCTGTTCGCTCTTGGTGGGTTACACATTTTTCGGCCAAGGGGCAGACCGGGAGGTCTGCCGCGCACGATTCATACCGTCAGCCCAAGGGCCGACCAGTTTTCGTAGGTCGAAACCCCTGAGGCGCCGCAGGCGACGTGGTTTCGACGTCATACGCTGACCCACCAGTCGCTCTCAGCCCTGCCGGGCTGTTCGCTCTTGGTGGGTTACACATTTTTCGGCCAAGGGGCAGACCGGGAGGTCTGCCGCGCACGATTCATACCGTCAGCCCAAGGGCTGACCAGCACGGGACGTAGGGTGTGTGCTTTGCACGCACCCTGGCACAGACAGACCTACGCCGGCCACCTATTACAATATCATCCCCTTTTCTATGGTGTATTTCCGGGTCACCAGCGACGTTTTATGTGGGTTACTATTAACGCGATGAGTAACAATACTATTCCGGGCCCTTGTAGGATTGGTCGAAAGTGGCCAAAGAAGAATATGAGAGTCGCCAAGCCAAGCGCGATCCAGAGCAGGACCCTTGGGACTTTCGAAGTACCGTTTTGCAGAGCTGTTATACCTGCAACTATTCCTGCTGACATGGTTATCAACCCTGTAAGGATATCCATGGGGCTTGGTCCAGGCGCATCTAATAGAAGGAGTCCCGCTATTATTGTGATAAAGGCAAAGGCCACGGTGGCGATAGGTTGCAAAGGACGACCCTCGCTGAATGGAGTGGGGGCCTTTGCTGTATTTAAACTCACCACCCACGTGGCGATGAGTGAGAAGAAGAATCCTGGGATCAGTTCATACAGGAAATCATGCAACTGCGTGACATTGTACCAGACCAGCACGGTAATCGTCCCAACCAGCATGCCGGCAAAGACACCAGCTTTGGTGGTGCGTTTCCACCACAAAGTGAGCAGTATTGGTGGGCCGAATGCCGCACCCAGACCACCCCAGGCGTAGAGAACGAGATCATAAACCAGGGCTTCGGCCGTGATCGCCAGGATGAACGCGACTACTCCAACGCCTACTGCTGCAAGGCGGGAGAGGGTTACGAGTCGTTTCTGGGAGGCTTGGGGGTTGAGTACGGAACCGTAAATATCCTGTGAGATTGCCGAGGTGGTCACCAACAGTTGCGAGTCGGCGGTAGACATCATCGCGGCAATCGCCCCGGAAATCAAAATCCCGGCCAGCGCCGCCGGCAGGAGGGTCTGCGCCAACATAGGCATGACTTGTTCGGGATCGTCCGCCAACCCGCCACCGTACATGCCCAGCCCGACGATGCCAACGAACACCGCACCCCAGAAGGCCAGGATTGCCCAAATCACCGCGATCAGCATCCCGCGCCGCAGGTCTTTCGGTCGCTTAATCGACATAAAGCGGATAATCAAATGCGGCTGCCCCATGTAGCCCAGGCCGATTCCCAGCCCGCCCAGCGCGGAGAGGAACGCCGCCCAGCCGGTCTCGCCACCGCCGACTGTGAGTAATTCGGGATCGAAGGTCGCAATTTTGTCGGCGACCCCGTCCACCCCGCCAAGATGGATAAAACCCATAATCGGCAGCAGCACCAGCGTGGTGACCATCAAGAAACCCTGTACCAGATCAGTCCAGACTACCGCGAAAAAGCCGCCGAGGACGGTATAGAACAGGATGATAATTGCCCCGACAATCATGCCGTCGAGGTGAGACCAACCGAACGTGGCATGAAGCACTTTTCCCGCACCGAGGAATTGGGCAGAAACATACAAGGTGAAGAAAAAGACGATGATCGCAGTGGCTGACCAGCGCAGAAGACGGGAAGAATCGTTAAACCGCTTTTCCAGAAAATCGGGGATGGTGATTGCGTCGACCGCTTCGGTCTGCTCGCGTAGGCGCTGGGCAATGAACACCCAGGAGAAGAAAATCCCGAAGGTGCAACCGATCGCCGGCCAGACCGCCCCATAGCCGGACATCAACGCCACGCCCGGCAGGCCGATCAACAACCACGCGGATTCGCCGGAAGCGCGTTCGGAGAACGCGACCACCCACGGGCCGAGCTTGCGGCCCGCCAGCAAATAATCGCCGATAGTTTTGGTGAGATGAAAGGTGACAATGCCGACAACGAAGACGGCGATGAGATATCCGATAAAGCCGAGAAACGTAGGACTCATTCTGACTGCTGTCGGTCTCTGGCGTCACGCACAAAGTAGACGGCAAAAGCCGAGATCAGCAGCACTACCGGTGGCACCACGACCCAAAATTGTGTCCAAAACGGCATCGATGCACTACCCCCTGACGAACCGTTACCAATTACTCACCGGGAAAATAGCGGAGAAATCTCCTCCCGCAAGACAAAAATGGTTGCCCGCCATGAATTTCCGACAGTTTCGCCGAGAAATAACTTTGACAGGGCAACAGGTCGGCTTTAAACTCGGTATAATATACGTTACCCGCCGCGGCGGGCCGTCGTTAATAGGTATCCAGGCCAAAGGAGCACAGGTGTCCGAACAACAAACTGCTACGACTCAGGACGATCTTCAAATAGTCGAACGGCTCAACTCCGCCTACAACGCTTTGCGGTCGGAGGTGGCCAAAGTCATTATCGGTCAGGAACGCGTGGTCGAGGAACTTCTTATCGCCATTTTATCCAACGGTCACTGTCTCCTGATTGGCGTACCCGGCCTGGCCAAAACCTTGCTGGTATCCACGCTGGCGCGCACGCTGGATTTGGAGTTCTCGCGGATCCAGTTCACACCGGATTTGATGCCATCGGATATTACCGGGACGGAAATTCTCCAGGAGGACCAAACCACCGGCAAGCGCGCGTTCCGTTTCATCAAGGGACCGATTTTCGCCAATATCATCCTGGCCGATGAAATCAACCGGACCCCGCCCAAAACACAGGCGGCACTGCTCCAGGCAATGCAGGAGCACGAAGTCACCGCCGCCGGAGAAACCTTCCCACTAACCGAGCCGTTTTTTGTGTTGGCGACGCAGAATCCGATTGAGCAGGAAGGCACCTACCCGCTGCCGGAAGCCCAGTTGGACCGTTTCATGTTCAATATTTTGATCGATTACCCCGATGAGGTTGAAGAGCAACGTATCGTGCGGGCCACGACATCGGCGATGATCCATGAGGTTGAGACCGTGATGAGCGGCAAGGATATCACCGACCTTCAGGGATTGGTACGGCGGGTGCCGGCCGCCGATCATGTGATTCAGTTTGCAGTGCGGCTGGTACGGATGACACGGCCGAGCAACCCCACGGCGCCGGATTACATTAAGGATTGGGTCAGCTGGGGTGCCGGTCCACGAGCCTCGCAGTATTTGATCCTGGGTGCCAAGACCCGGGCGATCCTGGACGGGCGTCCGACGCCATCGACCGACGATGTCCGGCGGGTGGCGAGTCCGGTGTTACATCACCGCATTGTAACCTCGTTTAAAGCGGAGGCGGACGGCGTCGACACCTTGAGCATTATCGAGAAGCTCCTGAATGAACTCAAAGAATAAAACGCAGAAAAGCGCCCCGGACCGGGGCGCTTTTTGAATGTCAGCAAAATATCGTCCTCACGTCGATTAATAATCATCATCGTCGGCACAGCCGAACAACGAATTAATTCCCGAGCCGTGCTCTCCGGTGACCAGTTCGTCCTCCAGGATACGAGCCTCCTCGGCACACTCCAGTGAACAGTACATTAACCCGTTACTCCACACGGGATCGTTCTTGATCAAGGTTCCGCACTGGACGCACCGCATAGTGAGTACCCTCCTTACCAGTCTGTCTATTGGTATAATCCTCAATTCCTGCACGCACAGGTTTCTGTTTTGGTAGTTAAGTTTTCGTCCGATTGTGCAGGGACTTTACCGAAAAAAGTGTGCTCACAGAATATTGTGTCCTCTGGAGATTCAGCAGGTCTATTCCCCATCAGCCAACTGCGGGAGCACGCGGGTCTCTCGACTGAGCACACCCCCGAAATCGTTAAAAATGACGCGTTCCGGGCGATTATGGAAGGGGCCGAGTTTGATGGTGGAAAGCTTCCCGGTAATGTTAACCAGTTGCCGATACGCCGGCCGTCCCCGGAAAATAACGGTCACGGGGACCGGCATCCGAAAGCCCTCGGGGACGCCGCTCTGGGTAACCTCAAGCCAAAGGAGGTAGGTCCCATCTGTGTTTGATTCGGTGACGTGCCGGCACGTATAAGTCGGCAGGTCACTGCCGTATATCCACTGTTGGAAAAACCAGTCCAGCGACTCAGGGAAATACAGTTCACACTCGTGCCGGAAGTCGTAGGTGCTGACATCCTGCCCCCGATAATACTCTAGAAAATCCCGCATCATTGCCATGAAGCGGCGATCAGATTCGATGGAAAGGTCAGTCATCATCATGCGCAGCATGTGCAGGACATAGGCGCCTTTAGCGCGCAAGTACTCGCGGGGCAGGCGGGTGCCCAGCCACAGCGGGCCGTCGTCACCGGCGCGATCGGTCTCGACAATGATCTCCTGCCAGGAGCTTATCAGCCGCCGAAATTGATCATCGCGGTGCCGGCCCTTCAGCACATAGAGAGCTGCAGCATATTCGGTCAAACCCTCGAGCAGCCACAGGTCACGGTGGCAATGGGCATCCAGAAAATACTGCCACCACTGACTCGCTACTCCGTAGGCCCGCCGAATATCTGTAAGACTGCCGGGATCGGCCCAGACCTGGTCTGTCGGAAGTTGAATCAGGGCATGGGCTTGACTGGCCGGCTCCTCATCCACCTCCACCACGTGCAGACTGGAAAACGGATAACGCCCGAAAACCCGTTGGAAATACGCCAGGGAATTGATGGCATCGACGGCGAGATAATCCAGCACCGCCTCCAGATTTTGACTGGGTTGTGAAGGCTGAACAGCGCCAATGATAGTGGGGGGGACCCCGTCAAAAAAGTAATCCTTCGACTGCAAATCACCGAAAACAAACGAACAGCGGGTCGCGCCTTCCCCAATCACCCAATACGAGTGAATTTTATCCAGCCGATGATGATCCCGCAATCGTTTGCCGGAGCTAATGAGTTTCCACTTGTCGGGGCAGGAGAAGAATAAATCATACGCCGCAGGGCTTGCACCGATACGGGTCGGCAACCATCGGACATCTGACGGGAAATAGAATACCGTTTCGGTATCCGAGCACGCCGGACGCAGGGAGTAGGCAAAGTGCACAATTATACTATCACCCTGGTAATGTGGCTCTGGTAGAAAGAGTTGAATTCCCTGAAAGCGCCAACCGGAACGATCGACCCAGTAGGGGATCGGATGACCGGACTCATCCCGAATCTCTTCAATCTCAGCCTCCGGAGAAAAGTCCAAACAGACCGTCGTCGTCAGGGAATCACCCAGTGCGTAGTGTGCTTCTACGTCAAACTCAACCGATGCCGAATCATCGATGGTTGCCTGGACATCAAAATAGTGCGGATCAAGCTGTTGGCATAGAATGCCGAGTGGAGCGACAAGTGGCCGTGTCGTATACCGACACCAACCGTTATAGGCAATCTGTTCCCGGTCAAGTGTTTCATATCGGTAAAAACGAGAGCCGCTGACAGTACCGGGACCTTTACCGCAGACCAGATATATACTTCCCGGGGTCCGACCGTTGGTGATGTCGTCATACAGCACTGCGTATGGCAGGTTATACGATAAGCGGCCTCCATCCTGTACCGCCGCCAGACGATTGGTGAGCCATCGTTCCAGGTTGTCCCGAGCTGCCACCAACGCTAGGGCATTTTCTGACTTGGCAAAGACCAGAGGTGGATCGAACTCAAGGTGTGAAAAATCTGCACAGCGAGAATAGAGAATTTCGAAGGCTACTCGATCCTCATTCTCTGCACTACCGAACCGTTCTAGTATACTGGCCTCGATTGAGTCGCTCGGTGCAAAAAGCAATTCCCCGGTGCCGGTGAAATAAAACCCGGTGCGGTTGCCCATAACTGGTTGGTGGCGGTAGATGATCCCCTTTGTGAATTTGATCTCACAATCGGGCAAGTGGAGGATCACGTCTTGGGCAACCGCCATTTCTGTTGCATCAATCGGCGCATTGACCAGGCCACGAAATGATTGCAGGGTTTGGCCGGTGGCATGCGCCAGACGTGGTGTAGTGATGCACGTCGCCAGGAGAAGAACAAGCGCCAGAATTACGAGGCAGGAATGAGCTTTTACTCCGCGGTGATTGGTGGCTTGCCGGACGTTTCGCTCGGCACCCGGCTGCATACACATGATTTTACCCTTCACACAACCTGCGGCTCACGGCCATGTGTCGCACAGCGTGGCGCCCCACCATCCAGATATCTGTCCCCGGGGCGGCATACCAGGGCGCAAACGGGGCATATTGAAGCTGCTACCCTTCATTTCATATTGTCGACACGATGCCGCGAGGATAGACTGATTTTGCCCCGTTTTCGAGAGACGGACGTTAAAAAGAGATAGGTAAGCGCTTCCCCAAAGATTGTCTGGGGACGCTAGAGTCTTTCTCTGGTATACGTGACCTTAACAGCCTATGCGGTGGTGGGTTCCGGCGTCCGTGCCCCGGCCCGGTCGGCGACGGCATCGGCTGTTTCAATTATTTTTCCGGCGGCGACTGAGTTTTCCGGAAACGCTACAACTGGTTTGCCCGTGTCCCCGCCTTCGCGAAGACGAGTTTCAATGGGAACCTGGCCTAAGAGCGGTACGCTGAGATGCTGAGCCAACTCCAGGCCACCACCCTGACCAAAGATATAGTCCTTTGTGCCGTCGGGCAGTTGGTAATAGGACATATTTTCTACCACACCCAGCACATCCAGATTAGTCTTTTCCGCCATCTTGGCGACGCGTCCCGCAACACTGCGGGCAGCGAGCTGCGGAGTGGTGATCACCAGTACGTGCGCCTGCGGGATCGCCTGGGAAATGGTAATGGAGACATCCCCGGTTCCCGGCGGCAGGTCGATAAGCAGAAAATCCAACAGCCCCCAGTGGACATCGGCAATAAACTGGTTGATCGCTTTGTGCAGCAGGGGGCCACGCCAGATTACCGGGTTATCATCATTGGCGAAAAATCCCATCGAGATCAGCCGGATCCCATAGTTCTCTAGAGGGATCAGCATGTCTCCCACAATGGTCGGCTGGCCATGGATTCCCAGCGCGCGAGGCATCGAGAACCCGTAGACGTCCGCGTCCAGCGCTCCAACTTTAAACCCTTTCGCGGCCAGGGCCACCGCCAAGTTCGCGGCAAACGTCGATTTCCCGACGCCGCCTTTGCCCGAGGCCACGGCGATAACGTGCTTGGGCTGTGTATCGCGAAAGGTCGGATTTGGCTGTTTGCCGGTAAGTTGGGCCGTCAACTGTTGCCGTTCCTCGGGACTCATCGCGGAGAAATTGATCCGGACATCCTTCACCCCGTCCAGGCGCATCAGCCCTTTCGTGACATCATCCTGGATCTTCGCTTTCAGGGGACATCCCTCGATAGTCAAGGCGATGTCGACCGCGACCGTATCGCCCTCAATCGCCACGTTCTTCACCATATTGAGATCAACAATCGACCGATGCAGTTCAGGGTCATCGATCTTTTGGAGCACCTGCATTATTTCGTCTTTGCTGGCCATTGGACTATCCCACTATCTCTACTAGGTTTTTGGCGGAAAACCTGCCATTTTACTGTCTTTCAACGATACTCGACCGCCCGGCAGTCCGTTTGCCAAAACCCTCGGCCCAATGAGCCGGGCAATTGCTCTTGTCACACTAATTGTCTATTATGGGGTTCAAGGAGCGTGTTCGATGGCACATAAAACACCGTACGTCTACACCCTGCGCGCGATTGGCATCATCCATTCGCCATTTACGGAACCTAAGGGCACCCCGATCCAGCCTACCCGGGCCGATCATGCGGAGGGCTGGATCGAGCTGGAAAAACAGTATCAACCGGCGCTGCGCGATCTGGATGGTTTCGATCGCATCTGGCTGCTGTACGTGTTTCACCGCGCCGGCGAGCCGAAACTTGAGGTGGTCCCGTTCTTAGATACGGTACCGCGAGGACTCTTTGCGACCCGGGCGCCGCGGCGTCCCAATCCAATCGGTCTCTCCTGCGTTCAACTTGTGGGAATTGAAGGAAATATTGTGCGCATTGCTGATGTCGACATGATAGACGGAACACCGCTTTTGGATATTAAGCCATATGCGCCGCGGATGGACCATTTTCCGGTCGAACGAAGCGGCTGGCTCGATCACTGCGCGGGCAAACGCAACCGGGCGGACGATCGGTTTGAGAAATGAGCGGACCGAAGGTACAAGTATGGGATATCATCTCACCAAAATACGAGTTGGGGATAAGACCGTCGGCATTGCCGACTTAGAGCCGATACTCAAGGAAGTTCGCGAGCTGGGATTAACCGACGAAACGGCGATCCGGGAGACGATCCTCTCCCGGGTGAAGGACGTGAACTATATCCCGTCATCGGTGGAGCAGGACTATAGCGATGCGTTGTATCGGGAATATCGCAAGTCCCTGGGTGAGGAAGTTGCCGACGAGGCCGGTATCCTGGAGATTCGCGTATATGGTGGTGATTGACTCAACGCCGTGGAGCTGAGACGGCGCGTGATCGCCGTCGTGGATGAGCTGGGGATCTCGGCGGATATTCAACATATTCAGAATATGTATGATTTGGCCCAGCACGGCGTGTTGCGGTCCCCGGTACTGACCATTCGCGGTGAAATAAAGACCAAGGGACGATTACTGCAAAAAGCGGAGTTAAAAAAGCTGATCCGTGAATCGGCCTAAAGCCGACTGGCCCATCCCGTGGAACTCTTGAAAATGTAGATTGAAACGGTCTAACGCAATGCCGGCGATAAGAAGAAGACTCACTCCCTGCGGCTCATCCCAAAATTCCAACAGGCGCAATGTACGTATCGATACAACGGCGTTTATTGTCGAGAAGGCGAAGATTGTCAGCATTGGGTGGGTGGCCCTGATCTGAGGGAGAGCGGACAGCGATCCCGGAGATCAGGGTTTCCAGGCGCGATGGGATTTGTACCACGGTCGAACGCTCCTAGAAACCCTGAGCGGAGCTCAGGGCCACGCCAGCCACTTGACTGGTGTCATAGCAGGTGGGTTTCCCAATTTTTCCCCGCCCGAAGGATTGGGCCGCCGGTCCGTGGCGGTAACCCGAATCTAATCCCAAGGCAAGCCTTGGGGCACCCGGCAATTAAAATATCCGGGTAAACAGCATTGGTAGTATACCAACCCAAACGCACAACAAACCTGCCACGACCAATGCGTAGCCAGGCCCTCGAAATTCATCTCGTGCTTTCCAGATCGGTTTCCAATCCCGTGGTCGAAAGGATGGCTTGGGAAATCCGGACTTATGAAAAAAATGACCCACAAGAAATAACAGGCAGCCGAGGCCAATTAGTAGCCAATTCCAATCGAATCCCATAGTCGTGCTCCTCTACCAAAAAAACCGTAGTATAATGCAGGCGACAACCCCTCCGGGTGACCTTGAACTGGTTGTCTTCCACCCAAAAAGTGAATAGCGGTTCATCAGTCGCTAACGACGGTGAGTGGCCCTGATCTGAGGGCGTGCGATGAGCATGCATATTCCGACCCATTCGGCCACCCGATTCCGACTGATCGCGCCACCCTCAAGAGCCGGTTGGCCCCCCCCGGAGCAATAGCTGACGCGGGATAGTCACTAAGCCGGCATAACCCTTATCTTGTTGGCTTTTCGCCCGAAAAGCCCAGGAGGTGAGGATGCCGGGAAAGCGATTGTCCATGCGTAAGATCAAGGAAGTATTGCGATTAAAGCACGCTTGCCGGCTGAGCAACGAGGCTATCGCCTCGAGTTGTGGAATCGGCCGGACTTCTGTCAGGGAGTATTTGAGGCGAGCCAAGCAAGCCCATCTGGGCTGGCCCTTGCCGGAAGATATGACCGGGAGCGATCTGGAAGGGAAGCTCTTTCCACCGCCGCCGCCGATTCCCCGCTGCCAACGTCCCCGGCCGGGTTGCGTGGCCCTGATCTGAGGGAGAGCGGACAGCGATCCAGGAGATCAGGGTTTCTAGACGCGACTGGATTTGGCACCATAGGGCAACGCTTCTAGAAACCCTGGGCAAAGCCCAGGGCCACGCCAGCCGCACCGGCCACAGGCGTA
>CAYWVO010000044.1:0-26781 GCA_964461835.1 uncultured Ignavibacteria bacterium | reverse complement strand
TATCAAACATTGACGAACTTTTTCGAGTTCGGTGTAGACAAATCATCATAGGAGTTCCCATGAGCGTCATGATGGAAGTCATCGAGTGGGTCGACCTCAACACCGAAGATATGATCCACCGAATTCCCGAAGAGGGATCGCTCGACATAAAACTCGGCGCACAATTGATCGTCCGTGAGAGCCAATCGGCAGTATTTTTCTCCAGCGGCAAGGCCTGTGATGTGTTGGGGCCGGGCCGTCACACGCTGAGCACGCTGAACATTCCGATCCTTACGCGGATGTTGTCGATTCCCTGGGGTTTTAAGTCGCCGTTTCGATGTGAGGTATACTTCATCAACCATAAAGTGTTCACCAACCTGAAATGGGGAACACGGGACCCGGTTGCCTTTCGCGATAGTGAGTTTGGTTTGGTCCGTTTGCGGGGTCACGGCGCCTACACCTGCCAGATTAAGGAGCCGCTGGTGTTTCTTAATCGGATGGTGGGACGGCAGGCATTGTATTCCACACTGGATATTGAGGATTATCTGCGCGATGTAATCGTCGCCCGGATCAACGACCTGTTTGGGGAAAACCTGAATACCATTCTGGACCTGCCGCATCAGTACACCGAACTGGCGGAGCAGGTTAAGGACATTGTCAGTGAAGAGTTCACCAAATACGGCCTGGAGTTGATTGACTTCTACATTACGGCCATCACGCCGCCGGACGACGTGCAAAAGATGATCGATGAACGTTCCGGGATGGAAGCGGTCGGCAACCTGGATAAGTTCCTCAAGTTCGGCATGGCGAAGGCTTTCAGCAGTTCCGGGGAAAGTGGATTTGCCGGGGCCGGTGCGGGCGTCGGTATGGGTGCTGGGATTGGCTTGATGGCGCCGATGATGATGTCAAAAGCGTTGTCACCGGATCAGACTGATTTAAAGCACGAGTCGCTCCCGACAGTGACCTGCCCGGAATGCGGGGCGGATACGCCGGAGGAGTCACGTTTTTGTTATAAGTGTGGGCATCAGATGGTCAGTATCAACCGTTGCGGCTCGTGCGGGGCGGAATTGCCGGCGGACGCACATTTCTGCATGAAATGTGGGCATAAGCTCCATGAAAAAGTCACTTGCCCGGAATGTGGACATGAATCACCGGAAGGCACTAAATTCTGTACCCAATGCGGAAAGAAACTTGACGAATGAGCGGCCTTCAATCGTTCTCAATTGGTCTGACCTGTTGCTTTTGCGGTGGCAAACTGGCGGTCGACGAGGCGTCCCGCACGGTGCGGTGCCCGCACTGTGCGTCACTGCTCAAGGTGAATCGCGCCTCGGGCATTCGCCGCTTCGTGATCACCGAAAGCCTGCCTCGGCATCAAGTGAAGTTCTCCATCGATCGCCACCTGAAAAAGGCCGGTGAACCTCTGGCATCACGCTGGCATTCTTTCCATGAGGTATACATACCATTTTGGCGGGTCAATGGGACCGTGTTTGCAATTCAGCGGCGTCCCGATGATCGTGGTTCCGCTCCAGCAACGAACGATCTGGATGCTGTTGAGGAGGAACCGGGAGTCGGGGTCTCGATTACTCAACGGGAGATCTCATTCGCCGCCAACGAGGATGCTTCCTGGGGAGTGGTGACGCTTGGGGTCCGAACGCAAACAGTAGAGATGGAACCGCTCGCCGCATCATTCGGCGAATTGCATCGACTGGTGGCCGTGACGATTCCTGAGCATGCTGCTTCCCAACGATTTGGCCAGGCCGCACGCAATGTTTCACGAGCAGTTTCCGATCCTGGCGTCCGCTTCCAGATCATGGTACCCGGTGCAGAATGTGACTTAATCTACTTTCCAATCTGGGTGGTGGATTTTGCTAATTCCGCCGGGCGGTTTACTGCGCAATTCGATCCGGTCGCCCGGCGGGTATGGTCGATTACCGAAGGTGAGGCGCCACAACTGCCGTCCGGGGAACCAGTCGGACGGGTGGCGGCGTCGATCACGATTATTCCGCATCGCTGTCCGAATTGTGGGGACGATTTGCCCGCCTCACCGCGCTCGGTAACGTATTTCTGCGGCAACTGCCGGCGGATGTATGCTGAATCAGAGCGCGGGTATCGGCCGTTGGCGGTGCGTATGCCACCCGATATTGGACGCCAGGACACCTTGTTCCCGTTTTGGGTCTTCGATTTAAGCAAGACTGATTGGCGGGAAAAAACCAACTATGCGCAGGTGTGTTTCAATCTGGGGTTTCAGGACCGGTTTTTTGTTGTTCCCGCATTTGCCGTAGCCAATCCGCAACGGTTGTTGCGTCTTATTGAACACTACAACCGACATGAGGATATGGTGGACGTTGTGGAATACCCCAATCGGTCGTACGCCTTTGCCGATTGTGCCATCACGACCGCGCACGCTCTCTCACTCATTCCCCCCCTGATCCGTGCCGCCTTGGCCAATCGAGAAATCTGGGTGCAGGATGATCGGGAAACCGGTACACCAAACTTGCCTGAGCCGGAATTGGTTTGGATGCCATTCCGTCCGGACCGCTATTTCTGGCGCGAGAGAATAACCGAGGCAGCCATCGAACGCGCTGCTGTCCGGATCCCGGTGTCCTGATTAGCTATTAAGTGCTGGAGTGAGCGGAATCAGTTCTTTCAACCCTGTCTATCTCCTCCTGAGGCGAATCTGAGTTGGTTTGGCTGTCCTGTTTCAGCGTAAGCTGGACAAATTTTGCGTTTAGAAGTTGCTGGTTTTCGTCGGTTCTTCGGGCTAGGTTATAGGGAGGAGGACAGATGTATGGACCAGGAACAGGCAGCGGCAGCACAAAAGCTCCAGAAGATTTTCAATAGAATTAATGATATTCCGCAAAAGCCCAGTGTCCGCAGGACTTCACTGTACGTCAAACGCGAAAACTGGCCGACGGAATATATGAGTACGAAACCACAACCGGTTATGATCAGACCACTTGGTGTACTCAACCACGCTATCATTGCCTGTCCTTTGAACAGGGATCCACCGCATGTCCGTGTAATCCCTATCAAAGGAAATCGACAATGACCATTGGAAGTTTATTGTTTGCGGATTAGTTTTTTGTTAAAGTTTAGATTTAACCACTCGGCGTAGGTTTTTTTGAAATAAATACTTGGCCACCTACAAAACCAGTGCTGTTACGCCTTCCAATGCCAGCAGACGTTCTTTGCGCCACCGACCACCGGTGTAGCCATGCAACTTACCCGCGGCACTGATCACCCGATGGCAGGGAATGAGGATTGGGATGTTGTTGGCGCCGTTGGCACGCCCGACTGCGCGGACCGCTTTCGGCTTCCCCAATTCCGCAGCGATTTGACCATAACTTCTGGTCTCACCATACGGAATCTTCTGCAGGACGCGCCAGACCGATTGTTCAAATTCAGTGCCATGCAGATCGAGTGGCACGGTGAATTGTTGTCGTCGCTGATGGAAATACTCGTCCAGCTCCTGAGCCAATTGCGTCAGCAGCGGATGCTGTTCATCATCCGGAGAGCTGCCCGGATACCATTTTCGGCAGACTGTTTCGAGCGTACTCGGGGCCGAATCATCCTGCCAGCCCAGCCAGCAAATACCTGTGGGGGAGGCGCCGGCCAGCAGATCGCCAATCGGGCTGGGCAGGGTCGTGTAGTGGAGATTAGTTTCTGACATGTACTCCTCCTGGTGGGTGGCCAAATGTTCGCCGGTAGGCGTCGCGGAAGCCGCTTACCGAATGATACCCGCAGGAAAACGCCGCGGTCAGATAATCATCACCGTCTTCGATCATGCGGTGTGCCTGGAGCAGCCGGAGACGGCGGTGAAACGCGAGCGGGGATTGGTCGAGATGCGCCTTAAAATGACGGCGAATCGTCGATATATCGACACCACCGATCCGCATCAGCTCCCCTTCAGTGAGACGTTCATTGCATTGTTCGTTCATATATTCGAGAATCCGTGGCAGCCATTCCGGTAGCGTATTGGGATACAGCTCGGGCCGACAGCGACGGCAGGGACGTAAGGCCGCACTGATCGCTTCCTCCCGAGAAAAATAGAATCGGACATTTTTCAGCAAGGGCAAGCGGGCCTTACAGGACGGCAGGCAATAGATCCCGGTCGAGTGAACGCCAATATAAAATGTTCCGTCGTAGCGGCTGTCGTTTGTGCACATCGCCCGCACCATTTCATTATACGCAATCTTCATGGCGCCCTCATGGTAACTGAGGCGTGACCTGCCTGTCTACCGCTTTTCGGGCAGGGAATTACAATAGAGCCGAAAAATGATACGACGTATTCCGGCGGGGAAATCGGTTTGATCTGCTGGTCTGCTAACGTATTCTTCCCGGATGGACGCGTCGGTCACGTGGTATTTTTATCCCGCAGTCGTGGCGGCGGGATTTGTCTGCGGATTTATCAACACGCTGGCCGGGAGTGGCTCGTTGATCACGCTCCCCCTCTTGATGTTCCTTGGTCTTCCCGCCAATGTCGCCAACGGGACCAACCGCGTGGCCATTCTTCTCCAAAACGTGGTCGGTGTTGCCGGATTTGCCCGGCGCCGCGCTCTGGATGTCCGGGGTGGCATTCTGCTGGCGGTTCCCGCGGTACTGGGCGCGGTTGTCGGGGCGCAAATTGCGGTGAATTTGGACGAGCGGATGATGCGGATAACTATCGGTATTTTGATGGTGATTTTCCTGATTCTGCTCCTGGTCCGCCCCAGACAATGGCTGGAGGGCCGTCCGGAATTGCGGCAGCAGCGAGCGGGGTGGTTTCGCTGGCTGATTTTCTTTGGCATCGGGGCTTACGGGGGATTCATTCAGGCCGGCGTCGGTATTTTCCTTTTGGCCGGCCTGGTGCTGGGTGCCGGGTACGATCTGGTGCGCGCCAACGCGGTCAAGGTCTTGATCGTTCTCTGCTTTACGCCACTGGCGCTGGTTGTTTTTCTCTTAAATGATCAGGTACGCTGGGGAGTAGGACTGATTCTCGCTGTGGGGAATATGGCCGGGGCCTGGGTGGCCGCGAATATGGCAGTGCAGCGGGGTGCGAAATTTGTTCGGTACGTTCTTATCGGCGTCATCGTCATTGCAGCGACCGTCTTTTTGGGGATCGCTGAGTTTTTTCAGCGGCTGGTATTATGAGTGAATCTGTTCTCATTGGATTGGCCAGTGTCATTATTCTGGGAATCATCGCCCAGTGGGTGGCCTGGCGGCTGCGCCTGCCCGCGATCCTGCTCTTGTTGCTCTGCGGATTTGTGGCGGGCCCGGGATTAGGCATCTTACATCCCGATGAATTGTTCGGCGACCTGCTTTTTCCCCTCGTCTCAATCTCGGTGGCGATTATTCTCTTCGAAGGCGGGTTAAGTCTGCGGCTTGTCGAGCTGCGTAAGGTAGGAACCGTTGTCCGCAACTTGACGACAATCGGTATCCTGGTCACCTGGGTGCTTAGTGCTGCGGCCGCGTATTTGATCACCGGAATCGACTTTCCTTCCGCCGTACTCCTCGGGGCAATCTTGGTAGTCTCGGGACCAACGGTAATCGTCCCGCTTATCCAGCAGGTTCGGCCGACCGGACGAGTGGGATCGATTGTGAAATGGGAAGGCATCGTCAACGACCCTATCGGGGCAATTCTGGCAGTGCTGGTGTTTGAAGTAATCATGGTTGGGCAGTTTGGCGCCGGCACAGGACATATGATCTGGGGGGCAGTCAGTGCCCTGGTTGCCGGTGGTGTGATTGGTCTTCTGTCCGCAGCAATTATTGTCATATTGCTCCGCCGCTATCTCATCCCCGATTTCTTACAGAATGCCGTTGCTTTGATGCTGGTCATAATTGCCTATGTGGGAGCCAATGCCGTCCAGTCAGAGTCCGGGTTGTTGGCGGTGACCGTGATGGGTATGGCGTTGGCGAATCAGCGCTACGTCACCATTAAACAGATAACCGATTTCAAGGAGACGTTGCGGGTTATTCTCATTTCCAGTTTGTTCGTCATTTTGGCCGCCCGGATGTCGGTTGCGGAAATCGCGACCGCTGACGCGACCAGCTGGATTTTTGTCGGGGTGCTGATCGTTTTCGTGCGGCCGGTGATGGCTTATCTGTCCACGCTGAAATCTAATCTCAATTGGCGGGAAAGGGCATTTGTGGGTTGGATGGCGCCGCGGGGTATTGTCGCCGCCGCGGTGGTGTCGGTGTTCATGCTCGAATCCGCTCAGGCCAACGCAACCTTAAGTCCGCGTCTTGCTCCGCTGGTATTTCAAACGATCATCGGTACCGTGGCGGTGTATGGACTTACCGTGTCACCGGTCGCCCGCTGGCTGAAACTCGCCCAGCCCAATCCGCAGGGTGTCTTGTTTATCGGGGCGCATGCCTGGGCGCGGGCGATCGCGATGGCGTTGCGTAAGGAAGGGTTCGAAGTGGCGTTGATTGATTCGAACTGGGGTAATATTACCCAGGCGCGCCGCGCCGGCTGCCGAGCATATTACACCAGCGCCATCTCTGAACATTTGCATTATGACGTACCGTTGGATGGCATCGGGCGGTTGGTTGCCCTCACCTCAAACGATGAAGTCAATGCCTTGGCCGCCCTGCACTTTCACGATATCTTCGATCGTTCCAACGTCTATCAACTCATGTCGGCCCGAGAGGCGGAGAAAACCAGAGAGGATATCATCCCGCAACATTTACGGGGACGGTATTTGTTCAGTTCCCAGGTGACCTTTAATTTCCTCAATAAACGCTTTCACGAGGGCGCAGTGATAAAAAGGACGAAACTTACCAGGGAATATGATTATCAGGCATTCCGCGCCAGATATGGTGAATCCGCGATACTACTTTTCATCATCCATCCGTCGGGAGAACTGGAAATCTGTTCTACCGAAGAGCCGTACGAACCGGGTGTCGGTGATGTGCTGATTGCGATGGTTGATCCGGTGGAATCCTCGTCTCCATCGAAGGAATCCACCAGCACATAAACGCAACTTTTTTCTGCTCAGATTTTTGTTGGTACGGGGAATACTCTGATTGAAATTTGCCTGTTGCAACAACGGACTGGCGGTGGGAGAAGGTTTCATATACTATTACGGCATAATCAAGAAATCGGAAGCAGGCGTCTTCGGGCGTCGTGTATCTGAAAACCGATGGACTACGAAGACGAACAAAACGACAACACCCGCTCGTACAGTATGCTGAGTGCCGGGACGAATATTGGCCGGTACCGGATTCTTGAACATATTGCCACCGGTGGGATGGGGGAGGTCTATCTGGCCGAGGACCCCGAACTCACGCGGAACGTCGTACTCAAATTCGTGCCGCAACAATTCGCGGATGATCCGGAGGCGGTAGCCCGGTTCCGGCGGGAGGCGCAGGCCGCCGCGGTGTTGAATCACCCCAATGTGGTGACCATTCACGAGGTTGGGGATTATCATGGCCGACCCTATATCGTCATGGAGCACGTGGGGGATCGCGTGCTGCGGGATTATTTGATTGGCCGGGATCTTACACTCAATGAATTCACCTCGCTGGCGGTCCAAATTGCCGAGGGCCTCCAGGAAGCTCACAATAATGGGATCATTCACCGCGATTTGAAACCATCGAATATAGTCGTCGATCAGCAAGGTCGGCCGAAAATCCTGGATTTCGGCTTGGCCTCGGTGCGCGGCGGCGAACCGTTGACCAAGACCGGCTCGACAATGGGGACGATCGGCTATATGTCGCCGGAGCAAATCTCGGGCGGGGAAATCACCGAGCAATCGGATTTGTTCTCCCTTGGTGTGATATTCTACGAGTTATTGGCGCGCCGCAGGCCATTCACGGGAGACAACGAGGCGGCCATCCTCAACGCCGTTCTCAAAGAAAAGCCCCCGCCCCTGTCACAGTACCGGGATGATATCCCGGCTGATCTCCAACGACTCATTGACCGGCTGCTGGACAAGAAATCCAGTTTCCGGCCTCGTAGCGTGACAGAGGTCATCACTGAACTAAAAAGGATCTTTGGGGAAGGCGCGGTTGCTAGGTCATCGGGCGGTCTCACACCGGTGCAGCGACTCTTGTTCGTGGCTCTGCCGCTGGCAGTGCTTCTGGCGCTGGTGATCGCGCTGATGTTTATGAGTGGTTCGACGTCGGAGGAGGAATCAGTTGCGCCGGTCAAGCCCATGATCGCGGTTTTACCTTTCGAGAACCTCGGGGATCCCGATGATGAGTATTTCGCAGACGGGATGACGGAGGAGATTACCTCGCGACTCGCCAAAATCAAAGGCCTGGGAGTAATTTCCCGCACCAGTGCCATGCAGTATAAGACAACAACCAAGGGACTGCCTGAAATCGCTACTGAACTGGGCGTACAGTATGTCCTCGAAGGAACCGTGCGCTGGGACCGCACTGGCGATGTCGATATGGTGCGCATTACTCCTCAGCTCATCCGCACTGATCAGAACACCCACCTGTGGGTGGAGACTTACGACCGTCCGCTAACCAGTGTGTTTGAAGTGCAGGGGGAAATCGCCAAGCACATTGCCGGGGAATTGAATGTAACTCTGCTGGAAAAAGATCGCCAGGCAGTGGAAGACGTCCCGACTACAAATGCGGAGGCCTATCAGGCATACCTGCGTGGCGCAGAGCATTCTCGCGATCCGGACTGGCGGATGGAAGATTTCGAAATAGCCATTCAAATGTTCACGCGGGCCACTGAACTCGATTCGCTGTTTGTCCGAGCCTGGGCTGGCTTGGCCATCACACACCTGGCACTATACCATCAAGGATATGATCGCACAGATGAACGGCGACAAATGGGGCATCACGCAGCGCAACGGGCGCTGGAGATCGATCCGCAATGGGGAGCCGGCCACTTTGCAATGGCCTATTATTACTATTGGGGTTTCAAAGCCTATCCGCAGGCTCTGAGACACCTGGACCTCGCGAGAACCGATTTGGCGGGTACTGCGCGGTTTCATCGTCTCCTCGGCGGAATTCTGCGCCGGCAAGGACGTTTTGAGGATGCCGTTGAAGAATTTAAACAAGCCTTCGAATTGGACCCGCGAGACGCGATCTTGCCAATGGAGGTTGGCATCACATACTATCATCTGCGCCAGTTCGACAGTGCAGTTGTTTATGAACGAAAGAGTATCGCCATTCGCCCCGATCAGCAGACCGCCTACGGGTTGATTGCGCATTGCCATATGCTCTGGAATGCCGACCTGGAAAAAGCCAAGGAAGCATTGCGTGAGGCGCCCCACGGATTGGGTCGTGGGGCATGGCACTATTGGGTTCAGGTGTATAAATGGGAACGTAATTGGGACTCTGCCCAAGCCGTGCTCGACTCGATAGCACCGGTACAGAATACCGAAGACCTGACAACCTGGTACCTGGGCATTGAGCTTGCCGCGATTCCGTATTACGCAGGACATGTGGCGCGGGCCCGGCACGTTTGTGATTCCCTGATTCCGATCTATCAACAGGCACAAAAAGAACAAACGGAGTCGATCTCAATCCAGAACACTTTGGCCATGCTTCATGCAATCCAGGGAAATGAAGAAGCGTCATGCAAATATATTTCCCGCCTGGATAGTCTGCTGCCTGTGCGGGTCGACGCCTTAAGCGGTGTTTTGGTGCTTTATTTCAAGGCCAGTTGCTATGCGATTCTTAATGAGGAGGATTCGGCAATTGGCATTTTGGAAGAATTGATGCGAATCCCGGCTGATTTTACCGTGCAAAGTTTGAGATTTGACCCGGTATTTGACCCGCTGCACGACCATCCACGGTTTCAGGCGTTGATCAAAAAGTACCGTGAACAAGGCAAAAAATCAACCGTATTGTAAGCTAAGAAGATGAAATGTCGGCAGTAGAAGAAGGACTATGCTTAGACTGGTTGGCAGTGACGGACAGCGCTATTTCTCCTGGGATTTAACGCCCGGCGACCATACCCTCGGTCGGAAACAGGAGACCGACTTCTGTGTCCCCAATGGCACCGTATCTCGCAAACACGCCGTGATCCATGTTTCGGAAGACGGGCAAACTATCACGGTCGAGGACCTGGGCAGCCATAACGGAACCATGATCAATGCCGAGCGAATCTCTGAACCAGTCGAAATTGCCAAAGGGGACCGTCTGGCCTTTGGTCAGGTGGAATTCAAGATATTAGCTGTTGGAGAAAGCCCGCGCCCTCCGTCTTCCAGCACGATTTCAGAACGGGAAGCCGGTGATTTGGAACAGTCGATGGTATTATCCATCGATGAAGCGCTCAAACCCCTGCCGGCGGAAGTCTCTGATCTGCCGGATGTCATGTCGGCCCTGTCGGAAATGGCCAAAATGCCGCCGTTCTCTGAGGGCAAAGATGTCATGCTGGAGAAATCACTGGAGCTGGTCGCAAAGGTCATCCCCGGTGATCGACTGGCGGCGTTGTTCACCCAGGATGAGGGAGAAGGGGTCAGGGTTGCGGCGACAGTGGAGCGTGGTGGCCGCGATCATGGCAGTTTCAGCCTCTCGCGCAAACTGATCAATGACATTCTCACCAATAAAAACGCGGTATTGATCGAGGACTCGCAGCGTGACTCCCGGTACGCTCAGCAGGAATCGGTGATCATTTCGGGAATGAAATCGGCGATGGCAGTTCCATTATTTGACGAAGGGAAAGTATTGGGGATTTTATATGTCGATACGGTCTCCCCGCTTCGCCGGTACAATGATGAGTTTCTTCGCCTCCTTGCCACGTTCGGCAATATTATCGCCTCCAAATTGCTCAATTACGAATTGCAGCATGAGCGCGAAGAACGACAGGTGATGGAGGCGGAGCTCAGCCGTGCAGCGAACATACAGACGCACCTCCTGGTGCGGGAAATGCCGACATTGGCAGAGTACAAAGTCCACGCTTTTCAGGAACAGTCCCGCCACGTGGGTGGCGACCTGTATGATGTCCATGTTCTGGAGGACGGGCGACTGGTATTTTTGGTAGCCGATGTCAGTGGTAAAGGGATGGGCGCGGCACTCCTCATGTCCAATATCCTGGCCTCCTTCCGGGTGATGTATCACAGCACGGATTTCCAATCGCTCCGCGCGGTCGAACTGGTTTCCCGGGAGTTGTGTAAGCACAGCGCGCTCGGCGATTTCGCAACGTTGTTTATCGGTGTATTGGACCCCCAGACACATGAACTGCGGTATGTCAACGCTGGACATACCTTCCCCATGCTGGTGTATCCCGACGGCAAGACCGAATATTTGGAATCATCCGGTGTGATGATTGGGGCGTTTGATCAAAGCACCTGGGAAGAAAAACAGTGCACCCTCGATCCGGAAACGCTGCTGTTTGTTTTTACCGATGGCGTAACCGAGGCCGCGCGCGGGGAGGAATTCTACGACGAAGGACGGATGGAACCGAAAGTCATTGAATTCAGCAAAAATCCTCCCGCCGAAATGGCCGCTTTGCTGATGCAGGATATCAATGAGTTCGCCGACGACCCCGCGGGGAACGATGACATTACGATGTTGATCCTCAAACGAGGCCGGGAAGATACGAACTAGCCTGCCATGGGCTAATATTGCCGTGGTTCCCGGAGAGCCTCTGCTTTATCCGAACTATACCCTAATCCCGCATAGTCAAGTATCCCCTCTGGGGAATGGCAATCGCGGCAGGTGAGAGCCCCGTCCCGGCGAATAGCATGGCTGATCTCCAGCGAGGCATCCTGGGGAATCCAGCGCGGTTCCACGTGCCGGAGATTTTTCACGTCCTTGTAGGCGGTGGTGTTCCATCCATCGATTTCCATGAACGACATGAACTTATCTAGCATATAGACCTTGAACATGAAGCCGTACATCATGTCCATCATACTGTGCTTCATCTCCGCGGCGGCAGCCTGATCGGGATCACCGGTCGTGTAATACGTCGGGAGATTGTAGGGCACATACATCCCCCCAAACGGCCCGATGTTTTGCAGGTCAACATGTTGCCGGCCGTTGAAGCGTTTCATCGCATAGAGTTTTGATTCCCGTCCCTGTCGCGCTACCGGGCGCATGACGTCCTCATACCACGCCGGATAATCGAAATCGGCAAATTCCGGCCAGAGGTGCTCCGGTCGGTAAAAGGAGTAGCCGGTGCCGCCATTGGGATTATCGCCGATCGGGTTGCCGAGGAATGACGCATCCCCGTTCCACCAGACATACATGATGCCGGTCCCGGGCTGGTGGTGTTTTTCCTCATCGGCGTAAATCCAGATGCCGAAATGCTCCTCGTACTCGGTTTTGCCGAAGTCCCGCCGGGTAACGTTGTCTTCGTGGAGTGCGGGAATGTGGCAGGTCTGACAGGCAATCATTTCAGTATGTGAATTCAGGAATTCCGCGTGATCGGTCACCCCCGGTCGATGTGCGGGATCATGACAGTTTTCACAGGCAACCTCGATTTCCGGCAGGTCATTCGCCATCATCGTGGTCGTATGGGTGCCTTTGGCGACGTGGTGCCCCTCAGTGATGTGACAATCGATACAATCCATGCCTGCCGCAGCATGGACGTCCCAGGTGGGATTGTACGGCGTGCCGCGTTTGCTGCCGGGATGTAACACCCGTGGCCGGGAGTACCCGGTGTTAATCAGGCTTTGATGGTAGTCGGTGTAGAGAGAATCGATGTAGATGTCACCACCAAAGTTGTGCTGGTGACAGCGCAGGCAGGCTTGGGCAGTCGGACGGGTGACCGTGACTGCGGCGCGGATTGAACGGTCCTGATCCCACCGCCGGCGACCATTGGGATCCTCAACGACTTGTTTTTTATTCATATCGTAAGCCGGCGAGTGGCAAATCAGGCAGTCGATCGCCTCCTTTTCGATAGGCAGCGTTCGGTAACCCGGCATCATTTCTCCCAGTGGTGGAGCGTACTGACCACCGATATGGCACTGGCCACACCCCTCCGACAAGGTGTCTCCGTTGTCCAGCACCACGAACGAGGCCCAGGCGGTCATGGCGAAGGAACCCGGTTTGGGGCAAGGGCGGTTAATCTTACCCATAGGGAAGTTGTCCGCCAATTCACCGTTGAATCCATATACATTGGGATGCCGGCGGGAAAAGAAGCGGTAATGGACGGAGGTTGTCAAATTGTCCATTAAATTCCGCACCTGCGGTTCGCCGGTATGGGCATCGCTGTATTCGATCGTTTCGTGGCAAGTCAGGCAGGTCTGTGGCCCGCGATAGCCTTCGACGCCTGCTTCCCGGAAATACTCAATATGCGGGAACTCCTGCCCATAGGCCTGTGTCACAACTGTGGACAGATTCGCGTACCGGGCTGGTGCGATGCGTTCCACCGGAAAGGAAATTTTTCCTGGTCGCGAATCGGTCGGCAGCATAGTGTTGATCAGATGTGACCAGCCCGCGACGGCGAAGACGCTACCGATTAGGATGACAACAAATAATATCCACAGGAAGGTTTTCATCCGCATCCCCTAGAAAAAGACAAGGTGTTTATTCTACGCTGAACTTAGGCCCCTCCGGTGGGCCTGCCAAGCGGCAATGCGAACAAACCGACAAAAAGAATCGCATTGCTCCTCCAATGGATGCCAAAAGACAATTGTGAGGAGTTCCAGTTGACAAGCGGTCAGAACACCGTATTTTGCATAGGTTATCTCAACCGTAAGGAGACCAATGGAGGTCGGAAATGAAGCGAATAATTCTGGTTTTATTCACCCTGGGACTGTTGCTGGGTTGTCAGCAACAAGCGGAAGAGACACCGGGAGCAGAGTCGGCGCAGCAGGGGGAAGAACACGAGGCGACCCAGGCAGAAAATCAACAGCAAGCAAAACAGGAACGCTTCAAGGAATTGCTGGAGGAAACCAAGGAAAAGATGCCCTCCTCTCCGGAGCCGCGCGTATCCACCACCAGTAAGATCTGGACAACGTCCGCCGAGGGCAAGCCGGGGGAGCAAGTGAAGATCGATGTCATGTGTGACATCGATGAACCGTCCCGCTCGATAGTCGTACCCATTACATTCCTCGGCAATGTCGTCGTTGACTCCTTCTCGTGGGTAGGTTCAGATTATCTGGATTACAGTACCCGGCCAACCAATATTGCGAATGACTTGAGAGTGTTTCTCGCCGCAGTGGTACCAACGATTGAACCAGATATTCCGGCGGGGGAAGGCAAGATTGGTTCAATTTATTTTAGTATCGAAGGATCGGCGCCCCCCCAGACCGTGGTAATCGAGAGCACCTTTATCTATCCGGGCAATACGTTGATGTATATCGATACGCTGATCGGTGCTGTGACGCCACAGTGGGAACCCGGCACAATCACGGTACTGCCGGAGTGATGAAGAATGCATCCACTACTCCCATGACCGCCGATCTGTCTGAAGTACGCGAGCATTTGCGTCAAGCGCTCATGGAGCATGCTGTCCGGCGGGGGCGTTTTGTTCTCGCCTCCGGCAAGGAAAGCGATTTTTATGTCAACGCCAAGCCAATCTCCCTTCACGGTGAACGGCTGCTCTGGACGGTCCAGTTGTTATGGGAGAAGATTGCAAACGTGGATTGTGACGCAATCGGCGGGATGACCTTGGGTGCAGACCCGATTATCGGCGGGTTGTGTTTGCAATCGGCAATTGCCGGAAAGCCGAAAGTCGGCCTGATTGTACGCAAGGAACCGAAAGGGCACGGGACCGGCAGTCAGGTTGAGGGACCGCTTACCTCCGGTATGCGCGTGGTGTTGATTGAAGACGTGACCACGACCGGGGGATCGGCGATCACGGCCGGTCGGGCTATTGAACGCGAGGGGGGCACGATCGTACTCGCCCTGTCCATCCTCGATCGGCAGGAGGGCGCCCGCGATGCCTTCCGGGATATCGGCTGGCCATATGAGAGCCTGTTTGTTCGGCCAGACGTAGAGCGTTAAAACACGGCCAAGCCGATATCTCATGAATTGACAATCAGTTACAGCTTGATCGCGATCAGTGATCGGAAGCGTGAATCTTCGCGCAACTCGTTGAATCCGCGAGTGTACAAGAAATAGTGTCGTATCCAGGCGGTGAGCGTGAAGAATAAAAAAAGCGTGGCGTTTAAGCAGGCGCGAGTGGTTTCACCCATGGACAAGACTTCACTTCGTATGTTTCATGAGACCATGTCGAGCACCGGAGAGACGTGGGTACGATGACAATACCGGCAGGCGCAGTGATGTCCCCTCGTGAATCGTCTCGATTGAAGCGGCGATTTGGGAAGGTGATCCGTTTTGGTGTTCCGCTGGCACCGTATACGACCTTTGGTATCGGTGGTCGGGTGGAAATGCTGATTACCGTGGACGAAATAAACCTGCTTGTCGATGTGTTGCGGAGTGCTTGGCGGGAGGGGATACCCACTACCGTGCTGGGCCACGGGAGTAATCTACTCATCTCTGACGATGGCATCGACGGATTGGTGGTGATCAATAACTGCCGTCGCAAATGGATTAGCCGTGATGAACTCCTGGTTGAAGCCGGTGCCCGTCTTAACGACGTAGTGGATTTTACAATCCAGCACGGCTATGCCGGCTGTGAGAAAATGGCCGGAATCCCGGGCACTGTCGGCGGAGCGATAATCGGCAATGCAGGAGCCTACGGGCAATCAATAGCCGCATCGTTGATCAACGTGCGTCTGCTCTTGCCGACCGGAGACATTGTTGACCAGGGGCCGGAGGAGCTGGATTTTTCCTATCGGTCCAGTCGTTTGAAGGAATCGAAGGATATCATTCTCTGGGCGCGACTTAGGCTGACCAAGGGGGATCGCCGCCGATTGCGTCAGCAGGCGGACAATATCGTAACCATCCGGGAGACAAAGCTGCCTGCCCTGGAGGAGTGTGCCGGTAGTTACTTCAAAAACATTGAAGACCCGAGTGCGCCACACGGCAAAGTCCCTGCGGGCAAACTACTTGAGGAGGCAGGGGCCAAACGGCTGCGGGTCGGGGGGGCCGCCGTCAGCTCCCGGCATACCAATGTGATCGTCAATCGAGGGGGAGCCACTGCCAAGGATGTCTTGGAATTGGCGGAATTGATGAAAGAAAAGGTTCGGGCCAAATTTGGACTTGAATTGGAAGAGGAAGTCCGTTTCTTGGGTAAAAGATAATGGGTAAGAGCCGCCGGATTGAGCAGGGGAGCACGATCCGGCCGGGATGTTCGATAACCTGTTGCCAATGGGTCGTTTAGAGAAAGGAGTTGCCTATCGATAATAGGGAAAGAGCCTAAAAGCCCCCATGGGGGAGTGTGAAGTACGTGAAAGCAGTTCGAAGCGGCAAAGCGAGGCCCCGTTGGAAGGCATGGTGTCTTCTAACCGTGGCTTTATTTTTATTGTCCGTCGGGTCAGCTGACGCCATCGGCCTGCAAATCCGACTGGAGGAAACTGCTCGCGTCACCGAGCATCTCAATCCTCGCGCTGGCGAGGTCGGTCTCTCCCTCGCCGACAGTACCCTGCCTATTTTGAAATTCAATGGCAGATCCGTCCAAACCGCAACCGAGATCAATCCCAAGACCGGATATGTACAAGTACGCTCGTACTATCGCGATGACCCGCTCAATAATCCCCTGGCGCTGGAATTACGCCAGTTCAATGACCTGCGCAACGAAAGCCAGGTCTTCGATCAATGGCACAAAAAGACTCGCATTTCGCTGACCAAGACGCAGGCGCAGAAACATGGCAGTGGGTTGGGGATCGAATTTCTCGATGTTCCCAAACCAATGGAATCCCTTGTTGGCGAAGGTGGTGTGGGTCTCAAGGTCAATGGGTATCGTAAAATAATGTTCTCGGGCACCTCCCGCTGGGAGGGTGGTGTCCAGAACACCGGCAGTGCCCGGCAAAGTAAGTTCCCCTCGCTGGATATGATCCAGCAATCGCGATTCACCATTAAGGGGAACGTCGGCAGCAAAGTGCATGTGTCGGTGGACCAGGATTCCAAGCGCGAATCGGATCTCGCTAACCGGATTCAAATCCGTTACAAAGGCAACGAGGACGATATCCTCCAGAGTATCGAACTCGGCAACACAACGCTCAGCCTGCCCAACTCCAAGTTTGTGGGGTATTCTCAGCGGATTCAAGGGTTGTTCGGGGTGAAAGCGACCGCCCAGGTCGGCCACCTCGATTTGACCATGATCACCTCCCAGGAAAAAGGCAATACCGAGAAGACCCGCTTCACCCCCGACGGCAGCAGTGATAAAGTGACTTATCTGCGTGATTATCAGTACTTAGAAGGGGTGTATTATAACGTCGGTGAGTTTTACCAGCGCGACGATGCACGATTTAAGGCCTACCAACCGGCGGTGGATTCAATCGTGGAATTTCGCCTTTATAAGCGAGGGCGGAGGGATGCCGGTGATGACTCCTACGCTTTTATGTATATCGATCCGCGCGATTCCAATGAAACTACCCCCGAACACAGCGAGTATGTCGAGGAGTTGGAACAAAACGTTGACTATTTTCTCGCGCCAAGTGAATTCTGGATTCAAATGTCTGAACGCCAGCGGCTACGGCAAAATGAATTCCTGGCCTGCTATATGGAGGTCAAAAGAGCTAACGGAGAAATTGAATTTGTTGGTACAGATGATGCCGATACCATTTCCCTGAAACTACTCAAACCGACACGTCGTAACTCCGGCAATCCCACTTGGGACTATGAGTGGAAGTATGTTTACTCGCTGGGTGCGAGGAACCTGGGAATCAACGACTTTGAGTTTGATATTTATAAAGGCGCCCCGGGCGATGAAGATAATCCGGCCAACCTTAATCACAATGAGGAATCCACTCCCTACCTGCAAGTGTTCGGTCTGGACGAACTCAATGATAATGGGCAGCCGTTGCCGGATGGCCGTATCGATAACAAGTTGAATATCCTCGATTTGAGTCGGGGGCATGTGTTTTTTCCCAACGAACGCCCCTTTGATCCCGCCGATGGGCGTTTAGGTGATGAGACAGTTCCCGAAATTTATGAGACGTCTAATTCCACGGAGTTGAATAACGCATCCAAATACTATTTTGCGCTCCGGGTCTTCACGCAGCGGGCAGCCGTCTACAGTCTGGGACGAATTAACATTCTGGAGAATTCAGAAACAGTCACCTTGGATAATCGCAAACTTAATCGGGGAACCGATTATGAAATAGATTATGAACTGGGACAAATTCGTTTCCTGACCGAGGCCGCCCTGGATCCAAACGCTGAATTGAATATCGACTATGAATATGCACCGTTTATTTCGGTAAATAAAAAGAGCCTGTTCGGCATGCGTGCGGAATACTCCACCGGCCCGGCGTTGAAACTGGGTTCCTCCTTTTTGTACAAAGGACAAAAATCAACCGATCGGCAGCCCCAACTGGGACAGGAGCAATCGCAAGATGTCATTGCCGAGTTCGATTTTTCGTATGCGGCCACCCCTGAGTGGATGACCGGTCTGGCCAATGGGGTACCGTTGGTCGAGACGACCAAGCCCTCCCGGCTGATGCTCTCCGGTGAGGTCGCCCGCTCGATTCCCAATCCAAACTCCCAGGGATACGTGATGCTGGACGATTTTGAAGGCACCAAGATGTCGACGACCCTGGGAACGTTGCGGAGTAGCTGGACGAAAGCCTCCCCGCCGGATTCCAGTATCAGTATTTGGCAGAATCGAAACGACTCGACCCGGGCAAAATTCATTTGGTTCAACCCGTACAACGACTTACTCGCAACGGAAATCTACGCCCGGGATATCGAGGAAGACGCCCCGGTTTCGGACCACCGGATTCAAACGCTGAATCTGGAAATCCGGCCGGATACGCTCAATCCGGAAGAATCATGGGGGGGGTGCATGCGGGCATTGTCCCCCGCCTATGAAGACCAGAGCCGAGCCGAGTTCCTGGAGTTGCGAGTGGGCTATGATCGTACGATAAACGACGAAGGTTTAGATGGCGTACTGCATGTTGATCTCGGTCAGATTTCGGAAGATCTGGACGGGGATGGAGACCTCGATACGGAAGATCAACCGGTCAATGGTATTTTTAACGGGTTGCTCGATGCCAATGAGGATACCGGTTTGGATGGGGTGCCGGATTCGCTTGAGCCGGGGTATGACCCGGTCACCAATCCAGACCCTAACGGGGATAACTGGTTTTATAACGACAACGAGCCCAACAACTACGACCAGATTAACGGAACCGAAGGCAACGGTACGGGGAAATACTCCGATCATTCGGGGATTTATCCCGATACCGAATCGATTAACGGAGATAATACCCTTGATCAAATCAATGATTATTACTCGTTCGCCATCGATTTGCAGAATAGTAAATATCTTGTGGAGGGGTCGGAGTACCACAATGCTAATTCAATTTATACCTTCATGACTTACCGTATTCCGCTGTGGGAAGTTTCCAATGTGGATGCAAATTTCGGCCGGGGTGATTCGACGCTGATTCGGTTTGCCCGCTTGTGGATGGATGGATTTACCGAGCGCTCACAAGTGATTATCGCCGCGTTGGAAATTGTGGAAAATCGCTGGCAGGCCAAGTCATTGGTGGATACGGTGACCTCGGAGAAACAATTCCTTGCCGAAGTCATCAATACCGAGGAAAACACCAACTATTACAGCCCGCCGGGGGTGGGCGGGTTTTTGAACCGGAACGCCAATTTCCGCGAGCGCGAGCAATCGCTGTTGTTACGCTTTGAAAACCTGGCGCCCGGCGATACCGGGTGGGCGGAAAAAGTCCTGACGCAAACGGAGGACTACACAGGGTATCAGGAACTCCGGATGTGGGTACACGGTGATACCGATATTACGCCGGAGGACGGTAAATACTCGTTTATTTTCCGGTTTGGCAAGGACGAGGATAATTACTACGAATATCACGTCGATTTGGATACCGGCTGGACCGAGCGCAATAGTGTTTATCTGAATTTCGATGAGCTGACGCCGTTGAAGAGCCTCTTGCCGACCGAGGAGGCGCCGGACGGTGGTCTCGAACAATGGCAGGAACCCCATATCAAGATTCGCGGGAATCCGTCTCTGACGCAAATACGGTATCAGGCCACCGGGATAACGTACGTGGAGGGTCCCACCGCCACGCTCAGCGGTGATGTCTGGGCCAACGAATTGCGTTTGGAGTCGGTGCGCAAAGACCAGGGTACTGCCGCGCGGCTTTCGGTGACGGCTGACTTTGCTGACCTGGTGGGGTTTTCGGTCAACTCGGAGATTCAGACATATTCGTTCCGTGGCTTGACCTCCCGTGGCCGCGGCCGGGGAGCGAATCTGCTCAACGGGTCGACCCGCACCCGGCACAATGCCAATACGCGGATTTCCCTGGGGCGATTCCTGCCGGCTTCCTGGCGCGTGAGCCTGCCGGTGACTGTAAAGTATACCAAAGACGTCTTGGAACCGAAGTTAATTACCGGCTCGGACATTGTCCTCACCCCGGAATTACGGCGCAAGGAAACCACGACCAAAATCAATCATCGGGTCTCCGTATCCGAGCGGATGAACCTGCCGACCAAGCATTGGCTGGCAACTCTCACCGTGAACGCCCTGAGTTTTTCCGGATCGTACGCGATGGAGAAAACCTGGTCACCCCGTACCACCGGTGATCGGGAAACCTACGCCATGTCCGGCAAATACGGACTAACACTCAAAAATTTGTTGCCCATTCATCCGTTAACCTGGACGAAATATCTTTTCCTGCCGGAAAAGATTTGGGGGACGCGGCTCAACCTGTTGCCCAAATCGTTTAATGCGGATGCCAGCGTCAATCGCGTACGGAGTAACTCCATCAATTCCCAGGGATATAAGGTCTTTACGTATTCCCGGCGCTTTCGTGGAGCAGCGAACTGGTCGCTGGAACCGTTTAAGTCGTTGACCGGCGAGTACGGTTTCACCACCGAGCGGGATCTGTTTGACCCGGAATTGATGAATTTATCATTGAATCCACGTGATTTTCAATTGGGGGTCGAAACGAATTTCAGCCAGCGTCTGGGAGTACGGTATAGCCCACCGTTCTTCCGCTTTTTGTCCCCCAATGCGACTTATAATGTTGATTATAAGGAAGATTCCGATCCGAAGCGGTATACCAATGGGACCCGGAAAGGTGTAGTCAACGCGAACTTCTCCGCCCAGGCCGGTTTGGATTTTCGCCGAATACTGGGCACCGGCCAAGGGGGCGGCGGAAGGGGCCGCCGACAGCGAGCAAAACCACGCGCGACGGTGGTCACCGAGGACCAGGAAGAAGAGGCCCCGAAACGGGATGAGGAGAAGAAGGAGGAGACAGAAGAGAAAGAGGAAGAGGACGACGGTGGCGGGTTTGTCTTTAAGCCCCACAAGCCCGTGCTATGGTTGTTGCGGCAACTCACCAGCCCCATCGAGCCGATCAAAGGCACGTTCCGTCACGGGGAAAGCCGTTCCACCCTGGGTATGTTGGGACGACCGTCCTTCAAGTATCGGTTTGGACTAAGCAAAGACCTTGGTATCGCTCGAGATCCGACCGCGATTTCCAGCCGGGACCGCGACAGCGAGAACCTCACCGACACCTATGGACTGCAATCACGGATCAATGTCCTGGGTCTCACCCGGGTTGCAGTATCTTATGAACACCGCAAAACCTCCGTGTTTACCACGACCAGTACCCGTAATCAATCAACCACGTTTCCTAAGATGTCCACTTCGCTGGATAATCTGGATAAGTTGTTTTTGCTGAAAGAAATCCCGTTGCTGCCGTGGGTGCTGCGGATGGTTTCGATTAACATGAACTTTACGCACTCAACGCAGTTATCGGAGAAGATCATTCAAGACCCCGATGATGAGACTGCACTGACTTGGTCGAAAGAAACGCGGACCACTTCCGATGATCTCGGAGTTGCCGTGCGCTGGTCGCATTCATTTAAGAGCGGGTGGCGCATCAATGCCGATTACAACTGGAAGGTCTCCGAACGGGGTGATGAACGGTTCTCGACAAATTCTTTCCTGGATACCCGCCAGACAAATCAGTCCATCGGCGTCAGTTCCAACTACTCATTCCGGGCGCCAAACGGGATTCGATTTCCGCTGCTTCGTTCCCTCCGGCTAAAAAGTACGTTGACGTTGAACATCTCAGCAAAATATGATATTAATAAGACGGAGTCACGAAATCGGCAGGCAGAGGACCCGGCATATATCCCTAAGCAGGATCGCTCGCGATTGTCGATTCGGACCCGGGCGAATTACAGTTTTTCCTCCTCCATGAGAGGTGGTTTTGAACTCAATTGGGTCGACGACAACGATAACATCACCAATCGGCCGCGGCATACCCGCCAGGTCAGTCTCTGGATAGAATTCTCCTTCTAATTGTCCGGACCGTCAACGGTTCACTCGCCATGCCGCCACATCCCAAGCCAGCCGTCATTTTCGATATGGACGGCGTGCTCATCGACTCCGAGTCCCTGCATTATGACGCCACGATCCGGTTGCTCAACGATGAGTTAGAGCTGGGCTATACCGCTGAGGAGAACGCGGAATTTCTAGGCCGCTCCGATGCATTTATGTTTTCGACCTTGCAGAAACGCTATCATCTTGATGCTTCCGTCGAAGACCTGATTGCCCGTCGCCGGGACATCTACTTGAAATTACTGGATGGCAATGTTCATTTGACCCCGGGTGTGCGAAAATACATTCATCACCTGGCGGAAAGCCGCTGCCCGTTGGCCGTCGCTTCCTCTTCCTTGGAGGAGGTTATCGAGATGGTACTCACTCAAGGGGAGATAAAGGACTATTTTGCGGTGATTCAATCCGGAGAGCATGTAACACAGAGCAAACCGCACCCGGAGATTTTTCTGCAAACCGCACGACAACTCGCTGTCGAGCCACAATCATGCCTGGTAATTGAGGATACCACGGCAGGTATCCAGGCAGCCAAAGCCGCCGGGATGACCGCGATCGGCTTTGCCGCGGATGCCGACGCCGGGCAGGATTTTTCTGCGGCGGATATCGTCGTTTCATCGTTTGCCGATCCGCAGCTGTACCAACTGCTTCGATAAGCCGGTGTATTCCAGCTAGTACTTCCACTATTCGAACAGACCCATGATGCGGGCCAGAAAGGTGATTGCTGCAGTTTCGGTGCGCAATCGTCGCGGCCCCAGGGAGACCGAGGTTGCCCCCGACTCGCGCAACTCCTGGAGTTCTCCAATCGAAAAGCCGCTTTCCGGCCCCACAAGAATCAGAACCCTGCGCGCAGATTTAATGAGCGGACCACAGCCAGTAAACGGGACACATCCCTGTGATGCATCGGCGACCAGGATGCGGTGATATGAATCGAAGCTCTCGATCAATTCTGAAAGGAGCTGGATAGGTCGAACCTCCGGTAATCGCGAACGCTGGCACTGCTTCATCGCAGCCAGCACCAACCGGGCGTACCGGTTCCGGCGACGGGTCCGGGCGGCGGTTGTGTCTGCCTTGACTGCGGACTTTTCTGAGGTGAAGGGGATAATAGCCGTCGCGCCGAGTTCCGTGGCTTTCTCGCAGGTTAGATCGAATTTCGTTGATTTGGAGAGCCCGGCAGCGAGCGTGACGGCAACCGGCGGTTCGCCCCAGTTCTTCACTGTCTTGAAAACCCGGCAGGTAACCACTGAGCGGTCGGACGTCAGAATCTCGCAAAAATGCGCCAGCCCCGCGCCATCGACCACGGTGACCGGATCGCCGGCTTTGAATCGGCACACGTCGCGGGCGTGGTGAGCCTCGTCGGCATCCAGCGTGATGACACCATCACTTCCGACCGGCGGCGGTGCGTAGAAGGCCGTGATTTCTCGTTTGCGACGCATGGCAGCGAACATCAGGTCTCGAAATAGAGTTTCAGTTCATACGGGTGTGGACGGGTCTGTACGGCAAGGTACTCATGCTCGTATTTGTATCGTGCATACCCCATGACCAGATCCTCTGAGAAGATACCTGGGTCGGTTAAGTAGCGATGGTCAACCTCGAGCGCCCGCAATGCCTCGCCCAGACTGGACGGCAGGCGATGAATTCCTTCCCGCCGCTTACGGTCCCACAGGAAAACGTCCTCATCGATTGGGCCGAATCCCATCTCGGTCGGATCAAGTTTGCGCTTGATGCCGTCTAATCCGGCCAGCAATTGTGCGGCGATTGCCAAATAGATGTTGCAGGTGGCATCCGGGGGACGGAACTCCATGCGCTTTTTCGATGGCGACGTGGCGTACTTGGGAATACGGATCGCCGCCGAACGGTTCGCCAGCGAGAAAAAGGCATTGACCGGCGCTTCATAGCCGGGAATCAACCGCTTGTAGGAATTGGTTGAGGGATTGGTCCAGCCAAGCAAGCTGTCGGCGTGATGCAGAATCCCGGCGATATAGGCAAGTCCCTCGGCGGAAAGGCCGGCATATCCGGACTTATCGTAAAACAGTGGTTTGTTGCCCTTGAACAAATGTTGATGGAAATGCATGCCTGACCCGGCCTCTTCATACAACGGTTTCGGCATAAAGGTGGCGATTTGGTCGTGCCGGCTGGCGACCATTTTCACGATATATTTTGCCCACATGGTGCGGTCGGCAACGATGAGTGGATCATCGAGTTCCATCTCTATTTCCAGCTGCCCTGGCCCTCCGACCTCGTGGTGGTGGTAGTGGACCGGAATCCCGACCTCTTCCATATGCTGCACCATGAGTCCCCGCAGGTTGTACAATTTATCCCGCGGCGGAATCTCGTGATACCCGCCTTTCTGGGGTATCCAATAGCCCAGATTCTGATGCGAAGCTTCACCGGTGTTCCAAAAGGCCTCAACCGCGTCGATTTCGTAGAATGACCGGTTGACGCTGGTGCCGTACCGGACATCCGAGAACACATAGAATTCAAATTCCGGTCCCCAGAGTGACTTCGTGGCCAGCTTGGATTCCTTCATGTATGCATTCGCTTTTTTGAGAATCCGTCGCGGGTCCCGTTCATACGGTTCCCGTGTATCGGCCTCGGCCAGATCACAGATGAACGAGAGTGTGGGCCGGTCATGAAAGGGGTCCAACATGCCCGTGCCCAGGTCCGGCAGGCACACCATATCGCCCGCTTCCAGCCCCTTAAAGCCCGGGATGGAGGAACCGTCAAAGCCGATACCCTCGGTGACCATTTTTTTGGACCAGCCCGAGGCGGGGACGGTGATATGGTGCCAGCCTCCGAAGAGATTACAGAACTTGAGATCGATCTGGGCAATGTTATTTCGTTTCATCCAGGTTTGCCATTCGGCGACTGTCTTCATCGTTTCAGCCTCCCCGCAGTCTCACGTAATTGTGGGGTAATATATTGCCTTCTGAAGCAAAAGCAGTCAAGAAACGGGCGGAAACCGTTGCTAATCGCCTCCCGGCGTATCTTATGACATTTCCCGGCACAAAAAATGATAGTCCGAGCCTTGCCCACCAGATGGCAGGTGTTATATTGGTCTCTGTCGCAGACCACAGTTTTTGACCTGAGCATACGCACTCACAAGGAGAATAGCCGCAGTGGCTCACTCCCGCAAATCCGTTGTATGGGCACGGTCCCGGCGGAGATCAGGCTCGCGCGTTGCGGGGCCTGCCGGCCTCTGTGCGATTTTGATCCTGTTGATCATGCTGTCTCTGACCGTAAATGCGGCGGCACAACAACCGTGGGTGCGAGTATTTGAGTCGGAGGACGATCTGTGGGAGGCCTGGCATGCCGGGGAAATTACCACTGAGCAGCGTGACCGATTGCTCGATCTGTTTCGGACCGGTATCGACTCGGTGTATCAACCGATGTCTGATCTGGCAGCCCTGCCGGGATTTCATCCGGATGGCGATTTTCCAGAGGATTCCTCGCGGATCACATCTCGACCATGGTGGGAGAGTATTTCGATACCGGACCTGGGTGCTCCAACGGTTCGTACGGGAACGTCACAGTCGCTTCGGGGCGGCGCGGCGGATGATCGGTACGCGGTACTTCGCTGGCGCTCACCCTATGTCTCCATATTGCTCCATAATGAATGGCCGGCGAAACAGGAGATTGAATTCCGTCGTCGGACAATCACGGTCCGTGACCGCTCACAGCGTTTTTCGATAACCGCAGGCAACTTCGAACCACGATTTGGCCAGGGATTGATCGTCGGCCGCCGGTCCCGCGTGCTGGGTCGTACGGTGGTGACTGTGTTGCCGGGGTCATTCCTTCAGCCGAGATTAGGGCGTTATAACGGGCTATACGCCCGGATTAATTCGACCGGCGGCGTACGCGGGGATCTTTTTGTGTCGCGGATTGCCGGCGACGCCTTCGGTGAAGATATACTTGGTGGCCAACTTGGCGGCACCCCGCTGATTGGACTACAATTGGGCGTGGCGTTCATGGGTGCGCGTCTCAGAAGTGAGGCTACCGGCTTGCGGTGCGATCAATGGGGTGGGTCGGCATGGTGGGCGGCAGAGATGGGCACGTCATACCTGCAGGGTGAATTCGCGATTGATGATCATCGGGCGGTGAGCGCCGCAGCCCAGTACGATCAACCCGTAGGGACGGGTGAATTCAGCTTTCTGGCCTGGACCTACGATCCTGAATTCGATCTCGTATCGTCAGGAGGACCCGGACATCCCCGGAGTAACGAGATGCAGCTGCTGGAGGAGGAGCTTACGTTTCGCTCGCGAACCGCCGGTGAACAGGGGCTATTTTTCCGCAGTCGAATGCCCGTGCATGAGCGGGTTCGTCTTATCTCCGAATTGGAGATTATCAATGACCGCTTGGCTCAATCAAAGGACATCGAAGCCCAGGTAAGTGTCCGCTATGCTTGGGCGCGGCAGCGATATTGTCGTCCCTATTTTAGATTTGATCACCGTCAGCAGCCGCTCGATAATGAGTTAATTTCAAAAGGTGTGGAAATTGATAAAAGAGTAGCGTAGCCTTTCGGT
>CAYWVO010000043.1:2103-26919 GCA_964461835.1 uncultured Ignavibacteria bacterium | reverse complement strand
CTAGCGGGAATCGGCCTACGGTCTTCCCAGGTCAGGGGATGATATATGATGGATAGGATTCCGATGGGGAAAAGTGCCTCAGTCTTACTGTGTTTGGCCACAATCATCATGTGTTCAGCTAATAGTCTGGCGCAGGAACCGCCCCCGTGCACCGATTCTTGTTATCTGAACCCGGTTGTAGGCCAATTGGGAGTCCCCATTCCCGTGCCGATTGAGTTTGAGAATTGCGTTGACCTTTATGGTATCGACTTGCCGCTAACCTGGGAACCGGATTTCGTGACGTTGGATTCGCTCAGTTTTGCGGGATCACGATTGGAGCATATCGTCATCAAGAGTTCTGCGGAGGAGATTGACAATGACGCCAATACGGTCGACATCTTCGCCATTGCGACCTCCGAAGGCCCCGTCACTCCAGGCAGAGGTTTGCTCGTTACCCTGTATTTCACTATCGACACGCTGGTCGATAGCGCAATCACCATCGACACCACCAGCATTTCTTCGTTGCACAGCTTCACCTTTGAAGATGAAACGGGAACACCCGTGCCGACGGCTTTCACCGCAGGGGTCGTAACGATTTTCTGTGATTGTGGTCTTGCGGGAGATGTTGATGGGGATGGGACAAGTGTACCATTGGACGTAATTACTCTGGCCAATTTCGTCTTCAAAGGCTGGGATATTCTGGCCAAGCAGACTGACTGCCCCTACACCAGAGGCGACGTTAACTGCGATGGATACACGACACCGTTGGATGTGGTTGTCTTGGTAAACTTTATTTTCAGAGGGTGGTCAGACCAACTCTGCACGCCTTGCACGGACTGACGGCGGCACACGGACCATTCGGTCCTTATTGCTTGTTCAAAAAATTCTCTCCCTCGGTGATATTTTTTGCTTGCGCCACGGTTTTTATTGCAATAAAGATAGATTTATATAAAATTATTTCTCGCAGTCCAGGGGACACAAGGGGGGAAACATGACTCGCGGGGAGCAATTTCTGTCGATGGAGGACGTGGCGCAACGTCTCGGGGTAAGTCAGGAAATGGTGTATCGGCTGGCCATTTGGGGTATTCTGCCGTATGTGTACATCTTTGGCAGCAAGCGTTTCCGGACTCAGGACATTGAGATCTACCTCCGTCGGACACGGGGTCCCGACTTTGCTGTGACGTAGATTGAGACGCTCACGATCGAAAACCAACCCCTCCGCACCTCCGTCCCGGCCGAAACGGGGGCGCCCACCAATTCTCACCGAGCGGTGGAAAAAGGTGATGGTGGTGCTTTTGGACCGCCAGATCGCCTATTTGGATCACTTGGCAGCCGATATCCGTCTGCAGACTGGCGCGGTGGTCAAACGAACCGAGATTATCCGCGCCCTGGTCGATGCCGCCCAACAGAGCGATATTGACTTCTCCCAGGTCACCAGCGAAGCTGATCTTCGGGAGATGATTGTTCGTAGGCTCTCCCGCTGAATCCCTTATTTAGCTTATCTGCGGCTAATGCCGATAGTATTAATGGATTGACCGAATCGCCATGTATCCGTTGAGCTTCACCGGATGAGGATAGCTATATGATGGGCCGAACGATGATCGGTATCAGTGCGGTTGTTTCCCTCCTGCTGGCGGGAACGTATTTTTATTTTCAGTGGAAAAACTCCCCACCGACAGCCGGCGCCGGCTGGGAAATTGTCGAAGATTTTGGCAAGATTAAAATGGTCAGTGTGGTCGAGGAGAAGTTGTACGAGCCAGAGTTTATGGCCGCGATTCTCGATACCATCATCGGACCAGCCTACGAGAAACGGCAGGGGTTTTTCACGCTATACTTCTTCGATGATCCAGAATTTGTGCCGCGTCGATACGCAATTCTCAACGAATTCAACCGGGGTGAGAAATACCCATTTAGTCCTGACCAACTGCGCCACCTGCGTGCCACGTATACGTTCACGATGCCGATGGAAAGTGAATTCTGTTACATCACCCTCAGCGAGCATCCCGGCGGCAGTCATATTCAGACGCATGCCGTGCAAATTCATCCGGGGAAGGTCGGCGAACAGGACTTTCCGGACTTGTCGCATTGGAAGCAGGGCCGGTTCTTCTAATCGAACGCGGTCGCTGCAGCAGGCAAATACCACACAGCCTGTCTCGTATGTTCACGAGGTGACAATGATGCAGCAAATTACGGATAACGAGAAGAAAACGTCTTTCTGGGGAATCTGTTTTCGGTGACCGAGTATCTGGCTGGCAGGTCTGTCAGTACTTTTCATTCTCGGGAGCATGATCGTCGAGCTGTTCCGTTAACCACGCACAACGGGCAATAATCCTCATATCGCTTTCAATGGCCCCTCGGCCAAGCCGTTAATAAACTGGTGAATTGCCGGATCGTCGGAGTGTTTGATTTCCTCCGGGGTGCCGGATTTGCTAATTTTTCCATCGTGCAACATGACGATCCGGTCGGCGATTTTATATGCCGACTTCATATCGTGAGTTACGGCAATGGAGGTCACGGAGAGCTTATCCCCCAATTCCACAATCAGATCATTGATGGCATCGGCGGTAATCGGATCCAAGCCGGTGGTGGGTTCATCGAAGAGAATATAGGCCGGATCGAAGGCAATGGCCCGCGCGAGGGAGACGCGTTTTTTCATCCCGCCGGACAATTCTGCCGGCATTTTCGATTCGGTGCCTTTCATTCCGACCAACTCTAATTTCTGCGAGACGATCTCATTAACCTCCTCGGCGGATTTTCGGGTATGCTGGGTCAGCGCCAATCCGACATTTTCGCCCACCGTGAGGGAATCGAACAAGGCAGAGTTCTGGAAGAGCATGCCAAACCGAAGGCGCAAGTTGAAGAGTTTCCGCTGAGTCAGCGAGGCCAATTCCTGCCCCTCGACCAAGATCGAGCCGCTATCAGGTTGTTCGAGGGCGATAATGTGCTTGATCAGCACCGATTTCCCACATCCGGAACGGCCGATGATCACCAGCGTTTCGCCATGGTTGATATCCAGGTCAACGCCGGTTAATACACGGAGATCCCCAAACGATTTCTCGAGATTGCGAATTTGTATGACCGGCCGTGAGGATTCAGAGATCATCATTACACCCGGAACAACGCGATGGCGACAACGAAATCGGCGATCAGGATAAGGACGGCGGAAACAACGACGGCGCGGGTGGTTGACTGCCCCACCCCGATTGCTCCGCCCCGCGTGCGAAATCCCTCATAACACCCGATAAACGCAATGATATAGCCGAAGATGGCAGCCTTGGTCAGACCGGCGACCATATCGGAAACATAAAAGTACGCCTTAAATCCATTCAAGAATGTCTCCGGGGCCATGTCGATGAGATTGACCGCGACAAACAACGCCCCCGAAATGGCAATTAGATTGGCGAAGATTACCAGGATCGGCAGCATGATGACCCCGGCGACGACGCGAGGCATGACCAGGTGTTTCACCGGATCAATTGCCATGACTTCCAGGGCATCAATCTGTTCGGTCACCCGCATAGTTCCCAGTTCTGCCGCGATCGAGGCCCCGACCCGCCCGGCGACGACGATGGCGGTCAACACGGGGGCCAGCTCGATGACGATCGATTTACCAACGGTTAACCCAAGATACCGCAAGGGAATAAAACTGCTCTGGAACTGGTAGGCCGCTTGCCAGGAAGTGACACTGCCGGTAAAGACGGAGACCAGGGTGATCAACGGCAGCGAGTTGACTCCCATGTGGAACATTTGCTCGATGATCAGGGGGATCTTGCGAATTATCGACGGGAGGGAAAGCACCAGCCGAAAACCCAAAAGCGAAAGACCCCCGACATATTGCGCGAAGTCGAGGGCCCGCCGGCCAATCACCAACACGATCTGCTGCATTAGAACGGTGTCTCGCTTCCGGCCGATTCGGACGGTTCTTCGACTGGTGGTCCCACCGGCTCCTGCATGGCGCCCGGAGCCATATTTTCAAACCGGACATATTCCTTGTTGAACATCAAACGGACGACTCCGGTCGGACCGTTGCGTTGTTTCGAAATAATAACTTCGGCAATGTTTTCCACCGACCGACCATCCTTGTCTTTCTTTATATCGTACCGTTCGGGCCGGTAGATAAACATGACCACATCGGCATCCTGTTCGATTGCCCCGGACTCCCGCAAGTCGGCCAATTGCGGCCTGCGGTCACCGCCGCGCTGTTCGGGGGCTCGGGAAAGCTGGGAAAGCGCGAGGACCGGGATTTCCAGCTCCTTGGCTAACGCTTTGAGGCCGTGCGAGATAGCGGAAATCTCCTGCTGTCTGCTTTCTGCATTCGCCGGTCCTTGCATCATTTGCAGGTAATCCACAATTACCAAGCCGATATTGTTCCGGCGCTTCAACTGTCGGGCAGTGCCCCGGAGTTCCAGGATGCTCATTGATGGTGTGTCATCAATCCAGATTTCGCTCTCATCCAACGGCCCGCAGGCAGCACTGAGGCGTGGCCATTCGCTGCTTTTGAGCCGGCCGGTCCGCAGAGCATGAGAATCAACCCGGGCAGCCGAACACAACAAACGAAACACCAACTGCTCCTTCGACATTTCCAGGGAGAACAGCGCGGCCGGTTTCTTTTCGCGAATGGCAATGTGTTCGGCAATATTCAGGGCGAAGGCGGTTTTCCCCATTGATGGTCGACCGGCGATAACAATCAGGTCTCCGTTGTGCAGGCCGGAAAGCTTGTCGTCTAACTCCGTAAAACCGGTGGGAATGCCGCGGAACCGGCCGCCCGCCTTTTGCAGCTCCTCAATGATATCAAAGGTACCGGGGAGCAGATCTTTTAGCTGTTCAATATCCCGGCGGTCATGAAATTCCGAAATCTCAAAAATTGCCTGTTCGGTGCGATCCAACATCTCGTGCGGTTCGGCCGCAACATCATAACTCTCTTTCAGGACATTCTCAGCTGCGTCGATCAGCCGGCGGAGGATCGCCTTTTCGCGCACAATCTGTGCGTGGTATTCGCAATTGGCCGCAGTGGCTACCTGCTCACTGAGTTCGACCACCTTTACTCTACCGCCGACATTTTCCAATTGACCCATTTTCAGCAGTTGCTCAGAGACAGTCAAAAGATCAATCGGATCAGCTTTTTTGTACAAGTCGATAATTGCTTCGTAAATCAGCTGGTGCGCACGTTTATAGAAGTCTTTCGGCCTCAGTTTGTTGACAACCAAATCCAAGCTCTCTGGGTGTATCAGCAATGCCCCCAGCACCGCCTGCTCAAGTTCAACCGCCTGGGGCGGCACGCGTCCCTGCAGTGATCGGGTGTCTGCCATGTCCTCCTCCTTCAACTAATATACTCCGCAACCACGACTCAGCAAAAGCAGGAATGTATTCTCCGACATCTTTTGCTCTCAGCGGGGAAATCGCTGGTCTTTCCGGCAAACCGTCCACCAACTGCCACGTATAAATGCGGTTGAGCAGGGTACGCATCCTGACAGATTGAACTTGACAAACCGGACTAAAGCTGTACCATAACTGGCTTATGGTGATAGATTTGGAATTGTTACAGGAGGGTGAAACGGAGTGGAGTACAGCGGTCAATCCAGAAGAAATTGACCTCTCGCACCCTGATTTTACCTTTGATGAGAAAATTCATGCACAATTGGTGGTTATGCATGTCGAACAACAGTATATTATTCGTGGGTGGGTAACCACCCAGGCACGGTCGGAGTGTGTCCGGTGCCTGGCCTCCTTTACCGTGCCGGTTGAGGAGCATATCGCCTGGGCGGTGCAGGAGCTTCCCGAGCAGATGGAGGATAGCGAAGGGGACGATTCAGAGGATTTTTGGCATATCCCCGCCGGAACATCGGAGTTGGAAATCGGTGACCGGGTCCGTGAGACGATCCTGGTCGCGCTGCCCACTAATCCGCGATGTACGCCGGATTGTCGGGGCTTGTGCCCCCAGTGCGGAACAAATCTTAATGAGGGTGACTGTGATTGCCGGCAGGAATCGATCGATCCGCGGTGGGCGGCACTCCAGGAGTTGGCCCGGAAATCAAAGAATGATGACACAACATCGTCATGACTGTGAATTGAAGAGGTAAGTGATGCCACTTCCGAAACGACGCAATTCCAAGACGCGGGGCCGCAAGCGCCGTACACATTACAAGCTTGCCGCACCCAATTTGACCGAGTGCAGTAATTGCCACTCCCTGCATCTGCCCCATCATATCTGCCCGGAGTGCGGCTACTACGCCGGGAAAGAAATTATCACACCCAGTTCCGATTAATATCAACCAGGGCTAAGATGGGTATGAATCATGTCTGACCAACGACCAGCGGTGGCCGTTGACGCAATGGGCGGCGATGAAGGCGTCGGGGTGTGCGTTCAGGGCGTTCTGGACTACTTCCATGAAGTCGTCGACCCGGTCCGCGTCGTTCTGGTTGGGGACGAGGCGACCATCGGTGAGGAACTGAGCGAGCGAACGTCGAAGCGGGATCCCCTTGATAAGGTCGAAGTTGTGCACGCCGCGGATGTCGTAACTATGCATCATCCGGCGACACACGGGGTAAAGAAGAAGAACTCGTCAGTAGCAGTGGCGGTTCGCCTCCAGAAAGAAGGCGTCGTCCAGGCGACGATCTCCCCCGGCCATACGGGCGCGTTTGTCGCAGCAGCGTTATTAACGCTTGGGCGGTTACAGAATGTTTCCCGACCGGCAATTGCGACGTCCTTTCCCACCGAAAGTGGCAAGACACTAATCCTTGATGTGGGTGCCAACCCCACCTGCAAAGCGCGCAATCTGTATGAATTTGCGATCATGGGGTCGCTATACTCCACAAAAGTGACTGGGAATACGATGCCCCGGGTGGCGCTGTTGTCGATTGGCGAAGAGCGGTCGAAAGGGAACGAGTTGATCCTGGAGACCTACGAACTGCTTGATCGCTCATCGTTGAATTTCGTTGGCAATATTGAGGGCCGGGATATCCTGCGTGGCCGCGCGGATGTGATTGTCTGTGATGGATTTGTCGGCAATATTATGCTTAAGTTCGCCGAATCGGTGAAGACCTTTGTGACTAATGCTTTTAAGCGGCAAATCCGGGCCAATAAATTCTCCCAGATGGGAGCGTTTCTGATGGGACCGTTTCTCCGCCGCCTGCGTGGCCAGTTTGACTACGCAGAAGTGGGCGGCGCGCCGTTTTTGGGTGTGGACGGGAATTGCATTGTTTGCCACGGCCGTTCCTCCGCCCGCGCCATTCATAGTGCTATTCATCTGGCCAAAAACATGATTGATTCAGAGGTCAATTCGCATATTAGTACGGCGTTGATGAACGGCGCAACCGTAACGGCGGTGCACTCATGAGCAATCACGCAATAATTGCTGGAACCGGGAAGTATACTCCGGAGAAAGTCCTGACCAACGCTGATCTTGAGCGAATTGTGGACACCTCGGACGAGTGGATTACCACCCGGACCGGGATCAAAGAACGCCGGATTCGGACCAATGGTGAGGCGACCTCCGATTTTATCGTCAACGCCGCCCGGGAGGCTTTGGCGGCAGCGGGCAAGTCGATTGATGAGATCAATATGATTCTCATCGGAACGGTAACCCCGGATTACCGCCTCCCCTCGACGGCCTGCATTGTCCAGGAGAAGTTGGGAGCGCCCAAAATAGCAGTGATGGATCTCGCGGCGGCGTGTGCCGGCTTTATTTATGGTCTGTCGTTGGGCAAAGCGCTCGTTGAATCGGGCACGTACCAGAACATTTTAGTCGCCGGCGCTGAGGCGCTCTCATCCTTTACCAATTACAAAGATCGGAACACGTGCGTATTGTTTGGCGACGGTTGCGGGTGCGCGGTCGTTTCCTCTGCCGATGAAACCAGCAATGGCGCGGGTATCCTGGCGACGCATATCTCCGGTGACGGACGGCTCGCCACTTTGCTGAATTCGCCTATCGGCGGCTCGAAAAATCCCCTGACCCCGGAAAATTACCATCTCAATCAGCATCATATTCAAATGGATGGGCGAGAAGTCTTCAAACACGCGGTGCGGGAAATGGCTGATTCTTGCACACGGGTGATTGTCAATGCCGGCTTGACCGTTGACGATATTGATCTGATCATTCCGCATCAAGCAAACGTCCGGATTATTGATGCACTGGTCAAGAAACTCGGTGCCTCGCGAGAGAGAGTGTTCATCAATATTGAACGGTATGGCAATACCTCCTCCGCGTCGGTTCCAATTGCGTTGACTGAAGCAATCCAGACCGGTAAAGTTGGCCCGGGAACGACCGTGCTGATGACTGCGTTCGGCGGCGGCTTTGCCTGGGGTGCCGCCGTTGTCCGGTTTTAATTACTCCGATTTCTCGAGGAGGGAGCGAATATATGGGTAAAAGTGCAGCGGTGTTTCCCGGACAGGGTTCGCAGTATGTGGGAATGGCCCGGGATTTTCATGACAGCCTGCAATGGGTGCGCGAACGCTACGCGCAAGCGCACGAGATACTGGGGATTAATATCGCGGAAGCCAGCTTTTCGGGTCCGGAAGAGACACTGGTACAAACCCACTTTACGCAGCCGGCTATTTTTATCCACTCGACTATTGTTCACGACGAAGCGGTGCGGCGGGGATTTGCGCCGGATTTTGTCGCCGGTCACTCGCTGGGAGAATTCTCGGCATTGTATGCCGCGGGTGTCCTTTCCTTTGAAGATGCGTTAACGGCCGTCGGTAAGCGCGCTGAATTTATGCAGCAGGCCTGCGAGGCAAATCCCGGGACCATGGCCGCAGTCATCGGCCTGGATTTCAGCACTGTTCGTGAGGTATGCACCGCGGCTCCTGGGGTTGTGCAACCGGCGAACCATAATTCCCCGACCCAAATTGTGATCTCCGGAGAGATTGAGGCAATTCAATCAGCGTCCGCCGAGTTGAAATCGCGCGGCGCGCGACGTGTCCTCCCATTACCGGTTGGCGGGGCGTTCCATTCCCCCCTGATGAACCCGGAGCCGGATCATTTCCAGCGGGTGTTAGACACGCTGTCGTTTAACGACCCACAAGTCCCGGTGGTGCCGAATGTGAGTGCAGAGATCTGTGCTGAGCCGGCAACGTTGAAGGAACTACTTGTGGAACAGATTACGTCTCCGGTTCTCTGGTACCCCAGTTTGCAGGTGCTGGCGGAGGCGGGGGTTGACACATTTCTCGAATTGGGTCCCAGAAACGTCCTTAGCGGTTTAATAAGGAAATCGCTTAAGGGAGTCACCAGCGAGAGTTTTGGCACGCTCGAATCCCTGGAAACATTGCCGGCGGTACTCCAACAAACAGTATCGTAGGAGTTGGTGCAGCTAGCACTGGACGTGCATGATGGCAGATGAAAACGACCCGCGCGTGGCCTTGGTGACCGGCGGTGCGGATGGAATCGGACGCGAAATTGCCGCCGTTCTCGGCCGGGCCGGACATCAATTAGTTCTCTGGGATATCAACGAACAAGCACTCGAGCGAACCCTGGCGGATTTTACGGAACAGCAAATTGCAGCAACCGGGAGCAAGGTCGATATCACTGATGTCGCAGCAGTGGAAGCGGCTTTGAAATCCCTCGAGAATGGCAATCAGACCCCCGATATCCTGATCAATAATGCCGGGATCACGCGTGATTCGTTGTTGATGCGCCTGTCTGAACAAGATTGGGACCTGGTCCTGACGGTGAATTTAAAGGCCGCGTTTATGCTGACCAAGTTGTGTCTGCGCCCCATGCTGAAAAAGCGGTGGGGGCGCATTATCAATATTTCCTCGGTGGTCGGAATCATGGGTAATGCCGGTCAGGCAAATTATGCAGCGTCAAAGGCGGGACTGATCGGCTTGACCATGTCGGCTGCCCGTGAGGTGGCGTCCCGCAATGTGACGGTCAACGCGATCGCGCCAGGATTTATCGACACTGCCATGACCAGGAACCTGCCGGAATCCACGGTCGAAGAATTCAAGCGTACTATTCCCCTGGGGCGGCTGGGACAACCGGCGGACATCGCCAACGCCGCGCGCTTTCTTGCGTCTGAGGATGCAGGATATGTGACCGGCCAGGTGTTACGGGTGGATGGCGGCATGATCATGGGATAATTGACGGCAAACAAAACGTGTTGCCCAGGAGGAACTTTCGCCTTTTTTTGCAGAGGTTCCAATGGGGGGGTACAGAGCACGAATAACATGTTGGAGGAGCAGGATGGCAGTTGCTGATCGCGTCAAAGAAATTGTGGTCGAACAGTTGGGCGTGAGCGCCGACCAGGTCACCGATTCGGCGTCGTTTATCGATGATCTGCGGGCGGATTCGCTGGATACCGTGGAGTTGGTCATGGCGTTGGAAGAAGAGTTCGACCTGGAAATTCCCGATGAGGTCGCGGAAAAGATCCGAACGGTTGGCGACGCAATTAAGCATATCGAGGAAGCCAAACAGGAAGCCTAACACAAAGACTGTGATGTGTCATGGTGCAGTTTACGCGTGAAGCGAGAGAACGGCGACGTGTAGTGGTGACCGGGATGGGGGCGGTGACCCCACTCGGTCATTCTGTCGACGAGACCTGGGATGCGCTGTGTGCCGGGCGCTCCGGCGCCGGTCCGATCACCCGGTTCGATGCCAAGGACTTCGAAACCCGGATTGCGTGTGAAGTCAAAGATCTGGATTTGACCAGCTATTTCGATCGCAAGGAAATGCGGCGCCTGGACACGTGCAATATGTACGCGCTGGTCGCGGCGACGGAGGCGATCAATCAGGCTGCGCTCTCCAATTCGGTCGATAAAAATCGGGTTGGGGTCATCGTGGGATCAGGCATCGGCGGAATTGAAACGTTTGAAGAACAATACGAACGTTTGCTGAATCGGGGCCCCGGGCGGGTCAGTCCGTTTTTTATCCCGCTGATGATCATCGACATGTCGTCGGGACTAATCTCGATGCGATATGGATTTGGCGGCCCGAACTATGCAACGGTTTCGGCCTGTGCCACCAGCGCCCATGCTATCGCCGATTCGTTCCGAATCATCGAACGCGGCGAGGCGGACGTCATTGTCACCGGCGGCGCCGAGGCGACCATTACCCCGGCATCGCTGGCCGGTTTCTGTGCCAACAAGGCGATTTCGGCTCGCAATGATGCACCCGAAAAGGCATCGCGACCGTTTGATGCCGATCGGGATGGTTTCGTCATGGGCGAGGGTGCGTGCATTCTGGTACTGGAAGACCTGGAACATGCCGTGCGGCGGGACGCGAAGATTGTGGCTGAAGTCCGCGGCGTGGGGTTGTCCGGGGACGCTTATCACATGACCGCTCCCGCTCCGGACGGCAACGGGGCGGCGCGCGCCATGGCTGCCGCTCTGGCGGACGCCGCGTGGGCTCCGGAATCAGTCAATTTCATCAACAGCCACGGAACATCAACCGGGTTGGGCGATATCGCTGAGACCAAAGCGATCCGGGCCGTATTCGGCAAACACGCCGACGCAATCCCCATCAATGCCACCAAATCGATGACTGGACACCTGCTGGGGGCAGCCGGATCATTGGAATTAATGGCAACGATTAAAACCATCCTCACCGGGACAGCCCATCCGACAATCAATCTGGAAACGCCGGACCGGGAATGTGATTTGGATTACATTCCCAATGAAGCGCGTAAGGTTTCTGTGACGGAGGCGCTCTCGAATTCGTTCGGTTTCGGCGGGCATAATGTGACTCTGGCAATCAGTGCGTATGCAGACCACAATGGTCAATAAATCGCGCGCGAGACGCGATCCGAGATAATACTACTCGATTCTTCGTGCAACCCCTCGACGTATGAGGGGTTGTTTTATGGCTGCCGATGAAGTGGCTTAAAGACATTCTGGGTCGATTCAGTAAGCGCCCGACTTCGGATGAATATGCCGATTTGCAGCGACGGATCGGCTATCATTTCAACGACATTACCCTGCTGCAAGAGGCGCTCACCCATCGTTCATACGTGAATATTCCGGGACAGGGTCATCTTCCCTCCTACGAACGGCTGGAATTCCTCGGTGATTCGGTATTGGGTATCTGTGTCGCGGAGTATGTTTTCCACCACTATGAGCAATACGCGGAAGGGGACTTAACGAAACTTAAGGCCAGTGTGGTAAACATTCACTCGTTGACTGAACTGTCGCGTTCGCTGGAGTTGGGGAAGTACATCCGCCTCTCCCCGGAGGAGCGACGGGCCGGCGGCGACGATCGCCCGTCCATACTCTCCGATGTATTTGAATCGCTTACCGGTGCGATTTTTCTCGACGGTGACCTCGGCCAGGCACGAGGCTGGATCAGCCGCGTCCTGCTCAATAATTTCGAACGCTGGCGGCGGCGGATTGAATACGTCAATTTTAAGGGGAATCTGCTCGAATATCTCCAGGCGCGTGCATTGGGAATGCCGCGCTATGAAGTACTCAGCGAAACCGGACCCGATCACGACAAAATGTTTACCGTACAGGTGTACTGTCTCAATCGCAGTATGGGAATCGGCAAGGGGTCATCAAAAAAGGAAGCCGAACAGGCGGCCGCGGAAATCGCCCTCAGGCGCATTCAGGAAGAACTCCCGTTAGCCCCCGATTAAAAGCGCAGGACACAGAGGTCCAGCTGTTTGAAAATTTCTCCGGTATTATCCAATTCTCCGCGAGAACCTATCGGTAGCGTAAGCGAATGACGCGGAAATGAAGGGTACTTACGGGCCTGAGGCACACGGATCGCAGGGACCGGTTTCCCAGCCACGATAAACGAAATTCACCGCCATCATGACATCAAGCGGGTTGATTTTGTCGTCACAATCCCAGTCACCATTGACGGCAGGGCAATCGGGTATGGCCGGTGGCGGCGGGACCGCGGCGACATACACAAACTGAACCATGTAGGCCACATCCAGTGGAGTTATTTGCTCATCCTGCGTGCAATCCCCCAAGTAGGTACAATCACACGGTAAGTCCGCATCCACCGTGAAAGAAAACGGCGCATCCTGATATCCGCTCTGTTGCCCCTCCTCGGCAATCGCCTGAACCCGCCAAAAGTATAGTCCATCAGCCAGGGCTATGGAATCCGGCCAGACATATGTAGTGTCAGTAAGCCCGGTGACCGTCTGTAAATTCTCGGAGAAATCGATCGCAGTCGAAACTTGCAGCGTATAGGTACCACCCTCGGCGATGGTGCCAGACCAGTGAAGCACCGGGGTGTCGTCACCCAGATACGCAAAATCTTCGGGCAGCAGTTGTGTGGGAACAATGGGGAGATCTTTGCTCATTTCAAACATGAGTTCCCACACTGCGCGCGGCCGTTGGTATTGGTGCGGGGATTTGCCAATGCTAAGATACTCTTCGGGGATGGGTGTCTCTCCCGGGGCTTTTGCTGACCGGGGTTCGCCGCCTTTGGCTAGTCCGTAAAAACCATTCGGCCGGGGAGCATATCCGTTGTCTAACCAGGCTTCCGGAGTGTTAAACCAGTAGGCCAGTTCTTCGTTCTCGAACACGGGATGGAATGCCCCGTAAGCGGTAGCCAACGCCTCAGCCTTCATTCCCGCGTGATACATCATCGCTGCGACCCAGTACGTTGTCCCCACCCAGTACTCACGCGTATCCCGATCCCCGGTCGGAACAGTGCTCCCATCCGGCAACCGCCCCAGGCGAGCGCCGTAGAGCACATTTGGCGCCACCAGGACGTCATAGACTTTTTGCAGGTGGGCATCCATCTTCCAACGTTCCAAAACATCTGACAGCCCAAGGGCTTCAGTGTAACGCTGGCCGCCCAGCGCATCGGCGAAGACTGCTTCCGGATATTCGCTGCCGGTGTCGAGGTGATAGTATAATGCGTCATTGTCCCACAACTGGGCATCCAGATTTCTGCGCGCCGCCTCCAGCCAAGCTTGCACTTCCGGTTGAATCGGATCGTTCATGATGGTCGCCATCGTATCCATGGCCTCCAGGGCGCCAATCCAGAATGTGCCGCTGTACATATCGGTACCATACATGCCCCAGCCGTCATAGGTATTATCGTATCCCTGTGCATCCGGGAGGGAATCGCGCGGCTCCGGTTCACAGTCGTACAACTTCATAAACTCATAGGTGCTTTTCAACGCCGGCCAGACATAGTCGAGGAACCCCGGGTCCTCATACAGGGAATAGTACCGCCAACAGCGTTGAATAAATTTCGATGAGGTTTCCGTTTGCACATGGATATTGCCCGGTTCACATGGTAACGCCCGACGCCAGTAGGCATGCGGATCGACCGCGAAAAACGGATCCCCAATTCCACAGGAATCAGTACCGACAAAGTCTCTCGGGGCGCCGATTTCCGGGGCGGTCTGATGGGGGGTTACCGGATCACACTTGTCCCAGTACAAGACGATGTCCGCGTGTGACCGGAGAAGATCGCGTTCCATTTCCGGCCAGAATTTTGCGTACACGATCGAACTATAGTGTCCGACACTGATGTTTCCGGAGAGCGTGTAGGCTTGGGATTCCATGACAAAATTCTTATGATCCTCCGGGTGCAAACCCATGAATTCGTCCGGGTGGCCGGAACGCAAGCCGGATTCCCAGAATGATCCGCCCATCTGGTTATAGTATAATTCGTTGAACGCCGCGCAGAGCAGCCAATCCGGGTATCGAGCATCCGAGGTGTAACTGGTGATCCAGGTATCAATTTCCCCCGACCAGACGTCGGCGCTATCCAGCGCCTCTACCGCGACATCAAATGAGTTATCGCTCAGAGTATCAAAGTATTCGCAATATCGTTTCCACCATTGAGTACTGCGTCCGCCATCATAAGCGCTCTCGAAAGCAACGACTGGAAAATCCCAACTCAGGACGATGGAAGCCGTCTTGGTCTCCCCCGGTCCCAGAATGATTTTGACTGCTACTGCTCCTGCGGATGCGAAAGGATTCACGTTTTTCGATAATTCCCCATCGTCGCTGAACTGATCCCAGATATCAGAGCCATCCCCATCCACATCCCAGGTCGCATACGAGACGATGTGATCGCCCCCGGCAGAAGCCGTTGCCAGACACCACTCTGATCCTTCCGCTTCGACCCGGTTTCCGGGATCGTTCGCCTTGAGCACCATACCCGTCTTGCCGGATGCGGACCGGATGGCGTTGAAATACCCCAGGCGACTGTCACTCTTGCCACTGAACGGCGGATGCGGCCACGTTAACATCACGGCACATTCCGTTGAATCACCAGTCGGATTGGTGACGCCAAACTGCCAGACCGCGACCGGAAATGAAGTCTCCCGGTAATTATGGGGGATGATCGGCGAGAAAAACTGGTTTTCAAGTTCATGCGTAAAAACTGTATAGCGAGTCCAGCCCTTCGGATGCAGTGCGTAGTAGGTCCCACTACCTGGATCGAGGATCGACCATGTCGGCTTCGCGGTGGTATCAGTCGTCAGGCTGCGGACCTGAATTTGACCGTCAATCTTCTCGTAAAAATGGAAGGAGGCACCTTCAAGGTAGTGATGGTCGTACTCCCCAACTTCGTCGGCCCAGGGGCCAAAGGATCCGCTGATGTTGTACATGAACGCGCCGGCGCCGAAACCACCAAGGACGATGCCGCGATTTGGATCACTACTTGTTGCCGGCCAGGGAATATCACCCACGGTTCGCTCCCACGCCCCTCGCGGGATGGTGAACACCGGCCCGTCCTCACCAGACGACACGTTTTGGGCAGCGAAATCCGCCGCAGCACTTCCGGCCACGACAACGCCCACGTGGAGACATACCGTCACCAACAACGTGGCCCAAGTGCTCCCACACACGACCCGAATCCTGTCACACCGAGACACTGCTACCTCCCCACCCGGCAGGTACTGGATCAGTACTAATCCGGTATAATATACGAATTTCGCAGGATTCTTCAAGATTTTTACGCGACGTGAACATCAGGTAGTCACTCAATCTACTACTTTTTCTCATCGGTATAACCCCTCCCTTTCCCCGGCAATTTTCGCTTGCACATCGCAGATATCATCCAGAACTTCGTTAAATCCCTGCGCCCAGACCTGCGTGGCGTCATCGACGTTAACCAATTTGGGACTAATACGTATCCGGCTGGGAACACTGGACTTATCCCACCGTATGGTGCCCTCCAGGATATATTGTACTCCCAACTCCTTACCGATTTCCCGGGAGGATTTGCCGGAATCTTTGTATTTAACCGCGCTGGATCGGGCAATTACATCCAACCCAGAGAGTTTACCGATATTGGTCAGGATTTCCTCGGTGATCCCATCGGCGAAATATTCATCCTCGGTCGATCCGAAGCTCTCAAAAGGCAATACCGCCAGCATAATCCGGTCGGCACCTCCACCCGGTCCACCGTCGACAAGTTGCGAAACGACCAATGTGCCAAGTGCAGCCATCACGACGGCAAGTGCTAGCAACAGGTACGCCGGTTTAAGGCGAAAGCCTGCCTTTAGCGTCTGGATTCTCCACGTTTGCGTCCCCTGCCCATCGGTCAGATCGTCAATGACTTCGTATGCTGACTGATAGCGTCGATCCGGAGATTTCTCCAGCAATCTATCGATTACCCGCTGGCTGCCGGCCGGCAGGGAAGCATCATGTTTCCTGACCGGTGTGGGCTGCTCGTATACCGTCGCATGCAGGGATGCGGCCTGACTGTCACCGCTAAACGGCATCGCGCCGGTGAGCATTTCATACAAAATGACTCCCATGGAGAACAGGTCCGAGCGTGAGTCGACCTCATCCCCGCTGATCTGTCCGGGAGACATATAGCCAATAGTGCCCAACGCGGTCCCCACCTGGATCAGTTTTTTATCTCCGGCACGAAACGCCAGGCCGAAATCGACCAGCACGGGACGCCCGTCTTTGGCAATAATGATATTCGCGGGTTTCAGATCCCGATGGACTATTCCCGCCTCATGCACCGCCCGCAGGCCGGCCAGAGTTTGCCTGGTCAACTCGATAATCTCCGGAAAAGTGGGTTTTTCTGCGGCGCAATATTCGGAAAGAGTCTGGCCAACCAGAAACTGCATGGCGTAGAACTGCCGACCAGTGAAATCATTGACCTCGTATATTGAGACGACATTGGGATGATCGATGGCTCCGGCGACGCGCGCCTCGCGGGTAAATCGTTCGACGAATTCCGGTTGATCCTGCATATAGGCCGGAAGGAATTTGAGCGCGACCTTCCGAGGCAACTTTTCATCATCAGCAAGGAAGACCTCACCCATCCCGCCAGCGCCAAGCGGCTTGTGGAACAGCCTCGAACCGCTGCACCGGCATCGCAAAAAAAAGACCCGCGTCACTGTGCGGGCCTTTTGGGGGAAACATCAAAAAAGACTCTACTCCTGGTCACGGGTTTCCGTGCCATCCTCGTGGACAGTCCACTTTTGGCCGGCACTCAGGATATCCTGTAAGTTACCCTGGCCCTTTTTGGCAACTTCGTCCTGAATTTGATCTTCCATCAGACTGCTGAAGGTTGGACGAATCACGTAGCGAAATACACCCACCGCGACCGGATGGTCAGGGTGTTTCAATCGGGAAAGTATATACGCCTGTAACGGATCGGGGCTGGTTTCATCATGGAGCAGAACCTGCTTTCGATCCTCGTCAGATTTAATATCGATTTCCTTGAGTGACAACCCGTCCAGGACCAGGCCTTTGTCCTTCTTGTCACCGAACAGCAGCGGTTTGTCATGTTCAAGATACAGCAGCCGCTCGCCGCGGACTTTGCGACCGGTGAAGGCTTCAAACGCTCCGTCATTGAAGATATTGCAGTTCTGATATACCTCTACGAATGAAGAACCGCGGTGTGAGGCCGCACGTTTCAAGGTTTCCGCCAGGTGTTTCGGTTCGTTGGCCAGCGTGCGGGCCACGAACGTGGCGCGGGAGGTCAGTGCGAACGACACCGGGTCAACGGGGTGCTCCACTGTTCCGAATGGGCTGGATTTTGTCTGTTTTCCAAACTCCGACGTAGGCGAAGCCTGCCCTTTCGTCAGCCCATAGATGCGGTTGTTGAACAGGATGATATTGATATCCACATTGCGGCGTAAGGCATGCAACAAGTGGTTGCCGCCAATACTCAACCCGTCGCCATCACCGGTGATCACCCACACCGACAAATCGGGCCGGGCGCTGCGCAGACCTGTGGCAAGCGTTGGTGCGCGGCCATGAATGCCGTGAAACCCATAGGTATCCATGTAGTAGGGAAACCGGCTGGAACAGCCGATGCCGGAGATAAACACGATATCTTCCGGTGGGACGCCCAATTCCGGCAAGACTTTCTGCATTTGCGCCAGGATACTATAGTCACCGCATCCCGGGCACCAGCGCACTTCCTGATCCGACGTGAAATCTTTGCGGGTCAGGGTGTGTACTTCTGCTTGTTTGACTGGAGTCGCCATGTATCCTTCACCTCAGTATTTGTTCAATCTTATCTTCAATTTCGCGAACCTTGAACGGTTGTCCCTGGACTTTGTTCAAACCGATGAAGTCGGCGTCAAACGCACCGCGCAGCAACAGCCGCAACTGACCCAGGTTCAATTCCGGCAGCAGAATTCGCTTGAAATTGCCGATCACGTCCCCCAGGTTACGCGGAAACGGATTAAGATAGTGCAGGTGCGCACAACTGACTGGCAACCCACGGCCCCGAGCCGATTCTACGGCAGTTTTGATCGCCCCGTAGGTACTGCCCCAGCCCAGAACCAGCAGCTCTCCCTGCTTATCACCGCGAACGGTCACCGAGGGAATATCGGTAGCAATCCGCTGAATTTTGGCGTGACGAAACCGAACCATGATTTCATGGTTGGTCGGGTCATAGCTGACATTCCCGGTCCCATCCTCAGTTTCCAAACCGCCGATGCGATGGGTCAGCCCCGGCGTACCCGGCAGAACCCATTTACGGGCCAGGGTGTTGCAATCGCGGTCATACGGACGATACGTATCCGGGTCCGCGTCATGCGAGACGTGGATTTTTGGCAAATCGTTAACGTCGGGAATTCGCCACGGCTCCGAGCCGTTGGTTAGATAACCATCGGAGAGGAAGATTACCGGAGTCATGTATTTCATCGCCAGCCGTACCGCCTCAAAGACCATGGTGAAACAATCCGACGGTGTCGCGGCCGCCAGAATCGCCACGGGGCTTTCACCGTGTCGGCCAGCGTAGGCCTGCAACAAATCGGCCTGTTCCATTTTGGTGGGCATGCCGGTACTGGGGCCAGCCCGCTGGACATTGATTACGAGCAAGGGCAATTCGGCCATCACCGCCAGGCCGAGGAATTCGGATTTCAGAGATACCCCCGGTCCCGAGGTACCGGTGACTCCCATATATCCGCCATAGGAGGCTCCGATTGCCGAACCGACGGCGCAAATTTCATCCTCCGCCTGAAACGTCTTCACGCCAAAATTTTTGTGGCGCGAGAGTTCGTGCAAAATATCGCTGGCCGGGGTAATCGGATAACTGCCATAAAAGACTTTCTTTCCGGAGATTTCGGCCGCCGCAATCAAGCCCAATGCGGTTGCCTCAGTCCCGGTTACGTTGCGATACACACCAGGCTCAAGATGGGCACGTTTGACCGCGTAGTGGGTAGTGAAAATCTCAGTCGTCAGCGCGTAGTTATATCCGGTACGGAGCGCCGTACTATTTGCTTCGATAAATTCCGGCTTTTTGGCAAATTTGACCTTAATCCAATCCAGCGTTGGATCCAGAGGACGGTCATACATCCAAAAGACCACGCCGAGCGCAAAGAAGTTTTTGCAGCGCTCCATTTCCCGCTTACTCAGGCCGGTATCCACCAGAGCTTCGGCGGTCACGGATGACATAGGGACTTTGATAACCCGATATCCCTTGAGCGTTTCATCCTCTAAGGGGTTGGAGGTATACCCTGCCTTTTTGAGGTTACTTTGATCGAAGGAATCTTCGTTGACAATGATAATCTTTCCATGCGGCAGATCATCGATATGCGCTTTGAGCGCCGCCGGATTCATGGCCACCAATACATCCGGCTCATCCCCCGGCGTCAGCACCTCGTGTTCGCTGAAACTGATTTGAAAACTGCTGACGCCCGGCAGCGTCCCGGCCGGGGCGCGGATTTCGGCTGGAAAATCGGGGAGGGTCGCCAGATCATTCCCCAGTGATGCGGTGGCGAGGGTAAACTGATTTCCGGATAATTGAATTCCGTCACCCGAATCGCCGGCGAACCGAACCGTTGCCCGATCGACGGGCTTTACGGGCTTTTCCTTTGTTGCCGTCTCTGTCATGGTTTATCATCTCCATCGGGACTTAACTAAAATGAGACGATCAATTTCAGTGATTTTCTAATCCGTCTTTACACAGCTGCCAGATCAAGCCTCGTGAGTCGCCCCCGTTTGGCCTTTCTCAAGCTGCACCACAACATCGGTCGGCTCTTCGAAGTTGGCAATCTGTGCAATCTTGGTGCGACCCAGAATCTCCCGCATTTTATCGTTCACCTCACGGAAGAGCCGGTGCATCCGACAGCCCGGTGTCCGTCCACAAAGCGATGGTTCGCTCAGACACTCATTAATCGCCACCGGACCGTCCAAAGCTTCCATGATTTCCAATACGGTCAAATCCTCGGGGGATCGAGTGAGCCTGTAGCCCCCTTTCGGGCCTAGTTGCGAACGAATAAACCCCGCGCGGCACAGCTCTTTGAGAACTTTCGCGCTGAACTCGCGCGGAATTTTCTCCATCCGAGAGATTTCGGCAATCGAGCAATGGCCGTTCTCTTGTCGGACTGAGAGATAGGTGATTGCGCGTAGTGCGTAATCTGTACGGCGGCTGAGTTTCATATCCACTCCAAAACAGACTTCATGGACCGTCAATACCTATGAACACTCGTTATACGGAAAAACACGGCGAATTTTGTTCTCTTTTCTATAAATCAGATCGATTATGTCAATGAATAGCCGCCGTCGACCACAATGGTCTGGCCGGTGATCCAGTTGGCCGCGTCGGTGCAAAGGAATACGACCACCTCGGCGACCTCTTCCGCGGTTCCCACGCGATCGAGCGGTGAGCGACGAATGACCTCTTCCAGTAATTCCTGGTAATTGGGAAACGATTTCAGGGCATCCGTATCAATAAATCCGCCGCAGACCGCATTGACATTCACGCGCTGGCAGGAGGATGCCATCGCCAAGTATCGCACCAGGGCTTCAATTGCCGCTTTGGAAACACCAATCGCCGAATAGCCAGGGATGCAGCGCTGGGAGCCCAGTGAAGTCAGGGCGACAATCTTGCCGCCGTTCGGCATGATTTTGATCGCTTGCTGGGCACAAAAGAGGAATGCCTGGGCATTGGTACTCATGGCCACATCCCACATTTTTTCATCAACATCGTACACGCCCGAAAATGCCCCCATCGCGGCGTTGGAAACAAAGATATTCAGGGTGCCGAACTCTGCCCGGATTTTCTGGAACAATTTCTGGTGGAATTCTCGTTTGCCGATATTGCCACGAACGGCCAGCGCCCTAACGTTGCGTTCTTTAATCTCATCGAGGGTGCGATTGGCCGCATCCCGGCTGCGAAAATAGTTGATCACCACGTTACAGCCACGGTCAGCCAGTTTTAGGGCGGTCTCGCGGCCGATACCCTTTGTGCCACCGGTCACCAAGGCGACTTTTCCTTCGAGCTCCCGTCCGGACTGTTTGGGTTCCGCTTGTTCAACAGGACGGTTCTTTGACGTCAGGCGTTCGCCCTGTGCGGAAACTACGGTCATTGTATTTTGTTCTGCCATGACGGCGTCCTTTCCTGCCGGTTTTCTCCTCAAATCAGGATCAATATTGACTGCTATCTATGCGGGTCGCAAGGATTTTTTTAATCTGCCAATTGCTAATTTTGCATGAGTATTTCAGCGACCCCCACGGTCTTCAACTGACTCGATTCCCTGTTGTAGACGGTAAATTCCGCCCAACCCTGTTGCAGGCAGATTCGGACTTCTTCCGGGATCTCAAAGTCCAACTCCCGCAACGCCCTAATCGCGTAGCCGCGGATTGCCGGATCAGGGTTGGCCATTCCCTCCGCGATGGCATCAGCGTGCTCCTCGAACGGATCAGCGTGGATTGCGGTCAGTCGTGCAACGGCCCAGTAAGTGCCGCGCTCGAACGGTTCTTCGATCAAGAACGAGCACAATTGCGCTGCATATTCCTTGATGAGCTCCTGCGCGTTAGCCAGGATTTCGCCGATAACTTCCGGGGCGTGCCACATGACATTGCCGGATTCGTCGTTCATTGACCAGAAGAGCCGGCGGATCTGATCCCGGACATATTCCGGGTCATCAGCGACTCGCTTGCCGATGAGCTCTCCCAGGAGCTCAATAACGCGCCAACGCAACAGATCATCCTGTGTGAACAGAAGCGAAAACAGCACGGCGACCGGATTGGGATCATCCTCGATCCAGGTCTGTACTCCTTCACGATTACGTGCGCGGAGGAGATGTTCCAGATGTTGTTTTCGTTTTAGACGGCTGGAGGAAGTGGAAATCATGTCTGCCCCGTTCAGACCAATCATAATCGCTACCACGGGTCAAGCCCCGTACTATACCCATAGTACGGGGCTTCGTCCGCATGTTTATTCAATTACTTGGCCGCCGCGAAATTCTTGGCGACTTGTTCCCAATTAACGACATTCCAGATGGCCTTGAGGTAATCGGGTCGCCGGTTTTGGTATTTCAGGTAGTACGCATGCTCCCAGACGTCAATCCCGAAAATGGGAATTCTACCCTGGGTCAACGGATTGTCCTGATTGGGTGTGGATTCAACGATAAGCTTGCCGCCATCGACTGAAAGCCAGGCCCAACCGCTGCCAAACTGTGTGGCCCCGGCGGTGTTCATCTTTTCTTTGAGTTCATCTAGGCTGCCAAAATCGCGCTTGATCGCGTCCGCAAGTTCGCCGGTCGGCTCACTGCCGTTCGCGCCGAGTGTCGGCCAGAAGATGCTGTGGTTGAGATGGCCGCCACCGTTGTTGCGCACAGCCGTACGAATGTCTTCCGGAACCGAATTAAGTTCGCGAATGAGGTCTTCGATGGATTTATCCGATAACTCAGAGTGCTTTTCCAGTGCGCCATTCAGCTTGTTGACATACGCCTGGTGGTGTTTCCCGTGGTGAATTTCCATGGTCTTGGCGTCGATATGCGGTTCCAGGGCATCAAATGCGTAGGGTAGTTTCGGTAACGTGTGTGCCATTGCTTCTCCCTTTAGTCTGCGATTTGCTTCCCGACTGTCTCATTGCTAAAACGATACTAAAATAGTAGCAATTAATATACCAATACGCCGGAAGCGGCGAAAAGATGGCAAGAAAAAAGCGGGTCAAAGAAGTTTGACCCGCTGGAACTACGTTGGTCAGGCCGATTATTCGCCGCCGCCCCGGCTGCCGAGTTGACGATCCATCATGAACAGGCCGGCGGGCGCATCGCCGATGAGTTTCAGTTGCTGGAGGATGCCATCAGCGGTTGCTTCCTCCTCCACCTGCTCCGTCACAAACCATTGCAGCATGGCGAGGGATGCGTTGTCATTCTCCTCCCGGGCCAGCTTGACCAATTCGTCGATCTTGCTGGTAACGAATTGTTCGTGTTTGAGGGTCTCCTCAAAGACGTGCAGGGGAGATTTGAAATCGGCCGGTGGCTGGTCGATGGCCTGCAAGATGACGCGACCGCCACGGTCGTTGACATAGGTCATAAATTTTTCGGCGTGGAACTGCTCTTCCTTGGCCTGTGCTTCCATCCAGGCGGCCATGCCGGGAAAATTGACCGAGTGGAAGTACATCGCCATTGAGAGATAGATGTACGCGGAATAGAGCTCGTTCTTGATTTGCTCGTTAATTGCGTTTTGCATCTTATCGGACAACATCGTCTTTTCCTCCCCGACGGTATGCCGTCAGTCGGTGGTGTGTCTGCTGTATTGTCACTATTCGCCGTATCTTCAACTGTCAGACGAATAGTGTCTTCATATTCTATTTCGAAAGCACAACTCGCCTTCCGCCCGTGACGGCGCGAATCGTTGCACCGTTGATTTTCCTTTTTCTCTACGACAGTTCCAGGACGCCCTTTACGCTTCCAGGTTGACTTCCAGGGCATGGAACCAGGCACCTGTTCCGGTGATGGAATCGATTTGCGCTTGGACGATGTCCACGTGCCCCTCTTCGATCTCCACGAACTGTTGGAACAATTTCTTCCCTTCCGCAGGCAGTTCCCCGACCATTTTCTGATAGAAATTGCTGGTTGAGTGTTCCGCCGACAGAGCTTTGCGCAACAATTCCATTTCCGTGCCCCGGTCCTCCTGGGACATAATGATCGACAGGTTGTGTGAGGCCTTGTCAATATCACGGTGATCAGGAACGACCGTGTTCAATTTGGTCGGATTCAGTGTGCGATTTTCCCGCCATTCTTTCATGCGCTCTTCGAGGTAATCAACATGCCTTTGTTCCTCGGCAGCGAGCGTTTCGAACATTTTCTTTCCGGCAGGATCTTTCACTTTCGCAGCTGCATCCTGGTACACATCCCGCACGTTGTTCTCCAATTCAATCGATGTCTGAATTGCTTCTTCAATCGTCATCGTTGTACTCCTGCGGACGCGTTTGCCCAACGCGACCAGCCACTCGCGTGCTGCTATAGTGATTTGACTGCGTTCAAGGCCGACTCATAGTCCGGTTCGTCGGTAACTTCGCGCACCAGTTGTGCATACCGGACGACACCTTCTTTATCGATGACAAATACGCCACGGGCCAAGAGACGGAGCTCCATAATCAGCATGCCAAATGCTTCGCCAAAGGCGGCATCCCGGTAATCCGACAGCATTTCGACCTTGTCGATGTCAATATCACGGTGATCAGGAACGACCGTGTTCAATTTGGTCGGATTCAGTGT
>CAYWVO010000043.1:0-2003 GCA_964461835.1 uncultured Ignavibacteria bacterium | reverse complement strand
TGTCAATATCACGGTGATCAGGAACGACCGTGTTCAATTTGGTCGGATTCAGTGTGCGATTTTCCCGCCATTCTTTCATGCGCTCTTCGAGGTAATCAACATGCCTTTGTTCCTCGGCAGCGAGCGTTTCGAACATTTTCTTTCCGGCAGGATCTTTCACTTTCGCAGCTGCATCCTGGTACACATCCCGCACGTTGTTCTCCAATTCAATCGATGTCTGAATTGCTTCTTCAATCGTCATCGTTGTACTCCTGCGGACGCGTTTGCCCAACGCGACCAGCCACTCGCGTGCTGCTATAGTGATTTGACTGCGTTCAAGGCCGACTCATAGTCCGGTTCGTCGGTAACTTCGCGCACCAGTTGTGCATACCGGACGACACCTTCTTTATCGATGACAAATACGCCACGGGCCAAGAGACGGAGCTCCATAATCAGCATGCCAAATGCTTCGCCAAAGGCGGCATCCCGGTAATCCGACAGCGTTTCGACCTTGTCGATTCCGGCAGCGGCACACCAGCGTTTCTGCGCAAAGGGTAAGTCCATGCTGATCGTCAGCACGACGACATCCTCTCCCAATTTCGCGGCCTCTTCGTTGAACCGCCGGGTCTGCGCGTCGCACACCGGCGTGTCCAGTGAGGGCACGGATGAAATAATAACTGTCTTGCCCTTATAATCACTAAACTCGACCCCTTCCAAGCCGTTATCGATTACGGCGAAATTCGGGGCCGCTTGCCCGACTTTGACTTCCTCCCCTATTAGCGTGAGAGGATTCCCTTTCATCGTTACTGCGCCCGGGCGCTCCGTCATTGATGTTCCTCCTCTTCAGTGACTTGAGAGCACAAGCCGTTACGACGACTTGTACATGCCTCGCTTGATCATTTCCAAATCAGACAGTAACTTGTCGTGTTTTTCTTCATCAGTCAGCAGGTAGTTGATCAGATATTGCTGCATCACGACCTTACTTTGGCCTTTCAAAGCAGCCAGCGATTTTTTGGCCATTTCGATTGTTTCTTTTTCGATTTTGATGTGCTCTTCCACTGAATCCCAGACCTCGGCCAGCTCATCGGACGTGATTTCGACAAATCCCGATTCCATGGAATCGATGATCATCTGCTGGACGCGGTGATGCATGTTGGAATCGCGCTGGATGACTTCCATGACTAAACGAATCAGCGGGTGTTCGGTCTCGGTCATGATTTTGGCGGTCTGTGATACTGCTTTGTTCTCTAACGTCTGCCAGTGTTTCATGATCTTGACGAGTTCTGCATACTGTTCTTTGATGGACATTCTTGCTTCCTCCCCGATCATGGCGATCGATGAGCTAGATGTGAATTATTTCAGTTTATCATCCTCACCACGGTTAAATTATCTGAGCAATCTGCGTGCCACGTAAAATCTGCCGTAACCTGTTGGAAAACAAGGATAGGGATACTCAATTATGAGACAGATTACTGTCTCATTCCAGAACGGGCACTCCTTCCTTGCATCTACCGGCCATTCCCCGACCACAGCCGTCACCAAAGACCAAGAATATACTATGAAATCCACCGAGATAATCAGCCATTTTGACAATCGGGACAAAAAAACGTGCTGCGGCCTTGCTGAACAATGCGCTCAACTGGCGTTTTACAGCGGACACAGGATCGACCCTCGCGACCATACACTTTGAGCATCCGCCGAAATCGACCGGAGTGGCCCCGACCATCCCGAAAATCGGCGATGGTTGTCCCACAGTAACGAATTGCCCGGTTCAGCAAACGTCGGATACTGGTATAAAGGCGTTTCCGCTCGGCGGGAGAAAGTGAATTTCCGGTACGCGCCGGATGGATTTTGGCGCCAAATAGTGCCTCCGACGCGTAAATATTGCCCATGCCGACCAGTCGATCCTGCCGCAGCAGCCAGGGTTTGATCTCCTGTGTTGCGCTGGTTAGCAGATTGGTAAAGGCCGCAAGTGTGAACAAATCGGACAGAGGATCGAAACCCGGCGAAAACTGATTCACTAG
>CAYWVO010000042.1:0-29000 GCA_964461835.1 uncultured Ignavibacteria bacterium | reverse complement strand
GGTGTCAAGCGGGGAATTAAGTTTTTACAACTAAAAGCAGGCAGTTTCACCTAACACCATTATTCAATAATCCATTGCCAGGGAAGCAAATACCACATGCGCGGTGTAGTGAGCTCTGCAACATCCGGATCAGAAACCAGTCCCAGAATGCCGGGGAGCGAGGGAATGGTAAAGTGTGGTAGCCAGGTCGTTTCGGCTTTCGGATACACGCTGATCTTGACATCCTCCGGGTCAACGTTGGCCATGGCAATTGCGGCACCTATCGCTTCCGGCAACCCGCCATACGAATCGATCAAGCCGTTCTCTCGTGCAGCCTTGCCGGTCCACACGCGGCCCTGTGCGATCTCATCGACCTGCCCTGGTGTTTGGTCACGCCCCTCGGCGACGATATCGACAAAGCGGTCATACATCATGTTCACCTGTTCACCTAAAATCGCTCGCTCTTCCTCGGAAAACGGTTGATACAACGAATACATATCGGCATGACTACCGTGCAGCAACACCTCTTTGTCGATGCCAATTTTGTCGTAGAGCTTTTCCAGATGCACTTTACCATAGAAGACGCCGATTGACCCGGTAACCGTAGTTGGTGAGGCCAGGATCGTATCCGCGGGAGCCGCGATATAATACCCGCCGGAGGCGGCCACGTCCGACATCGAGACCACCACCGGTTTCTGCTCACGAGCCTGGGTGACCGCGCGCCAGATCTTATCCGACGCGATACTCGATCCCCCGGGGGAATTCAACCGTAATACAATGGCCTTAATCGCCGGGTCGTCGGTCGCTGCCCGCAATGCCTGCACCATTGTCTGTGCCCCCAGCACCTGACCAAAGATCGGGGAGGTCCGGTTGTAGCCGTCCATAATTGACCCTTCCCCGGTAATTACCACAATTTCCGGTTGCGGGCCCCAACGATAGCGGCGGTACTGCCGTTCGGCCAGCGAGCGCACTCCGACACGTCCGGCGTTCTCACTAATGTGTTCGCTTATTATGTCATCCAGTTCGTCTTCGTAGGCAATCTGGTCGACCAGGCCGGCGTCTTGTGCCTCAATGGAGGCGTACGGCCCACCCTCGATTATTTGCTTCACACTATCGCGAGAAAGTCCGCGGCCATCGGCGATTCCCACAACCAGCTCTTCGTAGATATCGTCCAGCACCGCCTGCCGCGCCTCGCGGGCGGGATCAGACATCTCGGTGCGCGAGTATGGTTCCACCGCGCTCTTGTATTTGCCGACTCGCTGGTAGTCAAAACCCACACCGATCTTATCCATAAGGCGGGTATAGAACGTGGCCTCCGACACCAAGCCATTAACATCCACCAGTGACACCGGTGGGCACACGATCCAGTCCGCAACAGCGGCCACATAATAATCGGCATCTGTGGGCTGATCGGTGAAGTACGCGACAATCGGTTTGCCGCGGGCCTGGAACGATTGGAGGTGGTTGCGCAATTCCTGCCGGCGCGCCCAGCCGGTGCTCAGTGTGCCAAGGCGGAGAACGAGGCCATCGATCGTGGGATCGGACGCGGCCCGCTGTACTGCTGTCAGTAAATCATAGTGCGTCAGCGGGCGGGGCCGAAAAAAAAACGATCCGGCTGTTGATCCGGGTAGTCACCGGTTAATCTGAAATCGGCGATACTGTGTCGCGGCCGGACCTTGGTGCGCCGACGGCTGTCAAACGATCCCATCGTCCCGGTGCCCCGGAAAAATTCGCCATCGCTGTTGAAGGCATTGTAGGTCGATAGCATGAACGTGGTCAGGTTCAATTGTACGCCGATGCCGAACTGGTGATCCTCCCCGGCGACGTCGTTGAGGTTAATTGCCCGGTCGCCGTAATCACCGTACACGACTAGTCCCTCGACCGGTTCAATGGCCGCGGTCAGTCGGTAGGCGCCGTCATCCAGCCGCTGTCCGGAGGCCTGGGTAAAATCCGCCCCGAGCAGGAATTTCCCGTCGGCGAAATTCAAGCCGGCGGAATAGGTCCATAAGGCGTCGGTGCGTTGACCCTCGTAGCGCATGTGATTGAAATTATCGACCCGCACCGCGAGCGAGAGATGTTCCCCCGGCCGGATCATCAAGCTGTGGGTCCAGAAATGCGCTTTGTTCTCGCGGGGATCGTCAGAGCTTACCCACCGATAGGAGGTGCCGATATAAATTTTCTGCCGGATTTGTTCCCCCCAGGCGATGGTGTGTTGACGGCCATCGACATTGTTCCCGGTGCCCAACCATTCCATCCCCAGCCCCAGGTTGCGCCAGCCGAGATATACCAGGCTGTTGCCGGCCAGATCTGAGTCACTATAGGTATGCGCAAAGTAAATTCTCCAGGAATCATCCACCGCCAAGCCACCGGGGTTATAGCGCAGCGCCCAAAGGTTGTCCGTTCCGGCAGCGCTTTGATAGGGAATCAGTACCCGACGGTCCGGGTATCGCTGCGCGTGTGCGCACGCGGTCGCCAACAAAAAAACGGCGGAACAGAACACAATCAGTTTCGCCAGACGCATTTTCAGGCCTCCCTGCCCGTGATTCGATCCATCACTTGTCGCCCGCCGCCGTCGGCCGCGGATGGCTCCCCTGGAGAATAATGTCTCCATATTCTTCTATCGACACCTCCAACAAACCTTTAGCGTCACCGACAATTCCTTCCAGTGTCCGCAAATCCAGGTGCGTGGCTTTGACCAGCATATCTCGGACATGAATTTTCCCCACCTGTTCTCTGCCCAGATTCAGCCGCAGTTGTCCGGAGAACTCCTTCGGAGTGGAAACAAAAACATCACCGGTCAACGCCTCGATTGAGACCGTGGGATTTTTCCAGACCGCTATTCCGATATCAATTGAGGAGTTATCGCTACTAATGCGTGAGGTGCCGCCGGTTACCTGCCATTCCGTCATGGCCAGCGGCGAATTTTCCAGGTCGATCTTGACCGGACCGCCAATGCGGGTTAATTCAACCTCGCCCCGTTCCGACGATACCCACAGCGGTTCACCGGCAACGGTAACGTCCTCGATTTTGATTGTCCCATAATGGCTGCGGACTTCAATTTCTCCAGCGGCGTCGCGGACTGTTACCTCGCCGTATTCGCTGCGAAGGTCGGCGGATTCAGTGATCTTCTCGGCGAATAGTTTCCCGTATTTGCTGGAAATCCTCGCCGTTTTGAGCGGGCCGGTCAATTCGAAATCGAAACTTTCCGAGGTCGACTGAAAAATCAAATCCGGTGGCGCCGAAACGTTCAACTCGGCCCGGACACCGATCTGTGAACCCATCCATTCCGCATTGTAAGGCGTTTCAATGATAATTCTCAGTTTCTTGTCGGAGACCTCTGTCGAGACTGTGATCGATTTGAGGATTCGATCGGCTTGCGGTCCCGGCGGAATGTTATAGACATTCTCGGAGACCTCAATGACGATTTCACGCTCATCGACATCAGTGCGCAGCCGAAACAAGCCACTCAAGTTCTGCGGGGAGTCGAATTCAATGACGCGGATACTTTCTGCCGAGACATGCGAGAGAAACGTGGACGAAAGTCGCTGGCGGTCATCCGCCCCAGCGATGACCGCCGGCATCACAATCAATAATGCCGCACAGAGAAGTATTGCACTAAGCCGTGTAGGTCGGGTTCCGAGGAATGCGAAGTATGCCGAGAAACCCGACACCTGCGGCTCATTGAGCCTAAATCGGGTCTCTTCTTCCGCAAGGCGGGGCTGCGGAATCCGGCCTACAAGAGTCATATCAGAGAGTTTCTTCAACATGGTTTATCGTACGGTCAGACGGTGACCGGGTTGCGCGCTGCGTTATTCGCCTTCCTGGTTCGGTCGCCTCCCCAAAATATACAAAAGAATTCCCGCGGCCACTGCTGCATTTAGTGATTCAACCGCCGGTGCCAGCGGAATGCGTAGTGCGCGAGCGCCGCATTCCCGCCAGACCGGGCTGAATCCCTCGGTTTCACCCCCGATCACCAGGGCCCATCGATTCGGAGACTCTACGGTCCGAATATCCTCGCCATCGTGCGGATCGGCAACAAAGATCGTTACCTGTTGATCGCGCAGGTTCTGTGCTAAAGATTCGACCGCGCAGTGTTCGTGCAACGGCAGCATGAAATGGGCGCCCGCGGCAGCCCGCACCACCTTGGGATTAAACCCGTCGACGGTTCCCCGGGAGAGCAATGCGCTCTCGGCACGGAACGCCGCCGCGCTGCGCAACACCGCACCGACATTGCCCGGATCGCGGAGATTGTCCAGAATAACGGATTGCCGGGGAAGCTGTTGATAATCAAGAGGCTGAGGAACACCACGACGCAACACCGAGATAACCCCGGCGGGTTCAACCGTTGCGGTCAGGTGCTCGAATTCACGGGGCGAACACTTGTATAATCCCGGATCAGTGATGTCATGTGCCGCGAGGAGTTCAGATACCTCAGCCTGCATTTCCGCACTATCCTCGACTACTACCGCCTCGACTGGCCACTTAGCAGCTAACGCGGCAGCCAACACCCGGATACCCTCGGCCATCAACAGTCCGAGTTTTTCCCGTCCTCTAGCTGAGTGCAGGCGTCGAATCTTGCGCGTCATTGCCTGCGAGAGGCTCGCCCATGCCTGCGGAGATGCGGTCATGGCCTGCAGCCTACACCAGGATGGTCTGAGGAGCAAGCGCATTTATCAACAGAATCATCATGATAATTGGTCAGATTTGACTACCCTGACTGTCCCAGAAGCGTATAATCTCCATTGGTGTTATGATGCTTTGCCGTAAGCACTTTGAATATCTCGCACTACGCGCCCGGGCAAGACTCACAACTGCCCTGCTCTTAGGTATCCTTGTGGCAATTCCTGTCTTGGTCGCCGCAACGCCGGATACCACCCTGACCCTGCACGCGCCCAGCCTGTATGAATGGTTTCATCAGCATGACCGTATCCCAACAGTAGAATCCCGGCGCGTCGTGCTGGCCTTGTCCGGCGGGGGAGCACGGGGCTTCGCCCAAATCGGCGTGTTGAAGGCACTGGAAGAGGACGGCTATTATATTTCAGGCATCGCCGGTACCAGCATCGGCGCAATTATTGGTGGTCTGTATGCCTCGGGATACTCCGCGAAGCAGCTTGATTCTCTTACCCGGGAGATTGAGTGGCTGGATCTGCTCGCCGATAGCCCTCCGCGAACGAATTTGCTGTTACCCAAAAAAGATATCCAGGCCCGATCGTTCTTGACCCTGCATTTTCGGGATTTCAAGCTTACGTTTCCGGCAGGCGTCACCGGCGGACAAAAGCTGCAACAATTGCTGACTCGTTTTTGTCATGCGGCTGATTACCATGCACGTTCCAATTTCGATTCCTTACCCACGCCATTTCGTTGTGTCGCCACCGATCTAATCAGTGGGAAGTCCGTGGCCCTGGATCAGGGCGATCTTGTCCAAAGCATCCGGGGGTCGTCGGCATTCCCCGTGGCCCTGTCACCGGTGGAAATGGACTCCATGTTGCTGGTTGATGGTGGCTTAACGGCGCCGGTACCAGCCGAGGTTGCCCGCACGCTGAGCAAGGATTTGCTGATCGCAGTGAACACTGCCTCGGAGCTGGAACCAGTCTCGTCGCTGGACAACGTCTATGGCGTCGCGAACCAGTCAACAACGATCATGACGCAGCCGGAGATGGGCCGGGAGCTCCAACGGGCGGATGTAATTATTTCGCCGGATTTGGCAGGATTTTCCAATCTCGATTTCAGCCAGGTTGACACGCTCATTGCCCGGGGATACAGCGCTACTCGTCGGGTGCTCGATTCGCTGGTGAGGCACGCGGAACGAGGATATGTCGCAGCAACAGAGCAACAAGATTTTCGAATTGATTCGCTTGTCCTAAACGGTCTCTCTGATTCGGTCTTCGCCCATCGGGAAATCACGGCGTTCCTTCAAGGCAACAATCCCCACCCCATGACCGCCGCTACGTTGCTGAATCGATTAGATCAGATCCTGGAAAACGGACATGTTCGCGGGATCGAGTGCGCATTTGTCAGTGATTCGCTGACTGTCGGACACGTTGCAGTCGATCCCCTGCCGACCGTACACGACGTGCAACTTACCGGCAACACCTTGTTTCCCGACTCGGTATTGCTGCCGCATTTTCACGGAGTGGCCGGCAGACCCGGGGACGCATACGCAATTGCCTCCTCTTTGGATGAAATCCTGGAATACTACCACAAACAAGCATACTCCCTTGCCGACATCCAGGCGGTCGAGTTGAATGATGACGGTGTGCTGCGGGTGACGATTACCGAGGGACGGTTGGCGGGCCTGCAAGTCGTCGGAAACGAATCGGTAAAAGACTGGGTGGTCACTCGCCATTTCCCCCTGCAGAAGGGACGGGTGTTTAATTACCGGCGATTGATTAATGGAATGGAGGAGTTACATGCCTCGGGATTATTCAATCACATTAACGGTCGGGTGGCTCACACGCCGGACGGTCCGCTGGCAATTTTGGAAGTGATTGAAAAAGACTACGATATCCTGCGGTTCGGTTTACGGCACGATCTGGAGTATCAGACCGACGGCTTTATTGAAATCGTCAATACTAACTTACTGGGATTAGGCAACGAGATCTTCGCTCACGTCGGCTATTGTCCGCGGCGTGAGCGGTACGAAGTCGGCTACCGGGCGGATCGGATTTTCCGCACCTACTTGACCGCTAGCTTCCGGGCCTACCGGGAGATTCACGAGCGCCGGCGGTATACCGCCAATCAGCAGACCGGCTTTTTTGAAACTGCGCGCAGCGGTCTGCTGGCTTCATTTGGGCAGAACCTCCGGGCCTTTGGCATGGTCAGCGGGACCTACCGCACCGAGGATATTAAGCTCACCGATCAACCGCCGGCAATAGCCTCACGCCACAAAATACGGTCACTGATTTTTGCCGCCCGGTACGACGACCTGGACCGTCTGCCATTTACCAGGCTGGGACGACGCGTGAACCTGTCAGTCGAATGGGCCGATGAGTTGTTCGGTGGCGATGTCTTGTTTCTGAAAATGTGGGGAGAAGTTGAAAACTGGTTCTCACTTGGGCGGCGGTTTACCTTGAGTCAGCGCGTGGTCGGCGGCACCGCCGATCAGGCGCTCCCGGATTTTGAGCGGTTTTCGTTGGGTGGGCGTCGTTCGTTGTTGGGGCTGAATAATGACGAATTTCTGGGCGATAACATTGTGCTATCCAATATCGGCGCCCGGTATCGGTTTTTTACGCGCAGCTACCTCCGGGTACGGCTGGATGTTGGGGGAGTCTGGGAGGATGACGCTGCGATTTCGTTCCCGGAACTCCTGACCGTTGGGATCGGCGGCGGTCTCTCATTCGATACGCCGCTTGGTCCGTTGGACTTACTCGGCGGCGTAACCGACGAGGATTACACCCAGTTCTATTTTAACTGGGGCTATGAGTTTTGAGTTGGTGGTGAACTGCGAACGGTCTGCTGATCACAGCAGGTTCGAGTGCGACAAAGAATATGCGAGGAACGAGATAAATTGATTGCAGCTCCTTTACCGGTCGTATTATACATGGGAGAGTATTACTGTCTGGTTGGGGCGTCGATGCCAATTAGCCGATAAGTATAAGAGAGAATGGAAAGGGAGTTAGTTATGGCGGACCCAAAGCACAAGGCAGATACCAAGACAGAACATGCTCAGGGAGAAGGCGTACCGCTGAGGATAATCATCGACGACGAAAATGCGCCGGAACGGATTTATGCTAATCATATCCGGGTAGCTCATACGGCATTCGATTTTACCTTAGATTTTTGTGACTTGGGACCGCTTTCCACAGCTAGTGTTCAGGAATATGACGATCATGCTGAAGTCTACATCAATCCGAAGGTTCGGATCGCTTTAACCAAAGAAGTCGCTGAGGCGTTGATCGAAGCGCTTCGAAAAAACCTCAAACTATACTATGACCACATGGGAGAGAAGTAAATGTGCTACGCCCGGCATACCTGCGTCACGTCATCCTCCGATTCGATGCGCGTACCGAAGAATGTGCGAACATTCGTTGTCCCCCGTAGTACAATCACTACCCGCCCGGCATTTTCACACGCCACTCATTCCAGTTCCTGGTATTCTGCGGGCGCGGAAAACAGCTACTTTCATGCTCTTGGCGTCGAAACGCACAAAAAAGTAGCATCGGGCCAGATCGATTTAAAAAGGTTTCAAAATGTCGATGACCTTTTAAGTTACTTGGATCGGGACCGCTGATGTGGCAATAACAATCTCCATTGCAGGTCCCTTTGACACTGAATTTGCCAAGATTGTAAAATCCAATCCTCACTTACGAGAAAAAATTCAAAAGCAAATCAGATTTCTGGCACAGGGGCAACCGTGGCACCCTTCGCTGAAATTTGAATATCTAAAAGGGGGCATCACCCCACGTACGTTCAAAGTGTGGGTGGATCGGAACTGGAGAATTATCGGTGTCCATAAAAAACAGGAGAACGAAATCCATCTTTATCATCTTCGTTCCAGGCAAGAAGCCTATGAGAGATAATTCCAGTCACGAATGCTCCCCCCTATCGACTCGAATCCGGCAAATCTCGCGAAATTGACTTAGCCGTCAACTTACCGATATATTGACAGATGCCACCGTTTCGTTAGATTGGCCGTACCGCGAATCAGAGGGGCAGGAAATACGGATAGGGAGACCCGAAATCGACGGAGCGCAGCGGAGACCGGTTGGAGGAGGAACACGTGAGTAACTTCGCGGATGTACAACGAACACACACCTGCGGGGAGCTGCGAACAGAACATGTCGGGCAAACCGTCCGGCTCAATGGCTGGCTGCATCGCTGGCGAGACCACGGTGGGCTCCTCTTTCTCGACCTGCGCGACCGCTACGGGGTTACCCAGGTCACGTTTCGTCCAGACGGTGTCGATGCAGAAACGTACAAAACCGCCGCCCATGTCCGGGCAGAGACCGTCGTGGCGATTTCGGGCACGGTACAACCGCGGCCGGAGGGTATGGCCAATCCGGAGATGCCGACCGGCGAGATTGAAGTGGTGGCCGCCAGTTTGACCGTGCTGAATCCGTCAAAGACTCCGCCATTTGAAATCGAAGAAGAGACCGCTGCTGCCGAAGATTTGCGGCTGGAATATCGCTATCTCGATCTGCGTCGCAACTTCTTGAAAGACAAGATGATACTGCGCCATCGCGTGACGACGGCGATTCGTGAACATCTCGACCGGGAGGGCTTCCTGGAAATCGAGACACCGCTTATGATGCGCTCTACTCCGGAAGGTGCCCGTGATTACGTCGTCCCGTCCCGGGTTTTCAAAGGAAAATTTTACGCACTGCCGCAGTCTCCGCAACTGTTGAAGCAAATATTAATGATTGCCGGCTTTGATAAGTATTTCCAGCTTGCCCGATGTTTGCGGGACGAAGACCTCCGCGCCGACCGGCAACCGGAGCACACCCAAATCGACATGGAAATGAGTTTTGTCACAATGGAGGATATTTTCTCCACGGTTGAGCGGCTGATGAAGTACGTGTTTGAGTCCGTATTAGATGTGCGGGTGAAGACGCCGTTTCCGCGCCTGACGTATCGGGAAGCAATGGATATGTTTGGTATTGACAAGCCGGACACCCGCTATCAGATGGTCATTGTGGATCTTTCTGAGGCGGTCGCCGGGAGTGAATTCAAGGTTTTTGCCGATACAGTAGCCAGGGGTGGGGTGGTTAAAGCGATTTGCGCTCGGGGCCAGGCCGGGCTATCCCGCAAACAGGTGGGAGATTGGGAAAAAGTCGCCAAGGCCGTCGGCGCCAAGGGCTTAGCGTATGTGCTCTATCAGGAGGAGGGACCGCGATCACCGATCCTGAAATTCATCGATGTGTCTGAACTGGATGCAATTACCGAACGCACCGGCGCCCAGGTCGGGGATGCGGTCTTCCTTGTGGCGGATAACCGTGTCAAATGCGAGGAGATTCTCGGACGTTTGCGTATTGAGATGGCTAAAGCCTGGAACCTGGCTGATCCAAAACAGTTTAACTTTCTCTGGGTGTATGAATTCCCGTTGTTCGAATACAATGAGGAGGCTGGGCGGTTCGACGCCATGCATAATATCGTCACTGCTCCGTACGAGGAAGATATCCCGCTGCTCGAGAAAGGGCAGACTGCCGATGTCGCCCCGTCCGATCCACGGCATCCCTGGGCGCGCATCCGGGCGAATCAATATGATCTGGTTTTAAATGGGGTGGAAATCGCCTCGGGAGGAATTCGTAACCATCGCCGGGACTTGCAGCAAAAGATTTTAAATATTCTGGGAATTGACGATGCCCGTGCCGAGCGCATGTTTGGCTTTCTGCTGAAGGCGCTGGAGTATGGGGCGCCGCCACACGGGGGCATCGCTCCCGGACTCGACCGCATCATTGCGGTGATGAGCGGATCGGAATCAATCCGCGACGTGATTGCGTTTCCCAAGACCACGGCCGCGCAGTCCCTGATGGATGGAGCACCGACGGACATTGATGAGGCGCAGTTGCGCGAGTTGGGATTGCGGATCGTCTCGGAAACATAAAGGATCAATTTTGAGCACGAACCACTCATCCCCTTCCCCCACAGAAGAAACATCGCGATCGTTTTCGCTGGCCGGCATCGACCCACGAATCGTGGCCGGCCCCAGCGAATCGTATTTGCATCTGATCGAGAGCCAGTTCCATGTGCGGCTCACGTCTCGGGGGGAGGACATTCTGGTATTCGGTGAGAAAGAGGAGGTTGGACGGGTCGGCGCCCTGATCGCCGATCTGGTCGCCCATGTCGAAAAGACCGGGGAACTTTCCGAACGGTACCTGTTTTACGCGATGACCATTGTCAAAGAGGATGGGCGCGGACCATCGGAAAAACTCGAAGTTTCGGGGTCGCTGGCCGGGGTGGGCAGCCGCCAGATTAAACCGAAGACGTTGGGGCAGAAAGCGTATCTGCAGTCGATCGAAAACTATGATATCACCATTTCGATCGGGCCGGCCGGGACCGGGAAGACCTACCTGGCGGTGGCGATGGCGGTTGCCGAGTTTAAGCATAAACTGGTCAACCGGTTGATCTTTGCTCGACCGGCGGTGGAGGCCGGCGAGTCGCTGGGATTTTTGCCTGGGGATATCCGCGCCAAAGTTGACCCGTATTTGCGGCCGATCTATGACGCGTTGCACGATATGATGACCCCGGATCGTATCCGGCGCTTGATTGACGACCGGATTATCGAGATTGTGCCGCTGGCGTTCATGCGGGGACGCACCTTGAACCATTCTTTCATTATTCTCGATGAAGCCCAAAACGCCACGGGCGCGCAAATGAAGATGTTTCTCACGCGGATGGGCAATAACTCGAAGGCGGTCGTAACCGGTGACATCACCCAGATTGACTTGGCACAGAAGACCCAATCCGGTCTGGTGCAGACGCGCAACATTCTCCAGGGCATTCCCGGTATCTCGTTCATTGAGTTGACCGAGCGGGACGTGGTGCGGCACAAACTCGTGGCCAAAATCATTCAGGCGTACGAGCAATGGGAAAACAACCGGTCCGATCGATGAATAGCTAGCCTATGTTTCAGTGGTTGCTAAAATTGAAGCGTGGATTGGCGGTACGCAACCGGGAACGGTTTGCCGCGTGGGCTAAAACCCCACAATATCACCGGATGCGGGTCGGGATCAGTATTGCTATCGGGCTGGCTCTCGTCGCAATGGCTTCCCTGTTGTATCCGGTATCCGAATTGTTTGTTCCTCAGGATTGGCCGGAAGTCGGAGACGTGGCCACTGAGGATATTATCGCCCCGGTCGATTTCCCGATCACTAAATCAGCCGAGGAACTAAAACGGGAACGGCGGGAGGCGGGGACCAACTCGCCGTTGTATCTGCGGTACGATCACGAACCGGTCGACTCGGTCATGACCACGCTCCATCACTTCGTGGATCGCCTGGACTCACTGGGTTCCAGTTCGTTGTCGAACCGCTCTCTCATGCGTCGGCTACGCCGCGATTTCCCCTGGTTGAACCTGGATTCCCCGGAGGAACACCTGCGCGAATGGACCGACCTGGGCCCGCATGTGAAAGATGTGTTACGCGGATTCTATGTGGCAGGAATCTTTCCCAACCGTCAATATCTACCACCGTCTGAGAACCCGTTTGTCATCGTGTTAAAGCCCAACAAGGACGACCCCAGGACGCTGCGGGAAATTCCGCTTAAGCGTGAACAGATTCTCGATGAGCAAACCGCGGAAGCGCTGCTGCGCACGGAAATTATGGAGGCGCCGGGTATCTCTGATACGGCCAAGAGTACGCTGGCTACCTTCGCCAATCAATTCATCGTCGCCAATTTGACCTATGACGTCCAGGAGACCGAACGCCGTCGCGACCAGGCGAAAGCCGCAGTGCAGGCGGAAAAGATTAAATTTTTTGCCGGAGAACGCATTGTCCGCAAAAACCAGCGGGTGACGCCGGAACATGTGGAACGGCTCCGGGCGCTCTCGGAATTTATGGTCGAAAAGGTCCGCCATGATAACCCGTTAACCTACGCGATACCTATTATTGCCCGGGTCATTCTGGTCTCTTTGTGTGTCGGGGGGTTTGCCCTCTATATTATCTATTTTCAGAAACGCGAAGTGCGCCGCATCAGCTCGATCATGGCACTGGGGATGATTTGGGCCAGCGTTATCCTGGCGGCGTATTTGATTTCTCGCACGGGGCTTTCGGAATATCTGATCCCCATTGCCGTCAGCTCCATTTTAGTCACCGTGCTCTTTAACCTCAGCCTGGGAATTTTCAGCACCATTTGTCTATCCTTCCTGCTCGGGGTTTTGCTGGGATTTGATTATGCCTTGACAGTTCTGATGACCGCGGTGGGGATTGTCTCTGCGGTCGCGGTCCGGCGGGTGCATCATCGCTACGATTTCTACCGGCCGATCCTGTATGGTGCATTAACCTACTTGATTTTGATTTATTTGTTGGAAACTTTGCGTTTCCAGGATGCCGGTGCAATCCTCTCCGCCTGTGGCATCGGGGTTTTGAATGCGATTTATTCCTCGATACTTGCCGTGGGACTGCTGCCGATTTTTGAGAGCCTGTTTGGGTTTACCACCGATCTCACCCTATTGGAATTATCGGACTTGAATCATCCCTTGCTCCGCCGGCTTTCCCTTGAAGCACCCGGCACCTATCATCATTCCCTGATGATCGGTACCCTGGCGGAGGCTGCCGCCGAAAGAATCGGTGCCAACGCTTTATTGGCGCGCGTGGGCTCGTACTATCACGATGTCGGCAAGGTCGAAAAGCCGGAGTATTTTATCGAAAATCAGACAATCACCCGCAGCCGCCACGACCGGCTGGCGCCGTCGATGAGCGCCCTCATTATTGGTTCCCACGTAAAAATCGGCCGTGATCTGGCGCTGGAGTACGATCTGCCGGACAAGATTATTGATTTCATTGAGCAGCATCACGGCACCACCACCATGGATTATTTTCTGGACAAAGCGCGTAAACACTCGCCGGAGGGCGAAGTTGACATCGACGAATTCCGGTATCCCGGGCCAAAACCACAATCGAAAGAAACCGCCATTCTGATGTTGGCCGATTCCGCCGAGGCAGTCAGCCGCACCCTCGACGACCCCAAGCCGAGCCGGCTGCGGACCGCCATTCATAAAGTGGTGCGGGATAAATTTGCCGCCGGGCAACTGGACGAATGCGATTTAACCCTCAAGGACTTAAACAGCATCGAAGATAGTTTTGTCCAGCGACTGCTGGCGGTATTCCACAAGCGTATTGAGTACCCGGAGAAGAAAGTTGAGCAACCGGCGTGACGTACACGGTAAGTATCAGCAACCGACACCGGTCGATCCGCCCCGCTTACGAACCGTTACGTCGTCTGATGCGGCTAATCTTCCGCCGCGAAGGCAAAAAAGGTTCGATGGCGTTGATCCTGACAACGAGCCAGCATATTCTCTCGCTGAATCGCCAATTCCGGGGGAGAAAGACCACGACCGACGTGCTGTCGTTTCCATTCGGCGAACCAGGAGCACCGGATGAGACCGGTTTCTGGGGTGAGGTGTACGTGAACCTCGATTATCTCGGTAAGACCACCCGCCGCTCCTGCCGGCGGTTACAGGACGAACTTGCGTTGCGCATAACCCACGGAATGTTACATCTTTTCGGCTACGATCACGAGCGGGACAAGGACGCCGCCGGGATGGCGGCTCGCGAGCAGGAATTAATGACCTTGGCTGGATTCACGGTGTCTCCGTGGGAGGAACCGCCGATTCGAAAACCGCGAAGGAGTGTGCGTCGACGCCATGATTGATTTCGTGATTATTATCGCGATCCTCCTGATCATGATTGGCTTTTCGCGCATGGCGGGGCTTTACAGCCAAGAATTGTTTTCCAGTGCGAGCGAAATTCTCCATGCCAATGAATCACTATCCGGTAAGCAACGGCAGTTTCTGGAGTTAATCTCCCAACAACCCCACGATTTAATGCTGACCGCCACCGTGCTCAAATCCGGCATGCTGGGGGTCGGCACCGGTCTGGCGATTTACGCTGGGGCACAATTACGCTTTGTCGGTGACTGGGTGTGGCCGTGGGCGGCGTTCGTACTGCCGGCGTTATTCTGGGTGGGATATCTGTATGTTGTTGAGATTCAGGAGCCCCGGGGGGAATCCACTGCCCGGCAAGCACAGGCACTCTCCTGGTTGTGGTTGATTCAACTGTTGTACCAGGTCTGCCGTCCGTTTCGTCGTTTTGCGGGCAGCGCCCGTGCCCGGTTCGCCGATGACCGCCGCGAGGAGGAAAAACGCGAGGAGATTGTTGAACGAGCGATCGAAACCCTGGCCGGCGGCATCGGTACCGACGAGCCAATCATCGAAGACGACGAACGCCAGATGATCCAGCAAATTTTCCGGCTGGATACGACCGAAGTGCGCGAGGTCATGATTCCCCGTTTTAACATTGTAGCCATCCCTCCCACCACGACTCTGGCCGAATTGCGGGAAATTGTTTCTCGGGAGGGACACTCCCGGTTACCGGTGTATCAGGATGATTTGGACACGATTGTGGGGATCGTTCACGTGAAGGATATTTTCTGTGACAGTTCGGTAACCGAAGAATCATTCATTCTGCAGAATTACTACCGTGAGCCGCTGAACGTGCCGGAAACCCAGAAAATTGATAAACTCCTCGAGACGTTTCGGCGCACGCGGGTGCACCTCGCGATCGTGGTGGACGAATACGGCGGCACTGCCGGACTGGTCTCGCTGGAGGATATTATCGAGGAGATTGTCGGTGAAATCGAGGATGAACACGATTTCGAGAAACCGGCGATTATTGCCCTGCCTACCGGGGGGATCCTGGTTTCCGGGCAGGTGCCGTTAGACGAAATCTACGAACACTATGACCTGAAGCCGGATTCCGAGGAGTTTGAGACGGTTGCGGGGTTAATTTATGATATTGTCGGCGGCGTCCCCACGGAGGGGAAAGAACTCTGCCGTGACCCGTTTAAGTTCACCGTGACCCAACTGGACGGCCAACGGATCGAGGAAGTGCGAATCGAGTATGTCCCGGAGAATGACGACCACTAACGTTCTGCCGTCCTGTCCGGCAAAAAATCCTATCCACGGTACGGTCTGCAGCGTATGTTCCATGGTGCCGGAGATGATTAACCGACGAGGTATGTACGATGCCGATGTTTGAATATCGCTGCGGAGATTGTGGCAACGAGTTTGAGGAACTCATCTTGAGCCGGTCTGCCGAGGCGTCAGTGAATTGTCCGAAATGCGGATCGGGCGATGTACACAAGAAAATTTCCAGTTTTTCCGGTATGACGGGGGGATCGGGATCCGGTGAGGCGGCACCCGCGCCGCCCAGTTGCGGGTTCCAGTGAGGGACCCGCTAGCGCAACCGGGAGTTGCGCCCGCAGGTGACCGTACGAAGACGGTGTATCCTCAACCACCAACAAATGTACTTCCGGGAGCCATGGCCCGACACCGGCGACAGTTGACCAATCCCGAGTTCCTGAAATTGCAAGGCGATTTGTTCGCCCCGGATCCGTCACGGTTACCATCCGAGGCCGAGCTGCTCAGCATGTTTCACCAGCACAACCGGGACTATTTCGCCGACACGCTGCCGACCGCGAAAATCCGCTGGTCGACTCGGATGCGGATTGCCGGCTGCTGTTATCCGGAACAGCGAGAAATCCGCCTCTCCCGGCATTACCATGCGCATTACCCGGAGGACCTACCCGCCACCCTATTGCACGAAATGCTGCATTTGGTCTACCCGTCCCATAATGCGGCGTTCAAAGCGGCGGCGGCACGGCTGGGGATTTCGATTTATTGTAAGGATTATCCCGGGGTCCATCCCCGCAGCAAATACACCTACATTTGCCCCAACTGCGGCGAGGTGTACCGCCGGCAAAAACGCGCCGATATGTCCTGTGGGAAATGTTCCGGCTCGGGGTACGATCCCCGCTTTAAGCTGGTGCTGCGGCAGGGACCGAAGACCCGAAAACTTGCCCGGCGAGGCCGTTGACAGACCGGAAAAAACGTATATATTCGGGGGTTTGCATGGCGGTGTAGCTCAGTTGGTTAGAGCAGCGGAATCATAATCCGCGTGTCCGGGGTTCGAATCCCTGCACCGCTATTTTTGTCTTCTTGGCCGACGTGGTCAGCCCATCTTATGGAATTAACTGCATTACGCGTTCAGGTTTTTCCCGAGTAGTCGGGAATCCAATTGCCCTTGCGGCGCAATAAAAACCATCGCCGGGGCAGACCGGGAGGTCTGCCGCCCACAAAAGAAAACATTCCTGCGAGAACTTACCGACCCACCAGCCATTCCAAATCCTGACGGATTTGTCACTTTTGGCGGGCTACAACAAAGCAGGTCACTTGCTGGTAGCGGAGTCTTGGTGGGCTGCGGGCTGGTGTGGCCCTGGGCTTTGCCCAGGGTTTCTAGGAGCGTTGATCCTGGTCGCCAAATCCCATCGCTCCTAGAAACCCTGATCTCCGGGGTCGCTGTTCGCTGTCCCTCAGATCAGGGCCACACACCCCCCAAAGGCGCTCGCCCGCAGTAAGAAATCGACCGCATGGGACCTTCCCCCTTGCGCAATGCAGCCGTAAATCGCACTTTGCAGACACTATGAAACCGCAGACCACCCATACCGTCATCCTCGGCGATTCCCGCGCCATGCCGGAACTCGATGACCATGCGGTTCACGTGATCATCACCTCACCACCCTACTGGCAATTGAAAGACTACGGGGTGGAAGGCCAGATCGGCTTCGATGATTCCTATGCGGATTATATCAATAATTTGAATTTAGTCTGGCAGGAATGTTACCGGGTCCTGCATCCGGGTTGCCGGTTATGCGTCAATATCGGCGACCAGTTCGCCCGCTCGGCGTACTACGGCCGGTATAAAATCATGCCGATTCGCACCGAAATTATCCGCTTCTGTGAGACCATCGGCTTTGATTATATGGGCGCGATCATCTGGCGCAAGGTGACCACCTGCAACACCACCGGCGGCGCCACCATCATGGGATCGTACCCGTACCCGCGCAACGGGATATTGAAACTGGACTACGAGTTCATTCTCCTGTTTAAAAAACCCGGGACTGCGCCCAAAGTCAGCGCCGAGGTCAAAGAGCAGTCCAAACTCTCAATCGACGAATGGAACGAGTATTTCGCCGGTCATTGGCAGTTTGGCGGCGAAAAACAAAAAAAACATCTGGCGATGTTCCCCGAAGAACTCCCGCGACGACTAATTAAAATGTTTTCCTTCGTTGGCGAAACCGTGCTCGACCCGTTCTTGGGCAGCGGGACCACATCCCTGGCCGCCCGCAACCTCGGACGCAATTCCATCGGCTATGAAATCAACCCAGAATTCGAATCGTTAATCACCGACAAAATCGGCGCGCCGTCCCTCCTGGATACAACGTCCGTAAAAATCATGCGGCGCGACGGGGATGGTCTCGATCTTATAGAACGACGGGACACACTACCCTATCGCTTCGTGGACCCGGTCCGCTTCGATAAAAAATCCGACCCGCGGCTCAAGACCTACGGGTCACGCATCACGCACGAATGATGATATGCAAGGGTGGGTTTCAACCCCGTCCTTCATCAAAACAAAATACTATTTACTCCGCTAACCGCAGCGGCATGATTAAACAGAGATAATTGTCTTTATTGGGGCCGTCGCAAGCCTTGACTACTCCGGCGGAAATAGAACTGGACAAGGCAATTTCCACTTCTTGAGCATTCATGTTTTTCAAAATATCCAGCACATAGGTAGCATTGTAGCCAATTTCCAGATCGTCCCCGTTGTACTGGCAGGTAACACGCTCCTTGGCTTCCCCGCCAACGTCCTGGTTGGTCGCCGATAACTCCAGCCCGTCATTCGATAATTGAAATTTTACTTGCCGGGTCAATGAGTTGGAAAGAATTGAGACACGTCGGACTGCTCCGGCCAACTCCTCGGTCTGGACTTTGAGCAGTTTGTCGTTTCCTTTAGGAATGACCTGGCGGTAATTCGGGTAGGGGCCTTCGATCAACCGCGTGCTCAAGGTCGCGTTGTTCAGGTGGAAAATGACGTTCTTTTCCCCCAGCGACAGCGAGATATCATCCTCTTGGTCCGCTGCGAGCTTGGCGATCAAATTCAATGTCTTGGCCGGGATAATCAAATCCTCCCCGGCTCCGGCCAGCCGGTTGGTCGCGACAGAATAGCGGGCCAGGCGATGACCGTCCGTGGCGACCATATGCATTTCCTGGTCATCGGCCTGCCACAACAGGCCGTTGAGCGCCGGGCGGGATTCATCAGTCGAGACCGCATAAACGGTCCGTTTAATCATCTCGACCAGTTCGGGTGCAGGGATTGTCACTTGGGCGGCACCGGATATTTCGGGGAGACGGGGAAATTCATCGGGTGCCATCCCGGAAATTTTGTACTGACCGCTGGGAGTCCGAATTTCAATCCGGTTATTCTGTTCGGAACAGGAAATCTCCTCGCCGGGCAATTCCCGAATAATATCGGCGAAGGTCCGTGCCGGAACCGTCGTCTGGCCGGATTTGCTAACTTTGCCCGGCACCCCCGTCTGAATGGAAACATCCAGATCCGTTGCGGACAGTGAAATTGTCTCATCCTCAGCGGTGACCAAGACGTTGGCGAGAATTGGCAGGGTCGTCTTGCCGGAGATCACCGACAGCACCGTCTGCAACCGGTCACTTAACTCTAACCGGGACGCAGTAAATTTCATGAGAATCCATCCTCCGCTGGATCAGCCGGTTTTTTATTTTCTGGTTTTCCCCACGTAGTGAACTTGTTGATATTGAATTCTAAAAACAAGTAAAAATAACAATACTGTGGGTTTTGTTGAGTAATCCGCCGGTGTCACCTAACTCCTTGTTTTTTTACTGGTTAGTGCGGTGATGATTTCAAGACGCACCGCTGATTTCTGTGGAAAAAGGTCATTTTGTTCACAGTGCCCGCAGATTTCCACGAGATCGCACAAATTTTCACGTCGATCTTAACACCGTTTCGACAGTGAACTTGCCCGGGCATGCATGACGAATCCGGCCATTACGCCGACATCGCCGGTCTGTACAACAGGTTGATAATTGTGTCAATTTGTGACTTCAATTGCCGATTCTGCCGGAGCGATCCGCGGATCAGATTAACCGAATGGATCACGGTTGAGTGGTCACGATTTCCCAAGGACGTACCAATGGCCTTGAGGCTCATTTGGGTGAGTGTCCGCGCCAGATACATGGCTACCTGCCGGGCCTGGGCCACATCCTGGGTTTTCCGTTTCGACTTAATCAGTTCTTCCGGCACCTTGAATGACCGTGACACTTGGGTGAGAATCGCTTCGATGGTCACCGGCTGCTCTTTGGCCGACAGCGTATCTTTCAGGATACTCTGGGCCAATGGGAGGTCGACCGGCTGTTTTCGCAGCGAGGAAAACGCCAGCAGTCGAATCAGTGATCCCTCCAGCTCACGGATGTTTGAACGGACGTTCGAGGCAATGTAGGAGAGTACGTCGTCCGGGAACGTCATCTCCTCGGTCTCGAGCTTCTTCTTTAAAATCGCCATCCGGGTTTCAAAATCCGGGGGTTGAATGTCCGTCACCAACCCCCACTGAAACCGGGAGAGGAGCCGTTCCTCCAGGCCCTGGATATCCTTAGGCGGGCGATCGGAGGTCAGGACAATTTGTTTCCCGTTTTGGTGCAGGGTGTTAAACGTATGGAAAAACTGTACCTGCGTTGACTCCTTGCCGGTAAAAAATTGGATATCGTCCAGCAGCAGAATATCGATCGAGCGGTACAACTTGGTGAAATCACCCGTCGTGCTGGTAGAGAGGGAACTGATAAAATCGTTGGTAAATTTCTCGGAGGTCGCGTACAGCACCCGTAGGTTGGGGTGCGTTTCGCGGATAAAGTGGCCAATTCCCTGGATTAAATGTGTTTTGCCGAGGCCAACTCCACCATAGATATACAGTGGATTGAACCGTGTTTCGCCGGGTGATTCCGCCACCGCCATCGCGGCAGCGTGTGAAAACTCATTGGAGTCACCGACCACGAAATGGTCGAACTTATACCGTGGATTGAGCGCCGGCAAGTGCAGCAGTTGCGCTGGTTCCGCATCCGGTGGAATCGCGGTCTGTTCCGGCACGATCGCGGTATTGACCGGTTCTGGCTCCGGTGCCAGATTGGATATGACCTTGAAGGCCACGGTCTTGGGTGGATTGGTCAGACCGGCCAGCACGGCGTCAATTTGCTTGCGGTAGTGAGTTTTCAACCGGTCGGCAATAAACGAATTGGGTACGCCGACCATCAGTGACCCATTCTCCCAGCCCAGCGCCTTGGTGGGTGTAAGCCAGGTACAAAAACTTTGATGATTAAGTTGCCCTTCAATAGCTTCGAGACAATCTTTCCACACTGCAATCGCCGATTGTTCCATTGCTAATACCCCAAAAACAAAGGAATAATGGTATTGACAGGCCGGTCTGCGATTTCCACAATTGTGGAAAACTACAATGTAATAACAAGCAGGCTGTTACATTCCCAATAGCGGGAATAAACCACCTTTTCCACAAGGGAGGCATGTAATGCCCGGGAACCATCCTCTTGATCGGTAAGCACTTGCCCTTCCGTCCTCAAGCTGTCAACACGTTGTTAACATATTATTAATCAACAACTTCCATTAGCATAATGGTCGTCGGGGCGGGGGTCTGTCAAGCCGATTTCCATTTTTGAACGCGGAAAATTCTAACAGTTTACTAACGTGGAGGTTGACGACCCGTCTGCCGCCCCTCCACCCTTCCTCGCCGCTTCGGCGTCACACCAGATTGATGCAACCGGCTGCCTATTTAGCCCGCACCCAGCAAGATAGGGGGTGGAAGAATTAAGAGCGGTCAACCACCGCGCTTTTGGCACCCCACAATGGCAGGAGCAGGAAAAACAGCCATGGCAAAAACTGTCGCTTACGGAAACTCCGCATTATGTCGTATTCGTGAGAACCATATATTGGCGACGCAATAGGAAGTCGTTTGACGGGTCAATAATGGGGCTGTATTTGCGTAGATGGAACTTGTCGGCGTTGGTGCTGCTGATAGGCGGGGCCATTGTTGCGCGTGTATTCTTCACCAGTGTCACCATTGATGATGCGTACATTACGCTTCGCTACGCGCGCAATCTGGCAGAAGGATTTGGCTTCGTCTTTAATGTCGGCGAACGGGTGTATGGAACCACGACTCCGCTGTACACGATAGTACTGGCGGCGATCCACGTTGTGTATGAGGATCCCCTGCTGATCGGCAAACTCCTTAATATCGTCGCCGATGTCGGCGTTGTCCTTATCGTCTACCGCATTGCACTCATGGCGAGTCGGCAACGGTGGGTGGGATATCTCTGCGCGGTTCTGTATGCACTTAATCCGGTGGCGATTAAATGGTCGGCACTGGGGATGGAAACCGGATTGTACACCTTTGCGATTGCGGCGACCTTCTTTCTTTACGCGAAGAAAAACTACCCGCTGGCATACCTTGCTGCCGGAATGGCGGCATTGATCCGAGTCGAAGGAGTCTTGGTGATTGGTGTTGTGGCCGGGTTTGATCTGCTCCATCGACGCTGGTCCGCGCTGCGGTCAATGTGGCTGGGGGTCATCCCGGTCGCGGTGTGGATGGTCTTCGCCTACGGGTATTTCGGTTCACCCCTTCCACATTCGGCGGCGGCGAAATATGCCACGTACGGTGGTGTCCACCCTTGGGATGGATTGCAGGAAGTTGTCCGTCGCACCTTGTTTCGCTATTCATGGATTACCGTCGGTGCCGCCGTACTGGCCCTGATTGGACTTATCCGTTCGGCCCGCGATTCCCGTTGGCATCCCCTGATTGCCTGGTGGTGTATCTACTGGTCATTTTTCGTTTTCTCCGGCAGCAAATTGCAGGGCTGGTACACTGCACCTCCGTTGTGGGTCTATACCCTCTGGATCGGGCTGGGAATCTTCTATCTGGAAGAGATTGGCGTACGATTTGTGGGTCAGACAAGATTATTTCACCATTGGCGCGCGTCCATACGACTGGCCCTCATCGCCACTATCGTGGTAGTGGCCGTTCTGGTCGTGCAGTCACGGCATCGAGATGTCGTAGGGAAAAACGGCGGCTTTCAGAACCAGGTTCTCCGGCCGGTATCCACCTGGTTGGCAGAACACGCCCAACCCGCCGACACCGTATGTTTGGAGTCCATTGGGATGGTGGGATATGTGTCCCGCTGCTATATTCTGGACGCTGTCGGACTGGTCTCGCCGCAAGTACTGCCGCTCAATCGCCTGCACGGGCGTGGCCCGAACTTTGGCGCGATTGTCCAACGGTACACGCCGGAGTATTACGTAAGCTGGGACACGTGGGAGATGGATTGGTGGAACCGGCGGCCGGAACTGCGTGCCTGGCTGGATTCCAATTATGTCAAGCGCATCACCTTTAAAGGGCCGGCGGATGCCGCCTGGTCAATTCGTCAACGACATTTCTGATGGCTGGCACTCACACATACCGACTTTGATAAAGCCCCATCGCCATACCATAAAATAGGCATTCGGTAATGCCGGCGATGCCGTGGAAGGCGATGCCTTCGATGAACATGCGGATAATCACCGTAAAGACGACCGCGCTGATCCCGAGTACATGACCCATTGATTGCAGACGGTTTTCCCTCGCGATGTTCCTGGCCGCTACTCGCCAGAGTGCACCCAAAAACCAGAGAAAGATACCTGCGCCGATCACGCCCGTTTCCACAACATATTTCAGAAACGTGAGGTGCGTGCCTAAACCGAAGGTTATTGGGCCCAGTGGATGCAGGCGGAGTTCGGGGAACGCCTGGTGCCATATCTGCACCTGTCCCAGCCCGATCCCCAAGAGAGGGTGTTGGCGAAACAGGTCGAGTGACGTTCCCCAAATGAAGTAGCGATAGCGCAGTGATGCTCCGGCGTTACCGACCCCGGCAAAACGCTCCGCCAGCGTGGTAAACATCGGCATCAGCAGCGTCGCCGCGACCGCTGTGGCACACAGACCAAAAATGATAATGAACCGTACCCGTCGCCGCGGGATAGCGAAGCCATGTTTGCGGGTCCCGCGATAAACCAGAATGAGGACAAGCAAATTACCGATACCGGCAACCGCAATGGGTGCGCGGCTGATCGTAGCAAAAAGTGCCGCGAGGAGAATAACATAAATAATGAAAAAGACCACCGCACGGCGGAGGGACACCGCGTAGCAAAAGCGTGCAAGCACATACACCGATGAAACAACCAGCGCAGCGGAAAACCCGATCCGGGGGATGCCAAACGTCCGCACAGAACCCCCTGTTTGGATGAACCCCGCGATATTTCCCAGCCCGTATGCGCAGCACCAGAAAATAAAGGCGTACACGACCCATCTGGTATCAATCCGCCTGCACAAGCCGGCAACGGCATAGATTAAGAGCAATAATTGCACATGACGGAACCAGTTAACGGCGCCGAGAGAAGAAAACCGTACGAGAAACAGCGACGCAGCCATCACAATCAACCACGCGATTGCAGGCTGAGCCAGAGGCAATGATTTGAATGGCGACCTGCCACGGGACAATTCGGTGAGGAAATAGCCGATTAGTATCAGGAAGGTGAAGACGTCGGCCAACGTGAGATTTGGTTCGGTGATAAATCTCACTGGGTAAAACAGCGAGCTTGCCAGTAAGATGAGCCCCCATTCAGGCCTCAGCACGCTGATGAGTGTGATCCCCGCCGCTACGGGGACCAACGCCAGTGGCCAGATGCTCAGTGCGGCGCCTGCCCCACAGATCACACACCCCACCAGCGCACCCCACCAGATATATCGTGGAAACAACTGAGGTGCAGATAATGCCGCGGTGGCCGGCTGATTCACGGTTCCTCACCGGTAAAAAACGATCAATGTGTCGATTCGGGATCTACAATCCCTAAACCAAAACATAAAACATCGGCCGCAGCGAAATCAATGTCAATAGGATTGAGAGAGAACAGCAGGTGCGTCGGGTTACTTTGCCAGGGTGAGCATGCGTTTCAGGGCTACTTTGGCGGATTCCTGGACATCCTCGTCGACCAGAATTTCATTGGTCTTACCCAGAAACTCCAGCGTGTACGCCAAATCGGCCAGGCTGGTGCGGTACATATTCACACAGAGCGAGCAGGAATTCCCGGAAAGCTCCACGATCGTCTTATCGGGGTGATCGTCGGCCAGGCGGGCAACCAGGTCCAATTCGGTGCCGATGGCAATCGGCGTGCCCGGTGGTTGTTCGGCCACGTACTTGACAATGAACGAGGTCGACCCCACCGCATCGGCGTTCTGCACCACCTCGGGCATGCACTCCGGGTGCACCACGATTTTAACTCCCGGGTATTGTTCCCGCATCTGGGTCACGTGTTCCGGGCGGAAGTTGGTGTGTACGTGGCAGTAACCTTTCCAGAGGATCACTTTGGTATCGTCGGTGATTTCCGGCTTCTTGGCCCCGCGGGCGGGGTCATACAGGACAATCTGTTCGTCGGGAATTTTCAAATCATGCGCGACATTATAGCCCAGATTTTCGTCGGGAAAAAAGAAGATCCGCGAGCCCTGATCGAACGCCCAGTGAAATGCCTTGGCGGCGTTGGAGGAGGTGCAGATTAAGCCGCCGTTGTCGCCGCAGAAGGCTTTCAGCGAAGCCGCTGAATTCATGTAGGCCACGGGAATGACCTTGTCCCCGCCGACATCGTCCCAGGCCCGGCTCACCGCGCGCATCGGTGCCATATCCGCCATGGGACAGCCCGCGTAGAGATTCGGCAGGAACACGCGTTGCTCATCCCGACACAGTATCCGTGCCGCTTCGGCCATAAAATGCACGCCACAGAATACAATAAACTCCGCGTCCTGCTCCTCGGCTGCGCGCTGGGAGAGGTAGAATGAGTCACCGACAAAATCGCCGCAGCGCACCACTTCTTTCCGCTGGTAGTGATGCGTGAGAATAGTCAGTTTATTGCCGAGACGATCGCGGTACTCCTGGATCAGATCGATGAGTTCGTCCTGCGATCGCCTTTGGTAGATATCCGGTGCGGAATGATACATGCCGTTTCACCTCACTTGCGTTGGTCAACTCCCCGTCCACCCGCACTGTGGAAAATGGTAATCAAACAAGAGTAAGGGGGAGCCGAAACCCCAAAGTCGATCCGGCGGGGTGAATCGACATGATTTCGACACCATTTTTGCCAACCCTGCTCTTGTCCCGCCCTTGCCGGGAAAACCGTGCGATTGGCACCCGCCGATTACTTTCCTTCAACCCATCCCTAGTGCAAGATACGAATGGCGGCGGAAATTCTTAGTCAAGAGGTACGATTTTTGATGGCGTTGTCAATCGTCAGGGGGACAAGCTCTTCCACAAAACGGGTACAGACGTCTTTGTTGGGGGGAACCCCGCCGAAAAAGGCAATGATATCATCGCTGGTGACCCTACGTGCTTCGTCGATTGTCTTGCCTTCCAGCAGCACGGTCAGGGCGGATGATGAGGCGATGGCGACGCCGCAGCCGTAGGTCTTAAACTGCGCAGATTCAATGCGACCGTCGCTGAGTCGGATATACAGCTTGATCAGATCACCGCAGGGCCCGTGCCGGATGGTGCCGACACCGTGGGCATCATCCATTTCACCGCAGTTGCGTGGATTCTGGAAATGATCCAGCACGTGCTCATTGTAGCCCGATTGGGATCCTGGAACATCCATTGTACAAAACCCTACTAAACGAATGAATCGATTTTGGTACACCGTTAAGGCTCAGCAACCACTAATATAGCGAAAAGGGGTGGAGACGCAAGGTCTCCACCCCAAATAATTGCACGTCACGTTGTCGAAAGTGTTACTTATCTACGTCAGTAATGACAACCTCGCCTTCTTCCTTGAAGTTGTTGTCGATATCCGGGTGCCCGTCCCCGGTATCGTCTTCCTCGTTGACCATGTCGAAAAGTCCCATCTGGATCTGAACAAACCTGGTCTGCCCTTCCTGGAGTTGGAGCGGTGGTAATTCGTTACCCGGAACGGAGGTGGTGCCGTACTCGCCGACATAATCGCCCTCGGATAACCGACCATTATGATCGCTGTCCCGCCAGGCCTCCAGAAAATATCGTCCCGGCGTGACATCCTCAAACAGGAAGGAAACTACCGACCCCTGGCCGTCGACCGTTGCGTACCGGATGAGTTGATCGCTGTTGGTATCTACCCCACCGGCCTTCAGCATCACCCGTGCGACGGACAGGTCACCGTCCAGGCCGTCCGGCAATGTCAATGATCCGGTCAGGGTGGTCAGCGGGACAAACACCGTCAGCGCAACCCAGGCGGTTGTCGTGTTGTGACCGTCTGAAATCGACACATGAACCGTATACTTCCCCGGCTGATTCGGCGCGACCCAGGTAGCATCATTGCCGCTGGCGGCGAGGTTGCCGCCATTCACGTCAAAGGTATAGGTTAAATCGTCATCCTCCGGGTCAACCGCAATCACGGTGATTTGAGATTTACCACCTTTGGCGACGGTGTTGGGAGTTGCGGTAACCGAGGTGATCGTCGGCGCCGAGTTGACCGACGCGGAAATATCGGTAGTTGTGGTTGTATCTGAGCAACCGTTAGCAAACATAACACAACTACAGAGTATGAGCAGACACAGGCGCATGACAATAGACATCAATCCTCCTTAAGGTTATCCCGGCTGTAGGCTTTGTCTTGCGTGTCGTCCCGCCCGGCAGTCCGGATGTGCCGGAGTTTCGCGGCGGCACAACGCTTACTTACACTATCGGGTGAAATGTCGCCGGCGATTAGCCCTTGCCCCGATATCACCCGGAGGGCTATATGAAGCGCGGAGGAACCGGCCGATGTCCCGAGCCATGCCAGAGAGTGACCCCGATTATTTCCGGACAGTCGAAACAGCAAGTGAGGGTACCCTGACTGAGAAAGGATCCAAGTTCCTGGGGCGGGTATTGCCGGTAAAGACTGTGGAGGAGGCCGCAGTCCAGCTGGATGCGGTGCGCAAAACCCACCACGACGCCACCCATCACTGTTTTGCCTGGCGGTTAGGGTATGCGGCGGAACCGGGGGAAAAATATTCGGACGCGGGTGAACCGTCCGGCACCGCCGGACGGCCGATTCTGGATGCTATCTGTGCCGCTGAGATCTGGGATGTCCTGGTCGTCGTCATGCGCTGGTTCGGCGGAACCAAACTGGGGACCGGTGGGTTGAAACGCGCCTATCGGCAGGCGGCGGATCTCGCCCTGGGCAATGCCGCGATTGTTACGAAGATGATGGTCTTATCCTATCGGCTTGGTTTTCCCCATGACCGGACCGGGGTGGTCTACCGGGTGCTGGATGATTGCAACACGAAAGTTCTTTCCAGCGATTTTGGTGGCCAGGCGCACCTGGAGGTCACGGTCAAACGCTCTGAGGGAGCGGCGTTCGTGCAGCGGCTGACCGATGCCGGACGGGGGAAAATTCAGGTTGAACCACTGGGTGAACGAGTCCGTTAGGGGAGTGGGGGATGTTCGACTATTTTATCGCTGTTGATATTGCCTTCTTGAAGTTTTTGAATATCACGGTGGCGAACCCGGTATTCGATGCGGTGATGCCGGTGATTACCACCATGGATTTCTGGCGCTATCCCATTCTGGTTTCCCTGCTCGGTATGGTGGTCTTTGGCGGACGGTACGGGTTGCTGACTGTGGTGATCGCAATCGTCATGCTGACCATTACCGACCAGTTGACCTCCAGTCTACTCAAAGAGGTGATTGGCCGTCTGCGACCCTGCCATGAGCTTCCGGAATTGCGGGTGATCACAGGCTGCGGGTACACTAAATCGTTTCCGTCCGCGCACGCGGTGAACACGATGGCGGCCGCAATCTTTTTTGGTTTACGATATCGAAAAATCTTATGGTATCTAGTGGCATTATCGGTATTGGTATCGTATACCCGGATTTACCTGGGTATTCATTATCCCTCGGACATTGCCGCCGGCTGGCTGCTCGGCGGGGCGATTGCGCTTTGCATTCTAGCTATCTGGAAACTAGTGCAGAAGAAATGGCCCAAGGTTGATTCCGCTAAATCCTGGGGCTGGCAGCGACACCTGGGAATTTTGGCCAAGAATTCAGTTTCGTCGGATGGGTGATTTTCACCCTTGTGTGCGACACACAGCCTGCCCGCGGTGGCGGGTCTCGTCTGCCCGTCCGAACTAAACTTGTCACCTCAGCGCAGGCTGGAGGTGTGTGGCCCTGATCTGAGGGACAGCGAACAGCGACCCCGGAGATCAGGGTTTCTAGGAGCGATGGGATTTGGCGACCAGGATCAACGCTCCTAGAAACCCTGGGCACAGCCCAGGGCCACGCCAGCCGATCATATTTCAACCATTAGCACGAATTCATTATTGACAAGCTGTCGTACGTGGTGTATATAGCGACTGCATAAATGGTATGACATGATTTTTGGTACTGCTCCGCCGCCGGT
>CAYWVO010000041.1:2249-29306 GCA_964461835.1 uncultured Ignavibacteria bacterium | reverse complement strand
GATAGATATTTCGAAAGGCCAGAAGATTTGGGTGCCCTCGCAGCCTTTTGCAGGGCCCAACAACTTTCGGAGGCAAAAGTGACGACCCGTACCAAAAAGGGAACAAAAGTATACGGTGGAGTAACGATCCAATATCAACCTGCAAGCCTCTACTGCTTTCTCTTGGGTTATAATATTGTTACATCAAAAGAACGATAGGAATAAGGCCGGAACCACGCCATCCGCGATTCGCGGGGATTCAAGGATTTCGACCCGCGGTATCCGCCCGCTCAATTATCCTCTCTAGATGCCTGATATCAGCTGAGTGAGTCACGATGGCCTCCAAACGGCTCAACATCTCTCGCGCAGCCGCTATATCCCCTTGCGCCAGCGCCGCACGGATATACATCTCACCATTGTTCATCTTTGTTTCTGAATCCGGCGCGAGATTAAATCCCTGCCCCAAAAAGATCAACGCGGAATCATACACTCGATTCTCAGCGAACGTATGACCCAACAGTGTTGCATATTCGGCCTGTTGTGGGGCAAGATGATACGCCTGCCGGGCGGCGGCGAGCGCGGCGGCGGGGCGGCCCTGTTCCGCAAACACCACCGCGTGGCGGGCGTGGCCGGCCGGATCGCCGGGCGCCAGTAGGCACGCCTCCTCCGCATGCCGTAGTGCATCCGGAAGATTCCCGAGCATTTGCTCAACCTTGGAAAGGGTCACCAGATAATCCACATCCGCTTGCGCGGATTGTCGCCCTTCTTCCAACCAAAAAAGCGCCGAATCCGGCTCCCCGCGTTTCAGGTAAACCTTGGCCAGGTTGGTCCAGGACCGCGGATCACGACCCGCTGCGGCTGCACGGCGATGGTAATATTTCAATGAACGATTGCTGTGCCCCAGGCTCGTACTCAGAATAAACGCCCAGGATACACAGCGATCGGCGTTACGGTATTCCCACTGATAATGGGCATCGTGCCAGAGGATAGCATCAAGTCGTTTCGTGGCGATTACCGTGTTGTTTTTCTCAATGAGGTTAGGAATTAAACAGATCGCCGCAACAATTACTGCATTCGTCAAGAGCCGATGAACTGAACCGGACAACCCTCTGCGGTTGATATAGCGGTAGACTCCCCACAAGGTCAGCGGAATGCCAAAGAGCGAGAGTAGGTCCCAGTCACGGGGTGCTCCCAGGTTCGGATTCAGCCAGAAAGCGGTGAGAAAGGTGAGGATTGTGAGCGTCCCCAATGACCAGTCGATCATTCTCTCTTCCGGCTCTTTATTTTCTCGTTTTCTGCCGGAGAAGATCAACAAGAGCAATCCCAGCGGCGCCACCAGCAGAATCTGATTGACCATGTCGAGAAGATGCGAAAGCGAAAATGCCCAATACTGATTGCCTAACTCCGGCCGGAGCGGAACAAAATACCAGGTGCGACCAAGGGCGAAAAAAAGCAAGACAATCGGCACCGAAAGGACAAATGCCACAGCGGCAACCCACCAGAGACAGATGCTTGCGACACGGGGAAACTGGCGGAGGAAGACTGCCATAATCGGGATCAGCACAAACGGCGCGGTGAGCACATGAAAGCCAATTGCCAAAACGCCGAACAGGAAAGCCGGCCACAGCGGTTCACGGTTTTTCACATACCCGAGGCTGAAGCGCAGTGACCAGAGGGCGAAGGCAATTGCCCACGGGTAATCCTCAACGTAACCAAAAAAGAGGACTACTGATCCGCTGGACAGGATACCCAGGATGATGAACACCCGCATTCCTGTATCCGGACTCATTATGCGGGCAATGCGGATCACCGCCCAAAACCCGACCACCCCGGCAATTGCCAGCACAATACCCAGCAGCACAGCCGGTTCCACCGGCAGGAACAGCGAAAAAAACCTGGTAAACACGCGATCAACATAGATACCCAGCGGCTTGGTAAAATAATGGGCAAACTCAATCGGTTGCGACCAGGCGGTGTGACTGTTCAAGGTGAGCAATCCATCACCATACACAAACGCGCGAGACCGGAACACATAGAACAAAAGAAATAAAATGAGTGAGCCGCCGATTACCGACACCGCCCGCGGCAGCGCAACGAGACCGTGAACGGCACGCGCGAGTAACCGGCCGACAACCCGATGAATGGGCACAAGGAGCAGGCAGAGGGCGATCCCCAAAACTAGGTAGTTCCACGGTTGGGCTACGACGCGCCAGAAATTGAATCCCCAGGCATACTGAATTGGCAGCAGCAGCCCCGCCAACTGGATCAGCAACACCAGCAAAAACGGCAGCGTCGCCGCCACCCAGGGACGCTTCCCGGATTCCCACTCCATGGCAGTAATGTATGCTATTGGGGAAAAGTAGTCTATATGGGTATGCGGTAAGACGGCTGATGGACGAAGATCAATTTGTAACAGCAGTGCTCACCGCCATCGACAAAATGGTGTCGCTGAAATAATTTGATTTGTCGGTCGAAACCCCTGAGTCCCGATGCGAAGCGATGGGCGTGGTTTCGACATCATCCGATATCAACCCCAAGCCGCCTCGCCGCAGGCGAGACGCCTTGAGGTTGCCACCCAGAAATGATGATATCTAGGACACCTTCTTCAAATTCTCCGCCACGAAGTCCCAGTTGGTCAGGTTATCAATTACTGCCTCGATGTACTTGGGCCGGGCATTGCGATAATCGATATAGTAAGCGTGCTCCCAGACATCGATGGTCAACAATGCGGTCTGGCCGTGTTTCAGCGGGGTGTCGGCATTAAGGGTCTTGGTCACCGCCAGTTTACCATTGTCCCAGACCAGCCAGGCCCAGCCGGACCCAAACTGCGTAGCCGCCGCATCCGCGAACTGCTCCTTAAACTTGTCAAACGAGCCGAAATCTTTCTTAATCGCGTCGGCCACAGCCCCGGTCGGCTCTCCCCCGCCACCGGAATTGAGACACTGCCAGTAAAAGGTGTGATTCCACACCTGTGCAGCATTGTTGAACACTTTACCCTCGGAAGACTTGATGATGTCTTCCAGTGACTTATCAGCCTGCGGCTTTCCTTCAATCAACTGGTTTAAAGTCGTCACGTATTTTTGGTGGTGTTTACCATGGTGGAATTCCAACGTCTCCTGCGAGATAACCGGCGCCAACGCATCCTTGGCATATGGCAATGAGGGTAATTCGAAAGGCATGTGGGTCCTCCCCCGATTAAAGTCCATAGTCTTGTGTATAGTCTACGCTTTCCGAATGCTCCGGATTGGCCGTTAAATGCGCGAATCACTTTTCTCGCGCGACCGCCAAATGGCGCAATGGCCTGTCCGCGCGGCAGCGTATCAGCTTTCTAAGAGATTAAACCACACAATGACGGGAGGTTGGATGTTTAAACGGGTCGTGTTTTCTGTTGTGTTGACAGCGGCGGCAATATCCCTGTTGGTTGCGCCGGTTCTGGCACAGGAGGAGATGTCGCCGGAGGAATACGGCCAGGCGATGATGGAGGCGTTGATGAAATATGGTACGCCCGGCGAGCCACATCAAGGATTTGCCGAAATGACCGGCACGTGGGATTGCACGGTCTTAATGTGGGTGGCCCCCGGCATGCCGCCGGACACCAGTATCGGCGTTGCCGAAATCTCCATGATCCTGGATGGCCGCTACATGAAACAAGATTACGTGGGTCAGTTTGGCCCGGAGGAGTTTCATGGCTTATCACTGACCGGGTACGATCGGTTCCGTGAAGAGTATTTCACCATCTGGCTGGATGATATGAGTACCGGCATGTCCGTGATGTGGGGTGAGGCGACCGATTCTACCCACACCACGATCCGGTTTGACGGCACCATCGACGACATCGTCTCCGGCACCCGCGATAAGCCGTACCGTCAATACCTTAAACTGGAAAGCGCGGACACCTTCATTATGGAAATGGCCGCTATTGATGACCGAGGTAACGAAACACAAAACATGAAAATCATCTATAATCGCCGGAAGTAATGACCGGTGAGGTCAATGCTAACCTCGCCCCTAGGCGGGGCTTTTTTGTTCATTGTCCGATCACAACAGGGGTACAGTGGCTGATACGCTATGGGGACACACCCATAGTTTCCCGGATAACCGGAGGAATTCTCGGTTGAAAATGCCAAATCATTGTGTCTGTTTTGTATTATCTTCTAACAAGTTACTGGGGATTGCATGAAGCGGGCATTCAAGTTGCAGTAGTAACTGGTGAGGAAAGCGGCTCGTTACCGGGCGCAGGTGGAGGGTGTAACTCAACGGTTGCCGGTGACGGATGTCGTCCCGCTCACCGGCGGAAGTACCGCGTCGTCGTCCGCCTCGGCGGACATGCAAGTGAGGTTGTTGTGCGCTGGAAAAGAATTCTCCTCTACCTCGTCGCTCTCTATGTCGTGATTACCTGGGCGCCGCAGATGATTGATTCGGCGGTCAGTTATGTCGCCGATGCACTCAACGAACCGCCCCAAGTCCAGGGAACGACAGAATTATATCGTTAGAGTCGACGATCCTGAATTGCGGCCGGAGGTCAATCTGTATCCCTTCGGCCGTATTCATTGTGACACCGACGGTCCCCCCTCCTTTTTCTCCCTGAGCAACCGCTGATAAACGCGTTGAATTCTCGACCATTACCGGCTATCCTTCCGGACATAAAGGTAAACCTATTGTTCGGGAGGTCATTGTGTCGTATACCACATTCGAATCCAAGCCTGTTGTTTTCCTGTGTGCAGTTGTCATTGCGGTCTGTTGCTTGGCTGTGCCGCTCCCGGCGCAGGAACAGCCGGAATATCAGATGCCCCCACCCGCCATTGCGGACTTAATTGATGCCCCGAGAACACCCGGCGTGTCGATTAGCCCAGGGAAAGAATGGCTGCTTTTGTTTCATCGACCGGAACTGCCCGGCATCGAGGAAGTCGCCCAGCCGGAATTGCGCATCGCCGGACTGCGGATCAATCCACGCACCAATGGCCCCAGCCGAACCAGATATTCCAGGGCGTTGACCTTAAAGCGGATCGATGACGGCACCGAACAACCAATCACCGGTTTACCAGACGAACCGAAAATATCCAATGTCGGCTGGTCGCCCGATGGCCGGCGTATCGCCTTCACCCTGACCATGAGCGACCACCTGGAATTATGGGTTGCCAAACTCAGTGACGGCAAAGCCAAACGGCTTTTTGCTACACCGATCAATGACACGTACGGTAACACGTATGAATGGTCGCCCGATAGTAAACGGCTTGTTGTCCTGACGGTTCCCACCGACCGCGGCGCTCCCCCCCAGGCGCCACACGTACCGGTCGGACCGGTGATCCAGGAAAATCTCGGTCGCAAGACCCCCGCGCGGACCTACCAGGATTTGTTACAGAACTCCTACGACGAAGAAATGTTCGACTACTATGCAACCTCGCAACTCGTGGTGGTAACGCTCGATGGTGAGGCCACGCCGGTTGGCCAACCCGGGATCATGAGTGTTGATCCCTCCCCCAATGGAAAATACATCCTGATCAAACGTATACATGGTCCCTATTCCTATACCGTGCCGTCCAGCCGTTTTCCTCGTTCCATCGAGGTGTGGAATACCGACGGGGAGCTTGTGTACACGGTGGCGGAAGTACCCTTGGCCGATAATATCCCGATTGCCTTCGGCTCCGTGCGTAAGGGCCGCCGATCGGTCAGTTGGCGGGCGGATGCCGATGCTACCCTCTACTGGGCGGAGGCACTCGACGCGGGTGACGCCGGGGTTGACGCCGAACTGCGTGACCGGATTTATATGTTACCCGCACCGTTTAATGGTGAACCAATTGAACTGATCTCACTGGCTGACAGATATAGCGGCATTCGCTGGGGCAGCGAGGATTTGGCTCTGGTTACCGAATGGTGGTGGCCCACGCGGAACTACAAAGTGTGGCGCATCTTCCCCGGCAATCCTGAGGAAGATCCCGAACTCCTTCTGGACCGTTCGTGGGAAGATCGTTACACCGATCCAGGCAATCCGCTGATGACCCGGACTGACCGCGGCACGTATGTGCTGATGACCGCCGATGACGGCAAAACGCTGTTTCTCTCCGGTGAAGGCGCCTCCCCGGAGGGTAATCGCCCCTTCCTGGATGAGATGGATCTGACCACGAAGGAAACCAAGCGGCTGTTTCGGTCTGAAGCGCCTTACTATGAAAACGTGATCGACCTCGTCAATGTGGATCAGCGTTTGCTGATCACCCGTCGCGAATCAGTCAGCGAACCACCAAACTATTACCTGCGCGATTTGCTGAACGACACGATGCGCGCATTAACGGAATTCCCGCATCCGACGCCACAACTGGCAGATGTCCAAAAGGAGCTTATCAAATACGAGCGCCGGGATGGCGTCCAGTTGACTGCTACGTTATATCTTCCTGCCGACTACTCCCCGGAAACAGACGGTCCGCTTCCCATGCTGATGTGGGCCTATCCGCAGGAGTTTAAGGACGCTGACCACGCCGGGCAGGTCACCGATTCCCCGTATCGGTTTGTGCGAGTGAGTGCACATTCACCGCTGCACTGGCTGGTACACGGGTATGCAATCCTGAACGATCCTGCTATGCCAATTATTGGTGAGGGCGAGGAAGAACCTAACGATACCTACGTTGAGCAGCTTGTGGCCAGTGCCAAGGCGGCGATTGACGAGGTGGTTCGCCGCGGGGTAACTGACCGCAACCGCATTGCCATCGGCGGGCATTCCTATGGCGCCTTTATGACCGCCAACTTGCTGGCGCATTCCGATTTGTATCGGGCAGGCATTGCGCGCAGCGGCGCCTACAATCGAACGTTGACCCCATTCGGGTTTCAGGCGGAGGAACGCTCACTCTGGGAAGCACCGGAGGTGTATTTCGCGATGTCCCCATTCATGCACGCGGATAAGGTCAATGAGCCGATTCTCTTAATCCACGGCGAAGCGGATAATAACTCCGGTACTTTTCCGATTCAAAGCGAACGATTCTACGGAGCCCTGAAGGGGCACGGAGCAGTGGCGCGGCTGGTCATGTTGCCTCATGAAAGTCATGGCTACCGGGCGCGAGAATCCCTGATGCATATGGCCGCGGAAATGACCTCCTGGCTGGACACGTATGTCAAAGAGGACCCACCGCGCGAAGAAAAGACCCCTGCTGAAACAGCGCCGACAGGCCAATAACGTACCGGACGGCGTTCCCGCCGGTTATTCGTAGGTCGACGGAACGGTAATAACCACAGCCGTACAGGGCTCATCGCCCTGGCGGCTGTAGCCATGGGCGATCTCCGAATTGAAATACACGGAATCTCCGGCGAGCAATTCATGTACCTGATTATCAAAAGTGAGCTGAAGCGTCCCGCTCAATACGTGAATGAACTCAATCCCCTCATGCTCATGTGTTGGCAACTTGCCCTGTTCCAGTGGCGGCTGGAAGCGCGCCAGGTAGGCGTCGAGACGGCGATCGACTGCCTCATAATCCAGACTCTCGAAATAATATGAGATATGCTCACCGTCCGGCCTGTCCGGAAACTGCTGCCGATCCTCAGCCCGCACGATGGCAAACGCCGCCCGCAATTGATCCTCTTTGAAGAAGTGCTCCAAACCAATCCCAAAAACCAGCGCCAGCCGAAGCAGGGTCGGCAAAGTCGGGTAGATTTTACCAGTTTCGATCTTGGAAATGAGCGCGGGAGAAAGGCCGGAGTGCTCACCGACTTCAACCAATCCAATCTTCTTTTTAAGTCGCAACGCGCGCAGTTTCTCCCCAATCGCGTAGCGATTAAGCCCATTTACCACTGTTTCGGATAACATTTTTCACCTACTTCCCTGCCTCTTTTCCTCTCAATCAAAGATACGAAGTTTATTTTCATTTCGTTAACACTATTTTTAATTAAAAGAAAGTTTCTTTCAAATTAAAAATATTTTACTCGTATTTAAAACAAATGAATCGGGGGAAAGTTGAAAACACTAACAGGAGGAACCACGTGAAGACACTCGACATTCTCGCAGCAGTCCTGCTGGTCGTCGGCGGATTGAACTGGGGCTTGGTCGGTCTATTCAATTTCGACCTGGTCGCCACGATTTTCGATCCGATGAGCGTTCTTGCCCGCTTGGTCTACGTTGTCGTAGCCTTGGGTGCGCTCTACCAGATCGCCGGTTGGAAGGCAATTCAGCGTCGGTGGGCGTTTGCACAAGCCACCAGCTAAATTCACGTAAAGATGAAATCAGGCAAGTATTAGGAGGAATCAAATGAAATTCAAGACCTTAGCATCAATCACTTTTGCCGGGCTCTTGGTCGTCGGTACCGGCATCGCAGCCATGGCAGGCTGTGGAGTATGTGGTACCAAAGGTGACCACAGCCATGGCACAAAGGCCATGAAATCCGGTGCCCCCGAAAAGACGGCGTCCATGACCATTGTTGAAACCGCTGTCACTGCGGGCAACTTTGAGACCTTGGTCACTGCGGTTAAAGCTGCCGGCCTGGCCGACGTCCTTTCTGGTGAGGGACCGTTCACCGTTTTCGCTCCGACTGATGCAGCATTTGCTGCTCTGCCGACCGGAACGGTTGAAAGCCTGCTGAAGGACAAAGACCAGTTGACCTCGATTCTCACTTATCATGTTGTACCGGGTAAGGTTATGGCCAGCGATGTGGTCGAGCTGAGTGCGGCCGAAACCGTGCAAGGTGCACAAGTGAGCATCAATACAAGTAAGAGCAGTGTCAAAGTTGACAACGCAAACGTGGTGAAAACCGATATCGTTTGTTCCAATGGCGTCATTCACGTGATCGATGCGGTCATCATGCCCCGCAATATTATTGAGACCGCGATGAATGCCGGCTCGTTCAACACGCTGCTGGCCGCGGTGGAAGCTGCCGGATTGTCGCAAACTTTAGCGGGGGAGGGACCGTTCACGGTATTCGCGCCGACCGACGCTGCGTTTGCCAAGCTGCCGGAAGGGGCGGTCGAATCGTTGTTAAAAGACACCGACAGGCTGTCGCAGATCCTCACCTACCATGTCGTGCCGGGGAAAGTGTTCGCCGATGATGTGGCAAAGTTATCTTCCGCGACGACGGTGCAGGGCCAGCAGGTGCGCATTGACGCCTCTCAGGGTGTCAAGGTAAATCAGGCCCGCGTGATCGCCCCGGATGTGGTGGCCGGTAATGGCGTTATCCATGTCATCGACCAGGTTCTGCTTCCGAACTAACGACCTGAATCCCAATCCCCTGTACTAGGGGATTGGGATTTTCTATGAGCCGGAGGAACAATGAATTCGAGATCACAGAGGACAGTGTGGTTCCTCCGGTCGCACGACCGCCGGGCGCGGGCAGCCGGGAGTTATACCGGCTGCCCGTCAGCCCGGATCGGCCCATCTCTTCCTTGACAAATTGTCCATTTGCTGCGTATAATGCTAGGTTGTGTGATCATACAATGCACGGGAGGATGATCGATGCGGCGGAAGGGCATTCTGCTCCCGGCAAGCTTACTCCTTGCCGTTTTTCTTTTCGGGGCGCTAACCCTCTCCGGATGTAGTAACAACGGGACGGCGCCGGCGACCGGCAGTATTTCCGGTACGGTCTACCGGAGCGGAACGGTCAGGCCCGTCGCAGACGTTCTGGTGGAAATTGCCGGGAAGTGGACGCTTACCTCCGAACACGGTACCTACCATATTGTGAATATCCCCACCGGCACTCACGAACTCATCGCCAGCAAGGAACATTACGAGTATTTCAAGACGCGGGTGGTCATCACGGGGGACGAGACACACGATATCGAACTGCGTACAGTCAAAGATGGAGATCCCGGTGACCCTGAGGGTTGATCCAACAGTGTCAAGGATTCCGTAAACCCTGCGCCACAGTGTCGCGGGGATTTTTTATCTATCGAAGATCGCGTTGTCATGAGATATCTACTTATATTTCTGCTCCTGTTGCCAACTATCGCCCTGGCCCAGGAAGATGTCACCACTGAGGATATCTGGGCGGTTTTCCGGCCGCTGATCGGCCAATGGGAAGGTAAAGGAATCGGGCCAGGCGGTGAATCCACCGTGGAAACCTCGTTTGAGTTCACCTTGGACAACCGGTTTATTATGAACAGGACCAAATCGATCAGTGACCCGTCCACCGAGGTTCCCGAAGGCTCATTGCACAGAGATCTTGGCCTGATTAGTTATGATAAGAACCGGAAGGTGTTTGTGTTCCGGCAGTTTCACACCGAGGGATTTGTCAACACGTATGTGCTCGACAGTGTCTCGACCGATTTCTCACGGTTAGTGTTCATCACCGAACACATTGAGAGTCTCGAACCCGGCTGGCGCGCGAAGCTGATTTATGAATTCCAAGGGGAGAACAAATTGCGGACCGCACTGGAGCTGGCTCCGCCGGGAAGTGATTTTTCACTCTGCAACGAGCATAAGTTGCGCCGGAAAAAGTAGCAGCTCCCAGTCCTCAGATACATCGATCGAACCGCACATACACATGAAAGGGACAATCCAGACAGGTCTCAAACAGCCACAACGTATCGGCACTCCAGGTAGCATCGAATTGCGGAACTTCCGCGCCGTCGAAGTAAACGGCAAACAGTGAATCCCCGGCGCCACTCGCCCGGGAGAACAATAATTCGTACTGCCCCTGTGTAATGAGGGTGTCATTTCTATATTTGAAATATGCACCGTTTCCCTCAAAGTCCCACCTTCTGGTCTCGCCGGTGGATTCCGGGGTTATGGTAATTCCGGTAAAATTGTTGGTGGTGTAAACCCAGCCCCATCCACCGGCAAACTCTGTTTCTACCGGACACGTCGGCTCGGAATCGCCACAGGAGGTCAGTATACTGATGGCGAAAACAAACGCGGAAACGACCAGAGCCTTAATGTATGATTGTGTGAGTCTGTAAATCATATTGGTCTCCCCGGAAAAAGCGGTTTCAATGATTTCTATCTCATCGCTCGAAAAGGCAGTTACACCGCAATTGGCGAGCCGCCATTAATGCGCAATCCATCATTAGTACCGAAGCGACAATATCGTTGCCGAGATTTCATCCGCCGGTCTGGGGGCCCGCAGACGCTCACTCCAGAATTCCGGATCGTCTTTGACCTTCTCGTAAGGCTTGAAATGGGCATCCGCGTAAGCGTCCCACATGCTGATGAAGACCGTCCCAGCCAGCAACCAATAAAAGGTGTCGCGCTTGCTGCGTGCGTTGTCGTAGTAATTCCAATCGTCGATATTCTTGGTCTCGTCATACAGTGTCAACCGATCGTTGGTGCGGCCCCGCCATCGAATCGCCTTGAAAATGAAATAACTTTCTACCGCGAAAATTATCCCGGCTTTCACCTTTTTGCCGTTGGAGAATTGCCCCCAGCCGGGAAAGATCACCGATTTCAGCAATGCACCGGTCGGGCCTTTATAGAATGGATGCCTCTCTTTCTTCTGCCCCTCCGCCCGTACATTCGCTCCGGGCGGAGCAGTCAGGTCTGCCGGGGGAACGCGCGCCCCCACCGAATCAGCGTCGATATACACCGGGCTTTTGGCAGTATCCTCGGTAGCGGCCAATAGCCGAGCCTCGGTGGCCCACCATTCATGGTTTTGTGGGCGGCAGACGTCCCCGTCTGCCCCAACAATGGATCGGGCACGCGCACCCCCAACCGTAGGTCGGGTTCCGAGGAATGCGGAGCATACGGAGAAACCCGACACTTGTAACTCATTGCGCGCATGTCGGGTTTCTTGCCCCGCAAAGCGGGGCGGCGGAACCCGACCTACAACAAACTGCGGCGATTTGACTCCGACGTCATCCCGCACCAACCCCAAACCAAGCCCCACCAAAGGCGGGGAAGTTTGGGATTGCCACCCGATAATAAAATTCTGTGGGCGGCAGACGTCCCCGTCTGCCCCAACAATGGATCGGCCACGCGCACCCCCATCAGCATCGGTGCCCCACCATTCACGGGGGGATTGACCCGCCTCAACCGCAACCGCACCACCAACGAAAACCACGACAGTCAGCAGAGAGACGATATTTCGCAACACATTCATGCTGGCCGCCACCCTGACGGAATAACGGCCGCTGCTGTCGGAATGTCCACACACATCTTGGCATCACCCCGCTAAAGTCTTATATTCCTCAGCGATGGCAGAGTTGACGCTATCAGAGGCCTTACGGAATTTACTGCAACCGTCCACCAAGGTGGCGGTACTCACCGGAGCAGGTGTTTCAGCCGAATCCGGCGTACCGACATTTCGGGGTAAGGACGGTCTCTGGGCCAAATTCCGGCCGGAGGAATTGGCCAACTTTGACGCTTTCATTGCCAACCCCAAGCTGGTTTGGGAATGGTACAATTACCGGCGCAAGCTGATGAACGAGGTTGAGCCAAACCCCGGCCATTTTACGCTCGCCGAATGGGAAACGTATTTCGCCGACTTTGCGCTGATCACTCAAAATGTGGACAGCTTGCACCGCCGCGCCGGGTCGACCAAAATCTATGAACTTCATGGAAATATTTTGCGTAACAAGTGTGCAAATTGCAACGGGCCGATGGAGTGGGAAGGGGAACTCGACCCGGATACTATCCCCCGCTGCAAATGCGGCGGACTAATCCGGCCGGATGTGGTCTGGTTTGGCGAAATGTTACCGGCGACCGTTGTCGAGGAGTCGTGGAACAAAGCCGAAACCTGCGACTTATTCTTCGCTCTGGGAACGTCAGCGGTAGTGCAGCCGGCAGCGTCGTTGCCGTTGGTGGCCCGGCGGGCGGGAGCACATGTAGTAGAAGTAAATCCCGAGAGAACCCCAATCTCTGATCTATGCGATGAGGTTTTTCGCGGCCCGACCGGAGAAATCCTGCCCCAACTAACGAAATATTTACCTCGGTAAACCTTTTGACCAATTACGCACCAGCGATGTTCACCAGGATTGATCCTCATGATCCGGAACTCGATGCGCGGATCGAGCAAGCCGAAGCGGCCATGACCTGCTGCCAGATCTGCCCTCGTCGTTGCGCAGTGTATCGTCTCGACGGTGAGACAGGCGACTGCCAGGCTGCCGATGAAATCGTGGTTTCCTCCTGGAATCTCCATCACGGTGAAGAACCGCCCCTCTCCGGCACCCGGGGGTCGGGCACCATCTTTTTCGCCGGATGTTCTCTGAGATGTGCCTACTGTCAAAACTATACGATATCCCAGGAGGTTGAGGGCAGGCCGGTCAGCGATGATCAGCTGGTGGAAATCATGCTTACCCTGGAGCGAGCCGGGGCACATAATATCAATTTTGTGACCCCAACGCACTATGCCGCCCCGATTTTGAAAGCCTGTGTTGCCGGCCGCCGCGCGGGCCTGACCGTGCCGTTGGTGTATAATACCTCAGGGTACGATTTAGTGGAGACCTTGCGTTTGTTTGACGGGATCATTGATATTTACTTGGCAGACATGCGATACAACGATTCAGAGGTCGCGGCAAAGCTCTCCGCGGCACCGGATTATCCGGCGGTAAATCGGGCGGCAATTGCCGAGATGCAAAGGCAGGTCGGGGTGCTGTGCACCGATCCTGAGGGTATTGCAGTTTCCGGCTTGATTATCCGCCACCTGGTTTTGCCCCACGGACTTTCGGGTTCAGCAGGAATCTTCTCATTTTTGGCGAAAGAAATTTCGCCAAAAACGTATATTTCTTTGATGAGTCAGTATTACCCAACGCACCGGGCACGAGAATACCCCAAAATCAGTCGTCGAATTACCGAAGAAGAGTATAAGGATGCGCGGGAGGCAATGGCGGCGGCGGGGCTGGAAAACGGCTGGGTGCAGGGATTTTAAGGATGTTTTGGACACGGTGTAAAATCATTACCTCGATGAGCCTGATCTTGGCCCTCTTGGCATTCTCGGCCGGCTGTGTGTACTACAACATGTTCTTTAATGCTAAGCAGGAGTTCAAGCAGGCCGAGGAGAAAACGAAGCAACTGGGGGCGACCGGCCGCGGGGGCGGTCCCCGGCAACGTGCCGGAGGATTGGCATACCAGGATGCGATCCAACGATTTAGTAAGGTCATCGAAGAACACCCTAACAGTAAATGGGTCGATGATGCCTATTATTATATTGGTCTCTCCTATGTGCGAATGATGGAATTTGCCAAGGCTAAGCGTGCGTTCGAGACGTTGGTGACCGATTATCCCGAAAGCAAATATGTCGAAGAAGCGAATCTGTGGATTGCCGTATCTCGCGTCGAACTCGGTGATCGTCGAGCCGGCCGTGACCGATTGATTCAGCTGATCACCGAAGGCAGCAAACCGAAGTGGCGAGCGGAGGCGTTGGCCCGTCTGGCGGGGATGCATTTTACCGATCAGGAATATGATTCCGCCGCCGCACTCTATCTTCGCTTGGCAGAAGAATACCCAGGCGAGGAGGTTGCCGACAGTGCACATTACAAGGCCGGCGAGGCACTGGTTGCCGCCGGGCGGGCGGATGAAGCGGTCGAACAATTCATGCTCATGCTGGACAACAGCCCTGAACAGTGGCTGGAATATAAGACCCGAATGAGTATGGCCAATGCCTATTTCGACAAAGGTGAGATCGATTCCGGACTGACGTTGCTGGACGACCTGGCCCGCAGTGACATCTTTTATGATTCTCTCGGATTGGTCCAATTGCTATACGGACACGGGCTTGAACAGGATGGGTCCTACGAGGAGGCGATCGATAAATATGTCGATGTGACCGAGAACTTCCCGAGAACCACCTGGTCGGCCGAGGCGTACTACCGTATCGGGTATATTCATCAGGAGCGCTATTTCGATTATGCCAAAGCGCGAGAGTATTATGATTTGGCCAAAAAAGAGTTCGGCCGCAGTAAGTATGCGCGACGCGCAATCGATATGTCTCTCACCCTGGCGACCGTGGAAAGTTATCAGGATGAGATTGTCACCGGCACCCGCGAACTGAATGAGATGCTCGGCATTGTGGACTCCACCACGATTGAGGATACGACTCAAATTGTCGTTTCGGAGAGGATTGATGTTCCTGATTCACTCGCCAATCTACCGCTGTTTATGGAAATTTATGGCGAATACAGTATGGAGGAGCTCGACTCACTTGCAGCCAGTGGCTGGTCCGAAACGCCCGCAACACTGGAGATGGCAGCGAACGAGACGACCGCCGATACGACGCTTGCCGATACTCCCGATTCATTGGCCGATTTGCCCTTGTTTATGGAGATTTACGGAACGTACAGCTTGGAAGAACTAGACTCCCTCGCGGCCCGCGGTTGGACCGAAATTTCGGCAGAAGCAGAAATAGCGGCAAACCAATCGTTCGAAGATAGTGCCACAGCCGATGTTTCCGATTCGTTGGCGAACCTGCCGCTGATATTGGATATCTACGGCGAGTACAGTCTGGCAACCTTAGACTCGTTGGCGGCCAGCGGCTGGAATGAGATCTCATCAGAGCCGGAAATACCGGCGTATGATTCCAACAAAACTAAAGACACTACGGTGATTATCGATACGGTACTCGTGGTCGATACGACAATTGCAATTGACAGCATGCTGGCAAGTCTGGTAGAAGATGTACCACCTCCGGCAGCAACTCCCGATAACCCTGTTCCCACATTAATGGATAGTGCGGGCAGGGAAACGTTCGCCGGTGCTGATTCACTCGTTGCCGATCCCTTGGCCGCTGAACCGTTAGCGGGTAATGCAATGCCGGATTCACCGCTCGCCGACAACACGCTTCCGGCTGAGCCGGCTACTTCGGGAACACCCGCGGCGTTGGACACGATGGGTGCAGGTAATCCGAAGGAGGATACTCTCTTTGCTGAACAGCGGGAAGATTCACTGTCGGCCGACGCGGATACTAACCAACCAGTGGATTCTCTTATGCCTGTGCCGGGGTTTGATACCCTCCGGGTCATGACAGAAACGATGCGGGTTTCCGATTCACCTGCAGATTCCTTACTACGAATGGACAGTTTGGCCGCGGCAACGCCGGACACGACCGCCGATTCAGCCGCAGTGCCGGCGGGCCCGCAATACGTGTTCGACACGACTTTCTCGTTTGATTCCTCGTGGGTCGTGGATACCACGCTCGAGATTGAGCTTACCCCGGCGGCCAAACGAGAATTGGCCCGGCAGGAAAAACTGCAAGAGGTCAAAGATAAACTCGCAGCAACATATTTCAACCTGGCGGAGGTTTACCAGAACATTTTAGAAGTGCCGGACTCTGCGCTCTTCTACTATGAAAAACTGGTGGAGAAGCTGCCCGAAAATGACTTTACGCCGCGGGCGCATTTTGCCATCGCCTCGTTGCTGGAGACGGCCTTTGCCGATACCGCTGCCGCGCGGGATCGCTATCGATTAATCCTCAATCAATACGGAACCACCGACTATGCCGGCGCCGCCATTGATCGACTCGGCCTCAGTGGTACACCCGCAGATACCGGGTACCCGGGTGCCTATTACCGGGAAGCGGAACGCCTGTTGTTTGAAGAAGACAAACCCGAGTCCGCCAAGGTCGTCTTTGCGTACGTCGCCGAAAAATTCCCGCAAAGCATCTATGCCCCCAAAGCCGCCTACGCGGAATTGCTGGCTGCCGAGCGCGCATTCTCCGGTGGCGATTCGACCCTGTATTTCATGTTTGCCGATTTCGTCGACAGCTTTTCCACCACGCAATTTGCCTCGGCGGCGAAAGAGATGATGGGGATGGGGATTGCTCCTCGCCGAGAGCGCCAACGGGCGGTCATCGCTGAGGAGGATGACGATATTTACGACTCAACACTTGCCGCGATCCAGGCCGAACAGGAGGATACCACGAAAGATCCGACCCTGCCGGTAGCTCCCAAACCAAAGCAAAAAGGCACCTTTGTCTACCCCGCTTCTGAGGTGGATCAAGATCCGTGGCGGGGCACCATTGTTTACAAGATTTTGATTGATTTCACCGGGCAGATCGCTGATCATGAAGTAATTAGCCAGAGTTATCTGGCGGATATTGACGCAAATGCGGAGCAAGTGATTAAGGATACCTATTTTGACCCGGATTCGATTGCCCCGGAGTCGTTGAATATGTGGTATCGGTTTGAGGTGGATGTTGTTCCACCGGCCCAGGAGCGCGAAAATCTCTTCAATGACCCTGCACTCGACTATTGATCGCCCCGCCCGTCTCGTCTCGCGGAAAAAAATCCGCCCCACCATTTACTGCGACACGTTTCACCTTCCCGCCATCGCCCGCCGCGCCAAACCCGGCCAGTTCGTCCAGATTCGGGCCGGCAGCGGCTTCGAGCCATTCTTTCGGCGGCCAATGTCGATCTTTGCCGCCGACAGTGAGGGCGGGACAATTGACATTTTGTATGCGGTCGTTGGCACCGGCACCCGTCATCTGGCAGCACTACGCAAGGGCGATGAGATTCCGATTTTCGGCCCGCTGGGGAATTGGTTCATTTTGCCTCGCGGTTGCCGCCAGGTAATCCTGGTTGCCGGTGGCGTCGGTCTGCCCCCGTTGGTATACTTCGCACGAGCGATATTACAGAATCGCCGTCGCCCTCCTGAGATTTTGCTGCTTGCCGGATCACGAGCGAATGAGACACGGCTGCAAATTCCCGCAACGGTCGGAGTCCGGCGGTTGTGGTGTACCGATGACGGATCATTTGGGTATCACGGGACGGTTATGGGGCTACTGACGTCTCTGCATGCCGAAGATCGGTGGCCGGTTGAATCAACCGCGGTCTACGGGTGTGGACCCACCCCCATGCTTGCTGCATTACAACAGTGGTTGCTGAACACGGGGTATCCCGGCCAACTGTCACTGGAAGAGATGATGCCCTGTGGGTTCGGTGTCTGTTCGGGCTGTGCAGTGAAAGCGGGACCCGCGGCCACCGGGTACGATACGTACAAACGCGTGTGTCACGACGGCCCAATATTCGATGTGCGGGAGGTGCAACTGTGAGATCTCCCGACCTGCGGGTACCTATCGCAGGAATTGAACTCGCCAATCCTGTCCTGACGGCGTCCGGGACCTCCGGCACCGGTGAGGAGCTATCCCGCGTGTTTCCCCTGAAGACACTCGGCGGCTTCGTCACCAAGTCGATTTCCATCGACGAGCGATCGGGACATCCTCCACCGCGAGTGGTCGAGACCACCGCCGGCATGCTTAATTGCATTGGGCTGCAAAACGTGGGGGTGGAACGGTTCATTACCGAAAAGATGGACCTGCTCCGCGAATCGGGAACACGGGTGATTGTAAATATCGTCGGCAGGGATATCGCTGACTATGTCCAGGCGGCACAACGGCTGGACGCAATCCAGGGTATCGATTTTTTGGAACTCAACCTTTCCTGTCCGAATGTGCAGGAGGGTTTAGACAACGGCGCAAAACCGGACTGGGTCGAGCGCTGTACTGCGAAAGTGAAAGAGGTAACCGCCACGCCGTTGATTGCCAAACTGACACCCAACACTCATCAGATTGCGACCTTGGCGCAAGCGGCCGAAAACGGCGGCGCCGACGCAATCAGCGCCATCAACACCTTGGTCGGGACGGCAATTAATATTGAAACTCGCAAACCACGATTATCGAACATCACCGGCGGATTGTCCGGCCCGGCGATCAAGCCGGTGGCCCTGGCCTGCGTGATGAAAATCGCCCAGGCGGTGCACATTCCGGTTATTGGTATCGGTGGAATTACTACTGCAGAGGATGCCATTGAGTTTCTGCTTGCGGGGGCATCGGCAGTGCAAATCGGAACCGCGATTTTCCGCGAACCGAATGCCTGCCTGCAAGTCATTGATGGCTTGAAACAGTATTGCCAAGACCGCAAGATACCGAGAATTGTCGAGTTAATCGGCGCGGTGAAATACTCATGAGTTTTGCGGATAAATTACAGGCGGCACAACAATCGAATACGAGCAGACTTTGCATTGGGCTTGACCCGGTGCTGGATAAACTGCCGGAAGCCATTCGTACTGCGCCTGATCCGTTGTTGGAATTTTGCCGTGAGATTGTCCAAGCGACCACGGATATTGTCTGTGCGTATAAGCCAAACCTCGCCTTTTTCGAGGCTTATGGGTCGCATGGAATCCGTCAGCTGGAACAATTACGCAAGGTGATACCGCCACACATCCCGGTGGTGCTGGATGCCAAACGCGGCGACATCGGCCACTCGTCTGCAATGTATGCACAGTTTTTGTTTAAACATCTCAACGCGGATGCCGCCACGGTCAGCCCGTATTTAGGTCGCGATTCTTTGGAACCGTTTTTGGAATACCAGGACCGGTGCATCTTTGTGTTGTGTGTGACCTCCAATCCCGGTGCACAGGATTTACAATTTGGGAATGGCCGGCCGGTATTTAAACGGGTCATTGAAATGTGCAGTGCCCTCCGGCAATTGGGGGAAGTCGGGCTGGTGACCGGGGCGACACATCTGGAGCAGCTGCGAGAAATCCGTGCATTGTATACGATCGGCCCGCTGTTGGTGCCGGGGCTTGGCGTGCAGGGTGGTGACACTGTGCAGGCGGTGAAGGCGGCAACCAGCAATGGTCAATTGCCTGCGATCTTCAATGTCAGCCGTAGCATCTTATACGCCGGGAGTGGTGCTGATTTTGCCGATCAGGCACGCGCGAAAGCGCTGGAATATCGCGAGGCGATTAATCGCGCCCTGGAGCAGCCATAGGATGATGCAATGTTCGTTTCTTCTTTAATGCCAAAAATAACCACCGCTGCCCAAATGCAGAATATTGATAAGCGGGCAATCGAGGGGATGGGAATCCCCAGCCTGACTCTCATGGAAGCCGCCGGCCGCGGGACGGCAGAACACATCCGGGATGAATTCTTCGAGGGCGAACTTGCCGGTATTCAGATTGCCGTAATCTGTGGACGTGGCAACAACGGCGGCGATGGATTCGTCGGCGGACGATACCTCGAAGGCTGGGGTGCGGCGGTCGATTATTTCCTGATCGGTGAACGGGAGAAACTCAAAGGGGACGCACTCGCAAATTATGAACGGCTCCCCGATACCGCCCGCGTCCGGGAAATTACGGACACCGAACGTATTCCCGCCCTCGGCGAGTACGATGTGCTGGTCGATGCAATCTTCGGCACGGGTTTTCACGGCAGCATTCGTGATGTGGCGGCGGATGTGGTCCCGGCGATGAATGACGCCGGTGTGCCGATTATCGCGGTGGATATTGCCTCGGGACTGTCATCAGATACCGGGCAGGTTGAAGGACCGGCAATCTCGGCGGAAATGACGGTCACCTTCGGTTGTGCGAAAGTGGGGCATCTGCTGTTTCCCGGCCGCTCATTGACCGGAGAATTACGCATTGTCGATATCGGTTTTCCCCCGGCAGCAATCGCGGAAGAGAATGTCCAACTGCACCTGATCACCGAAGAGTATCTCAATGTCACCCTGCCGGAGCGGGAACCAGATGCACATAAGGGGACGTGTGGCAAAATCTTCGTGCTGGCGGCATCAGTGGGGATGACCGGCGCCGCGGCATTAGTGGGCAATGCGGCGGTGCGCTCCGGGGCGGGATTAGTATATGTGGGGTGTCCGGCATCGCTCAATGATATTCTAGAAGTCAAACTCACCGAGGCGTTAACCCGGCCACTGCCGGAAGTTCGCAAAAAACGGGTGATTGCCCGTCGCGCACTGGGTGAAGTGATGCAGTATATTGGGGAAGCGGATGCAATCGCCGTCGGACCCGGCCTTTCACAACACTTTGAAACACAGGAATTGGTTCGGCGCGTCCTCGCCCGTCGCGAGAAACCGACTGTGCTCGACGCCGACGGGCTTAACGCATTTGGTAAAGACAACAGTGTGCTGAAAGAGAATAAAGCGCCGCTGATTATCACGCCGCATGTCGGTGAATTATCACGCTTAGTCAATACGCCGATTAAGGAAATCATTGCCGATCGACAATCCTGGGCACAGAAAGCCGCGTCGCTGTTTAACTGCGTCTGTGTGCTCAAGGGCGCACCGACGTTTGTCGCCGAACCGGACGGCACGGTGTGCTTGAATCCCACCGGGAATGCGGGCATGGCCTCCGGCGGCACCGGCGATGTACTCACCGGAATCATTTTGGCATTGTTAGGACAGGATCTATCACCGATGGATGCCGCCTGCTGCGGGGTCTACCTGCATGGTCTCGCCGGCGATATGGCTGCGGAAGAACTTGGCCAAACCTCGATGGCTGCCGGAGATATGATTAGGCAGTTACCCGAAGTCTTCATGCGGTTTCGGTTGTGATTCCAGAAGGCCCGCTATTTATCAGACATTTGAATAGTCGCACACTGTATATGGCAACCTCAAGGCGTCGCCCGCTCTAGTGGACATTATGGGATTTTGCACCGCATGCCATCCAGTCAATATGTTCGTTCGCTGCTACGGCGAACACGGATCACAGAGTGCATCCTGAGACAAATACACGAATTTCACCAAGAACTGCACATCCAGCGGATCAACGCCTGAGTCGCAATTGACATCACCGCAGTCATAGGGGCAGCTTGGCTTTGAACACCGAGCATCCTGTGATTTATAAACGAAACTCACCAAATACTGTACATCCAGCGGATCGGTGCCGCCATCGCAATTGATATCCCCTACGGCATCCGGATCAGCCCCCGTGTTATCCCCACAATCGCAGGGATTGGGTAATTCGGCAATAGCCGCCACCAGGTCGGGGCGCGGTCCGATATTCTGCGACGTGGGATAGGTGCCCGCCTGCTGGGGAGATCCGGTGCGTTTCAGGATGGCCCGGATAGAATCCGGTGGCAACGCGGTGCCGTACCCACCTGGTGTACAACCGCCAGCTTCTTTGTACACGCTTTGGAGGATGGCGGCAGCAGAGGCCACCATCGGTGCCGCACTGGAAGTACCGGCGAACAACCAATCGTACCAGTAGTCCTTTCCGTCAGCGTTATAAAGCCGGCCGTACCCGGTCGTGACGACATATTCCCCCCAGCCCTGCATATCCAGACGGGAACCGTAATTGGAGAAGCTCAGACGCGACCGATCGACATCCGTTCCCCCGAAGGCAGCGGGAACTGCACCAGCACCAACAATAATCGCGCCGGAGTTATTCTGCGGCAAAAACGGCCAGTGCCCGCCATTGCCGGTGGAATAGATCGGCGCATCCAAATCTTCCTTACCGTTGCCGGCACACTCGACGACGGTCACGCCGTTGCCGATGCAGGTCACAATGGTGTTGTACCATGATTGCCACCATTCAACGGGGACAAGGCCGTCCTGCGTACCCGGGGGGCTTCCGGTATAATTGGGACCGGCCATCTGCTGTTCAATCAGGAACACCACCCCCGTTTCAGTTGTAACCTGAGAAAGCGCCTCCTGCATGGCAACACCCAACTGCCAGGCACCGTCCAGGTACGTGGGCGCCACCCACGCCGCCGCGCCGTAACTGGCACCGGTCGTCCCCCAACCGTTGTTGAAACTGATCATTTCCCCCAAAACCGCGGTGCCGTGGTTATCGTCGCTGTAGGGGTCCGATGGGGTCATGCCACTCGGAACCACAACGCTTGACACGGTGATATCATAATGATTGAGATTCCAGGAATATTCAAAATCGCAGATTATGGTGTTTAAGCACCCATCTCCAGTCCCACCGACCTCGGCCCAGGCGGAGATTGCACCGATACCGCCCGGGGCATCGTTAAGATACCCCTGACCGCCCTGGTAATCCCCCGGCATCGGTAACGGCATCGGCAACGGCAACGCTTTGGCGATTTCAACCTCGGGCAGCGCATTAAGTTGATCAATCCATTCTTCAGTGTCTTCTCCCTGCGGCACAGTTAGGAGAAAATAGTTGTTCAGATCGGCAATTTCCCGCTCCAGCGTCCTTTCCGCCTGCGCCACCAGTTGGTCGATCATATCTTCCGATGCACCGGTCGATCGCCGCCAGGTCCCACCGGCATCGGCGAATGCTGCCAGAGTATTATTCACGGTCGCTTTGAAGAATGTCTTTGACCGATCGACAAGCTCACCGGTCGCGGATAAGCCGATATCCGCATCGTCCAGAAATTTCACTTCAATGTGTCGCCGGTCGAATCCCGGGGCCACGGATGCCCGCTCAGGTTTTACCGGCATGGTGCGAGTTTGAAAACCTTGCACGGAAGTAATTGATAGACAACAGATAATTAGCACTAGTAACAGTGCTCGAATCATGAGTTTCATAACCCCGACTCCGGATTTGTGAAGTATGTACCACCACCCGGGCAAAAAACCAGGTGAGGTAGGTAAGCACGAGAGAAAAACGCTGACCAGATTTCTGCCCGGCACTGGCTTACATAAACTGACTTAACATAATCAAGTCACCAACTAATGATTTCCCATCCGCGGGACTCGCAAATGTACAGTGCCTTCCTTATCTTTTAATATCACTAATCTTGTCTGATTGTCAATGGTTTCCTCGATATTTTGAGCGGAGTATCGTAATTATTGATGTCTATGCTTCGGACGGCAGCGCCACCGATGATTCCTTGAGCACCGGCACTTTGCGGCAGTTATAATAGCCCAGCCAAATAAGGGTAATGCCGATAAGTTCGCCCACAAACAACCATTCCGTATGCCCGAGACGGCTCATCATACCGCCCACACCCGGCAAGATGGCGCCGAAGGCAATCAGGCCGTTGCCCACCGCAACGTTACCGCTGCCTTCTACGCCGGCGAACTTAAACGCAGAATAAATCGCCCCACCGACTAAAAACAGCACGGCGAAGCCGTTTACAAATGGTGAGACCAGCCGGATTTTCTGCCAGCCGAGGACTTTGCTGCTGAGATCATGCATCTCCACCAGTTCATATTTGATCGGCGACAAAACCACGAAGACAGAAGTCACAGCGACGACTGCCAGCAATAGGATCGCGGAGATATGTCCCGCCCGTTTCCCCAGAAGGAGGTACACCGTTCCCACCGCCAGCGGCGCCCCGCCCAACAGCGCGCCGGCGATATACCAGCTCTTAAACAGCACGACATGCCAGCCAAAAACGGCGTGAAGGGACTCGATGGCTGTACCTGCGGCGAACGTCACCACACCGATTCCCCACCACAGCAAATGAGAGGCGCCGGGTTTTGCAACATAACGTTGGAAGATATTACGGGCGAAAAAGAGCGAAATGGCCGTGGTGATAAAAGGCAAATACGCGGCAGCTTGCGCAAAAGAATCCATCTGAACTCCTCTCAACCGGTTGCCCCGAACCTGCAGTATGTCCCGCAGCAGTGGTTATCTCGCTCATACGTAAGCGCTGACGCAAGTGCTTGAACTAGCACCTGGTACGGAAAATCAGGCTGAATTTTACCAGCCGGCAACCTTGAGCGTGGTTTATCGTACCGATCTAGAAAGCCGATGATAAGAAAAATGGGGAGGATACAATGAGACAAAAGGCACTCTGGATGCTCTCGGCGGTATTTGTGGCGGCCTTTGTCGTCACGGGATGTATCAGCGTTGGCGGCGAATCCTGGCTCAACGCCAAAACCGTGCGCGGCTCCGGCGACGTTATCTCGGAAGAGCGAGAAATTGCAGGAGTCGAGGCAGTCGAACTGGCAACGATTGGAAACCTGTATATCGAAATCGGGGATGAAGAATCGCTGGTCATTGAGGCCGAAGATAATCTGCTGGAGTACATTGAAACCGACGTTCACTGGGGCGAGCTGGTGATCGAAACTCGCAATGTCAATCTGCGCACGCGCCGGCCGATCAACTATTACCTCACAGTCAAGGAACTCACGGCGGCCAAAATCAGCAGCGCCGGCAATATTGAAGTCGATGATATCACGACCGAAAAGTTCACCATCGGTATCTCCAGTGCCGGTGATTTTCGCATGGGTCGGCTGGAAGCCGACCGGGTCCGCATTCGCGTCAGCAGCGCCGGTGATACCTACATTGATTACCTGACGGCGAAGTCGCTGGACGTTAAAATCAGCAGTTCCGGCAATGTGAGTATCGATGACGGCAGGGTCGATTCGCAGAATATTTCCGTCAGTAGTTCGGGTGATTATCGCGCGGAAGACCTGGAGAGTCGCGAAGCGGAGGTGGATGTCTCCTCCAGCGGCGACGCCACGGTGCGGGTCAGTGAGTATCTGGACGCCAGCGCTTCCAGCAGCGGCGATATTAAATACATCGGGCGCCCACGTGTTCACGCGAATGAATCCAGCTCCGGCGATATTCGTCAAATCAGTCGCGGCAGGCGCAAGAGCAGTATTTAAGTCTTGACTGCAGCTTGATTAAGCACCGCGTCCGCCTCGATTGGCGCGGTTCCGGAGACATGAATAGTATCGCCCACCCGCACCGCGCGGGAAAAACCGATTTCTTTTTCGTATGGCGAGCCGGAGGAGATATTCATCCGCATGGCTACCATTCCTCCCCCAGCGTAAATTTCCACGCGCAAAACCACTCGTCCGGATGTTGATCGGGTGGACAGGCGATACATTCGGTCTTGATGCGCGGATCGATGGTTTCGGCGAAAGTTGTATACTCCATCAGGCCGCCTGATTTGCACGGGTAGTCGTCCAGTCCTCGGCGTTTGCGCGCGTTCTGTACGCGACATTCATTCATGCGGAAAATAAACGTGTGGTCATCAACATCCTCAAACGACTGCGTGTTGATCATTGCATATAAGCGAAATTGCAGGGCCTTTTTCAATCCGGCCAGCCCTGGATTTTCCGGTAATTTCAGCAGACGTTTGATGCGTTGCGCCTCATAGGGAGAGAACCGTGTCCAGGCCGAGTCATTGCAGCGTTTGGCATAGTCCATCCCGTACGCACCTTCAACGGCCTGAAACCAGACCCCATCGTTGACCAGCCAGTTCACCGACGCGGCTTTCAGCAGCCCCAGCAACTCCTCTTTGCTTTTGTCTTTCAGCGCTTTGGGAATGCCGTCCTCGACTTCAAAACCCAGCACATCGCCCAAGCGTTTGATCATGATGCCCCAGCCGGTGGAACCGGCGGCGTTTTCGATCTCACACGCTTTGGGAAAGCCCAGTTGATGTTCGACCTCTTTAAACCACAGGCCAAAATGGACAATCGTGCGGCGGAACGCGTCCAGTACCGCCAACGTCAATTCCTCTTTATCTAATTCTGTAAACGTGGGAAGTTCCTGCTTGTCACTCATCTGAATTAACCTGACCTTTCATCATTCAAGCCAACGCCACCAGGTTCTCGCATCGTTCTGTATTATAGATAATGGATAAACCTCAACGACAAGGACAAATCATGGCCGAATGCATATTCTGTGACATCGTCAACAACAGCGGCAAAGCCGCCCGCGTGCACGAAACCGAGAGCGTACTGGCGTTTATGGACTTAGTGCCGATCAATCCCGGCCATACCCTGGTGATCCCGAAAGATCATTACGCGCAGTTGTCGGATGTCCCGCCGGAGATCGGCGCGGAGATGATGCGGGTGGCGATGCAAATTGAACAGGCGCTACGAGCCGGCGATCTGCAAACCGACGGCACCAATCTGCTGCTCTCCAGCGGCCGCCCCGCCGGGCAGGAGATTTTCCATGTACATTTACACGTGATTCCCCGGCAAACCGGTGATGGTTCCGGCTTTCGCTTTAACAGTGTGAATCGTGCGCAGAAATCACAGGATGTGTTGCAGCAGCATGCGGGGATGATAAAAGCGAAGTTGTCGTAGATGTGTCCCGCGCGCGCGCAACCTATCAATTTGGGTGGCAACCTCAAACTTCTCCGCGTGAGCGGAGCTTGGTTTGGGGTTGAAAAATTGTAGCCCGAAACCCTTGAGCACCCCTCAGCAGAACACGATTTCGACGTATTTTCCCACGTCTGCGCGGCAGGCGTCGCAGAGCGTGGCCCGGACATTTGTCCGGGTTTCTATGACCCATCATTCTTTGAGACCCTGACGAACGTCAGGGCCACCCGACCGGAAAACATGCCTGAAATGCCCTCACCGTATCATCCCGGCCTCGCGCCGGAATCCATTTTGGGGTGGAGGGGGCATCTTCGTAGGTCGAAACCCCTGAGTCCGCCACGGGCGGACGTGGTTTCGACAGTTCATTTTTGTGCGCGGCAGACGTCTCGTCTGCCCGTTCCTACGGAATTGGCAGAATTGTGTGCGCGGCAGGCGTCGCAGAGCGTGGCCCGGACATTTGTCCGGGTTTCTATGACC
>CAYWVO010000041.1:0-2149 GCA_964461835.1 uncultured Ignavibacteria bacterium | reverse complement strand
GACGTGGTTTCGACAGTTCATTTTTGTGCGCGGCAGACGTCTCGTCTGCCCGTTCGATCCTTTTCAGCGGTATACTCCAACCCAGTCATTCCCGCACAGGCAGGAATCCCGTTGCCCGCCGCCGCCGGCGGGAGGGAATTCTCAACACAGCAGTAGCATTCGTATTGGTCACCCCACTCGGACACGGTCGAACTCGGTTAAGACTACAGCGCACATGGTTCACAGAGCGCATCAAGGCTCTGATAGACAAATTGCACCAGGAACTGGACGTCCAAAGGATCTACTCCGCCACTGCAATTGACATCACCGCAGCCATAGGAGCAAGCAGGTTTATCACAGCGGGCATCTTCCGAAAGATACACGTACTGAACCAAAAACTGGATATCCAATGGATTGGTGGCCGAGTCGCAATCTATGTCACCAACCGCATTTGGATTGCCGCCCGTCTGGTCACCGCAGTCACATTGATTCAAGAATACATGAAGATTATCGTCGGCCGCCGGTACGGCCAGGTCAAGGTCCTCGTCATTATCAAAATCTGCCAGACACAAATCTGTGCTTGTGGCAATATGAGCCAATGTTTTCAAAGAATCGTAGAGAACCATACTTCCGTCACCGGTGTTGCGAAAAACATACCAATCACTTGCCAAATCCAGGTAGCCATCGCCGGTAATATCCCCCGCAGCCACCGTTCCTGGAGAGGATTGATCTGGTACAATTGTTTCTGCGCTAAAGGTTCCATCGCCTAGATTATAACGAACGGTGAGCTGAGGCGAACTTTCGCTGGAGGCAACCAGATCAACGGCACCGTCATTATTCAGGTCCGCAAAACAAATCGTCCGGGGATCTTCCCCAACTGCGTACATGGAATCAACAGCAAAATTTCCCTGTCCATCATTCAATAGAACCGACACGCTGCTGGGGGAAAAGTATGAGTTGCCGGTGGCAGCATCCAGATCGCCGTCGTTGTCAATGTCCGCCACTGCCAGGGAAATAGGGTAGTAATGACCGACATCAAAGGTCGTTGCTTCCGCGAATGTGCCGTCGCACTGATTGAGAAGTAACGCAATACCTCCCGACACAAGCGTGATAAGATCGATGCAACCATCACCGTTAAAATCTCCCTCAGCAAGACCGAAGCCATACTGATAACCGCACCAGTACTGGTCCCAGAAGTCGAAAACACCGTCCCCGGTGTTTTCATAGAGATTTAACCACTGATCTGACCCAACATATGGATACGTGGCAACGTCCATATCTCCATCGTTGTCCAAGTCTGCCGCGATTACATCATTGACTTCTGAATAGGTACTGTAGACAGAATCGACAGCGAGGTTTCCTGTTCCATCATTCAAACGGATCGCGATGCCCGAGACGACGTCAATATAATCGTCACCATTGAAGTCTGCCGCGAAGGCGCACTCCTGAAATGTCTCGATTGGATGCGTGGCCGTTTCTACAAGAAAACCCGGGCTTTCGGTAGCTGTGCCGATCCGAAAATTCCAGAGGTAGCTCTGCGCGAGAGGAATTCCGGTACCCGAGACGATGTCGGTGGTCAAAATAACGGTGACGATCTCTCCGACATGCCACTGTGCGCCAGGAGTAAAAGTGCACGAATAGCTCACCGGGTCATAATCGTACGCACCTGAAGTGAAAACGGCCGATTCCTTACGCAACGAGGAGAATTCTGCCAATTCCGTAGGAACGGGCAGACCGGGAGGTCTGCCGCGCACACAGTTTGGATGGAACGGGCAGACGGGACCCGCCACGGCGGGCAGGCTGTCTGCCGCGCACAAGGTCGATTACTGCTAGAAACCCTGGGCGAAGCCCAGGACCACGCCCGCTCCAGCGGATGGTGGCCCTTCCTTACCGATAAGTATTATCGCCAGATATGGGTAGCGATGGGTATCATTTCGTGCGAAAAATGATACGGGCAAAAAACCCACCGCTGAACTAATCGTCGCGACCGCGCACACGCAGGGAATGACCATGTCGAAACCACGCCCACCTGCCGCGAACTCAGGGGTTTCGACCTACGACCCCACCCTCCACCCCAAAATGGATCCCGGCTCAAGGCCGGAATGACGGCCGTAAACGGCCGATTCCTTACGCAACGAGGAGAATTCTGCCAATTCCGTAGGAACGGGCA
>CAYWVO010000040.1:0-30684 GCA_964461835.1 uncultured Ignavibacteria bacterium | reverse complement strand
TTTCAGGAGTTTACACCCGTTTCCTTTTTACAGGAAGTATAATCCGTGACCTCAAAGGGTTTAGCCAAATGGAAAATAAAATTTTCTCCTTACTTAATGGGACAGGCAAGTTTAACTTTTTCAAAAACTAAAACCCCTCATGATAATATATCTTTAGGAGCAATACTTGGACTAGATGTTTCAGATAAAGTTAGTATTGGTGTAGATGGTAGGTATGTGGATTGTTCAGATAGTGGGATCAAGGATGGCTGGTTTATTGGGCCTTATTTTTCTTGCTCTCTTTAAAGAGGAAAATCAAGATTAAAAGAAAAACCAATATGTTTTCTACTATTTGCCATTAAATCAAAAGAAGATTTCACCCTTCCTTCTGTAAAGGGTATATTAAATTGTTTGCTTGAAAAACCAACTGCATATAAATCAGGATGTTCATAAAGGTCATAAATTCCTGCTAAACTTAGAGTTCCATATTTTGAATTATATTTATATCTTCCTGTCCATCCTCCGTGCCACCGGGATTCTGATTTTCCGCCGATTAGTAGGGGGTCTCCTTGCAAACCCAATAAGCTATTTGTAGGAGTATAACTACTAGCTTCTCCGTATCCTAAAGAAAATTCTGAATCTCCAATAGAACGTTGTAAAAGTAAATAGTTTGATTGCCCAAAATAATCTAATTCTTCTTCCACCTCATAAAATCTTTCATACTCTCCAGTTTCTTCATCATAGAAACGACCCTCATAAAAAGTGCCTTCAGGAGGATAATCTTTTAATTCAGAACTTAAATCAACACCTTGCGCTAAAGAGTGAGATGAAGAAGCGTAGGTCGAAACCCCTGAGTCGCCTTGGCGATGTGGTTTCGACGTCATACTGGATTTCGCACCAACCCGTGCTTCACTGATCGCGTATGACATGATCCCAAAATCGATACTGCCACACACGTCCATATTCGGACCCGGTAGGATTTCGCAAACGCGCTGAGAAAGAGAGCTTTAGGGCGCTGATTAAATCGGAAATGTCATGGTCCAGCGGATCGACAAGAAGATGCATGTGGTCGGGGAGCACAACCCAAGCCATGAGGTCAAATGGCGATTTGGTACGGGCGGTGGTGATTGCTTGCCAAAGCAGGTGAAAATTCTTTAGGAGAAGAGGTGCACACTCAACGGTTACATGGGTGAGGAAATAGACGTAGCCGAACCATTTATAACGACGAATGTTGCCCATGATTCGATTACATCGCGAAGGAGGTCGAAACCGCGTTCGCCGTTGGCGAACTCAGGGGTTTCGACCTACGGTTACCCTGCCACCCGCAAAATGGATTCCGGCTCAAGGCCGGGATGACAGGGCGGAGTATTTTTTCCGGATCCCGTAGGACGGGCAGACGATCCGCCGCGGCCAGCGTGGCGCTGGGCTTTGCCCAGGATTTCTAGGAGCGTTGCCCTATGGTGCCAAATCGCACGGCTCCTGGAAACCCTGATCTCCGGGCTCGCTGTCCGCTCACCCTCAGATCAGGGCCACGCGAAACCGGATCCCGTAGGACGGGCAGACGAGACGTCTGCCGCGCGCATATCCATTACCCACGGAAGGTCGGGCGTTTAGAGAGCAGGCGCGGGAGGTTGATTGGGCGGTACGCCTTCCCGGTCATCCTGGTGTCGAAATAGTCGCGGATTTGATCGAGGGTCATCGGCTCTTCCTTGCCGGTCTCGCGACTGCGCACCGGGAACGTCTCGCTCTCGGCTTCTTTATCCCCAATCACGATAATCAACGGAATCCACTCGCGTTCGGCCGAGCGAATTTTCTTGCCAAGCTTTTCGTTGCGGTCATCAACATCGACCCGACCGGACAGTTGTTCCATGAGCCTGATGCAATGCGGGACGTGTGCCTCACCGACCGAAATCAAGCGAATCTGCGTAGGGGCCAGCCAAAAAGGGAACTGTCCCTTCTGTGACTTCTTCATTTTGATTGACTGCTGTTCCAGCAGGCCATACAAATTGCGATCGATTGAACCGGAAACCGACGTGTGCAGCATCATCGGTGCAACCCGATTGTCGTCGGCGTCGATGTAATTGATGCCGAACCCGGCGGGGTTTTCGACGTCGATTTGCACGGTCGAGAGGGCCGCCGCTTTGCCCTGCGAATCAACCACGTTACACTCAAATTTGGTGATAAAGTAGAAATAACGCTTGTCCCACAACTCCAGCAAAACTGGCTTGCCGGTGCGGCGGGCAATTTCCTTGGCATAGGAGGGATCCTCAAAGAAGAAATCTCTCACTGCGCGCACGGCGACTTCATAATCGAATCCCAGATCCGCCATCCAGCGGTACGACAGGTCCACCTGGTTGAGCATTTCTTCTTTCGCCTGGGGGATATCCGCGCACAGCGTGTGCATATCCGGCATGGTGAATGTCCGCAACCGGCGCAATCCCGAAAGCTCGCCGGACTGCTCGCGGCGGAAGCTGTGGTGGGTCAGTTCGTACATGCGGATCGGCAGGTGCCGGTAACTTATTTGCATGTCGTGCTTGATTAAGTACTGACCAAAACACGCGGCAAAGCGCAGGAAAAACTTGCGCTTTTCCGAACGCAGAGAGTACTGCCGTGCCGGGAACTTGTTCAGGTACTTACTGAGGGCCGGATGTTCAATATCATACATCAAAGGCGTTTCCACCTGCATGGCGCCATAATCAGCCAGCATGGCGTTGATGTGATCTTCCATAAGTTTCTTGATTACATAGCCCTTCGGATACCACCGGAAATTGCCCTGGTCTGATCCCGGTTCGTAATCGACCAATTCATGCTCCTGCATGAGCTTCACATGCGGTGGTTCAGCGGGAGCCTCCCGTGTACCGGACACCTCGTGCGCGAAAAAGGTCTTCATGTTGGGGTGCTTCTTTAAGTTGAAATCATCCGCCGGGATAATATCCCCTTCCGGCATGATGAAAAACCACTCGCTCTTGATCGTATCTTCCGCGGCGAGAGCATCCGAGACCTGCTCCTGTTGCTCACCCGTAACCGTAATAGTGCGAGCGAGTTCGGAGAGGGGGTGGCCTTTGACTGAGATATCAAATCCTTTATACACGCCGAATGGAGCACGCTTGACCTCGAGTCCCTCTCCCTGTTGCAACCGCGTTTCCAGCGCCTCCAGCAGCGACACCGCAGTCCGCGGGGTTTCCAGTTCGGATGAGAGGTGCGCATACGGGTATAGCATCACTGTCCGGGTATTGACATCCGCGGCCCGGTTGGCGATCTCGACTGCGGTCTGTTCCACAACTGCGTTCGCCGCGTCACCGTCACTGCGTTCGACCGCGATCATGCAGACCAGGCTGTCCCCGCAATTGCCGGTCATTACCTCCTCGGGGATTGGATCCAGTTGTTTGGTCACAGCGGTTTCACCGGTAACCCGGTACGCGAAGGTATCTGCATGAAGTAGTAGAATTCTCACGGTTCCTCCTCAGTATGCTGAGGCATTGTTGTACCTTCCGGTCTCCTCGTAGTGTCGGAGACATGTGCCAATCCTTTAATCGCCGATGCCATAATTACTTAACACATACGTACCAGTGCGGGCATCCGATAGCCGGCAACGCGCACAAACATCGGGCATGGTATATGTCGTGCCCGTCCCTGTCAATCGTGAGTTATATGGGGTCGGTGGAATTATTGCTCGATTGTTCGTAGCGGAATCCGGTAACCGCATTGTTTGTCGTACAGCACCGGGACACCCTCCTGGACCAGATAAGCCAGGTCGGCGTAGATGGTTCGAATGGTGACATTGAGTGATGCGGCGAGATCTGCGGCGGAGATTTTTTCCCGATGATGATCAGTTAACATGTGCATCAGGCGGAAAACGCGTTGTGTCTTCGTCATGATTTGCTCCTAAAAAGAGGGGGAATTATTGAAGGAATAATCCCCCCCGCTGGCTCACTGATGTTCCTGCGCGTGCACCGTGGGCCAGGAAAGTGAAGAGGCAATCAAAGGATTGTGCCGAAAAAAATAATCAGCCGTACCATGTCATCATCCTGGTCGCCGGTCGGATCCTCAATACTGTCATCGTTGCCCGTCGTGTCGCCGGGAATTGGTTCATTGCCGTTGCCACCCGAGGCCAAGGGCGCCGAGGTAGTGCCAATCATCCCGGTCAGGAGGATTACAATCAGGCACGCACCGATGATCACCTGCAAATGACGTTGGATGTCTCGCATCAGATACCTCCATGTTGCTTTCTGCGTTCTTAAATAAATGACATCCAAAAAGCTGACCAGCCGGCTGGGTGCGGCCGGGAGCAGAGGACAGGTACGTTGGCGGACAATTACTTAGAGGCGTGTATAAAAGAGGGACAGCCTTACATTCCGTACAACGAGCTATTGGAAGTTGGGATTTTTTGCGGCGAAACGCGATATTGAAGGCACGGTACAGGAAACTCGTTGATCCCCAATTAAATAAATCGCGAGATATCGCGAATTAGTACTCGCGGACGGTGAAGATTGCGATGGGCTGAAGGTACTACCTAGGTCTTCGACGACCGATGAATCTGTAAAGCTTTTATGCGCGACCGGAGGGTAGCGTCAGCAATGCGCAGGTTACGGGCCGCCTGTGCGACATTCCAGCCCGCCGCATCCAACGCCTTGCGGATCAGCGAACGTTCAAAACTCTCCAGTTGCTGTCGCAATCCGCCTGAGGAAGACATACTTTCACTGGCAGGGGTGGTTGCGTCTTCGCCGAGGCGTATCTCTGTCCGGCCCAAAATCACCATACGGGCAATGATGTTTTTGAGTTCCCGGATGTTTCCTGGCCAGGTGTGTTTCATAAAGGCATCAAGCGCGGTCTGGGGAAGTTTTTTTAGTGGCTTCCGGTTCTCGTGGTGATAGTATTCCCAGAAGGCCTGAACGAGGAGCGGAATATCATCCTCACGCTTACGTAACGGCGGTAGTTCCAGCATGATAGTGTTGATGCGATAATACAAATCCAACCGAAAATGCCCGGCGTCAATTAAGTTCCCGAGATTCTTATTGGTGGCACAGATAAATCGCACATCGACGCTCACCCGATCACCACCAACGCGTTCGAATTCTCCATCTTCCAGTACCTGGAGCAACTTTGCCTGGAGAGTTGGCGGGAGTTCGGCGATTTCATTGAGAAACAGGGTTCCACCGTCAGCCAGGCGGAAACGGCCTTCCCGGAAATCGACGTTGGTGGCGACGTTTGCGCCGATCCCAAAAAGTTCGGCTTCAATAAGAGACGGGGGAAGACTGGCACAATTGAGCTTAACGAACGGTCCGTCCCGCCGGGAACTCATCTGGTGAATCTGCTCGGCCAGTGCGTCTTTGCCGGTCCCGCTTTCTCCCAGGAGGAGGATGGCGGCATTGCTAGCGGCGGCCTTCCGGGTATCCGACATGACTTGTTCCATTGACGATGCCTGGGCGATAAAGGGGACTCCGTGCTTGGCGATATCCGCCGGTTCCTTGTGGGCGATGGTCTGCCGGGCGACCTCCGTTGCATATTCCAACCCAAAAGCCATGAAATTGGCGAAAGCCTGGAGGACGGTAGTGCTGGTGTGTTCAAACGCCCGCGGGACCGTCTGATTGTCCAGGTACAACACACCCCACAAGTCATCGTGTACGTGCACCGGGACACACAGGACCGACTGAATATTCAACGCCAGAATGCTCTTTTTGGACTTGGTGATGGCGTTGTGCTGTGCGTCTTCGATTCTAACCGTTTCGGCGCGTTTCCCCACCCGGCGGACAATTGACCGGCTGATCTTAATGGTGTCTTCCCGATCCAATGCCGGCCCGCGAGAACAGGAGACCTCAATAAAATACTTGCCCGAGACCGGATGGCGATAGATGAGCGCGCCGCGGTCGGCGCCGAAATAGTCTACTGCGGTATTTATCAGGTAATCCAGTAACTCCTCGCGATCGGCGATTCGGTGCAGTGACTGGGATATATTAAATAATAACTGGGCGAATTGACTATCCCCGGCCTTGGAGATAGTCACCTCGCACGTTCGCAGCAATTCCGAGTAATCACACATACGACCAACTCGTTTGGTAAGGTCTGTTAATTCCTGTAGTACGGGCAGCAAGTGTCCCGGCCGGTTCCGCCGTGCCAGAGCCACGGCAAGTCGTTCATATAAATCAGGCAACAGATCAAACCGACCAAATTGCCGGGCCCGCCAGATTGCCGCCTTGAGAGCGGCAAGGCCCGCTGATACCTCTCCGCGGACGAGGTGGAAATGTGCCTGGCAGCGATCAAACAGAATCTGCCAGTCCGGAACATGTCCATCGCGTTCGTCGCTGGGCCAGCGGTTTAAGATTGTCTCGGCGGCATCTGTTTGTCCGGCCAGCAGGGCAATCTCCGCGCCGATGATATCATGGTAAAACAGGTTGCGGGTCGGCACGCCGTCGGTGACAAAGCGCCGGGCGTAGGCATGGTATCGCGAGGCCACGCGGACACGGCCCTGAATAGCCGCGTTCGTCGCGGCTTCAATTAAAGACTCAACAATGAGTGAAGGTGCATCACACCGCCGGGCATAGCGGAATGCCTGGAGGGCGTACCTCATTGCCTGATTCCGTTTTCCTTGTATGGCGGAAAGACGGGAAAGATTTAGCGTGTTAATCCCCAGATAAAACAGATCCTCCGACGCCCGGTGCAGCTCGATACTGCGCATGATATATTCATACGCTTTCTCCGTATCGCCCGCCCGGAGGTAACACCACCCCACGCTCCCCGTGCAGCCTGCGATCGGTAATGCATGTTTGGCTTCGATTGCGGCGTGTAAGGCCAGGTGGGCCACTTTGATGGCCTCAGAGGAATGACACAACTCCGCCACACAACTGGTCTTGTTGCGCAAAATGAACGCTTGCGCGAAATGGTTGGCCGTCTCTCGGGCGTAGCGTTCACTGATTTCATAGCGCTCCAACGCCGCTTGGACATGGCCACGTTCAAAGGTCAGCACCCCGAGATTCACATTGACGGCAACCAGCACTTCCCGATCACCGACTTCTTCGGCAATTCGCTGGGCCTTAAACAAATAGCCTTCCGCCTGGTCGAGTTTTTCCCGCCGTTGGTAGATGACGCCAATTCTGTTGTAATTGCGCGCTCGGGCGGATTGATCGCCATCCCCTTTGTTCCAAAGCGCTTCGGCAGTATGGTAATGGGTGAGCGCCCGTTGGTAGTCATGCCGCTGGTACTGCGTAAGGCCCAATTCACTGTGCAACAGGGCAGTGGTATTGCGGGAGAGTGCTCGTTCCTGAAGAATATTTTCAATCCACGTCTGTCGGAACTCGCCCGAGGAGTGCGTACTTAGCAGCCGGATGAACTGACGAAAACGATCGTAGGCGATTGCCTGTCTGGATTTAATTCGCTGAGCATAGATCCCGGCCAGTCGGCGGATCCATTTCTGGGAGGCGCCGAGGTCTTTGAGTGTGGCGTAGGCCTTGATGATCCGAATCGCCAACGCACTGGCCGCAGACAAAGAATCACCAGAAGGCGCGTGGCGAACATTTCGGCGAAACTGCTGGATGAGTTCTGCGATATCTGTGAGGTCAGTATCCACCGGACCGGACCGGTGAATAGCTGGCTGGTGGGAATCATCAGGCAGTAAGAGACCGTCGTTTCTTCGCGACCGGTACCAGTGGTTAAAGCAGTCACGATGCCAGGTAGAGGCAAACGCGTAGGAATATCTCTGGGGATGACGATGTACGCGTACAAAGCCACCTTCTTCCAACAGCCGGATTATCATTCGTATCCGCCGCGACGGCAGCTCGACGTGTTGAGCGATTTGCGCCACCGTGAAAGAACCGCGGGCTTCGCCCAGTGCGCCGGCTATCGGCATGATTTCCTTTGCTATCGGTTCCAGCTCGGCCAGCAGTTCTCGCTGGGCAGCGGCAGGAATCCGGCGCCAGCGAAAGGCCTCCGAATCTTTTCCCTTCCGGCGCCACTCATGCCAATCGGCGGCTTTTGCCGCGAGCAGTGAGGGGATGCCACCTGTAGCACGGTGCAGGTGGGTAACCGGCACCATGCGCCACTGATCCTGCGGGAAATTGGCTCGGCAGAGCTCCTCAAACTCAGTTAATGACAGCTGAGCGAGGACTATTTTGCGCAAGCGTTCACTCCGGGGGTAGGTACCGGTTCCCCGATGGGTTATCAGCAGCACGACCCCGTACGATTCCGCCAATTCCAGCAGCCATCGGACGTCCGCCCGACTGAGGTCGGCGGCCGCGTGGTATTTGAGAAATACACAAAATGCGGAGGACAAATCACCGGTACTCGTCTCGGTGATATATGATTCGGACGCGGCCAGTACCTCCGGGAGCCGGTTTCGCAATTCGTCCGCGGTGTGCACCTCAAAGCGGAGCGATCCCGAGATTTGTGGCTGGATTTGCGCCTTGAAACGATTGAGGAGGGATGATTTCCCGCTGCGGGGACCGCCGCCGATAAGCACCAGCCCGCCTCCGGCTGCTGAAAGCTCAGACACGGTGTCGGCCAGAATTTGCCGCTCAGCAGCGCGGCCGACGAATTTTACGCAGCCAACATGCCGCGTTCGTCTCGGCTCACGGCCGTCCGTCCGTCGGCATACTTTGGAGGCCCAGTAGTCGGCTATTGTCTCGAAGCTGCCCGGACGGGACTCCGGATGTGAGGACCGGCACCAGTCGGCCAACTGTCGTATCATCTGCCGATTTAATGGGAACGCTGCGGGTCGTTCCCCCTCCGCAAAGAGGAGCTGTTCCAGTTTGTGTAATATCTTGCCGAAGGAGTACATATCACACGCCGGCGTGATGCAATCTCCTCGTGGTATTTCCGGGGCGATATAGGTATCAGTTCCGCGGATATGGAGGTCGGCCACCGAGAATGCCCGTGTTGTTAGTCCAAAATCTAGGATCGTTACCAGGTTCCCGTTCGGTTTCTTATGCACTAGGACATTGCCCGGTGTCAGGTCACAGTGCACATGGCCGGTCGCATGCAGGGCCGCCATCGCCTCGCAGAGTTCCAGGACAGCAGCCGAAATGGTTGCGGTTGATTGTCGATGGCACGAGGCGAGCAACGAAGAGCCATCGACCCATTCCATAGAAAAGAAGGGGACACCTTCGTCGTTTTGTCCATAGTCGTAGACCGACACAAAATTCGGGTGCCGATGTACGGAGAGGAAATCGAATTCCTGGCGGAGAATTGTCTCGCTGTAATCCACCGCCGGATTGGCGACTTTCAGCGCAATGTGGTTATCACTCAACGGGTCACGGGCGGAGTAGACCGTGCTGAAATTAGATGAGGCAACCCGCTTTAGATCGGTAAATTTCTGCGGTCCCGTCGTCAATCTCATCGTCACAATCCCAAGGGTAGGCGATGGGGCAATATATGGTACGCGCCTGACCAGCTATACTGCCCCACTTACTATAAGGTATTTTTCCTCGAAAATAAACACAATAATGCTTCAGCCCAATCCGACGACGAATCCCCCAATTCGTAAGCGGCTAATATTTATATAGTTAGCGAGAGTGATGCCCAAGCAGGTGTATTTGTTGGATCTCGCGAAATTGCCAATGAGGCGGAGAGAAAATCTGTATCGCATCGGAAGCGACACGGGCGGGACGCCCGTGCTACACTGTTATACCGGCAGGCCAATGGCCTGACAGAGGAACTTGGTGTACGGCATGCAGGTCTTCACCGTTGCCACCCACTGATCCATAAACTCAGGTGAGCAGACCTCTTTCTGGGTGAAGCTCGTGGTGACCAGGAAATCTTTGTAGCGCAAATAGTCGATCATCGGATGATCGGGATCGAAGCCGCGCGGGGGACGGACCAATTGATCACCAACGACAGTGCACTGTTCTTTAAATGCTTTCACGTTGAGGATGCGTTTGAATTTAGTGGATTCCTCGGCAATAGCAGTGCGGATTTTCCCGCTGGTGGTGGAGTCCGGTTGCCAAATGCCCGCGCCGGCGAAGACCTGGCCCGGCTCCAAATGCAAATAAAAACCCGGGGCGTGAACATCCTTGCCGAGTTCGTGGTTGAACTTGGCCGCGGCGTGCGTCTTGTAGGGCGTTTTGTCTTTGGCAAACCGGACATCCCGGTAAATGCGAAAAAGTGAGCCGCCGGTCGGTCGTGGATCGGCAACAAAGTGCGGGTTGATCGCGCGCAGGCGCGGAGCAAAATCGGCGATAAATTGCAAAAACGGCTCGCGCACCTCTGCTAAGTAGCGCTCCTTGTTCTGCTCAAACCACGGCTTGGCGTTGTTGGCTTTGAGGTCTTGTAAGAATTTGAACAGTTTCGGCGTAAAGTAGACTTGTTTCGGCATTGGTATCCTCATTTGAAGTGATATGCTATCACATCTGTGTCCGCCTTAGCATTGTCATTTATTCTGATACGCATCACTGTTGGTGAACAATGAAGGACAGTTCATCGCCGGCAATCATTTTCCTTGCCGATACGCATCCAGTCTCGGATTTTGGCCGGTAGCGAAAGGAGTGCCGATGTCCGAGAAACCCGATCGCAGCGACTTTACCCGATGTGTCGAATCCACACATGACGCCACCCGGTTCGATGGCGCCATGGTGACCCCGATTTATCAAACCTCGAACTACCGCTTTATCAACTCTCAGCAATTGATCGATTTGCAGGAGGGCCGAGGCGGACGGTATATCTACGCCCGTTATTCCAATCCCACGGTCGAGGCCGTGGAGGCCAAACTTGCCGAACTGGAACGGGCGGAGGCCGCCCAAATTTTCTCTTCCGGGCAGGCGGCCACGACCACGATTTGCTTGACGTTTCTGCGCGCGGGTGACCGGCTGCTGGCCTCGGACTCGCTGTACGGCGGCACGACCCATGTCTTCAATAACGTGTTGAGCAAGCTGGGCATCGAGGTTGAGTATCTATCGCGGGATGATTTTACTCATCTGGATGATTTCCTGCAAAAGCCGGCGCGCCTGCTCTGGTTTGAGACCCCGGTAAATCCAACTCTGAACGTTATCGACATTGAGGCCGTGGTTATCGCCTGCCGCAAACATGGCGTGTTGAGTGCCTGCGATAACACCTTTGCCACGCCGATTAACCAGAAACCACATATGCTGGGCGTGGATATGGTCATGCACTCGGCCAGCAAGTATATCGGCGGGCACTCGGATTTGATCGGCGGGGTGGCGGCCGGATCGGCGGATAACATTGCGCAGATTCATGAAAACCGCAAGTTGCTTGGCGGGGTGTGTGATCCACAGGCGGCGTTTCTGATGGGCCGAGGTTTGAAGACTCTGGCCGTGCGGGTGGAACGACAAAACAAGAACGCAGAGACCATTGCCAAGCACCTGAACAGTCATGAGAAAATTCGGCAGGTGTTCTATCCCGGACTGTCGGATTTCCCTGGTCATGACCTGGCAGCGAAGCAGATGTCCGGTTTCGGCGGTATGGTGGCCTTTGAAATCAATGGTGGTCGCGCCGAGGCAATTCGGGTGATTGATTCATTCGAACTGATCGCCAATGCCGGCTCGCTGGGGGGTGTGGAATCGATGGCCTGTCTCCCGGTGTTGACCTCGCATTTCGCCATGACCGCCGATGGGCGCCGGGCCGTGGGAATCCCGGAGGGATTATTACGACTCTCGGTTGGCCTGGAAGACCCGCAGGAAATAATTGCCGATCTGGAACAGGCGCTCGCGGTCTTGTGAGGATCAGAACGTTTCGACAACCCGGCTGTTATAACTGATATGCGACACACAGCAGGCATTGTGACTACCGCCGCCACCGCGGTGCTCCTGTTGGTTGCTTCAGCGGTAGCGCAGGAGGAGGCGCGCACCTTGCGGTTGCTGCACGCCGACTCAACCAGGCTGGTTACGACCGACGCCGGCATCAATTCCTATTCATACGGCAACGTGTTGTTCGCGATCGGGAAAGATCGACTCGCCTGCGATATCGCCTCCTGGCTGCGCTCGGAGGGGCGAATTATCTGCACCGGGGACGTAAAACTCACCCAGCCACACCGCTGGCTGACCACCGATTCCCTCGTCTACGACCGGCACACCCGCACCGCGTGGGCGTTCGGTAACGCCGTGTTGGTGGACTCTCTCGAACGGGTTCGGATCGAGGGAGCCCGGATGACGTTCTTTCGGGACGAAGACCGGGCGATCTGCGATTCACTTCCCCGACTCATCATGGATTTCGATGACACAACGACGAGCACGATAATTACAAGTTCCACTCTCGAATTCGACCGGGACAGCGGTCGCGGGTGGGCCGTCAGTGACGTGGAAATCGAGCGGGAGGACTGGACTGCCCGGTGCGGCCGCGCCGTGACCTGGCCCGACTCCGGCATGATGATCCTCACTGAGAACCCCGTGGCAATCGGCAGCAACGCCGAGTCAAAAGGCGATACGATTATTCTGTACTCCATTAATCGGAACGTGGAAAAAGTATCCGTGATCGGTGATGCGGAAATCGTTTTCCGGCCTGCGGCAGATTCAGTTACAACCGATTCACTGGCCGGGGAAGAACACAAGATCTGGGGTGACCGGGTGGATTTCCTGCTCGAAGCGGATCAACTCGAGCGCATCAACGCTTACGGTGCCGCCAAAGCACATTATTTTCCGGGAGAAAGTGTTCCCCGGGAAGGAGAATTGCGCGGCGAGAATCAGACCTCCGGTGATACCCTGTCCATTTTCATTGAGGATAATTCGGTCAATCGGGCGGAGATACATGGCGGGGCACGGGGAACGTATTATCATCCCGTAAGTGCAGTCTCAAACATCATCGATACAATCGAATATGCCAGCAGCAATATTATCTTACGACCCGGCTCCTCGGAAATCGATTTGCACGGCAACGGCCAGGTATCGTACCAGGCCATTCAACTTACCGCAGACAACATCACGTACCATGCCGAGGAAAAAAGGCTCTTCGCGAAGGGGACTCCCGACCCTGATTCCGCCGACGCTTTTATTAATCCACCGATTCTCATGGACGGCACCCAGACCGTGTACGGGGAAACACTCACCTATAATCTGGAGACCGAACGCGGAAAAATCACCGGCTCCTTTACCGAGCACGAGAAAGCCTACTACCGGAGCCAGCGGTTTCTCAAATACACCGAAAAGCAGTTCTTTGTCGAACACGGAACCTACACCACCTGCGAATACGACGAGCCACATTACCATTTCTATGGCAAGACCATGAAAGTGATTCGCGGGGATAAAGTTATTTCCCGGCCCGTGGTGTTGTATATCGATAAGCTGCCGCTGTTCATCATCCCCTATTACATCTTTCCAATTAAACCGGGCCGCCACTCGGGATTTACGCAATTGCGGATCGGAAATTTTGAACGCGGGCAACGGTTTGTGGAAAATATCGGTTACTATTGGGCGGCATCGGAATACTGGGACCTCGAAGTAGCGATAGATATCCGCGAAGCCACCGGTTTGCAATTCCGCGGCAGGATCGGCTACGCCTTGCGCTATGTGTTGGACGGATACGTCGATTTCAAATATGCGCCGGAATCGCGGTGGGTAACCGTAGAGGGGATTAAGGTCAGGCAATCCACTCGCCGCTGGCGTTTGTTGGCCAGACACAATCACGAATTGTCGCCGTCGATGCGGATCGCCGGCAGCGCTAATTTTATCTCCGATGAGACCTTTTACACCGACTACAGTTTTGACCAGGGAGATCGTCTCAATCGGCAGTTGCGATCACAGGTTAATTTCAGCAAGCGCTGGAGTGGGGCGTCGATTACGGTCGCCGCCGAACATGTCGACGATCTGGATACCGACGAACAAACGTTACGATCACCGAACGCCAACTTTACTTTGATCTCACGAAATATTTTCCCCCGACCGGAGGATGAAGATGAGGTCCGCTGGTATCACGGGATCAAGTACAGTTACTCCAATCGTCTGAATCATGCGGTGTTTAAACGAGCCGGCGGCGATAAGCAGTACGCCACCTTGCATCACCGGTTTAGCCTCATCCCCGGCTCGCACAGCCTGCTCACCTACATCAATATTACACCGTCCATTTCCGGGACTGAAACCTGGTATTACGTTTTTGATACCGATGAGGCACAGGAGGAAGGTGTGTTAGTCGAGGAACCTGCCCGTCGCGGATCATTTTCCCTGGGCGCCTCGGCGAACACGAAGCTCTACGGCTTTCTCCACCCCCGGATATTCGGTGTGGAGTCGATCCGTCATGTGATGACGCCGCGCGTCAGCTACTCCCTTTCACCGGCAATTACCGCCCATCAAGAACTGCGCAGCTTCACCGGGGTCGGTGGGGGATCATCAACGCGCTCCCAGATTCTCTCGTTCAGTCTGGGGCATAATCTCGACGCGAAGTATCTACAGGGGGGCGAGGAACAGAAATCATCCTTGTTAACCGGCGATGTTTCGGCAAGCTACAACCTCGAAGCTACGGAACGGAAGTGGTCGAAACTTAATTCCTCATTGAGCACCCGTCTGGCGAATCAAATACAGTTTAATATCCGGGCAACCCATGATCTCTATAACCCGCGGACACTGGAATTACAGTGGTTGAATCCGCGGTTGGAGAATTTCTCGGTCTCATCGTCCTATGCGATTCGCGGCGGCGAATCAGCGTTTATTCCCTCACGGGTCAGCGACCGACCCGATACGCTGAGTCCAACCGGGCTGCCGTTCAATGCCTCTTTTTCCTATCGCTATAGTGAAACGCGCTTTATCTCCGGCGGGACCTCCAAAGCGCATACGATTGGTGGCACGCTTGAAATCAGCCCCACGGCCAATTGGCGCGTTGATTACAAGTGGTACTATGATGTTGTCGATCACCGCATGGCCAGTCAGACGTTTACTATCTACCGGGACCTGCATTGCTGGGAGGCACAGTTCAACTGGGTGCCCGGGGGTAATCGGGAAGGCTATTATTTCCGGGTAAATGTGAAGCAACTTCCGGATATCAAGTTTGAGAAATCCGAGAGCGGCATACGTGGGGCGTTCAGATAAGAAATTGTATACCATTAAGTTGCTCGCGTACTCAACACAATATCTACACATTTCTTCTCTGTTTTATGCGCTGCGCCATACCTGGATTTTGACCAATCGCTGTCTGCTGAACCGCCCATTGGGCGCAGGTTTTCAGAGGGGGTTGGCCGGGAACCCGCATAAATATAGGGTTTTTTTGGGGTGAAGGGCGAAAAAAATATTGACAGCCTCTCAGCCCCCCGGTATTGTGCGCGAAAATCAAGGGGGGAGGTACCCCAGACTTACTAACGCCCTGGAGGGGGGAAGTATGAACCGCGAACAGATCATCGAACGGATCGCGAAAGATGCCAAGGTCTCGAAGGCGCAGGCGAATCGGGCCCTGAAATCGACGTTTGACAGCATCACCACGAGCCTCAAAAAAGGCAAAAAGGTCAGTTTCGTCGGCTTTGGCACGTTCTCGGTCAGCAAGCGCAAAGCGCGCACCGGTCGCAATCCACAGACCGGCGAATCCATTAAGATCGCCGCCACGAAGGTGCCGAAGTTCAAACCCGGCATGAAACTGCGGGATGCGGTGAAGTAAGACAGTTTTTGCTGCAGTGTGCAAAAAGCAGGGGAAGTCCCCTGCTTTTTTTTATTTCCCATTGACACCAGTCCCGATTGCTTTACTATTTTCCAACGAGAGGGGGGAATGTCCAGCCAGTATACTCGCTGATGGGGTGGAGTAGTATCTCAATACGCCGCAAGACTGAGTTGTTCGGTCTACTTTTGGTGACGTTGTCACTCTTCGTCATGCTGTCTCTGTTTACGCATTCGTTTCACGACGACCGCTGGTTTGCCGCCGATGACACCGAAGTCTGGACCGAGCAATACCGCGTACGCAATTCGGCCGGATTGTTTGGCGGATGGATTGCCTTCGTACTGGTCGGCATGTTCGGGCTTTCTTCGTTCGGCGTCGCGGCGCTCGGGGTCATTTACGGCTTGCAGCAGCTGTTTGGCACGCGACTGAATAACCTCTTGCGGCGGACGGCCGCAGTCCTCCTGGTCATTTTCATTTTTGGGGTGATCCTCCAGCTGGGGCCGGCGACGGCAAAACAGGATTTTGATCATTATTCAATCTCACTCTCCGGTGGATTTGGGTATGCGATTGCCGGCATTATGGGTAGCCTGTTGGGGCGATGGGGAGCGGGTATTGTGTTGGTCTGTCTGCTGGCAGGGTTTGTCTATCTCTTCCTCCCCTGGCGCAAGATTCTGCGGGGGGTGGCGTTACCGACAGTAAGAATCCGTACGGCGTCTGCCCGGTGCACGAAACGCGAACGCCAACCAACACCGAAACCACCGTTTTCGTTTGCCGCAGCCTGGAACAAAACGAAAGAGGCGATTTCTCGACTGGGGCGGGTCGGGCTACCCGACCTGGAAGATGACTATGAAACGGAGGAGGAACCACCGAAACCCGAGCCGGATTTTATGCGTTCGTCGGTACCCTACGCTGAAGATCTTCACCGGTCCGAAGAATCCGACGAACCGGAAAAACCGTCCCAGGAGCAACACTCCGAACAGAAACCACAGCAGCGTGCCCCGAAAGCCGTCGCACCAAAGCGGCTGGAAGTTGGTGACTTTCAATACCCCGCGCTGGAACTGCTGACCGAACCGGAAACACGTTCCGCTGCCCAGAAACGGAAAAACGATGAGCGGGCGACGGTCGGCGCTGACGCGTTGCGGGACGCGCTCGCTACATACAATGTGGGCATCGCGGATGACCGGATTGAAGTTTTTCCCGGTCCAGTGATTACGCGCTATGAATTCAAACCCGCGCCGGGAGTGAAAGTAAACCAGATTGTCAATCTCGCCGACGATTTGGCTTTGGCTTTGCGGGCACAACGAGTTCGTATTGTCGCTCCGGTGCCGGGCAAGGCTGCGGTTGGCATCGAAGTGCCAAACCTGGAAGCCGAGGACGTTCTGATTCGCGAAATCCTGCAATCGCAGGCGTTTACCGTCACCGATGCCTGTCTCCCGCTGGCGCTGGGAAAAGATATCAGCGGCAATCCGTTCGTGGTGGACCTGGCGACCATGCCACATTTGTTGATTGCCGGGGCGACCGGGTCAGGGAAAAGTGTCTGTATTAATGCGATAATAACCAGCCTGCTGTTCCGGTTGCATCCCAGTGAACTACGGTTTCTCTTTGTTGATCCCAAGATGTTGGAGTTGTCGGTGTACCAGGGAATCCCCCACCTGGAGAAAAATGTCGTGTCACGCCCGCGTGCCGCAGAACGCATTTTAGAGGAATGTGTTCGCGAAATGGAAGAACGCTACCGTATGCTCGCCGGTGCCGGAGTGCGTAATGTCGGCGATTACAATGATCGGGTGGGGGACGAGGAAAAATTACCGTATTTGGTGATGGTAGTTGATGAGTTGGCTGACCTGATGATGAGCGCTTCGGCCAATAAAATTGAAACACTGGTGACGCGCCTGGCCCAGATGGCGCGGGCGGTCGGGATTCATCTGATTTTGGCGACTCAACGGCCCTCCGTGGACGTCATCACTGGTCTAATCAAGGCGAACTTCTCGTCGCGGATCGCCTTTCAGGTTGCCAGCAAAGTCGATTCCCGCACGATTATCGATACCAACGGGGCGGAGAAACTTTTGGGACGCGGCGATATGCTATTTCTCTCTCCGGGTACCCATACGCCGATCCGGCTGCACGGTGCTTTCATCAGCAGTGCGGAAACCGAGCGGCTGGTGGAACACCTGAAATCGCAAGTTGTGGATGTCGACAAAATCGATACGTTCGAGGAAGGAAAAGCCGAACAACGCGCCTCCGAACTCGATCCCGAAGATCTCATTTTGCGCCAGGCAGCGGACGTAGTAGTCCGGCATAAGCAGGGATCGGTTTCGCTGTTGCAGCGCCGATTGGGGATCGGCTATCAGCGGGCAGCCCGGTTGATCGATCGACTGGAGGCCGCCGGTGTGGTGGGACCCTATGACGGCAGCAAAGCGCGGGAGGTCCTGGTCACCAAAGAACAACTGCCCGAGAAATTCCGCCAGGCGACTCCCGCTGAATGATGCGTCCCGATTATCCGTTTAGCATTCGCGGGAACTTTTCACCCATCCCCAACCTAAAGATATGGAGCCTCTGAGAAGGACGCTGACCCAGTGGTGCAGAGGGTGAAAATCGAGTCCAACACAGATAGACGCAGCCGATATTGGCGGTCTGTCTTGGTTGGAGTAGTGTTGACGACAGCGATGGTGCTCGTTCCGTCCCTCGTATTGGCTGCGTCGGACTGCAATATCGACAGTGTCATTACCGCTCTGGAGAAGGCCTACCATACCGCCGATCATCAGAGTTTTACGTTTGCCAAACGGACCATTTCTTCGGTGTTTGGTGACACCGTGTGGCAGGAGGGTCAGGTTTGGCTGGGTCCGAAGGGCACATTCCGGGTGGAGACCCCGCAGGAGACCATGGTCAACAGCGGGGATACCTTGTGGCATTGGGTGCCGGCCTACAATCAGGTGACAGTTCGGATTCCCGATTCGCTGACTGAGTTTAGGGCTCCGGTCCATTTCATCTGGTCTTTGCGGCGTGATTTTCTGAAGGTTGACTGCAAAATCGATTCGCTCGATGGCGAAATGGCATACCGTATCCGTTTGGCCGCCAAGGCGCAAACCGCAGCAATTCAACGGCTAACGCTGTGGGTTCGGCCGGGGAGTGCGACTGTGCAAAAAGCGGCATATATTGATTACAATGACGATCATATTGAGCTGGAATTATCCCCCCTTATTTCTGATCCAACGGGTTCCGCGACACGATTTTCCCTGCAAGTTCCTGATTCCGCAGAAGTTTTCATTCTCCCGCAAAAAAAACGCTAGCAAATGGGTCTAACGGCTCGTTAAAATAGCGTCAGCAAAATGACGTGTCGGCGGATCGATTCGCCGTAGCGCACGACCTGAGCGAAGCGAATGACTGGTAGAATCCGATGGCCTCCACACAGTTTGAAAAATGCGTTTACATTAACACTCTAGGTTGTCCCAAAAATGAAGTCGACGGTGAAATTCTTGCGGCACATCTCATCGGCGCCGGCTTAACCATCGTTGATGAACCGGAGAAGGCCGGGGCCGAAATTGTCAACACCTGTGGCTTCATCAGTCAGGCGAAATCTGAATCAATCGAAGCAATTTTCGACGCGGTGTTTCGCCGCAAAGCACTTGGTGGTCGCATTGTCGTGACCGGTTGCCTGGCGCAGCGCTATGGCAAAGAGCTGTGCGACCAAATTCCTCAAGCTGACGCCATTATCGGTCTTCAGCGCCCGGATTTAGTGGTTCGGATTTTGACGGGGAATGTCATACGTTCTGACAGTCCAATCTGCTGGATCGGCTCACCCGCAGCGCAGGGCTCCTTGGCAGCTGGAATACGCTCGGTACCAAACGCTCATACGTACGGGTATATCAAGATTTCGGACGGGTGTGACAATCGGTGTACGTACTGCGTAATCCCATCTATTCGAGGAGCGTTGCGCAGCCGGGATATTGAAATTATTGAAAAAGAAGCCCGCCGCTTTGTTGAATCCGGCGTGAATGAACTGATTTTAGTCGGCCAGGATACTGCCGCGTACGGACTGGACCAGGGGCAACAATGGCTGCCGAAACTACTGAGACAGCTCAACGATATCGATGGTGATTTTTGGATTCGGATGCTGTATTTACATCCTGCACATTTGAGCAAAGACATCGTAGAGACCTGTGCGGTGTGTGAAAAAGTTGTTCCGTATATGGACGTCCCCCTGCAACACATCTCCGATTCCGTCCTCAAGGCCATGGGACGGCAGGTCACAAGGAAAAATATAGAATCGTGTTTGAATAATATCCGTACTAAATTACCACACGCGACGATCCGAACGACATTCTTAATCGGTCATCCAGGTGAGACCGACGAATCATTTCGGGAATTGGTCGAATTCGTTGAAGATTTCGAATTTGACCGCATGGGAATGTTTGCCTACTCACCGGAGGAAGGAACCAAATCATTCGGGCGCTCTGATGTGCCGTCACCGACAGTGACCGACCAGCGGGTAGACGAGTTGGCGGCGGTGCAGGAAACGATCGCGGCACGTCGGTCCGAGCGCCATATCGGTGCAGAATTGCGGTGTTTACTGGAGACTCCTTCCGATATCTATGAGGGAATGTGGGAAGGGCGATCGATCAGCGATGCGCCGCAAATCGATGGGGCGGTGTTTGTTACCACCAATGGCCGGCGACATCCCGGGTTCGCTGATGTCGTGATCGAGCAAGCCGACGGCTACGACCTTTTCGGTCACGTGAAGTAATTTTTCACTCAACAGTCGGCACACTACTTGCGTAGCTCGCTATAATTCAAGACAAACTGGTGTCTCGCGATAATTGTATGAGCGGGTATGGTGTAAAAATGCAGGGGCTTAAACATTTGATGCATAGTCAGTATCTCCCCGGTTCGGTGCGAACCGTGCGGGCCCTGCTGCACCGCCGCCTGCTGGTCCGCGGGGTTCTTGCGACCGGCGTGATTATGGCCGCGTTCGCCGGATCTGTGCAAGATGCTGCAGTCGAGGAGGCGGTCATTCCGCAGGCCGAACTGCTGCATCGGCAAAATGTCGCGAGAGAAAATCTGGATGAAAAGGCCCTGATGGTCAACATCATCAATGAGTTGGACCATCGCCTGCGCGGGGGGCAACGGGCGCGGGTGGCTGCGACTCTGGTCGACGAGGCCCGAAAATATGATTTCGACCCCCTGTTTCTGGTCGCCGTGATTATTACCGAATCATCGTTCGGCCCGGAAGAAGTCTCTTACATGGGCGCACGGGGATTGATGCAAATTAAACCATCCGTGGCCAAGGCGGTAGCTAAGCGTCGCGGGGTCGCGTGGCGGCATGCAGATCAGCTGTTCGACCCGATTTATAATGTCCAATTGGGGACCCATTACCTCTTTGAATTAGTTGCCGATTTCCAGAGTGTCAAACGGGCCATCATCGCCTATAATTACGGTGAGACGGCACTGCGGGGCCGGATTCGTGCCGGGGAGAAACTCCCGACGTCGTATTTCCGCCGGGTGGAGAAACACTATCGGACGCTGCGTAAGAAATTCGGTTCAATTGTGCCTTGGACGCCGATGCGCTTCGAGGAAACGACGCGCTAGCCGGGTACGCGCAGTTCTCTTCCTTTTTGTTTTCATTTTCTTTCTTGGAAGTCTCTTAACGGATGTATCCGTCGCTGCTGAAACGCGAGATACTTCCACGGCACATCTGGATCACACCGAGTTCATGCAGGCCGGCGTGGCGCGTCTGGCCGATAGTCTCCAATCCCTCTTACAACACTTACCGGCGGGTACGAGCGCAATTACCATCACTGGTGAGGAACCATGCCGGTCCATGCTGGCGCGGTACGTCTCTCCCGGATCGCTGCAGGAGAGCGATACCAGTTCCGCCTGGGCCTGCGAGATCACTGCCTGCGGTCTGACCTTGTCGAAAAAGACGCGGTTCAGCCTTTTGGGTTCACTGTGGGTCCAGCGAATTGGAACGGTATCATTGGCCCTGGTGCCCGCGGAAAGCAGCACCGGTCAAGCTCCCGTCGATTCGGTGATCACCACGGAATTCCGCGGCTGGTTTCACTCGGCTGATTTGGTAAGATACAATCGGGAGCAATTTGCGGGCTTACCGGTTCCGCCCGCCTCTGATGTTGCCAGTCGCTGGGTCGCTCCGCTGGGAATAACCGCTGCGTTGGGCGTATTGACGTATTTGTTCTTCTCAGTTCGTTGACCGATCTGACGAACCAGATTGCTGTTCAGGGTTACCATTGAAAGGGCCTTTTTGCTTGAGAGTAACCTGAACGCTTGTTATCATGGCCCATCAGTGGAGGTGCGGTGACGTATAAGAAAATCCTGGTACCGTCTCTGTTCGTCCTCTTTGCCGGGGTGATTGCGGCGCTATTGTCTTTTTCCTGCGCGAAAAAGACAATCACCAAGGGATGGCCGGTCGCGGATAAGTACGGGCTGGCCAAGCAGCGGTTTGCGGACGGCAATTATAGTGATGCGCGGCAGCTCTTTGAGTCGGTGATCTTCGAAAGTCCCGGATCAGTGTTCGCTGATTCGGCACAATACTTTGTTGGGCGCTGTTATTTTGAACAGGGCGAGTACGAATTGGCTGCCGGGGAATTCCGCCGGTTTTACCTCCAATATCCAACCAGTGAACTGGTCGATGATGCGGAATTAATGCGGGCGCGGAGTTTCTTTGAGGCGGCGCCGAACAGTATTGGGTTGGACCAGGATTATCTCGAATCGTGCGTGAACCTCCTGCGAACGTTCCGCGACGATCATCCCAACAGCGAATTGTTGCCGGCGGCCGATTCGCTGTTGCAACGGTGCTATGGCCGACTGTCCCGCAAGGACTTTCGCGCCGCAAAACTGTATCAGCGAATGGGTGCGCAGACTGCCGCCCGCGTGTATTTCCAAATACTGCTCGACAACTATCCCAATTCACCATATGTGCCGGAGGCAATCTATCGGATCGGAGAGACTTACCGCAATCAACAGCGGTACGATTCGGCAAAGGTATGGTACGAAAAACTGGTGTATCTCTACCCGGAACAGGAAATCACCGAGAAAGCCCGGGAACGCTTACTGAAAGTACAACCGCATTTAAATCCACCTCCAAGCGCCGAGGAGGGGCCGTAGCAGTGGCCGCAGTTGGACTATTCGGCGGCAGTTTTGATCCGGTACACAATGGTCATGTCGCGTTGGCTCGTGCCGCGATCGATCAATATCAACTCAACCCGTGTTACGTCGTACCGGCATACCGACCGCCCCACAAAGGGCAGACTGAGGCGCCGTTTGCCGACCGGCTGGCCATGGTGTCGCTGGCCTTTGCCGATATTCCCCAGGTTGCCGTGAGCGATCGGGAAGCGGGTCGCGGTGGGATGTCCTACACGATCGAAACCGTGCAGGAGTTGCAGCGTGTTCATCCCGAGGATGACCTGTGTTTGATCGTGGGTGCCGACACTGCTGAGGAGCTGCGTACCTGGAAACAGCCGCAGGATATCCTGGCCGCAGTACGGCTGCTGGTGGCCCCTCGTCCGGGGAGCACGCTTCCCGATGAATACGCCGACCGGGCAGAGACTATCGTCATGGAAGATATACCAATTTCCGCGTCACAGATTCGCCGTGCCGCGCGCAAGGGTGAATCAATAGCTCATCTCGTTCCGGCATCTGTTGCGGCGTACATTGAAAGCCATACACTATACTGCGGAAGATCAGGCGCTGCGGGGCCTTAGCGGAGGGCTTGTCCTGATCGAAATAATGTTATATGTTGCAGTATGGGACAGACAACACAACAAAACGACGCCCTCATCATTTCAATTCGCAACCCCATGAGCCCGGCGGACCGGCCGGAATCGCTGCGGGTATTTACCGACGAACAGATGCTGACGCTCAAGACCGCGTTCGTGGAAGACACGTTGTGCACCTGTGCACAAATCAACGGGATTGACCTGAAAGTCGCTGTTGCGCCGCCGACGCGCGTCAAGATTGTTAAAAAGGCCTTGAAAAATCTTGCGGCACGGTTTCCACGGCGCAAACGGATGACCACGCTCGCCGATCGGGTCGAAATCCTGACGCAGACCGTCGCTCCCTATGAAGAGCGGTTGCGCGACACAATCAGCCATGTGTTCGATGAAGGATACCAGCGCTTGCTGTTGATCGGGGGATACAATCCCACCATTATGAAAGACACGCTCACGATGGCCTTTCGGGAGTTGCGCAATCATCCGATTATCATCGGGCCGACAATCCGCGGCGGACTGTATTTGCTGGGTTTGGAGACGAATCGCCCCGAAATATTGGACGGGGTGCCGCTCAGTTCCGATCGCGCGTACGCAATGCTGATTGAACAATTGCAACTCCAGGGTCTGCAATGGCAAGAGATGGAGTTGTGGTATGATGTCCGGCATCAGGAGGATATCGAATTCATCGTTCGTGACATCAACCAGTTCCGCCTGGTCGGGGATGAGACGACGGCCTCGGCAACCGAAGCGGTGCTTGCCAATTATAGCGACGAAGAAGTCGAGAAGCATGCCTGAGGGCAACGGCCACTCTATAAAAGAACCTCTTACACAAAGGCAGTCGGTATGCCGATATATCTCGAACGGATCACCTGGCAGGAATTCCGGCGGGTAGTTCCGCAAACACATCGCGTTGCGCTCTTACCGGTCGGGACAATAGAGGGACATGGTGTCTGTGCGCTGGGCACTGATAACTTGATTCCGGCTGATTTAGCGGCGGCGATTGCGGATGATCTCCCGGCGGTCATTTGCCCGACCGTACCGTATGGAGAGGTTAAAGGTCTTTCCGCCTACCCCGGTTCCGTACCGGTGCGGGGTCAGGTTTTTCAAGCGTATCTTGAAGATATTTTGGTGGCGATCGCCCAGCAGGGTTTTGAACGCGTCATTGTTTTGAACGGTCACGGCGGGAATACGAACTCCCTGAAAGCGGCAGCCTATACCGCGTTTGTGAAAACCCAGAAGAAATTCGCGGTTATTGACTGGTGGTACCTGGCAACGCCGGTTTGCGAAGAGGTGTACGGACAGGCGGGGGGGCATGCCGGCTGTGATGAAAACGGCTATATTCTCGCGCTCGATCCAGAAATGGTGACGGAAGAAGACTACCGGGATGAGCTGGTCCATCAAATCATGCCGGGGGTGACCACCTACCCCTATCCCGGACCGGTCCTGACGTATAAAGAAGGCGAAGGTGCACCAGTCTTCAATCGTGAGAAAGCCCAGCGGTATCGCAACGGCGCAATCAACAAAGTGCGCGAATACGTGCAGTATATCCTCAAACGCTGGGACACCCTTGACACCTGATTGGCGTTTTCCCAAAATGTGACAGTGTGGATGGTGAAGTTTATGGCCATTGTCAGGTTTCCATAATTCTCCTTGCCGATTGGTTTTTTTCTCCTGTATACTCCCGCCGGAGGACTGTACATGGATGCGTTAATGCTCTCGCGGATTCAGTTTGGTCTTACGGTCGGGTTCCATTACATCTTTCCGCCACTCTCGATTGGTCTCGGTGTCCTGTTGGTCATCATGGAGGGAATGTACCTGCGGACGAAGAACAAATTATATGAGAACATGACCAAGTTCTGGGTGAAAATCTTTGGGTTGGTGTTCGCCCTCGGTGTGGCCACCGGCATTGTAATGGAATTCCAGTTTGGCACGAACTGGTCGGTCTATTCGCGGTTTGTTGGCGATGTATTCGGCAGTGCATTGGCCGCGGAAGGTATCTTTGCGTTCTTTCTCGAATCCGGTTTTCTGGCCCTCCTGCTCTTCGGCTGGGACAAAGTTTCACCGCGCGTTCATTTCCTCAGCACCGTGCTGGTTTGTTTTGGGGCCCACTTTTCGGCGGTCTGGATTATTGTCGCGAACTCCTGGCAGCAGACACCCGCCGGACATCACATCGTTGAACAGGCCGGGCGCATGCGCGCAGAAGTAGTTGACTTCTGGCAGGTGTTGTTAAATCCGTCTACGCTCGACCGTCTCTCCCACACGCTGATGGGCACTTGGCAGGCCGGCGGGTTTTTCGTATTATCGGTGAGCGCCTTTTACCTGTTAAAAAAGCGCCATGAGGAATTCGCCAAAGTATCCATCAAAATCGCCCTCGCGCTGGTTGTCATCGCCTCAATCCTGCAATTGATTACCGGCCATTCCAGCGCGGTAACCGTATCTGAAACGCAACCGGCCAAGCTGGCAGCGTTCGAAGCTCAATATGAATCGAATGAATCGGCCCCGTTATGGTTGTTTGGCTGGGTAGACGAAAATCAGGAGAAGGTCCGATTCGGTATCGCGATTCCCGGCCTGTTGAGTTATTTGGTGCACGGGGACGCATCGAAACCGATCATCGGCCTGAAGGATATCCCGGAGGACGAACGGCCACCGGTCAATATTGTCTTTCAAACGTACCATGCAATGGTTGCGCTGGGGATGTTTCAGATCGCTCTGGGGCTGGTGGGCGTTGCGTTTCTTGCTGCGAAGCGTTTGTTTACCACCCGCTGGCTCTTGTGGATTTTTGTGTTTGCTGTCTTAAGTCCTCAACTGGCGAATCAATTAGGTTGGTTTTCCGCCGAGGTGGGCCGGCAGCCGTGGATTGTGTACGGTTTATTGAAGACTGCTGACGCGTTTTCGCCGACGGTTCCGGCCGGGCAGATCTGGGGCTCGATGATTATGTTTGGCATCATCTACGCACTGCTCTTCGTGCTCTTTGTTTATTTGCTCAATGAGAAGATCCAGCATGGCCCGGACGAGACGGCTCCAGCAGGAGGGCATCGGGCATGAACTTTACCTTTGATCTTAACTCGATCTGGTTTCTGTTAGTTGGCGTACTGTTTATTGGGTATGCAATTTTAGACGGTTTTGATTTAGGCGTCGGCGCGCTCCACCTGTTGACCAAGACAGATCAAGAACGTCGGCTGATGATCAATGCGATCGGCCCGGTGTGGGACGGCAACGAGGTGTGGCTGGTCACCGGCGGCGGGGCGTTGTTTGCGGCGTTTCCCGATGTGTATGCGACGGCTTTTTCGGGCTTTTACTTGCCGCTTATGTTTCTGCTCTTCGGGCTGATCTTCCGGGCGGTGGCCATTGAGTTCCGCAGTAAACGGGAAAATCCGAGCTGGCGACAATTTTGGGATATCAGCTTTTCGGTGAGCAGTGTGCTGTCGGCGCTGCTGATCGGAGTTGCGCTGGGCAATATCATTTGGGGTATTACAATCGGTCCTGATTTCGAATACATCGGCTCGTTTTTTGATCTGTTGCATCCGTACGCGCTACTGGTCGGCGTCACCACCGTGGCGTTATTCATGATGCACGGGGCAATTTACGTTGTGCTGAAGACCGAAGACGATTTGCACAACAAAATCCGCGGCTGGGTCAACAACACGATCATCTTTTTTATCATCTGTTACGCCATGACCACCATGGCAACCTTGGTCTATGTTCCGCACATGACCGAGATCTTTCGTGAAAGCCCGGTGTTTTCCATTCTGCCACTGTTGAATATGTTGGCCATTGCCAATATCCCGCGCGAAATTCATCACCATCGAGACTTTCGCGCGTTTTTGTCCTCGTGTGCGGCGGTGGCCGCGCTCCTGGCCTTGGTGGGGCTTGGCATGTACCCAAATCTTATTCTCGCCAATCCCGCGTTGGAAAACAGTTTGACTATTTACAACGCGGCATCGTCGCAAAAGACACTCACGATAATGCTGATCATTGCCCTGATCGGTATGCCGCTGGTGATTGCGTATACCTCGTCAATTTACTGGATATTCCGCGGCAAAGTGAAGATCGACTCCACGAGTTACTAGCCTTCGGCCGTGGGCCGGCCACGATCCGGGCAGAGTGCGGCGGCCGGTTACGCTGTGTTAATTTTTTAAATTTCTTCATAAAACATTTGCATTTCTCTTGACCGGATTTACCATACTGGTAAGCCAAGGATGGCAACAGACACGCACGATGTACCATAGGGGGGTACCAGATGATCGTCGGAATGATTTGTGCGGGCGGATTGTCTCGCCGTCCGGCGGTGCGACGACCGCTGTCGGTGGATCAGATTGCGGAGCTGATCGAACGGGTTACGCTCTCGTACAAATCCTCAGCAATTGATCAACTTGTTCTCATCCTCGGGTTCGAGGCCAAGGAAATTATCCGTCGCATTCCGATTAAAGGGATGAAAATTGTGATCAATCCCCGATTCCGGATGGGGAACGCGACCTCGTTTGAAATCGGCATGCGGTACTTGCCGGCCGACAGTGAGACCATGGTTATCGGACTCGGGGACATGCCGCTGATCGATTCGGAGACCATCGACACGTTGATCAAAGCTCACGCCAAAAGCCGGAAGGGCGTCGTGTACCCCACCTACCACGGTCAGGTGGGACTTCCCGTCGTGCTTGATGCGCGGTATCGGGAAACATTACAGCGAATGCAAGGTGACCTGGGTCCGGAGGATCTGATTGAGCAATTCGGCAGGGACGCGAAAGGGGTCAAGGTGAAGACCAAGGCGGTGGTCCGCGACATTGCCTCGTCGGAGGAATTCAAGGAGGTGATCGGGTCGTTCGATTAGGCCAGCGGCAACAGAACAAAAATTACCACGTCCCATACCGCGTGAGAAATCATCGGGCCGATCAACGAGCCTGATTTCAGGTAGAAATACCCCCACACCACGCCGACAAGAAACGCCGCCAGAATAAGGACCGCGTTGCCGGCCCAGAAATGGACCAATGCGTAGAGAGCCGCGCTCAGGACCAGACCGAAGGCCGGGCTGGTCAGCGCGATTAAACGCTTCTGCACCAGGCCGCGCCAGAAGACCTCTTCGCCGGGACCGATAATTGCCGCCAGTAGCAATGCGATGGCCCAGTCGGGTAAGGCTACTTTGGTGTCGTACACTGATCGAATCAAGAAATCACTGGGCGGGAGAAGCGCCCGCAACACAATGCCGCCAAACCAAAAGATGAAGTACAACGCCGCCGCGACACCGAGCCCCAATGGCACGGCGGAGAAATGGAACGCATAGTCTGCGGCGAGTGTATGATGATTAATCAACAATGAAAAAGTGGCCAGTAGCGCCACACTGATACTCATTTTCAGCCAGAAGTTTAATCCGCCAAGGCCGAAGACCCAGCCCCAGAGGACCACGGCAACAAAAATGGCCGCCAGCAGCGGCCACATGTGTGGATAGTTGGAAACGGACGAACTCATGGTTGCGGTCAGCTTAGAGCACACGCCCCAGGATGATCCCCAGGCACAGCAAAAGTCCGAAGGTCATGTGCAACTGCGCGGTGTTGACATCCATCGTGGCAATCGCGGTCGGACCGTCATTGCGGGTTTTGTGCATGACCGAGATATTTTTGAGTCCCAGCGGCAGGGTGAGAAAGACCAGCAAACTCCAGGGAGTCAGAAGCCGCGTCGCGACCATTAAGACCACGATACCAAACGCGGCGAGAATCATAAAGTCGTATATCAGGGTGGCGGTGTCTCTGCCGGCGGCGATTGCCATCGTGGCGATGTCGGCCTTCTTGTCGGCCTCGATGTCGCGGATATCATTGGCCTGCAAGATCGCGGCGACCAAAAACGCGATCGGCAAGGAGAAAATGACAACGTCCCAATTGAAGGGCCGGTTTTGCACCAGGTAGCCGCCAAGGGTCATCAACACGCCCATCATCAGGAATACGCCAAACTCACCGACTGCATAATATTTGTAATTGACCGGCGCGGCGGTGTAGAGAAAACCGCCCAGAAAGCCGATGATGCCCAGGATTAAAATCGGCAGCCCGGCCTGCGTGACCAGGTAAATTCCGATTGCCGAGCCGACCGCGAACGCAATTAGTCCGCCGCGGAGTATCTGTGCGGGTTTCATCAGGCCGGCGACCAGAATCCCGGACGAGCCATAGGTGCCTTCCCGGTCGACCCCTTTTTTAAAATCGAAAAAGTCGTTGACCAGGTTGGTGCCCATGTGGAACAAAAGCCCGGCGATAATCGCCAACGCAAAATTAAGCCAGTTGATCGGGCCTTCCCGAAACGCCCACAATCCGCCGAGCGCCACCGGCAAGAGTGACGCGGTAAAGGAAAACGGGCGAGTTGCCCGCAGCCACAGTGCGAATTTTCCCGGTTCAGCCATGGTCTTGCTATCCTCCACTACCCGATAGTTTTCAGTGAACGGGCCGTCGGCCCAGATCCTCACCAGAGTACGCTTTTCTGGCTCGAGTGCAAGGGGAAAAAATGGCGCGCCTGGACGTGCGTGGCCCTGATCTGGGGGAGTGCGAAGCACACCCGGAGATCGGGGTTTCTAGAAGCACTTTGTGCGCGGCAGACGTCTCGTCTGCCCGTCCGGTGGATTGTGCGCGGCAGGTCTTTAACCTGCCCGTCCTATCCGAATTTGCAGAATTGGCGTCTTTGCGAAAGAAATCGGCCGTAAACGGCCGTCATTCCGGACGTGATCCGGAATCCATTGGCGAGGATATGTGGGCGGCAGACCTCCCGGTCTGCCCCTTCGAAAGGAATTCCCCCAATCCCGTGCCGGTCAGCCCCGCCAAAGGTGGCCAAGCCCTCCTGTGCCGGTCAGCCCTTGGGCTCACTCCCTGGTGCGTGGAAACCACGCCCCCTACTTGACTGTCCTCGCCCAACGTGCCTATATTTGAGCAGAATCCCGGAGAGGGGTTTTGCTTGTGGTGATACACGATTTGGATTTCCGGGTGCTGTGGGGAAGCCCACCATGTATGGTGGAAGCGAAAGGCTTTTGTAGGTCGAAACCCCTGAGTCGCCTTGGCGACGTGGTTTCGACAATAAATGCTGCGATGCAGTGTTAACAATTGACGAAATAACTTGGGAGTTGACGTGTCCTACCGAGCGCATTTAGAAACCCTGATCTCCGGGTGTGCTGATCGCACGCCCTCAGATCAGGGCCACGCCAGCCGGCCAGCGCGCATATATTCAGGCAGAATCCCGGTGAGGGTTTCAGCTTGTGGATATACACAATGTGAATTTCCTGGTGTTGTGGGGTGGCTCATCAATTATGGTGGGATCAAAAGGCTTTTGTAGGTCGAAACCCCTGAGTCGCCTTGGCGACGTGGTTTCGACAATAAATGCTGCGATGCAGTGTTAACAATTGACGAAATAACTTGGGAGTTGACGTGTCCTACCGAGCGCATTTAGAAACCCTGATCTCCGGGTGTGCTGATCGCACGCCCTCAGATCAGGGCCACGCCAG
>CAYWVO010000039.1:0-31317 GCA_964461835.1 uncultured Ignavibacteria bacterium | reverse complement strand
GGACGGGGTTTCGACACTATGATTGATGAGTTGCTTTAGTAATCGGGGAGTAATGACATGAAATCCAACATGATAGCGAAGTGGGTGATGTGTTTTTTCAGCGTGGCAGTGATCTTGTGCGCTGCACAGGTGGCGTGGGCACAAGCCGAAGATGGTGAAAGACAGTCTGGGGCGATCGAGGATTCCAATTCGAGAGCCACGATTTCTTCCGATGAGCAATTGCACAAACCCGGACAACGTGCTCAGCGGATTTCACACTCACAAGATTCAATTTATGAGGGTACGGGATGGCTTATCCACGATGGCCAATTAATTCCGGGACCCTATGACGTGGTCGTAGAGGATTCAATCATATTGGTTAATAACCAGCATATCTACCCGAGGCCACGGCCAATTCCGAAAGACACTACAGAAATAGATCCTGATATTCGCGCGATCAGCAAACTTAGCGATAGGTTCTGGGACATCCTTCCAATATGGATTGATAGCCTTGGGCGGGATGGCGCTTTTCAGCGAGCGGTAGAGTTTATGCTCAGTCAAGAAATCGTAGATACAGCATATTTGACCGCTAATACCGGTACGAAAGGCCCCGCGGATATGCGCGTTTCTTACAACGTTGGTACGGATTTTGAAATTCCATTCGATCTTGATTCCTATCGCAACATGATAACCAAATCAGAGACTGAAGGATGGTATCAATCACATCTGCTGAAACGGGCCCGGGAAATAGATTACTTGCTATCACATACTGGCCTAGTCTTCTCTCAAAATGGAACAATCCGCTGGGTGCGGGCACCACGAGGCAAAAGTCAGCTGGCAGAAATAAAGGCCATTTTGGGCAGTACCACCGACAACCGTGAACGCGTAACTGCCATCCGCGACATTGTCATTGACAAGGAAATTGCAGAGGCGATCGCCAGAAACTTTCTAAACGAATGATGGTGGCTACTTGACTTCACGCAATCTTCAAAGGCGATCCATTAGCTCATAGCTATGCAAATCGATGTGCGAAAGGGAGTACCTATTATGCTTAGAATAGACGGTTTTAAGCACTGCGTAGTATGTTGTGCGATATTCGGAGCATTAATCAACTATGGACCCGCTGCAGATCTACTCGCCCAGGTGAATAGAACTGTAGGTGATAATTGGGGACCGGATCATTGTGCGTTTTTATTTTCACCGTATGGGTGGGCAGGAGATTGGGGTAACGACGAATATAGGTATCATGTCTGCTCTGATCCCTATGGTTGGTACGGGCAGCAATATGAGGAAGGTGACTTTCTTGATGATGTGGATGGCCCGCTCCCAACCCATGGCGAGTGTACGCTTTCTGAATTCTATAGAATCATTCACGAGGAGGCTCAGGATTTGGGAGTTTTGCTGATATCTTCCCATGGTAATACCGAATACTTTTCGGTCGAGTGCTATGAGAAATCATCGGAAGGATTCAATAATTGGACCACGGCCGTGGAACAGTATTTGCTTAATTATGAAGAGGGTATTGAGATTTATTATACTGAAGCCTCGACGTGGTTCTCGATCGGCGTGTATGGTCAATTCATTCGGAATTATGCCGACTTCGATGGCAGTCTCGTATTCGTTAGTACATGTGACGGTGCCTCTCTGACAGATGATTTCATTGCGGCGGGTGCAAGAGTCTGCATTGGTCATACCGATCATCCGTTGAGTAGTGAGCTCGTCCCTCGTGTAACCACGTTTTTCGAAAGACTTGATGGCCTGGAAGGCAGAGAAAAACGATCGGTAGGGGCAGCACTTCAATCTCCGCCTTCCTATTTGAGTTACCTCCAGGCAAGTGGAAACCTCAATACGACCCTTGCCCCGGCAGTTGTAAACGTCGACGCACCAAGTTTGTTAAAGGTCGGGGATTACATTACAATTAATTTCGACACCGAGTGCGACCAAAACTGGTTTCCGAACATCCTCTGCTTCGGCTGTGGCGATTTCGACTACGAGCAATTCGTTTCCCCGACCACAATGGAAGCAGTATATACGTCTGCGCCTCCCTTGGGGACCGAACAGTGTGAATTCACGCTTAAGTGGTCCGATGTGAAAAGCGCCTGGAATGAGGCCTATCTTGATGGCAATACTGATCCCTGGGGTGGTGGCAATGCCGAAGGTCCTGCGCACGACGACTTCGTTTGAACCTTACCGGTGCTCTCCTGTGATTGCGGCGACCAGACCGGCACCGATCCCCACGCGGTGGGGGATATCAACTGTGACGGGACCACCGATCCGACAGACGTACAGCTTTTGGTTCAATTCGCATATCGGCAACAGGACGTGCGGTGTGACAAACCGCTATGTCCCTTTGATACTGGTGACGTCAACTGTGACAACAGCGTAAACCCGACGGATGTCGGATTCTTAATTCAATTCGTGTATAATACCAATGATGCACTGTGTGATCCGTGCACCTGAATCGATGATCCGGCGGACCGCCCCGTTGCCGGGCGATGGCTCTGCTCTCGTGCGAGATTTACCGAACCACCCGGCCAGGTGCCCGGCCGCTTGCCGTGGGAGTAGATTCGTTGTACCAGGTATTAGGCTACTGCGACACCAAAATACTTCTCCTGACCCATTGACAAATATCTTCGGCTAGTTATCTTACGATCATCAACATTGGCATTTGCAGCTAGCGAAAATCGCAGCCTGCACCGTTGGCAACCGGTGACTTGTTGTCCTTCGGCGTGGTGGGTTGAAAGTTGATGCACGAGGAGGTGCATCCATGACCAGGCGAGCGCCCGGGATTCCGGGCCGGCCATGAATCAGCCAGGGCAAAAGGAGGTGGTGATGGGTATAATATCCTGAGAGCATTTAACAGATTGAGGAGGGTCGAAATTTCTGAGTCGTCCCGCTTATGCGGGACGTGGTTTCGACACTATGATTGATGAGTTGCTTTAGTAATCGGGGAGTAATGACATGAAAACCAGGAAAATAGCAACGTGGATGATGTTGTTTTGCGGCGTAGCGATTTTCTTAAGTGCTGCACAATTGGCGTCAGGCCAAAGCGAAGATGGCGAAAAGCAGGTTCTGGGAACCCAGGATTCGAGTTCAGAGGCGGCGATTTCTGCCAAAGTACAACAGAATGAAGCCGGAGAACGTGCCCAAGGATTACTCCACTCGCCGGATTCAACTTATGAGGGTACGGGGTGGCTTATTCTTGAAGGGCGTTATATTCCGGGTCCCTACAACTTCAGTGTCAGCGGTGATACACTATTTGTAAATGGCATTCCGGTCAACCATCCCAGGCGCACCCCACGCCGGCCATTGCCAGAAAACCCACCCGTTGGACCAGCCCCGGATTCATTACATGAACTGAACAAGGCTTTTTGGAAGAATCTTCGGACGTGGTACAGTGAGTCGGGATTCGAGACCGCCCGCATGAAAGGGGTGGAGTTTTTAGAGGCGAGTTCCCTTGTCGAATCCGCCCGCATTGACAGCGGCGGAGATATAACCGCAAAATACGTCGGCCGGCCGGGTGAAGAGACCTTTTATCTACACACGTTGTTCGATCCGGATCAAGAGCATATCGCCGACCTTTTGACACCGGAAGCAACAACGGCCCGCTTGGAACGTCGTGCTGCCAACCTGACCGCCGAATTAAACAAAGGTGCACTTGTCATCACGGTTGGTCCCCAAAGACGGACACTTGCTCCTCCAAAGGCGGAGCAAGTGTTCATTGAAATTCAGCGAATAATTGATTCAATCCCGGAGATTGAAGGGAGAAAGGAAGCCCTCCGCACCATCATACCTAATGATCGAATACGAACCGCAATCGCCGAGAAGTTCGATCAGTAACCGGGGAATGCCACGCTGTGGCAACCCTGAAATATTATTTGAAAATGCGGAGGCAACATATGCATTCAGCCAATATGCCAATAGGCGGTTTGTCAGTTTTAGGGGTAGTTTTCCTCTTCATTCCAGCTATGGTGCCAACTCATGTTTTCGCGCAGGAGAATTATACGGTCGGAAATGGGACGAATGCCCACCATTGTGCAGTCGCGTATTGCCCATTCGCATGGGAAGGAACCGATGTATATGCAGAGGAAACGTATTTCGCATACACCTACGGTTGCATGTCTGATACCAGCGGACAAATGTACGATCCCATTCAATTTCTGGAATACGATCCTCCACCTGAGTATGGTGGCGTACTTACCGTCTACCATTTCCTTGAGATGATCCAAGATCCTTACGATGAGCTCGGTGTACTCTATATTGCGACTCACGGGGTAGTGTTACAATTTGTGATCGAAACGTATGAGTATTCCTCCATGGGTCTGGCTTGGCGAGATTCGTACTATGATGATTATGTGGACACCGATGGTGCCGGGCCAGATGACGGGGATTTTAGCCAGTATGAGGTAGTGAAGGGAAGGGTTGAAAATGTGGCTCATACGATTAGTGTCCGCTCACCTTTCATAAGAAATCGGGGTGATTTGGGAGAAGCATTTGTATATGTGTCGGCTTGCAGTAGTTACAATTTGTCCTATACATTCACATCTTGTGGGGCGCGGGCTTCAGTGGGATACAACGCAAAACTGCAAAAATCTCAGACTAGAGAGGCGATCCATTCCGTCTTCCGCCGTCTCGATGGGCAAGAATGTCAATTCTATCGCAAATTGATGTCCGCGGTAACAGGTGTTAATAATCTGACGATTTCCGGTGCCCAAAATACGACGCTGGCACCGTCGGTGATTAGTACAAGTGTTCCCTCACCGGTGAATGTCGGCGATACAATCCGCATATTTTTGGACACAAAATGCGATGACTTCATCTTGCCCTCTGTAATGTGTTCATGGGGTTGGCTCGAAGACAGACAATGGATAGATTCTAATACGATTCAGGCTATCTATAGAGCTTCCTCCCCGGGTTCTTTCGACGATGTTACCTTCACTCTGGGATATAACTCTGTGGTCAGTGCAATGAATCCAGCGATGCTCGATGGGAATACTTATCCATGGTACGAGGATAATGCCCACGGTCCGGCGCACGACGACTATGAATGGACCGTACCGCTATCAATCTGTGATTGCGGCGAGCAATACGGCACTGATCCCAACGCGGTGGGGGATATCAACTGCGACGGGACCACCGACCCGACAGACGTACAGGTCTTGGTCCAATTCGCGTATAAGCAACAAGATGCCCGGTGTGATAAGCCGCTGTGTCCCTATGAGACTGGTGACGTCAACTGCGACGGCGGCGTAAACCCGACGGATGTCGGATTCTTAATTCAATTCGTGTATAATACCAATGATGCACTGTGTGACCCGTGCACCTGAATCGATAATCCGGCGGACCACCCCGTTGCCGGGCGATGGCTCTGCTCTCGTACGAGATTTACCGACCCACCCGGCATCTTGACTCCAGTTCGACTCAAGACTCTGAGTAGGGAACCGGTCACGGAATTAACCACATCGAGCGAATTTGCAGTTAACGCAGCAGCAATATTTTCTTATGGAGATTATCCTGAGACGTCCGCAAGACTGCGAAATACACACCGGAGCCGACCGGGTTACCGGCTGAGTCTGTGCCGTTCCATTTGACGGCATGCACTCCCGGCGGAAAGAGTCCCACCGCGAGCGTATTCACCCGGCGGCCCAAAATATCGTACACCGCGAGGGTAAGATGAGTGGCGGTTTCCAGGCTGAAGTCGATCACCGTTTGTTCATTGAACGGATTGGGGTAGTTCTGGCTCAAATTGAATTGTGCAGGGACATGATCTTCGGCATCAAGGATACCGTTCGCGGGGAGGATTGTTACGATTCCTTTGGTAAAGACGGCTTCCCCGGTGCCGCTGGCGCTGAACCCATGGTCGACCGGCGGAAACTGGTCATCGATGATCGACAGAGAACTGAGGGTCGACGAAAAACAAGCAGTATCAAATTCGAATTGTCCGCCGACATCGGAAACATCAAAGGTGAGTGTCAGTATTTCCTGTCCGTTCGGTTGGGCATCGGCGGGGGAGGTCCCCAGGGCCACGACCACAAAATGATCCGGGGAGACAGCGTCATAGCCACTGTCATCATCCGGCGGACACCCGTTGCCCGGGGGGCCGGGACGCAGCTCCAGAATTAGATTGGCCCAGGCCGAACTCCACTGCCACACCACACCGCGCAGGCAGTCCGACCGTGGTTCCCCCAGACACGTATCCACGGGAAGATCGCCGGTCCAGAAGGCGCCGGGGTCGAGCGACCGTACCACTACTGGTACAGTGAGATTGATCAGGGGCAACTCCCACGCGACGGTAACTCCCAAAGTCACTCCCTGGGCGCCGGCATCCACCTCTGTGCCCTCAAATTCCACACGCCAATCGGCACTCGCCGGAGCGGCACGCAACCCGACGGAGACGATACACGTCACGCAGAGGATCAGGGCGGTTATCGTTTTCATGAGGATTACTTGAGCAGGACCATTTTCTTGTGTTGGGGTACATCCCCGGCGGTCAGACGATAGAAGTAAATGCCCGAACTCACTTCCCGGTCGTGCCGATCGCGGCCATCCCAGTGAACTTGCTGCACGCCAGCCGAGCGGTATTCATCGACCAGGTTGATGATCCGCTCACCGAGGATGTTGTAGATTCCCAACGTGACGTAACTTGCGCGGGGCAAGGTGAATTCAATGACTGTATTGGCGTTGAAGGGATTGGGATAATTCTGGTGTAAGGAGAAGTCCTGCGGGGCCTGGTCTTCGGTTTCCAGGATGCCACTCACACATTCGCCGGGCAACTGATGGTCGGGATTGGGATCTTCCGGGCAACCGTCACAGGCGTCGCCAATGCCGTCACCATCACCGTCCACCTGTTCCTGATTGAACTCCTCCGGGCAGTTGTCACACGCATCGCCGACATCATCCCCATCACCGTCTATCTGCGCAGGATTCGGATCATCCGGGCAGTTATCATCATGGTCGAGGATGCCGTCACCGTCAGAGTCTTTGACAATCGTGATGACCCCTTTAGTGAACGTCGCCTCATCTTCGCCATCCGGACCGTGATCGGTCGGGGGGAAGTCACCGTCAATCATAAAGAGTGCATAAAGATTATCACTAAAACATGCCGTATCGAACTCGAACTCGCCGCCGACGTCAGTGACGTCAAACATGAGAGTGAGAAATTGTTGGCCCTCGGGTTTGGCAGGTGTACCGTTCGTCCCGTCGGCGCTGATAGCGAACTGGTCTGGGGACACGCCATTATACAGGCTATCGTAATCGGGCCCACAACTCTCGCGAAGCGTGTCATGGACGGTGCTTGAGGGACGGACCTGCTCGGAATTAAATGCCCACGGTGCATCCCAACTCCAGATAACTCCCAGTGAATACGGATGACTGGTTGCTACCCCGAGCGTGTCATACGGCAAGTCTCCAGCCCAAAATGCGCCTGGGTCTCGTGACCTGACGATTGTCGGAACTGTCAGCGCTTGTAAGGTTTTATCCCATGAGGCACTCACCCCAATTGTCACATTCACCGCTCCGGCTATCACAGAATCACTTTCGAAGCTCACGCTCCAGTCAGCCAAAGCATTCTGGGCAATCACTAAAAGAATTGCACTGAGGCAAATGCCACGCAGTAACCACCTTGTCACAGAATCACTCCTCTCCACCACGTATCCTCCTCACATCGTACACTTCCCTTCGCGATACCCGAATCATCATTGATCGATGGCCGACCCGACATGGTAGGGTGTTGTTGGAACGTTGTCGATAAAAAACGACGACACGCCAGGCCCCTTCGTCGAATATTTCGCGCTGCACGGTATTCAAAGACCCGTACATTCAGTTGGCTATCTCTTTTTCAAACCAATGGCACTTGCCCGAGGCGCCTCCGTGGACTATGAAGATACCCATCAGTATATTATACACACACGTTGTCATTTCGGCAATGAAAACCTGCCATGAGTTGTGGTTTCCAGGGGGGCAAACCGAGTTCTCTCCCCCAGAAAAAACCCCCGAGGGACTTGGCCCGCGGGGGTGATATACTCCAAATATTGGGTCTTATTTCATTAAGACCATCTTCCGCATCTTGACAAAATCGCCCGAAGTCAGACGGTAGAAATAGATGCCGGAACTGTTCTCCCTACCCCGATCGGTCTCGCCGTTCCAGGCGACCTGGTGGACACCGGCAGTAACATAGCCATCCACCAGCGTCGACACCTTGCGTCCCAGAATATCAAAGACCTCCACCCGGGTCTGGCCGCCGACATTTAATGAGAACTCGATTACCGTGTTGGCGTTGAATGGATTGGGATAATTCTGGTGTAAGGAGAAGTCCTGCGGGGCCTGGTCTTCGGTTTCCAGGATGCCACTCACACATTCGCCGGGCAACTGATGGTCGGGATTGGGATCTTCCGGGCAACCGTCACAGGCGTCGCCAATGCCGTCACCATCACCGTCCACCTGTTCCTGATTGAACTCCTCCGGGCAGTTGTCGCAGACATCTCCAACTTCATCGTCATCGCCGTCGAGCTGGTTGGGATTGGGTGTGAAGACGCAGTTGTCCTCGTGGTCGTAAACCCCGTCACCGTCGGTGTCAACAAGGATACGAACATAACCGCGCTGAAACGTTGCTTCGTTTTCTCCCTCGGGTCCATGATCAGTAGGCGGAAATACATCATCCACCATAAAAATTGTGTTGTTTGCCAGACTATAACAGGCGGTGTCAAAGACAAATGCACCGCCGGTACCTGCAATATCGAAGGTCAACGTCAACACTTCCAGGCCATCCGGTTGGGCAGGATGAGACACGGCCGCGCCACCGGCATTAACTACGAAGAGGTCGGGTGACTCCCCATTGTACAGGGTATCGGCAATAGGATCACAGCGTTGGCCCTCGTTAAGCGTTTCCCACAGCTCTAAGTCCATTGGCCTGACCTCTTCAGCAAGAAACGCCCACGCGTTAGCCCACGACCATTCGACACCTTGCTGGTAGGGGTGGTTGGTCGCGAAGCCGCCGGTATCGTACGGCAATGCCCCGTCCCAGAAGGCGTCCCCGTCTATATTCCGCACTACCGTAGGAACCGAGAACTGGTTTAAATCGGCATCGTGGTAGACGGTCATACCGAACTGATAATCTTCGACGGGATCGTTCACTTCCACGCTGTCCCACTCCACGGCCCACCTGGCAGAAGCCACTGTGGTCAGGACACAGACTGCCAGCGCCGTCATAATGATAATGCGTATGCTTTGTTTCATCCTCCTCCGCCTCCTCTGCGAATTGTATTGTTAATGAATAACTTCCCAAGCCATTCCACTTTATACACTTTACCCCCACACTCAAAAGATTGCCCCCCACCCAAGGTTTGTCAAACGAAAAAATCGGTGGCCGGCAAAAAATTTAAAATCTGCCGGCCAGGGCAGAAATAATAAAAAAGCGGTCCCGACAATGTCGGGACCGCTTGCGTGTTGTCCTACCAAGTTGGTCTTAATTCGGCGGATTTGTGCACGGATCACACAGCGCGTCTAGTTGCTTATACACGAATTGGCCCAGAAACGCTACGTCCGTCGGGTTTACGCCGCCGTCGCAGTTGACGTCACCAGTCTCATAGGGACACAGCGGCTTATCACACCGGGCATCTAGTTGCTTATACACGAATTGGGCCAGAAACGCTACGTCCGTCGGGTTCGTGCCGCCGTCGCAGTTGACATCCCCGACAGCGTCGACGTCGGTACCCTCTTGATCACCACAGTCACAGGTCGGGGCGACTGCGACGTCGAAGGTGATGTTGTCCACCTGCTCAGCACACAAGTCGGACACGGAAAGTTCGATTGTGTACGTAACTTCGGGCACAGCGGTGAAGTCGAGGTAGCCGCGGCAGCCATTATCCACAACCGTGATCGTGCCCGGAGACGGATCCGGTGTCACGGATACGATCGCGAAGTCACAGCCACAGCACCCACCGTCTTTACCATCCACGTGTGTACCGGTCGCGGAGAAGTACAGTTCACCATCCGGATCCACCGTACCATCAGTCGGGTAGCCGGGCAGGAAGTCGACCGGATACCCCACGTAGTCCCAACCAAAGCCCTTCTTCCAGGCCTTGGCGGTCTCGTCAATCAGGCCGGCGACATACTGCTCATAATGGCCAGTGGCAATCCCGTCTTCAGGAGGATCGGTATGATACCCTGCTGCGTCCACACCTGCCTGCGCCGTCACATCGGAGACGACGGCAAAGTGGTACATGTACATACCATCCGCTGCCGCCGGATCGCCGCCCAGAGTCGCTTCGTTCACACTGATGATCGAGTGGATATCATCAACCACGTCATCCTGGCCGCCATCTTCGGCTGCATTGTCGACCCAGATTGTGTAACCGGTGGAATCGAGCTGGTGATACATGTACTTGTCTTGGTAACCACCAGCCGGATAGACATAGTTCCGGTTGCTCTGCACCACCATCCGCCGGACATCAGCACAGGTCAGCGCAGTGAGACCAGCGGCGAGATCGTTGGTCACTTCCAGGGTATCCGGAGCGGAGATCAGCGAGTCTTCCTGGGTACCTTGCTGATACACCAAATTGTAGTTTTCGACAATACCACCGACGTCACCATTGGTGGCAAAGGTGTCGACCGCCGTGACATCCAGGTCAGCCGCCAGACCGACATACATAGCCGGATCGAAGACCGTGTTGTTGTAGAGTTTGAACTTCATCCGGACAAATTCGGAGCTGTCGGCATTCTGCGGGAAGTGGTAGCTCACGGTGATGCCGATCAGGGAGTCGACCGTCGTCTGGTTGGCGGTCCCCACCGATTCGTCCGTCGCCGCATTATACGAGAGTTTCAGGTCCTCCAAGGCACGGAAGCCCGGATTGGACGGCGTGGAATTGGTGAAGATATCGCGGTAGACGATCGTGTCCGGACCGGCGGTCGTCTTATCGATGTTGGCAATTACCAGAGACGCGTCATACACCGGATTGAAGTTGGTGTCCAGATCGCCGGCACTGTAATACCACATACCGCCCGAGCCGTTTTCCCGGCCGAACGATTCGACGTTGGAAACTTCCAGCGCCACGGTCGGGGTGGTGATGACGGTACCCGCACCGCAGATAAACGAGTCGGCCACGAAGAAGTCGATATCGAACGAGAACGGGCTGGGCTCATTGTTAGCGTTATGGGTAATATCAATTGAACCCTGCCAGAGGCCTTTGTCCAGGCCGGAGCCCTCCAATGTGATGTCAAAGGTCTCCGGCGTACCAGCTTTGGGAATAAGCCCGCTGCCGCTCGCGCCCACAATCCAGCCACTGCCGTCGACGTAAGAGGTCGTAACGGACCAGTTCAAATCGGCGTTACCCACATTGCGAATGACCATGGTCTCTTCTTCAAAATCCTGCTCCAGATCCGCATGGTATTCACAGTTCGGATCGCCAGTCAGGCTCGCGCTCAGCACCGGAGCGATTTCCGGGCAGATGTTGCCATCGGGGTCTTGATCACCGATGATCGCTTGATAGACCACTTCGTTCTTGGTCCAGTCACCTTCACCCTGGGGAATACCGCCCGCGCTCTTATCCTTGACATAGAATATGTGGACGGTATCGTTGACCCACTTGGCCATCGAGCCCCAGTGTTCGGAGCAGCACGGGTCCTGACACTGCGGATCGTCTTCCGGATCAGCCGGCGCGCATTCGCAATCCGGCGACCGAGTCGGCGTACCGCCGACAGTACCATCGGTGGTGGTCACACATTCACCGGCGGCCCAGGACACACCACGGTCGTTTGAGATCGACATCCAGATATTGCCGTTGTGGAAACCGGACGCCGCAGCGTCTTCCTTATCGGCAGTCTGGTTGGAACCGAACTGCGTGTAAACCGCATAGACATAATCCAGGTTCGGTTCGACCGGATCGCCGCACATCGTGGAGCCGTCACCGAAACCGATGGTCATCTTGGAGATGTAGCGGTTCCAGGCGCCTGCGCCACCGTCGTTACCTTCGGAGCCCGGCGAAAATGCGGACGAACCCCAGAGCGCTTCGGCGGCGATGGAAAACCAGTCTTCGTTCCAACCGGAGGCATCGCCGGGAGAGGCTACATCTTTAAAGCCGGGACCCATGCCGTCATCAGTCCAGTGATACATGCGAGTCGGGCCGATGGAGATTAGCGGGCCTGCAGCGGCGTCGTACAGCGGGGCCGTGTAGATAATATGCAACCACCCCTCACTATCGTAGTCGCAACTGAGGTCGATGTACGGGCGCTCCATGTCGCCATCGGCATGGTTGGTGATGTTGCGCGCTTCGCCGTTGGTGATGCCTTGCTCATAGTCACCGGTCACCGATGGGCTCCCGTCGTCAATCCAGGTTTGACCGGCATCATCGGAGAACCAGTAGTACAAATCGTTGTTGTACTGGTCCCGATTGGTACTGAAGTCACGCGGTTGACACCAGGCAAAGATCACCGTGTCCCCGTTAGCGGCCAACTCATGGGAAAGCGTCATGGTTTGCCCCATGAGAATCGGGCCCTCCCAGGCAGCGGCGTTGACGTCATAGCGCCAGAAGAGCTGGCCTGACGGATCGCCCGGGCCGGGACCGGAGTCCTGCGCACCCGCATAGTAGTATTCATTGCCGGTCGTCGTTTCACCGGAGATGGCGCCACGGGCCCAGATCGTTTCCTGACCCGGAATATCAGTCATACGGTCCGCGGTAAAGATCGGGAAAAACGGAATAGAAAACCGCGCAACTCGCGCATAGTTGACCGCGCCTTCCACTGCACTGTGGTGGAATACAATCGCGTTGCCGTCTTTGTTAATATCGACATGCGTATACCCGCCACGTTCACCAACTTCGATTATCGGTATCCCACCGTAGGGATCGGTGTCGGTTGTCCATCCGGGTATTCGCCAGTCGTAACAATTGTAGTGCACATTACGATTGGGGTCTGTGAGCTCAAAGCTGTCCAGCTTCATCCACGTCACGTGTACGATGCGAGTAAATATCGGATCGTCAAATGCCAGCCCATGCTGAATCGAACGATGCGAGCCACCATTCCACTGATAATCATAGGTGGTGTAGCCGGCACGAATTTGGGCATCGAAGTCGCATCGGTCCGGCTGCAGGTAGCTGGTGCCCCCGACACTTTCGGTCGGGACAAACGACTGGTCGCCGATTGCATCCATCGAAAAATCACCACGATCGCCAACGCGGCGTTCATACTGCTCCGCTTCTTCGACCGTCATTTCCGTCGGGAATGCATGTTTGTAGCGAACCGGCCGTTGTTGCTCTTCCGGCTCCGCGGGCTTCTGGTCCAACGTGAATGCGGGAACAGCACACAGGGAAAAGACAAACAAAGCAAGAAGTAAAGCGGCCGAAATCTTCCTTGTCATCCTGTTCTCCTTTGAGGCGTTACAGGTTGTTTTTTTACTTACTTGAACAAACAGAACAAATTACACACGCATAAGATACTACGCTACGCCCTCCTTTCCGTCCCCCAAACGGTTAAACTAATGGTAATCTGTAGTTTACTAACGCTAGGTGGAGAGTTTACTCTCCACAGACACCCCCTTCCCTTACCCAGGTTCTTTCTGGACGTTTCGAGTCTTCACAATTGACATAATCCGATCATCGAAATCTGCTGTGGCAGAAATCACTTCACGTCGAACCGAAAACTGTGGTGTTTCCGTCATCAATTCTCACGTGCCTGAGATAGGCAACTGGTTAGGTAGGACCAAATACCTATATGTACTGAGCGGGACTCATCGCGCCGCTCTACCCCATAACCCACAAAAAAATAGCCGTAGAAAGTGAATTTGTCAAGGGCAAAAACCGAATAAAACAGTTCTATGGGCAAGAAAGTAACGCTATGCTGGAAAAGACGTTATCAAGACCCCTCACCGGCGAAAATTCCCCTCAGACCGGGACTCATCGAACCGATGAACAAACGGGAGTATCGGGTTCGATACTCCCGTTTCATTAGCTTTCCAGGTTATTGGTTATAAAAGAGTTACGTATTACGGACACGATTCCGGTGGCGGCGGCCATCCTTTGTATACATGACCAGCCAGAATTTGCACATCCAGCGGATTAATCGAACCATCACAATCACAATCCCCGGCTTCAGGAACGGGTATCGGTGCCGGGGCGTCCTGCTGGTAGACAAAGTTCGCCAGCCAGATCACATCAATCGGGGAGATTTCCCAATCATTGTTGCAATCACCGACAATGTAGGCGACAACGGAAAAAGTAACCGTCGTCGTATCGGATAGAGTACCGTCATCGACGATAAACCGGATTGGAAAATCAAGTCCACCCTGACTCAGGTCCGGCGTAAACTCAAATCCGCCAACGCCACCACCCGAATCGGCGAAGGAGGCGTTCACCGGGAGATCCAACGCAGTCAACGTTACCGGCAAGCCGTCAGGATCTTCCGCCAGGACACGGAACTGGAAGGTGTCGCCCGAGATCAACTGCGTATCAGGCGGCACAGCAGTAAACTGCGGTACCTGGTCGCCTGCCTCAGTAACCGTGATCTCTACAAATTCAGTATCCGCGAGGGCGCCGTCATCAGCAATAATGCTCACGGTGTAGACACCAGCCTGGGTGTAATCCGGGTTGAAGGTTAGCGCGCCCGTATTGTTGTTGTAGTTGGCAACGTTTGCGTTTGCCGGGAGGTTTTCTCCGTAAATGTTGTTAATGGTCCCGTCCGGGTCGCTCACGGTAATCGGGGCGATGACATCCCCCCCCTCGGTAACCGACTGATCTGCAATGGGCGAAATAACCGGTGGCTGATTCCCGGCCTCTTGCACCGTAATCACCACAGATTCCGTATCAGCCAGGAATCCGTCGAATGCGATGAATTCGACTGTGTAGGCCCCGGCTTGCTGGTAATTGGGGGAAAAGTCGAACACACCGGTGCCGTCATAATTATCTGTAAACGTTGCAAATAACGGCAGGCCTTCCGCTGAAAGAACGAGGGAGTCCCCATCGCCATCCGATGCCGTCACTACGAAGTTGAGGTTTTCCCCTTCCAGAACTGATTGGTCGGATATCGTCTGAACCACTGGCGCTTCACCCGCTTCGACGACCGTTACCGGAATGGTATCCTGATCGAGGTTCGGTCCATCCGACGCGATGAAAATAACATCGTACACCCCGGCCTGCGTGAAATTGGGGGCAAACACCAACGTGCCGGAGCCATCGCCGTTATCGGTATACGTCGCGTTGGCCGGGAGGTTTAACGCCAGCATCGCCGGTAAAGTACCATCCGGGTCAGTCGCCGTCAGGGTGTAGTCCAGGGTATCACCCTCCATCACGGACGGCGGCGTATAGGGATCGAACATCGGCGGAGCATTCACGTTATTGACTGTAATCTGCAACGTCTGGAAGACGCTGTCGGTATCGTAGAAGCGATCTACCGCGACCCATTCGAGTTCGTAGTTACCGGCCTGATCCCAATATGGGCTAAAGGTGAGGTCGATCGTACCATCATCATTATCGACGAAGCTCATATTGTCCAATACCGGCCGTACACTCATCACCGGTGCCGGTCCATCCGGATCGACGGCGGTCGCTGAGATAACAATGGTCTGATTTTCATCGACCGCCTGTGGCTGAATTGGGAAATCACTGAAAAGAGGTGAACGATTTACGTCGGTCACCGTCACGTCTACAAATAGTGATTGTGATTCCGCTGAGAATTCACCATCAGTGGCGATGATTTCGATCTGATAGGTACCAGAATCAGCGTAGGTTGTCTCCCAGAAAAAGCCGCCGACTCCGCCGCCGCTGTCGGCGAAGGTGGCGCTGCCGGGCAACGTGGGAGCACTCAGTACCGGCACCACCGAGTCGGGATCAGCGGCAAACACCCGGAACTGTATGGTATCGAGCTCAGCCACTGAGATCGGATCCACCGGATCAAATTGCGGCAGTTGATTGCCCGCATCGACGATTGTCAATTCGACAATCTCAGTATCGGCGTCCTCACCGTCGAAGACACTAAATGTCAGATTGTACACACTATCCTGCCAGAATTGCGGGGCAATTTCATACAGGGCTGTGCCATCGCCATTATCGGTCAATTGAGAGTTGGCGAGGATCGGATCAACGATGAAGATCAGCGAATCATTCTCCAAATCGGATGCACTCAGGAAGACACCGATTTCATCACCCTCAGTTACCGAGATCGGCCCAATAGGGGCAAGGACCGGGACCTGGTTACCGGCTTCAACAACTTGGAGAATCACCGTTTCTTTGTCGGTCGCGATACCGTCACTGGCGATAAATTTCAATTCGTGCAGGCCGCTGGAGACGTAGTCAGCGACGTACGAGAAAAACCCGGCCCCGTTGCCGGAATCAGCGAAGGTATACCCTTCCAGAGCGGTCTGTACCGATAAGGACGGAATGGTGCCGTCGGGATCGGTGGCGGAGATGCGGAACCCAATGGAGTCTCCCTCGTTGACCTGTTTGGGACCAATGGACGCCAACACCGGTGCGCGGTTTTGCGAGACAACATCAAAATCGACCACTTCGTTATCCGAATACGCCGGAGTACCGTTGTCGGTTACCCGGAACGTGACCTGATGCAACCCGATTTGATCGAATTCCGGTTTGAAGACAAATCCGGCGATCCCGTTCCCCGAGTCGACGAAGCTCGCATTAATCGGCACATTGGAAGCAGTCATGAACAGGACGTTCCCTGCATCGGCGGTTGAGTCGGTCGCCACGATCCGCAAGGCGATGGAATCCCCCGCCAGGACCGACTGCGGGCCAATCGGCACCAGGATCGGTGGCTGGTTCACGTCATCGATCGTAATTTGAACATCCAGGAATGAGGATGTCTCCGGCACGCCGTCATCTGTCGCGACAAATCGTACCGTATCAACTCCGGCGGCATAGTAATCCGGGTGATATTCCCAGGTGGCATAGCCGTTCCCCGAATCGGTGAAGGCAAATGTCGGCAGACTGGTGATGTAGTTGATATCCAAAACGCCGCCTTCCGGGTCGGTTACGTGGACCAGAATTTCCAGGGTGCTGCCCTCGTTTACCGTTTGCGCTGAGACCGGGTCCCAGACTGGAGGCTGGTTACCGGGTTCGGTCACCGTAATGGAAACAACATCCGTGTCCGCCAGAGAGCCGTCTGAAGCGATAAACGTAACGTCATACGTACCCGATTGGGTGAAGTCCGGATTAAAATCGAACACGGCGGTCCCGTCGAAATTATCGGTATAGGTGGCATTGGCCGGGAGATTTTCCGCACTGAGAATCACCGAGTCACCGTCCGGATCCGTAGCCTCGCGGGTGAAATTCAAGTTCTCCCCTTCAATTACCGATTGGGAGGCGATTGCGGTGTAGGCGGGCGGACGGTTGACGTCGTTGACCGTAATATCGACTAATGCAGTATCCGCATCGAATCCATCCGAGGCTATAACCTCGACCGTATAAAGTCCTGCCTGATCATAATCAGGCGAGAAATTCAATAATCCGGTACCATCAAAGTTGTCAACGACCGTGGCATTCAGCGGCAGATTGCCGCCGCTGAGAATGAGCGAGTCACCATCCGGATCGGAAGCCGAGATTGGCACGCTGAGTACCTGTGCTTCATCGACCGACTGAGCGGCGATTGGATCGACCGTCGGCGGCTGGTTTTGCTCGGTGACGGTAATGTCTACCAATTCCGTGTCTGCTGCGGCGCCATCCGACACGATGAATCGTACGGTGTACAATCCACTCTGGGTGAAATCGGGATTAAAATCGAATGTTGCCGTGCCGTCGAAATTGTCAGCAAACGTCGCGTTGAGCGGAACATCTTCGGCACTGAAAATCAGCGAATCCAAATCAGCATCGGCAGCAGTAATCAACAGATTGAGATTCTGCCCTTCGGGAACTGACTGCGCCCCTATCGCACTCAAGACCGGCGCCTGGTTGCCGGCCTCCGTAACTGTAATATCAACGTAATCTGTGTCGGCGAGAGCACCATCATTGGCAATGAAGGTCACCGTATAGAGGCCAGCCTGGGTGTAATCCGGATCAAAGGTGAAGGTGCCGGTGCCGTCAAAATTGTCGGTGAATCCGGCATTAGTCGGCACATTCTCTGCCGTAAGCGCCGGAATAGTCGAATCTGGATCAGTGCCGGTGATATCGAAAACCAGCGATAGACCCTCGGTAACGGACTGCGCTCCCGGAACGACGACCGATGGCCGCTGGTTACCCACTTCCTGCACCGTGATTTCAACAAAGCCGGTATCGGCCAGTGCACCGTCGTCAGCGATAAAGGTGACCGTATACACGCCGGCCTGGGTGAAATCGGGATGGAAATCGAAGGTACCGGTGCCATCCCCGTTATCGGTAAATGTCGCTCGTACCGGGACGTTTTCTGCAGTCAAGATTAGGCTATCATTGTCAGCATCGCTGGCCGACACGGTGAAATTCAAATTGACGCCTTCATCCACGGTCTGCGCGGACGGTACCGTAATAACCGGCGCCTGATTACCGGCATCATTGACCGTAATGTCAACCAAGCCGGTATCAGCAGCGAGGCCGTCATCGGCAATGAAGCGGACTGTGTACAAGCCCGCCTGGGTGAAATCGGGGTTGAAATCAAACGTGCCGGTGCCATCCCCGTTGTCCGTAAACGTGGCATTTGCTGGTACATCCTCCGCGATCAGCGCCGGGATGGTCGAATCCGCGTCGGTCGCGCTGACAGAGAAATTCAGGTTAAATCCTTCGGTGACCGTTTGGGCAGATGGCACCGTGATCACCGGCGTCTGATTTTCTGCTTCGATCACGCTGATGTCAACCGTGGCGGTATCTTCCAGCAAACCATCATCGGCAATAAACGTGACGGTATAGAGGCCAGACTGGGTGAAATCAGGATCAAAAGTGAACGTGCCGGTACCGTCGCCATTATCCACGAAAGAGGCCCGTACAGGCACATTTTCGGCCCGCAAACCGGGAGTAGTACTATCCGCATCGGTCGCCGAAACACCAAACGTAAGATTCTCGCCCTCAAGGACAGTCTGGGCGCCCGGGACACTAATCACCGGTGCCTGGTTGCCCGCCTCGTTAACGGTGATATCCACAAACTCCGTGTCGGCCAGTGCACCGTCTGAGGCAATGAACGTCACCGTGTATACTCCGGCCTGGGTATAGTCCGGATTGAAATCAAACACCCCGGTCCCGTCGTAATTGTCCGTAAACGTGGCATTCACCGGCAAGTTCTCTGCACTGAGAATCAAAGAATCAAGGTCGTCATCCGTAGCGCTGACGGGAACGTTTAAGTTCTCGCCCTCGGTCACACTCTGCGCACCAATCGTCGCCAGCACCGGCGCCTGATTGCCCGCCTCGTTGACGGTGATATCCACAAACTCCGTGTCGGCCAGTGCACCGTCTGAGGCAATGAACGTCACCGTGTATACTCCGGCCTGGGTATAGTCCGGATTGAAATCAAACACCCCGGTCCCGTCGTAATTGTCCGTAAACGTGGCATTCACCGGCAAGTTCTCTGCACTGAGAATCAAAGAATCAAGGTCGTCATCCGTAGCGCTGACGGGAACGTTTAAGTTCTCGCCCTCGGTCACACTCTGCGCACCAATCGTCGCCAGCACCGGCGCCTGATTGCCCGCCTCGTTGACGGTGATATCCACAAACTCCGTGTCGGCCAGTGCACCGTCTGAGGCAATGAACGTCACCGTGTATACTCCGGCCTGGGTATAGTCCGGATTGAAATCAAACACCCCGGTCCCGTCGTAATTGTCCGTAAACGTGGCATTCACCGGCAAGTTCTCTGCACTGAGAATCAAAGAATCAAGGTCGTCATCCGTAGCGCTGACGGGAACGTTTAAGTTCTCGCCCTCGGTCACACTCTGCGCACCAATCGTCGCCAACACCGGCGCCTGATTGCCGGCATCGTTGACCGTGATATCAACATACTGGGTGTCCGCCAGTGCGCCGTCATCGGCGATAAATCGTACGCTATACGAACCACTCTGGGTATAATCGGGATTAAAATCAAAGGTTCCCGTCCCATCACCCGGACTGTTGAATGTCGCATTCGTTGGTACGTTTTCCGCGGTAATTGTCGGCGTGGTGCCGTCCGGATCGGATGCCGACACGCTAAAATTGAGGTTTTCGCCCTCATTCACGACTTGCGCGGGAGGAACCGTAAGTTCCGGTGGCAGGTTAACCTGGTTCACCGTAATGGGCACTTCCTGGGTGTCCGCCAGATCACCATCAGAGGCAATGAACCGCACCGTGTAGTTTCCGGCCTGAGTGTAATCCGGATTGAAATCGAACGTCCCGGTGCCATCGAAATTATCGGTAAAGGTCGCGTTCGTTGGGACGTTTTCCGCACTCAGAATCAACGAGTCACCGTCCGGGTCACTGGCGGAAACGCCAAAATTGAGATTCTGCCCTTCATCCACCGATTGGGAGCCGATACTCGCCAAGGACGGTGTCTGGTTATTAACCGTCACCAGCACGGTGTCGGGGTCGGAATCGATGATACCATCATTGACGGTCAATTCAAACTCATAGGACCCGCGAACGGTCGGCGTGAATGTCGGCTGGGCAACCGTGTTCGAGGAAAGCGTTACCGACGGTCCGGCGACCTGCAACCAGGAATGGCTGAGTGAGTCACCGTCCAGATCAGATGATCCGGTGCCATCGAGCGTCACCAACGTTCCGGCGTCAATGCCAAGTTGGTCCGGTCCGGCGTCGGCGACCGGCGGATTGTTCACAAAATACGTGAAACCGTCGACCAGCGGTGAGGATACCTGCCCCGAAGCGATATTGGTCACGACCACGTCGGCGGAACCGCTCCCTGAGGGGGTGACACAGGTGATCTCAAACGGTGAGACGACTGTGACGGATGTCGCAGCCGCACCGCCAATTGTCACGGTAACGCCATCGGGGTCGAAATTGGTTCCGGTGATGGTTATTGCGGTACCACCAACAGTGGGACCAGTATTGGGGTCGACGGTCGCAATAGTCGGCACGATATCGGTGGCGGCATCTGTTGAAACTTCAACCGAGTGAGCAGAATAATTTCCGGAGGCGTCTTCCCCAATGATGATATAGGTGTAATTCGAGATACCATCGGAGGTGGCATCAACGAAGAACGAATCAGCGACACCCGCATTGCTGAGGGAACCGGTCGGATCATCGATACGACGGAATACACCATTATTAGACGTGTGACGGCGATACACGTGATAGGTGATTCCGGAGACACCATTCCACTGGACCAGGATGTTGGTCGAGGACAACGCGCCCGCAGCCAATCCGGCAGGTTGTGCGGGGTTCGCAGCCGGAGCGAGAATAATATCCTCCTGCTGGGCGGAGTTGTTGGGAATTGTTTTGGCCAGATGGAATGCCTCACCATTGACCAGGTTCTGGAAATGGTAATCGTAGGGATTACCGGGGGCTTCGGTGGTATAGTTCTGGAAATCATCCCACCAGTTTGCCCCGTCAAAGCCGGCCCCCGTGTTAGATTCGATGCGGATTTCCTCGTCGGTATCATCGAGAAAACCCCACCAGAGCACATCACTTGCTCCAGGGGTGGTGGCATCGCTGTTTTGCACGGTGCCATAAATGCTGCCCTGGGCCAGGGCTGAGCCGCTTGTCAATGCGACACACGCCATGCAAAAAATCAGGGATACGGCTAACCGGCCCCACGGCCGTGTCCATTTCCGATATCCTGGCTTCGCCGTCATGAGTTGCCTCCTATATACTCACTCTTTGCATACCTATTGTATTGTCAGTACATTCCCCACCTACGGACCGGGGAATGTAGCATCAACCTTCGCATTCGTTTGATACACGCCGCCGGGGCGTACCCGGAAATTCGTCCCAAAGCCGGCCGCGAATCGCGACTCGAAAGCCTGGGAGGACGGGATGAATCGGTTCAGCGTATTGAGCACGCCGGGTAACGCGTCGATGACATCCTGTGCCACGCTGTAGTCCATTTCATACTCGAATGGTATAGAAATGAACGAGAAGTCGGTGGTCGACGTCGTGACGATCTGATAACTGACGCTGCCCGAGTCGGGGATGCGTCCGGCAATCGTCCAGAACAAGTCGTTTACTGCTCTGACCTGATAGATACCACCGACGGTGATCGCAAAGTTGGTGCCAAAGCCGAGCGCGAATCGTGATTCATAACTTTGTGACGTAGCCACAAATCGGCTGACGGCGTTGACATTGGCCGAACCGATCGAGGCGATCAAATCATCAGCGACTGAAAGACCGGTGTTAGCGAACGGCACGCACACATAACTGAAATCAGTCGTCGAAGTCGTGACGATGGCATAATCGAATTCGCCGACGCGATTGGAATACTCGCTCGGTGTACCGGCAGCGTCAATTGCGACGACGGTATAGAAATAGTTGGTAGCCGTATCGCCAACGACATCCGCACCACCAATGTCGCCATCAGTGAAAGCACCACTCGCACCGTCCACCCCACCAATCGAGTCAAGTGCCGTTGGGGAGAAGTAGGCACGTGTACCGCGATAGATGATATAACGGTCAACCGTCGTGGGCGCGCCGCTGGTATCCTGAGTGACCGGGGTCCAGGTGAGGTCAATCGCCTGTCCGGATACGGTCGCATCCAGCGAAGTGATACGCGCCGGTTGTGAGCTGATTGTGACGATCACGGAATCCGGGAGAGAAGTCAACGCGCCGTCGCTGACGGTTAATTCGAATTCATACGTTCCTGCCACAGTCGGCGTGAAATCCGGCGTGGCAGTTGACGCATTATTCAAGACTACCGCATCACCCTGCAACTGCACCCAAGCGTACGTAAGTGAGTCACCATCAGGATCGTACGAGCCGGTACCGTCCAACACAACCGTTGTGCCGACCGCGAGTGGTCCCTGATCCGCTCCGGCATCAGCAACCGGGGTCTGATTAAGCACGGTGACAGTTACCGAATCGGGCGACGAATCAACCTGACCGTCATTGACAATCAATTCAAAAATATACGTTCCCTTGATCGACGGCGTAAAGGTCGGCTGCACGCTTGTCGGATCGGAAAGCGTCACCGTCGGCCCGGATACCTGCGTCCAACCGTAGGTGAGTGGATCTTCGTCCAGGTCATAGGAGCCGGTACCATCGAGCGTGACCAGCGTCCCCGCCGTCAGGCCCAGTTGATCCGGACCGGCATCCGCGACCGGGACCTGGTTCCCGGCATCATTGACGGTAATATCAACGAATCCGGTATCGGCTACGATACCGTCCGCTGCGATAAAGCGAACGGTATACACACCGGACTGGGTGAAATCCGGCGTGAAATCGAAAGTGCCGGTACCGTCACCATTATCGGTAAATGTCGCGTTGGCCGGGACATTTTCGGCGAACAGATTGGGAATTGTGCTGTCGGCGTCGACCGCCGAGACTGAGAAATTCAGGTTCTCATTCTCCGTGACCGCTTGCCCACCCGGTACCGTCAGCACGGGGGTCTGGTTGCCCGCCTCGTTGACCGTGATATCCACGGTAGCGGTGTCTGCTGCGAGCCCGTCATCGGCGATAAAGGACACTGTATAGACCCCCGCTTGCGTGAAATCCGGATCGAAACTGAATGAACCGGTTCCATCGCCATTATCAGTGAATGTCGCTCGGGCGGGAACATTCTCCGCGAACAGGGCTGGAATCGTGCTGTCCGCATCAACGGCGGACACGCCAAACGTCAGGTTTTGCCCTTCGGTAACGCTCTGGGCACCGGGCACAGTTATCTCCGGCGCCTGGTTACCCGCATCAGTGACCGTTATGTCAACCGTGGCAGTATCTTCCAGCGTCCCGTCATCGGCAATAAAGGTTACCGTGTATAATCCCGCCTGCGTGAAGTCCGGATCAAAGGTGAATGAGCCGGTGCCGTCACCATTATCGGTAAAGCCGGCATTTGTCGGCAAGTTTTCCGCGCGTAAAGCGGGCACTGTTGAATCGGGATCCACCGCCGAAACACCGAAGGTCAGGTTCTGGCCCTCAGTAACACTCTGCGCACCCGGCACACTTATTTCCGGTGCCTGATTGCCGGCTTCGGTGACTTCGATGCGAACCAGCTCATCATCCTGCGCTCCATGCGGATCCTCAACAGCAAAGGTAACAAAGTATGTGTCGGCCTGGGTGAAGTCGGGAGCAAAGCTGAACGACCCGGCCCCGTTTCCGGAATCGAAAAACGTTGCATTAGTCGGCAACAGGCTGGTAAATAACGTCAGCGTCTCACGTTCCGGATCGGTGGCGGTCACATGGATATTGAGAGTATCGCCTTCCGTCATTGACTGATGACCAATTGGCGCGAGGACCGGATCCTGGTTTCCGGCTTCGTTGACCGTTATGTCGACAGTCCCCGTATCGGCAGCGAGACCATCATCGGCAATAAAGGTGATCGTGTACACACCAGCCTGGGTGTAATCCGGATTGAAATCAAACGTGCCCGTACCATCACCATTATCGGTGAACGTGGCGTTGGTCGGGACATTTTCTGCGGTGAGGTTTGGGATGGTGCTGTCGGCATCAACTGCGCTAACACCGAAATTCAAATTCAGACCCTCAGTGACTGACTGAGCCCCCGGAACCGTAATCACGGGAGTCTGATTGCCGGCTTCATTGACTGTGATATCGACAAACCCTGTATCCGCCAGCGAGCCATCATCGGCAATGAAGGTAACGGTGTAGGGTCCGGCCTGCGTGAAGTCAGGATCGAAAACAAACGTACCAGTGCCATCACCATTATCAGAGAATGTTGCTCGGGCCGGAACGTTCTCCGCGAAGAGTGCTGGTATCGTACTGTCTGCATCTACCGCGGAAACACCGAAGGTAAGGTTTTGCCCTTCGGTCACGCTCTGCGCACCCGGTACCGAAATCACCGGCGCCTGGTTGCCCGCATCAGTGACTGTAATGTCGACCAGGCCCGTGTCCGCGAGACTGCCGTCATCGGCAATAAAGCGAACCGTGTAGAAACCGTCCTGCGTAAAATCTGGGTCAAAAGTCAAAGTGCCGGTTCCGTCACCATTGTCGGTAAATGATGCGTTCGTCGGGAGATCCTCAGCGGACAGAGTAGGAATCGTGCTGTCCGGATCAGCCCCAGAAATATCAAAAGTCAGATTTTGACCTTCCGCGACACTCTGCGCCCCCGGTACGGTAATCACCGGTGCCTGGTTTCCGGCTTCGTTGACCGTGATGTCGACAGTCCCCGTATCGGCAGCGAGACCATCATCGGCAATAAAGGTGATCGTGTACACACCAGCCTGGGTGTAATCCGGATTGAAATCAAACGTGCCCGTACCATCACCATTATCGGTGAACGTCGCACGTACTGGTACACTCTCAGCAATTAAGGCCGGAATGGTGCTATCCGCATCAACTGCAGTGATACCAAACGTAAGATTCTGCCCTTCCGTTACCGTCTGCGCGCCCGGAACCGTCAGTACCGGGGTCTGATTCCCCGCTTCATTGACCGTGATCTCGACCGTACCCGTATCCGCAGCGACGCCATCATCGGCGATAAAGGTGACCGTATACAGACCGGCCTGGGTGAAGTCAGGATCAAAAACAAACGTACCGGTGCCATCACCATTATCAGTGAACGTCGCTCGGATAGGAACGTTCTCGGCAGTCAGTGCCGGTATCGTGCTGTCGGCATCAACGGCGGAGACGCCAAAGGTCAGGTTTTGCCCTTCGGTAACGCTCTGGGCACCGGGCACAGTTATCTCCGGCGCCTGGTTACCCGCATCAGTGACCGTTATGTCAACCGTGGCAGTATCTTCCAGCGTCCCGTCATCGGCAATAAAGGTTACCGTGTACAACCCCGCCTGGGTGAAGTCCGGATCAAAGGTGAATGAGCCGGTGCCGTCACCATTGTCGGTAAAACCGGCATTTGTCGGTAAGTTTTCTGCCCGCAAAGCCGGAATTGTTGAGTCGGCATCCACCGCCGAAACACCGAAGGTCAGATTCTGCCCCTCGGTGACACTTTGCGCTCCCGGCACCGAAATCACCGGGGCCTGGTTGCCGGCATCATTGACCGTAATCGCAACTGTATTCGTATCCGATAGAGACCCATCCGACGCGACGAATGATACACTATAGGTCCCGCCCTGGGTGAAATCCGGATTGAAATCAAACGTACCGGTGCCGTCAAAGTTGTCAGTAAACGTAGCATTAACCGGCACATCGAACGCACTGAGGATCAGGGAATCACCATCCGGGTCAGTCGCGGAAATATCGAAGGTCAGATTCTGCCCTTCGGTAACCGACTGTGCTCCCGGTACGGTAAGCTCCGGCGTTTGATTTCCCGCCTCGGTAACGGTAATCTCGACAATCGCCGTATCCGCCAACAAGCCGTCATCGGCGATTAGAGTGACATTGTAGACTCCCGCCTGGACGTAATTCGGGCTGAACTCCAACAGACCAGCGCCGTTGCCGCTATCGGCAAAGGTCGCATTTAGCGGCAGATTCTCGGCGGTCAAGGTCGGAATCGGACCATCCGGATCGGAGGCCGTCACGCGCAGACTTAGCGTTTGCCCCTCGACGACGCTCTGCGGATCGATAGTTGCCCACACCGGTGCACGGTTGACGTCGTTGACTGTAATATCGACAATTTCGGTATCGGCCAAGTCGTTGTCTGAAACGATAAAGGTGACGGTGTATATCCCAGCCTGTTCAAAATCGGGACTAAAATCGAACAGCGCGGTCCCATCGCCATTATCAGTGAACGTGCTGTTGGTCGGCGTATTCAATGCCGTGAAAATCAAACTGTCGTTATCGGGATCAGACCCGGAGAGCGGCAGGTTTAAGTTGGCGCCCTCATCAACAGTTTGGTCGCCAATTGCTGCCAGGGCCGGAGCACGATTGACATTATTCACCGTGATTGTAACGATGCCGGTATCAGCTAGTGAACCATCCGAGGCCACGAATTCAACATCATATGTACCCGCTTGCGTGTAGTCGGGATCGAATGAGAACGACCCGGTACCGTCACCGTTGTCGGTCAACACTGCGTTGGCCGGCGCATTGGGGGCAGTCAAAATTAATGAATCAAGGTCGGGATCGGACGCACTGAGACCAAAGGTGAGGTTTTGCGCTTCATCTACTGCTTGTGAACCCGGCACCGTAATTGTCGGCCGCTGATTCCCCGCCTCATTGACCGTGATCGAAACCGTTCCGGTATCCGCCAGTCCGCCATCGAACGCGACGAAGGAAACGACATAGTCCCCGGCCTGCGTGAAATCAGGATTGAAATCAAACGTCCCGGTACCGTCATAATTATCAGTAAACGTCGCGTTCGCCGGGAGATCAAAGGCGCTGAAGATCAGCGAATCACCGTCCGGATCGGCCCCGGAGATGTCGAACGTAAGATTTTGATTTTCCGTGACCGATTGTGCACCGGGTACAGTAACCGTCGGCGCTTGGTTACCGGCATCAAGGACCGTAATATCGACCGTGGCGGTATCTTCCAGCAATCCATCATCAGCGATAAACGTGACGGTGTACAAACCGGACTGGGTGAAATCGGGATCAAAGGTGAACGTACCGGTACCGTCACCATTATCGGTGAAACCCGCATTGGTTGGGACGCTCTCTGCCCGTAGAGCTGGTGTCGTCGAATCGGCATCGACTGCAGAAACACCGAAGGTAAGATTTTGCCCTTCGGTAACGGACTGAGCACCCGGTACGGTAATCTCCGGCGCCTGATTGCCGGCTTCGTTCACGGTGATGTCGACCGTGCCGGTGTCGGCGGCAGTCCCATCATCGGCGATAAAGCGCACGCTATACGAACCACTTTGCGTATAGTCCGGATTGAAATCGAGGGTCCCGGTGCCATCGCCGTTATCGGTGAACGTCGCGCGGACCGGTACATTCTCCGCTGTCAAAGTTGGTATTGTACTGTCCGCATCAACGGCGGAAATATCAAACGTGAGATTCTGCCCTTCGCTGACACTCTGAGCATCCGGGACCGTGAGTATCGGTGTCTGGTTGCCCGCCTCAATGACGCTGATGTCGACAAATCCGGTGTCGGCGGCGACGCCATCCTCAGCGATAAACCGAAGCGTATACACACCGGCCTGGGTATAATCGGGATCGAAATTGAGAGTACCGGTGCCATCCCCGTTATCGGTAAATGTCGCCCGGACCGGGACGTTCTCGGCCCGCAGTGCTGGAATCGTGCTGTCCGCATCTACGGCAGAGACACCAAAGGTCAGATTCTGTCCTTCGGTGACACTCTGAGCACCCGGAACCGAAATCACCGGCGCCTGATTCCCGGCGTCAATGACCGTTATGTCGACCGTGGCGGTATCTTCCAGTGCACCATCATCGGCGATGAACGTCACGGTATACGATCCGGCCTGGGTGAAATCAGGGTCAAAAGTCAATGATCCCGTGCCGTCACCATTGTCGGTAAAGCCGGCATTGATCGGCAAATCCTCAGCCCGCAACGCCGGTATCGTTGAGTCGGCATCGACTGCGGACACGCCAAACGTGAGATTCTGTCCCTCGGTAACTGCCTGTGGACCCGGTACGGATATCTCCGGCGCCTGATTGCCGGCTTCATCAACAGTGATATCCACTGTACCGGTATCTGCCGCGACGCCGTCATCGGCAATGAACGTGACAGTGTAGACTCCCGCCTGCGTGTAATCCGGATCAAAAACAAACGTGCCCGTGCCATCGCCATTATCGGTGAACGTCGCACGGGCTGGTACATTCTCTGCTGCCAAAGTTGGTATTGTACTGTCCGCATCAACGGCGGAAATATCGAAGGTAAGGTTTTGTCCTTCGGTCACGGATTGTGCACCCGGAACCGTCAGTACCGGGGTCTGGTTCCCCGCTTCATTGACCGTGATATCGACCGTACCCGTATCCGCCGCGACGCCGTCATCAGCGATAAATGTGACCGTATACAGGCCAGCCTGGGTAAAGTCTGGATCGAAAACAAGCGTTCCGGTGCCATCACCATTATCGGTAAACGTCGCTCGGACTGGTACGTTTTCAGCGGACAGTGTTGGTATCGTGCTGTCCGCATCGACCGCTGAGACATCAAACGTGAGATTCTGACCCTCGGTTACACTCTGGGCTCCTGGTACCGAAATCACCGGCGCTTGATTACCGGCATCGCCAACGGTAATATCGACGGTTGCGGTATCCTCCAGTGTACCGTCATCAGCGATGAACGTAACAGTATAGAAACCGGCCTGCGTGAAATCCGGGTCGAAAGTGAACGAGCCGCTTCCGTCACCATTATCAGTGAAGCCGGCGTTGTCCGGCAAATTTTCTGCCCGTAAAGCCGGAATTGTTGAGTCGGCATCCACCGCCGAAACACCGAAGGTCAGATTCTGTCCCTCGGTGACACTCTGTGCGCCCGGCACACTTATTTCCGGCGCCTGGTTGCCGGCTTCGTTCACGGTGATATCGACAGCGCCGGTATCCGCAGCAGTACCGTCATCGGCGATAAACGTAACGGTATAAAGGCCGGCTTGGGTGTAGTCAGGATCGAAGATAAACGTGCCCGTACCATCACCATTATCCGTGAACGTCGCCCGGACTGGTACACTCTCAGCCGTCAAGCTCGGAATGGTGCTATCCGCATCGACCGCGGAAATATCAAAAGTGAGATTCTGCCCCTCGGTCACACTTTGGGCACCAGGAACCGTGAGTTCCGGAGTCTGGTTCCCTGCCTCATTGACAGTAATATCGACGGAAGCGGTATCTTCAAGCAGTCCGTCGTCGGCGATGAACGTAACTGTGTAGACACCGGCTTGTGTGTAATCCGGATCGAAGGTAAATGATCCGGTACCGTCACCATTATCGGTAAATCCGGCATTAATCGGAACATTTTCCGCCCGCAGGGATGGTGTTGTCGAATCCGGGTCAACCGCGGAAACACCGAACGTGAGATTTTGCCCCTCCGTGACACTTTGTGCACCGGGCACGGTGATCTCCGGCATTTGATTGCCAGCTTCATTCACAGTGATATCGACAGTTCCCGTATCTGCTGCTATCCCATCATCGGCGATGAAGGTGACTGTATAATTCCCCTCCTGCGTGAAATCCGGGTCGAAAACAAACGTGCCGGTGCCGTCACCGTTATCGGTAAAGCTCGCCCGAACGGGAATATTTTCGGCAGTGAGAACCGGGATGGTGCTATCGGCATCGACTGCAGAGACATCAAACGTGAGATTTTGCCCCTCAGTGACACTTTGCGCACCGGGTACGGTGATCTCCGGCGCCTGATTACCCGCTTCGTTGACTGTGATGTCCACCGACTGCGTATCCGCCAGTGACCCGTCCGTGGCAATCATATCAACGGTGTACAGCCCAGCTTGGGTGAAATCGGGATTGAACGTGAAGGTCCCGGTACCATCTCCATGGTCAGTGAATGAGGCATTGACGGGTACGTTCTCCGCACTCAAGGTCGGCGTGGTGCCGTCCGGATCGGTGGCAGAAACACCAAAAGACAATGTCCCGCCCTCCTCAACGGATTGCGGATCGATAGTGGCCAGACTTGGCGGTTGATTGCCTGCTTCGGTAACATCGATCTGAATGGATTCATCGTCCTCCGCGCCGGCGGTATCGGAGGCAAAAAAGGTAATGTAAATTGTGCCACTTTGTTGGTAATCCGGTGTGAAGAAGAAGCTGCCGGCGCCGTTGCCACTGTCAACAAAGGTCGCATTGGGGGGCAACACGGTTGTGGTCCAGAAAATCGAATCTAAATCGGCATCCGTTGCATACACACGGAACGATAGCGTGTCTCCCTCGAGAACTACTTTATCCCCAATCGGCTCGATAACCGGAGTTTGGTTACCGGCTTCAAGTACCGTAATGTCAACAATGAGCGTATCAGTCAGGCTGCCGTCATCAGCAATGAATCGGACCGAATACGATCCGGCTTGAACATAACTGGGATCAAACGTAAAGGTTCCGGTGCTGTCATCATTGTCCGTGAAACTCGCATTGTCAGGGACATTCTCTGCTCTGAGTGTTGGAATCGGACCATCGGGGTCACTGGCTTTAACATCGAACGTCAGGTTCTGACCTTCCGTAACTGCCTGTGGCCCTGTCGATTCCCAGACCGGTGCCTGATTAACCTGGTTGACGGTAATGTCTACTGTGTTCGTATCAGCAAGACCGCCATCGGTGGCAACAAACGACACCGTATAACTGCCCGCCTGGGTGTAATCGGGGTTGAAATCAAAGGTGCCGGTACCGTCGAAGTTGTCGGTAAACGTGGCATTGGCCGGCAGATCAAAGGCGCTGAGGATCAGCGAGTCACCGTCCGGATCAGACCCCGAGACACTGAAGTTCAGGTTGGCGCCCTCATCCACCGACTGGGCACCAGGAACGGTGATCGACGGACTCCGGTTCACGTCATTGACCGTGATCT
>CAYWVO010000038.1:0-31910 GCA_964461835.1 uncultured Ignavibacteria bacterium | reverse complement strand
GCGAGACGCCCTCCAGGGTTGAACCCTGACCGACCCGTATCTCTTCGAGACGCAAGCCTGTTTCTGCATCCCCGCCGACGATTTTCATGAAATCAACGACATTCGGGCTCATAGTGGACAGGGCCATGCGCACCCCGCCGATCTCATGCGGGCAGACCACCCGGTCGGCACCAGCCTGGATAATCTTGCTGCGTCCCTCGGGGGAGTCGGCCCGTGCCGTAATGGAGATTTCCGGATTGAGTTGTCGGGCGGAGAGGGCGATGTAGACGTTATCCGCTTCCTTGGGTACGGCGATCACCAGACCGCGGGCTTCTTTTACGCCGGCGGCTATCAACACGTCATCCAGGGTCGAATCTCCCGGTACAAACAGGATGCCTTCCTGCGAGAGTTCTTCGATTAATTGTTCCCGGTTTTCGATGACCACGATCTGCATATTGCGTTTGCTCATTTCCTGGACTACTTGCCGTCCGACACGGCCATACCCGCAAATGATAAAGTGATTTTTCTGGTGACGAACTTCGTTACGCATACGTTGTCTCCCTAATACACTACGGATGCGGCCTTCGAGGAATCCTTGAAACAACAACCCCAGTGCATAGAAGGTACTGCCCACACCCAGGACAATCAAAATAATAGTAAACGTCCGACCCACCGGGTCCTGATCCAGGGGGTGGACTTCTCCGTAGCCGATGGTTGTGATGGTGATAACGGTCATGTACAGGGAGTCGAGGAAACTCCATCCCTCCAGGATCATATAGCCGACCGTTCCGGCCCCCACGATGACGGCGATAACAATCAACGAAATCCGCAGCCGCAAATCCTGGTAACTGCGCTGCAAGTCTGATCGGAAACCCGTCGTCATACTGTTACTTCTTCCAGAACGCCGGCAACAGGAGCACGGCGACGGTGAGAATTTCCAGGCGGCCGACAATCATGAATATTGCGAGCATTATTTTCCCGGCAGCGGGAATGAAGGCATAGTTTTCGATTGATCCGACCCGCTCCAGTCCGGGACCGATGTTGCCCAGCGCGGCAATTGATGCGGTGCTCGCGGTGACGATGTCAATACCAAAGAGGCCGAGGAAAAACGCGCCGAAAAAAAACAACAGTATGAAGAAACAGAAGAACACCAGCACGCCTTTGACTACCTCGTCCGGTACCGGGTGCCTGCCGATTTTGACGGTAAAGACCGCGTGGGGACGAAAAGAACGATGTAATTCGAAAGCGAGGGCGCGAAAGATGACCATGAACCGTGAGATCTTCATCCCGCCCGCAGTAGAACCGGCGGAACCGCCGACAAACATGAGCCCGACTAATAACAGTTTCGCGTAGGCCGGATACACGTTAAAATTATCCGTACCAAAGCCGGTGGTCGTTTGAATCGCCACTACTTGAAAACTGCTGAAACGTAAGGCACCGGCAATGCCGTCGCGCGCGTAGAGGGCGATGGTAACGATGGCGACTCCAGCGACCAGCAGCCCCAGATATGTCTTAAATTCCGGGTCGCGGAAGGGGGCGGTATAATCCCGATTGGCCATTCGGTAATACAGTTGGAAGTTTACGCTGGCCAGGAACATAAACACCAGGATGATCATCTCTACCGCCACAGAGTTGAATCCGGCGATAGATTGGTTAAACGTCGAAAAACCACCGGTTGCCATGGTGGCGAAGGAGTGGCAGACCGCAGAGTGGATATTCACCCCCACCAGCAGCAGGCAGATGAATTCCGTTGCGGTGATGCCGGCGTAAATATACCAGAGGATCAGCGAGGTATGTCGCAGTTTAGGCCGCAGCCCGGAAGCCATCGGTCCCGGAACTTCCGAACGATAGAGGTGTTTACCCCCGACCCCCAAACTGGGGAAAACAGCGATAAACAGTACGATAATTCCCATGCCGCCGAGCCAGTGGGTGAGAGAGCGCCAATAGAGCAGGGCCTTGGAACAGGCCGGGATATCGACAATCGCGGTGGACCCGGTCGTGGTAAATCCGGAGACTGACTCGAAAAAGGCAGCGGCGGGATGAGTGAACACGCCGTCAAACAAATAGGGCAGGGCGCCGCAGATACCGATGATTACCCACCCCAGGCCGACGGTTGCCAGCGCATCGCGTGGGCGAATTTCTCCTTCCGGGCTCTGGCCGACAAGATACAAAAAAAGCCCGACCGCTCCGGTAATAACCACTGAGTAGAGAAAACTTTCCGCCGACCGGTTGTCGAGGAGCACCCAGATAAGGGAAGTAGCCATACAACCCGCTTCAACAAACAGCAGCAGGCTTAAAAAGCGTGCGACTTTTCGGAATGACATAACCTGTCGCCACTGCTCCTTCCCTGGTTAGCGGCTGGTGACCGTGGGAATCGACCGGGGCGATTACTTGCGAAAGGCCCGCTCCACCTGGCGCCGGACATCCGGGGTCGTGAAGACCACCACCCGCGCTCCGGCCGGGATGATATCATCCCCGCGCGGAATCATCACGCTCTTGCCTTTGACGACTGCGCCGATCACGGCCCCCCGCGGAAATTTAGCATCCTTCAATGCTACATCGGCAATCCGCGAGCCACGTTGCACTTCCAATTCGATTGCCTCACCACGGCCACCGGCCAGGATGGTCACTGAGACAATTTTCCCGGCCCGGACATACCGAAGAACCTGATTGGCTGCCATCAGGCGGGGGGAAATCGTAGAATCGATTCCCAATGTTTTATAAACCGGTGCGTAGTCCGGTTTATGCACCAGAGCAATGGTTTGCGGCACCCCCATTTGCCGCGCCAGCAGGCCGGCCATGAGATTCACTTCATCCGACTTGGTAGCCGAGACAAAGGCGTCCGCAGTGTCGAGACCTTCCTCGCGCAATAGTGCCTTTTGAGTTCCGTCGCCGTGCAGCACCATGACATCTTCCAGTTGTTCGGATAAGGCCCGGCAGCGGTCTTTGTTTTGTTCGACAATCACCGCGTCGATTTCCACCTCAGTGAGATTTCGCGCCAGATAGAAGCCGATATCGGAACCGCCAATTATCACCGCTTTATTGATTGACCCTTCATCGTCACTGGTGAAAATCCGCTTGGCTTCCGGCAGGATATCGGACTCCCCGATGATAAACACCTCATCACCGGGAGCAATTTTTTCCCGCCCGTGGGGGATAATAAACTCATCTCCCCGAATGATCGCGGCAATCAGGCAGGCGTGGGGGAGTGAGAGATCGGCGAGGGTGGCGCCGAATATTCCGTCCTGGGGTTTCTTGACCGGTAGATGCATCAGGGTAAGCCGGCCGTCCGCCATCTCCTCGACCCACAACGCCGACCGCGTGCGGATCAGACGCATAATTTCATCTGCTGCCAGTAGTTCAGGGGAAATGGTCAGGTCGAGCCCCAAAAGATCAGCCAAGTTTTCCCCGGGGCTGGGCTGATTTTCGGGATCGGAAACCCGGGCGACCACTTTCTGGGCACCCATGCGTTTGGCCAGAAGAGAGGCCAGCAGATTGACTTCGTCGGACGAGGTAACGGCAATGGCCAAATCAGCCTTACCAACTTTGGCTTCAAGCAATGTCTGGACAGAGCCCCCGTGCCCCCGCAGCGTCAGTACGTCCATGTTTTCTTCGGCGTAGCTTAAGGCCTCGGCGTCGGTGTCAATTAAAGTAACATCGTGCTTTTCCAGCACCAGTACCTCGGCAATGTGCCGCCCGACCTGCCCCATGCCAATCACGATAATATTCATACGCTTACGCCAATCCTCGCCCCTGAGAACCTTGAAGCATACAACATCAACGGGTAGATCAACAACGGTTAATTGCTGCCGGATCGACTCAGCACCGCCTGCGCTACCATTCTTGCTATCGTCTTATGTCCCCATGAGTTAAAGTGCTTCAGGTCGGCTTCGGGATGATTGAAATACGCTGGTTTGCCTGAAATGACGGCGGCCACGTCAATACATGGTATCCCGGTCTGGGCTTGGATCTCACGCAAAACCCCATTATACCGTTTGTGATACTCCGCTACTCCTTGAAAGGACGGATTCTTGATCGGGGCGACTGGGGTGGTCATGAGGTAAACAGCAATGTCGTGTTCGTAAGCCAGTGTGATCATCTGGCGGATATTCTTTCGATAATCCGCGACGTTGACTCGATAGACCGGGTCCGTGCGGGAAAAATCGGCCGCTGGTGGTTTAGTCAGAGTGAAAAGCAGGTATTTCAGCCCGCGATAGGTCATGGTGAGATTGAGGGTGTTTTGGATATCCAGAATCCATTGCGCCGGGAGCTCTTGCTCCTTGTCGGCGATATCCTGTGCCCCGGCCCACTGGTCATTCCACCCGTAACTGATAATGAGGATGTCGGGGTCCCAGTTGAGCACCTCCCGTCGAAGGAACCGCAGCCCCTGCAACGACGAGTAGCCGGTTACCCCGGCGTTGATTACCTGCCACCGGCCATTTTCTTTCCCGCCATTGAGAATCGACTCCAATTGCCGGGGATACGTCTCCTCGCCGGCGACTTTCCAGCCAAAGGTACAGGAGTTCCCCAGACAAATAATTCGTGCAAGACCGGGGTCCTTTTCTGCGGAGAAATCCGGCCCCCGCAGGCCGTGATTATTGATACGGTATTCACCCTCGACAAAGAAATTCGAACTAATTGTCTGATTGGGCCGAAAACGCCAGAAGAGATCGTGGTCTTTGAGGAAATATTCCGGGTAGTCCCATTCGGGATTCAGGACGAACCGTGGGTCATCCACACGGCCGCCGAACTGAATAATTCGCAGAACTCCCTCGATCAGCAGCAGCATGCCGATCATTGTTAAGATGGAATACAGCGCGATTTTCCAGGCCGGGAATTTCATATCCTTATATACGACCACCCAGCGGAGAGGAAACAGGAATCTATCAGTCTAGGCAATGTCTCGTTTTAAAAAATCGTGTAGATAAACGGGGCAATCGCCGAGGATTCGGCGAAGACAATGAAGATTGCCAGCAGCAATAACACCAACAAGATCGGGCCCAGCCACCATTTCTTCCGGTAGCGCAGGAAATACCATAGCTCAACGAGGATGGATAACCGGGTCTTCATGCCAGATTTCTCATGCGAGTAACAGAGACATTTTAACCCGGTCTACTTTAAATCCTGTGGGGCTACTCTTTAACAAGCGGTTATGCTTTGGGGCGTTCGAGGTGGTATTGGCGCATTTTCAGGCGCAGCGTCGATTCGGGAATGCCGAGTTGTTGGGCTGCATGCTTCTTAACCCAGTCGGACTTGGCCAGAGCCCGCAAAATGTACTTTTTCTCGATGCCGGCCAGATGGTCGTACAATGAGAAATCGTCCAAATCCGGTTCGGTCTCGGCGGGCTCGGCTGTGGCTTCTTCCTGTGTAAATTTGTGCGACAGCAGTTCGGGGCCGATTTCCTCAGCCGAACCGCGCAACAGCAGCAGCTTGCGAATTTCGTTTTCCAGCTCCCGCACGTTACCCGGCCACGAGTATTCGATAAACTGACGTAATGCTTCGGCGGATAATCGGGGCGGTGCTTCACTATCCGGGGTGCACTTCTTGAGAAAATGATCCGCCAGCAACGGGATATCTTCACTGCGCTCGCGCAACGGGGGCAGGGTGAAAGACAGTGCCGAGAGTCGGTAATAGAGGTCCTGCCGGAAGGCTCCCTGCTCGGCGGTTTGTTTCAACTCCCGGTTAGTGGCTGAAATAATTCGTACATCAACTTTGCGCGGTTTGGTTTCGCCCAGACGGACGATTTCCTTCTCCTCCAGCAGACGCAGAATTTTTGCCTGCAGCGCCAGCGGCATTTCACCGATTTCATCGAGGAAAAACGTTCCACCGTCCGCCGCCTCGAACAATCCGTTCTTATCCTGGATCGCCCCGGTGAAAGCCCCTTTCTTGTAGCCGAAAAGCTCGCTTTCCAGCAGCGAATCCGGCAAAGCGGCACAATTGACCGAGATAAACGGTTGTTCACGCCGATTCGAGTTATAATGAATTGCCTTGGCCAACAGATCCTTGCCGGTGCCGGTTTCGCCTTGAACCAAAACGGAAATATTGGAATCGATAACCAGCCGCACCCGTTCAAGCATCTCAATCATTGCCTGATTCGCCGTAATAATGCTGGGGAAGCCGGCTTTCTCATTCAACTGCTGTTTTAACCGCAGGTTGTCGGCCAGCAGGCCGGACTGGCGGCGGGCGGCGTATTTCAGACCCAGCACTTCGGCAAAGGCGACAGCAAAATCGACATCCGCCGGCAAAAACGCCGGAGGCCGTGACCCGTTGCGCCGCCGTTCAAGATACAGGATGGCGGCGCCATCCGGACCCAGATTCAACGGGACAGTGAGGATCGATTGGGTGACATCCTCCATATCCCGATTGAGGAACGTAAACACATTCGGCCGGTCCGGCAGATGGGAAATCAGGCGCGGTTTATCCAGCGGAAATCCGTCAAATGGTCCGCCACTGATCAAACGCACGACGCGACGTTTTTGCCTTTCAGTCAAGTTGAATGCCACCATGCATTCGGCGTCTTCTGTCTCGGGATGCGGGAGAATAACTGCGGCGCCATCCACCGACAGGCGATGAATGAGCAACTTCAGGGAATCATCAAAATCGCCGCCGCGGAGTCCCTCGGCTTCGCCTTCCGAGAGGGCCGAGTTGAATATCCGGAATTCATTTTTGTCCCCGACCGCATGCTGGGCCAGCCGATGTTCCCAGGACGCGCGCAGTTTTCGTAACGGTTCTGCAAACAGCCAGACGGGCCACTGGTCATTATCGGCCCGGGTGTTGAGCCGGGTCAACAATTGCCCGGCGACGGCCAGGTTATCGTCGGCGATTTCCAGGGCCACCCGTAGCACCAGCGGCGTATCGGCCCAGAACCGGCCGCCCAGGGCACCAAATTTCGTTTCACACTCGGCCAGCGCCGAGCGGGCCTGCAAGCGCAGCGCCGGGTCACCGTTGTCAATCAGGAAGTGTGCGTAGTAATACGCGGTCCAGGCGAGCTCGAAGGTATCGCCGACTTCCCGCAGCAGCGTCAGCGATTTTTCGAAATGTTTCCGGGCCTTCGGAGCATTGTTCCGCTCGGCATAAAACCGTCCCAGGATACGATAGACTGCACCGACTTCGGTCTTTTCTCCGAGCGCCAAAGCGATATCCAACGCCTCGCGGGCGGTTTTTTCGGCGGCGGTAGTTTCTCCACTCTCAAAGTAGGCTTCTGCCATGCCGCGTAATGACTGTGAGACCAGATCACCGCGTTCGGCGATGGTTTTGCCGATTGCCAATGCGCGTTCGAAATGAGCCACTGCCTGATCGAAGTCCCCTTGCAGGTGCGAGAGCATCCCGAAATACTCTTCAGCGATGGCCCGTTCGCGCGGGTAATCGTTTTCTTCGATGCAGGTAAGCGCCCGGGACAGGGTTTTGTGCGCCTGAGTGAAATTTCCCTGACGGCAGGCGAGAAGCCCCAATGAGAGACGATTCCGCGTAACAGAAAGCGCGTTTCCTTGATGTTGCTGGGTCTTCATTGCTGATTCGAGCGACGCCTTGGCCGGTTCCCAGTGTCCACGCAGCAGATGGATTCGGCCAAGGTTCCCGGTCAATTTGGCCTTGAATTCCGCATTCCCTGTTTGTTCGCAGTGCGAAATTGCCTCAGTGAGATGATCGATCGCCAAATCGAACTCACCCCGAATAAACTCAATCCGGGCCAGTTCATTATAGGAACGAATAATCCCGTCCACATACTCGCTGCGGAAAAATGCCGCCAGCGCATTGCGTATCTGTATCCGAGCGCTTTTGAGATCACCTTTTCCAGCATAGGCCTTGCCCATAATGCTGAGCACATCCCCGAGCCGACGATGGTCTACGGATTCGTTATAGAAGGTGAATGCCGCCCGGGCAGCTTCGAGTGATTCCCGGTACCGGGCCAACCCAAAGAGGGCGGCGGCGCGCAGATACGAGAGTTCCGCCGCAAGGGGAGGTGGGGTGTTCTCCGACTGTTCCAATCGTTCGATTTCTGCGAGCGCCTGGGAAAATTCCGCACGCTCAATCAGACGACTGATTGCGGCGATGCCAGACTCTGCCGCGCTGGCTTGTGTACGAGAGGTGGATTCCATTGTCCTCTGGCTCTCCCGCAGCCTCTGCGGGCTGCAGTGCGGTTGATTACCAGATTAATAGCAGATACCACTTCCCAAATGTAAAGAAGTGTACCGTTGCTGATTTTTCCGCGTTGCCCAAATCCGGATCATTCGGGGCAACTTCCGCGTCTTCATCGACCAGCGTGTCTGCAGGATCATCCGGCTCACTCGATTGGTCTCCGTCATCCCAGGGATGACCGTCCATTTCATCATTCGTCGGCAGAGGATTGCCGGCAAATCCCGCAAGTGGAAACATCATCAACGCCACACACAGGCCGATGGCAATGATTAATTTTAAACGCTCCATCGAGCCACCTCCCTTTACTTCTTCCACTCCACACTACTGCGTGGTTAACTTTTTATCCTTCACTAGAGAAGAAAACGTCAAGCCAGGTGGTTTGTCAAGTATTTGCGACAAAAAAATACAAAAAATGCGTCGCAAAAAATGCGATTTCTGCAAGCAGGCTAAATTCAGCGACGAATGGTAATCCATGCCGGCAACCCTCCATTGTCTGAGCCTCTAGGCCAACCCAGAGAAATCATCTTGTCTCTGACCGGGTATTTGTGGGAAACACCCCATAAATCTCGGCGATTCATCTGTCCGATTGTCGGGGATATATCTACTTGGACTGCATGCTCAAGATTTGCAATTCATTGGTATATCATGAGATAGGCAAGCTAGCTTAAAGTCTTACTCTCGCTAAATCGCTCTGCGGCATGGGGATTGCCGAAGAGGCATCTCAAGAACCAGTTTTTGAAAGGTGCAGTAATGGGTGGGAATTATCTTAGGCAACGATCGAGCTTCATTTCCGGTGCAGGACAGCTGCTGATCCTTATCGTCTTCATCGCAATAATCACAACCATTGCCGGGTGTTCGCTGCCTTCTCCGCAATCACCAACCTGGACCACTCAAGTCACTGTCCCCCTTGCCAATAAGGAGTATGATCTCCCTTACATTATTGAGCATGCCAATCAGCCAGAATTAGTCTGGGATTCGGTGTCGGGTGCTCGCTTCGAAGTTTCCCGGGGACTGGACACCATTTTTATCGAGGATAACATTCGCTTCGAAGACCGGGCTGAGAGTTTTTCGCGGGCACTTGGTACGTTTACCCTGGAGCCCGATGAACGCCTGGAAACGGTATTTCCACTTTCGGATTTCATCGGTGGCGTGCCGGAGGTGATGCCGCCCCTGAGCACCAGCATTGAGAAAAACTTCCCGGAATTTACCCAGATCCAGAGTGCCACAGTACTCGAAGCAACAATGCTATTCCGAATTGAGAACTATTTTGATATAGCGTATGATTCTGTTGCGTTGCGTGTGATCGACCGGTCATCGCGGCAACTTCTTGGCACCGCCGTTTTTCCAGAGGGTGTGAATGCTCACGGCGAGACGACCGTGGCCGTGCCTGTTGCCAATGTCACAATCGGCAATCAATTGGCCCTCATCCTGTACGCCCGAACGTCCGGCGGTGAGCTCAATCCGCAAGATGACAACCAATTGCGAGTAATTGCGGAGTTTGACGGTCCGGTCGAGGTTAGTGCGGCAATCGCGGTAGTACCGCCCATCGTGCGGGAATACCTCGATACAGTTGCCCTGTCGCATGATTATCAGGCGTCCGCCGCGACGTTTTCCGATGGACACATCAGCGTTACGGTGGCTAATGACCTGGCGATCGGTACAGCCCTTGAGTTAACACTGCCAGATTTCACCCGGCAGGGAACAGCGCTATCGAACAGCGGCACTATCGATCCACTGGGCAGTGCCACCGTTCATTTCGATCTTTCCAACACGGATTATAACAACTCGCAAGCAGGATCCACGCCGCTGCGTGTACGTGCAGTGTTCGACTCACCCGGCTCAACCATACCGGTCACGATCTCCAGCGATGATCAGTTTTCGATACAGGCGGAAATTGTTGAGCCAGTGGTTGAATCGGTTACTGGTGTCCTGCCCGAAGTGATCAGGACGATTAGTGGTCTCCAGGCCGAAATCGATCTCCCGGATGGATTTGAAGATGCCGGACTGGCTGCGGGTGAACTGCAACTGGAGATAATCAGCTCATTGCCGTATCCGGGGAGTTTTGGTTTCACCTTATCCGGTGATCGGCAACAGACACTCGCGATTTCCGGTGAAATTCTGCCAGCCAGCGGTGGGGTACCAATCGCCAGCCAGGTTAATGTTGCCGATGCGGCTTCTTTGCTTTCGCCGATTCCTCAGGTAATCACGGCAGAGGGATCCGTGGTCTACGGTGATGGTGTCACTGCGGGGACGGTGACTGCCGGTGACTTTTTTATCCCGTCACTCCGGCTGACCGCCCCACTCAGGTTGTACCTCGATGGCATTGAGCATGACGGGGAAGTCGAGGGAATTGGTCTGGCGGAAGACACCGACCAATTGGAGAGTCGTTTCGGCAACGCTACAATCAGTGCCGAATTCGATAATCATCTTCCCTTTGGCGTAACTGCTGAGTTGTTCCTTTCCAACCGCCGCTCGGACTTGCCAGGGAACGCGATAGTTATCCTGGGACCTACGACAGTAGAACCGGCGACGACCGACGCGGAAGGTCGGGCCATATCACCGACCACCACCCAGGCAAATTTTACGGTGACCGATGAACAATCTCACATTTTTGAGGGAGACTCGCTGTTTATCTCCGAACGGATTCAACTGTTCTCGCCGCTGGACGGCGCTGTCTGGATCCAGGATGAAGACTTTCTGACCTGGCGAGCACTGCTACAAGTCGAAACGGAAATGGGTGATCGGGAATGGTAAACGACAAGTGGAGCACATACATGCGCGGTTTTGGCGGACAACGCGGTGTCGCAGCCACACTGGGGATCCTCGGTTTGAGCCTCATTATTGCCGCACCACTGCACGCCTCGCCGAATACGCCGCGCGATATGGCATTAGCAGGAAGTAGCCTGGCCACAGCCCGTGGTATTGAGGCTCTCGGGGAAAATCCCGCTGCCTTAGGAATTCCGGGGACCAACTGGTGGGAACTCCGGCTGTTTTCAATTTCTTCCGGGATCGGTTCGAATGGCCTGGGAATCGACGATTACCAAACGTACAACGGCGCGACACTTTCGGACGACGACAAAGATGATATTCTCACCGCTATCCCAGACGCCGGCTGGCGGGTTGACGGCTACGCCGATGTTTCGGCTTTCTCCTGCCGCTTCGGTACATTTGGTATCGGCTTCGGGGGATTTGGTGAGCTGCGTGGCAATCTGGACCGCGAAATACTCGAACTTCTGCTTTATGGAAACGACGCAGATCGGTTGTACGAATCAGATGTAAACGAGGGCGAGGGTTTTGCCGCGGCGGAACTTTCTCTGGCGCACGGCCTGTCCTTGGGAAGACTTGGCGGGCGTCCGCTGTATGCCGGTATCAACCTGCGTTTGTTGCGCGGGCTCTATTTTGCCCGTTTGGATAAGGCCGAAGGATCACTCATCGCCTCCTATGACGGCGTCACCGGGAGAGGTGAGGCACTGGCCACCACCGCTACGGGCGGTCTTGGCTTCGCTGCGGATTGGGCTGTCCACTGTGCATTGTCTTCCAGGTATTCTCTTGCGGCAGTTGTTGAGAACATTCCCGGCGCCATCCGCTGGTCGCAGGAACCGGAAGAACGCTGGTATGCCGTCACGTTTGAAAATATGACCGCCGAAAGCTATGATGATTCGCTGGTCATTGATGATAACGCCCGCCGGAAAATTGATCCCTTCTCCAGCTCATTACCAGCGCGCCTTCGGGTAGGATTTGGCCGCCAGGGAGAGCGATTGAACGTTTCGGTTGCCGCAAGCGTAGGATTCGCCGATCGACTGACGGTATCGACCACCCCGGAGCTTGCCGTGGGTGTTGAGTTGTTTCCCGTGTCGTTTCTTCCTCTCCGCGCCGGCGGGAGTGTTGGTGGTCTGCATGATTTTACGGTCGCGTTGGGGGCTGGTCTATATCTGGGCACCATTCACCTTGAACTCGCCTCACGAACAATCGATGGCTGGTGGCCGACTGCCGGTCGGGGCGCCAGTGTATCGCTTGCCGGGAGCCTCCATTTCTAAGCAGGGAGACAGAGAACCATGGGTATGCCTCAGGGAAACACCACTCGTACAGCGGTCATCGTCGTTGCGCTGATTTATGCGACAGCCGCGTTGGTCGTGGCCATGCCGCCACACCCGGACCTGGTCAATTCCAGTGATCCGACCGTTCAGAAGACCTTGACTGATTTTGCAGCGATGTGCGAGATGAAGCGCCCGGTCATGGTCGATCGGCCTTTGTTCGCACCGACCGGCACAGCGGTTGCCGGATCGCGGAACCTGCTGGTGATTTTAGTAAAATTCTCGGATAAGGATTCCTCAGTCAATGCAGCCTTTTTTGATACGCTGATTTTCGATCAAACCTCATCCTCAGTTTATGATTACTATCAGGAAGTTTCGTACGGGACGTTTTCCCTGGAATCAGTCGATCTGCCATCCGCCGTCGGTTGGCGTCAGGCGCCCCAGCCATACAGCTATTATGTCAATGGATTGAGCGGAACCGGACCATATCCCAACAATTCGCAGAAGTTGTGTGAAGACTTAATCGATCTCCTCGATCCGGAAATCGATTTCAGCAACTACGATGCTGACAACAACGGCGTCGTTGATGGAATTGTCATTGTCCATGCCGGGTCCGGCGGTGAATACACCGGCTCTCCGGATGACATGTGGTCACACCAGTGGTCGATCTGGCCGCCCCAGACGCGGGACAACAAAGTCATTCGCGAATATACAGTTCAACCAGAATTCTGGGCGTTACCGGGAGATATGACCATCGGTGTTTTTTGTCATGAGTTAGGTCACATGCTGTTCGGTCTCCCTGATCTTTACGATTATGACGGGGACTCCCACGGGCTGGGACTGTGGTCACTGATGGCCTCCGGCTCCTGGGGCGGCCCCATGTTCAAAGGCGATTATCCCACTCATCCCGATGTCTGGTGCAAGGTCCAGATGGGTCTGGTCACGCCGACGACAATCAGTGGCGAGGTCGTCGGACAATCAATTCCGTCGATTGAATCATCGGCCACCGCTTTTAAAATCTGGGATGATGGTGACCCGTTGTCGTCGGAATACTATCTGATTTGCAACCGGCAGAAAACCGGCTATGACACTTATTTGCCGGGTAATGGGTTGTTGATTTACCACATTGACGATGATGTCGTTACCGGCAACGACAACCAGTGGTATCCCGGCTATACCGCCAACGGTCATTATACCGTTGCTCTGGAGCAGGCCGACGGCTTATGGGAATTGGAACAAAACGTCCTGTTTGATTACGGTGACGCCGGGGACCCATATCCCGGTACCACGGGCAATCGCTTGTTTACGTCCGCCTCGACGCCGTCCTCGGATGCGTATGACGGTTCCCCAACCTATGTGGTCGTGGCGAATGTTTCCAACTCTGCGCCAACCATGACGGCCGATTTCAATGTTGATATCGGCGCGGGCGTACTTGCTGAGGAAGAAGAAATACCGACTGCATTCGCGGTAAGACAGAATTTCCCCAATCCGTTCAATCCCACGACCCGTTTCGAATATACCTTGCCCCGAGCCGGAACGGTAACCGTGGAACTCTTCGACGTTCTGGGTCGCCGCGTCCGTACCGTATTTTCCGGAACTTGTGACGCAGGTTTCCACTCGGTGCGCATCGATGCACGAGACGATCGGGAAGCGGTGTTGCCGGCAGGGGTTTATTTCTATCGCGTGCAGACGGCAACACATTCGCAGACACTCAAAATGCTGCTGTTGAAATAGCGAGGTTTCTCAATAACAGTCCGGAGAAGGAGGATTTTTATGCGGACAAAGATGATCAGCGTAGCGGTAGTCCTGGTGGGGGTGGTAGCCTTTGTCGGTTGCAGCGACGATTCGACTTCCGTCGGCGTCACCCCGACCAACACGGTATCGCTTAACCTGCTGGTTGATTATGACACCGACCAGATGGTTACCGACGAAATGACCCGGTTGACTCCGTGGAATGCAGGAACCCCGGATTCATTGACCATCACGGCGGGCAAATTTCTCGTTCGATCGATCCGGTTCGTCGATGTGTCTACCTACACGATTGACACCGACATCACCGCGGCGGATGAATCCCGCGATGCCAGTGACGCCAGTATCCCATTCCAGGGTCCGTATGTCATGCGGGTCAATGGTGACCAGGCGGTAGACCTCGGTTCGCAGACGGTAGCAGTCGGCGACTATAATGCACTCACGCTGGTGTTGCACGAGGGAAAGAGCACCGATGATCTGGGGAATGACACCGACATGGTGGGCCGCAGTGTGACGGTCAGCGGTCAGGTGTGGTATGGCGACCAGCCGTCGTCGTTCTCCTTTAATCTCGATCTGAAGACGGAAATCCTGGTGCAGGGTGACTTCAGCGTTCCGGCGACCGGGGCGCCAAATTTTGTGCTGCAATTTGACGTCGGGAATTGGTTCCGGCATGGCGATACCTGGCTGGATCCGAATAAGGCCGAAAATTTATCACTGATCTATCGCAATATTCAGCGGCAGATCACCGGTGGCCCAGATATCAACGGGAATGGACAGCCCGGCGCCTGATAGCGCGTAGGCAATCAGCAGTCGATCTCTGAGCAGAGGACCCCCGCCGTAATGACAACCCCCGGCTGTTCACCAGTCGGGGGTCCTGTTTTCTTAGGCGGAGGTGACGGTTACTCCAAGTATGTACCGAGCCAATTGACAATCAGTGAATCCGCCCCCAGCTTTTCGCCAAGGAGTTCAGTTCCATGATTATCCATGTCGTATTCCTCCAGGCGCACCGGTCCGTTGGCTACGTCTTTGAGTTGCACCGCCGAGGCGTAGGAATAATCATCCTGTGTGCCGACCAGGATCAAGACCGGCCGTTTCCGGTAATCCGCCAAGGGACCGTCGACCGGGATGCGTTTATATTTCAGACCGGGAGAAAGCAGGACGAGCGCCCGCGTGTTGGGCGACCGGGCGGCGAATTTTGTTCCAATAGTCGAGCCGATTGAGGCACCGACCACGGCCAGCTGCGCGGTGTCGATGCGGGGGTACTTTTCGGCGATTTTCGCCAAGGTCAGGGACAGATCACCCACCATTAGCTGATAATCGCCATAACTTAACTCTTTGATAGTCCGGAAACGCTTGCGGACAAACTGGCTTTTGCCATGCCCGCGGAGATCCATGGCCAATACCGCCCAATCTCGATCCAACAATTGAGGCACCAGATCATAATAGGTCGTGCGGTCATGACCCAACATATGCAACAAGATCACTACGGGAAACCGTTGCTGCGTGGAATCGACCGGGGTGAATAGGCTGGATTCAATGATGCTGGAATCCCGCGTGGTGACGCTGATCGTGTTATGGGCGCCGCCGATTCCCTGAGCGTGGGCTATGGTGGCAGCCACGACCAAAAGTAGCGTGCTTATCAAGATCTTTAAACGAGTTGGCATTGGGCACCTCCATAATTCTCGTCAATCGTCATTAAGATAGACATACGCCGGCGGGTTGGGCAAGCATTCATCCTCCTGGTTCAAGCAAGCGCTACCTACCCGGCAGGTATATCCTGATCGACGGTTCCGCAAAGAGTTTACTGACCGAAGCGGAAGAAGTTCCGCAAGGTAAGCGCGGCAATATTGGGATTGGCGTTGAGTCGGCGTCGGCAGTAGGCGGCCCAGTGCCGGCCGTACGGGACATACAGCCGGACTTTAATCCCCCGGTCGACGAGGTCGTCCTGAAAGCGTTGCAGCGGTACGCCCAACAGCATCTGCACCTCGTAATCGTCGGGCGTTTTGCCAAGTCGGCCGGCCAGGGCCAGCGCCCGATTGATGACCCCGCGATCATGCGTGGCGATCGCCACGTAGGAGCCGTTCTGCCACATTTTCTCAAACAATTCGAGCAGTTTTTCTTTCATTGCCGGTTTTTCGGTGAGAGCAATCTCCGGCGGTTCGCGATAAATGCCAATGACACCACGGACATTGGGGCGCAGATGCGCCAGCGCATCGTAGTCATCCGGCGTGCGAAACAACATCGACTGGAGAACGATGCCCGTGTTGGGAAATTCGCCAATAAATTGTTTATAGGTGCGCAGTGTTTCGTCGACCGTTGTGTGATCCTCCATATCGTAGCGGACAAAAATATTATACGCGGCTGCCTTGCGCAGGAGCCGCTCCACGTTCCGGTCGCAGAGTTCGGGATCGAGCCCCTGCCCCAGCGCCGACAATTTCACTGAAATAGAGATATGGTTGGTTTCGCCAACAGCGTCGATTAGTTGCAGGTATTCGTCCAGCGGCTCCTCCGTGGCTTCTCGATATTCCACCGACTCCCCGAGAACATCGATTGTTGAGTGTACGCGACGGTCCCGGTAGAGCGTCTGTGCAACCGAGAGGGCGTCATCCCGCGTGGACCCTGCGATGTACGGCCGGGTGAAGAACCGCAACAGCGGTGTGGGAAATGAACTGATTACCGCCCAACGGAGACGATCATAAAGCGAATACTCCCGGGCCGGTTGTGATTGCCCCCAGGAGACAGAGCGGGTGGGTGATTGTTCCATATCTGCCGGTGTGCGGGATTGGTCGGAAGGATTCGTCGATTGTTCCATCATACCCTTAGCGTGAATAAATGTCCCCTGCTCTTTGCACCAATATATGGTGTGAGCCCCGGTTATGGGACGACATTAGCGCCGCAATCTGTCACAAAACGACGCGTACCGTTGAACGTGTAGTTCATGGAAGACATGAACGCCACGTCCTCCGGTGTTTTCGGCTCAGTTACTGGAGAGGGTAACTTTCAGAGTGTTCCGTTCCTTGTTGAGATTGATCTTCCCCTCCCGGGCCAACCAGCCGACGGCCATGGCCACGAGGGTATCGGTCTCGCCGACTTCCTTTTTCAGCCGGCTCATGCTCATTTGCCCCTGTGCTCCCAGCTTTTCGTATACTTTGCCTGCAGTGGATCCAACTTGGTCGTACATGACTGCCCTCCCTGGTTCACTTCGCGGAACTTACTTTTGCGCTGCCGCATGTACGCTCATCGAGTCCGCCGTGTTGTACTGACAATGGGTGCAAGCGCGTGTGCGATACGCTCCAGAAATTCCCAATCTACTGGAGAAAACGCATCTGGTTGATGAGAATCAATATCTATTTCGCCCAGGCAGGAATTTTCGTCCATAATGGGCACAACGATCTCCGATTTGGTCTTGATACTGCATGATAGGTATCGCTCATCGGCGTTGACGTCCGGCACGATCACGGTGGCTTTCTCCCGGGCGGCGGCGCCGCAAATCCCTTGGTCAATGGGAATCGTGGTGTGGGGGCTGGGTTCGCCGCGGAATGGTCCGAGCGTTAAGGTCTCTCCCTGCTGGTAGTAAATCCCGACCCAGTTATAGTAGGGTATTTGCTCATAGAGATCACTGACCACGCGCTCCACCAGCGATTGGTCCGGGTCGGTGTCGCGCAGATATCCCAGAATATGGTCTGCTAGTGCGGAAAAATCACCGGTCGCCGGGGACATCATCAACCCTCACCGTGTCATCGACTTGCGTCAATGACCGCTTGTTTCACAACATCAAGTTGATCCAATGGTACGGTTACGGGTACGGCACATCCCGGTCCGACCGCAAAGGGCAGATCGCGATGTGAGTGCACCAGGCTCTTGGTTTTGTCCGACAACGTCTGGGGGGTGAGTTCCAGCAAGTCTTTGTAGCGATCCAGCCCGCCCATGACCGGCCGCTGCAAGAGTTGCCAGCCTTCCCGGAGCGGAACATTTGTCGGGTCGGACGCATCCCAATTGACCACGGTGGCCGGATAGTCCGTCATCTGCCGGAGAAAATTGTTGGGCGCGCAGATATGCAGGACGTTGAACGAAGCATCATCTGCAATGGCGTCGGTGATGCGCAGATCGTACCCTTTGCCGTATTCGCTATACTGTTTCCAGGTCAGCAGGTTGGTAGAGGCCCACTCGGTTGTCGCATAGAACAAACCGTCGGCCCCGGCATTGAGGAATTCAACTGCCAGGGCAGTTAATGTCTCGGTAATGTTACGCAAGGCCTGGTTGACCGCAACGGGTGCTTCACCGATGAGCGCTACCAGGGTTTCACCGTCCGGTACTAAATCTCCTAACACCGAGAGGGGGGTGAACATGGTCATGACTACCGGCAGCGGTTGGGGAATTGCCTTTCGAATGCGACTGATCGCCGACAACTGCCTCGCGAATTCCGGGTGGTTGGTCGGTACCACACCGATATTCTCTAAATCACCGACTGAGTTTACCGGCCATGATTTTTTTTGTGGCTTGGCGATACCGTCCGGGGACGGCTCGACCACTGCTCCCCAGGGTTCGACATGGTAACTGGCCTTGGGATTGATCTTGACGAAATCCCAGCCGAACCGCCGCTGAAATCCTACCATGCTTTCGACGAAGGTGTCCAGCTTGTTTTCCTGATCATAGAAATGCCGCCAAAACGACATCGGCGGGCGATCCGGTTTCATCCCGTCCGCTACCCCCTGCCATCGTTCGATCGAATCCACGTGCAGTCTTCATCCTTCCCGTGTCTCAATTTCCGAATTCGACGCATAATCAGACTGCAACGTTGGGGGTCATTGGTCGATAATGCAAGCTGATTTTATCCTGGAGAGCCATGTTGTTATTTTCAATATCCTGGCAGCCCGATTCATTTTCGGTGAGGACGTTTGACTTGTTTCAGCATAAGTGATTATATTACAGTTGCTTAATGAAATAGCCGGCGGCTTCATGGCAACCGTCCAACATTTCGACAGCTATGCAATCCGTTGCAGGATGAGCAACTACAGCGGAATTTGGCATACCCTACACTGCGCCTGGCGAGGAATTACTTGACAATAATAACTATAAGTCTACTTACGACAATAAGTTATAAATATACCGCCGATTGACTCGCTCTGGACATCATAGACGTGTTCGGTGGATTGTGTTTTTGGTGGAGCGTACCGTGCCTTATTTGGAGGATAATACTGTCAAATATCTGGACGCTTATGGGAAATACTCGGGATGGCCACGTTTAAATTATTACTTAATATTACATTATGTATCTTATTAAATTCCAGTTAGTTATATAACTTCATTGTCAGCAATAATCGCATATCTTCAAGTTTGGTACAGGCCTTGCTTATGCCTACCTTCAGGAAGACTATATAGGAGGCAGAACATGCAGAAGGTAATCAGAACATTTGTCGTGCTGCTGGGATTGGTGCTTATGGTCAGCTCAGCGCATGCTTTCTCCGATTGGAGTTTCTACGATTTCGGAACATCAATTTTCGACGAACATAACAACACCAGCCCGATTGATTATCCCGCGATTGGGTACCTCCCGTCGCCCGGAAACTTTGGCGCTGGTGGTGAAGCATACGATGAAGAAGGGCTCTTCCTGGCCTATGACAATGGCAAGCTGTATGGCGCCCTGTCCAACTCCTATGGTGCATCAGCCTATTCACCGGATTGGGATGCCTGGTACGCTACCGGTCATTTGTTCTTCGGCTTCAATGGTGCTTACGACCAGTACGCCATCGATTTGGATAACGGCAACCTCTATCAGGTAAATGACTGGCAGTATATCGCGGATCGTGACGGCACATATTACGATAATACGACAATCCGCAACGCAGTCGGTCCCTACCGGATGACTGATGGAACCCTGGTGATGTCGTTGTCGAACTTCGTGTACCGCGAGTTTGAGGATTATGAGGGCATTGAGGACGGCGGGACGCCGTTGAAGACCTCCAGTCTGACCGATACCCACTTGTATGAGTTCTCTTTCGACCTCGCTGATCTTGGTCTGTCGGAGCTTCCGAACACCACGACATTTCAGCACACACTAGAGTGCGGGAACGATATGTCGCGGCGTTCCATCGAAGTCATTCCGGAACCCGCAACCCTGCTGCTGTTTGGCACCGGCCTGGTGGGCTTTGGCTTATATCGCCGCCGGCGGGCTACCCGGAAAAACACCTAAGAGACAACCAGAGACGTTCCAATAAAGACGCCGGGTGATTGATTCATCCGGCGTCGTTAATTTACTTCCCGTCACCTTCACGTATTTGTCAATTCTGGCTATATCTCGTTCGTAGACCTCCACGGTGAGTTGACTTTCCCACAGGAGGAAAGTAAATTATAAGGTTTTGATTGATTTGGATATAGTAGATATTTCAGGAGAGAAAGCGAGGAATCGATGGTCGGAATCGTTGGATACGGCGCGCATATTCCCCGGCACCGAATCAAAGTCGAAGAAATCGCCAAGGTGTGGGGTGCCGACGCGCCGACTTACAAGCGCGGCCTGGAATTGCGAGAAAAATCAGTGCCGCCGCCGGATGTGGACACCATTACTCTCTCGGTCGAGGCATCACGACGCGCCTTGAAGCGCGCCGGGATTGACGGCGAACGTATCGGCGCGGTGTATATCGGCTCGGAGTCGCATCCCTATGCGGTGAAACCGTCCGGCACGGTAGTCGCCGAAGCGATCGGGGCCACGCCCCATGTCCATTCCGCTGATTATGAATTCGCCTGTAAAGCTGGCTCGGAAGCGATGTTTGTCAGTCTGGGATTGGTGAAGTCAGGATATATAGAATACGGATTGGCCATCGGTGGCGATACCTCGCAGGGTGCACCCTCGGATGCGCTGGAATACTCCGCCTCCGCCGGCGCGGCCGCGTTCATTATGGGTCGCGAGAACCTGGTGGCAGAAGTGGAGGACATGCACTCCTATATGACCGACACCCCGGATTTCTGGCGGCGCGAACATGAGTTTTACCCGCAGCATGCGGGACGCTATACCGGTGAACCGGCATATTTCCGGCATGTGATCGGCGCCGCAAAAGCACTGATGGACAAGGCGGGCGCCGAGCCGGGTGATTTTCAATATTGTGTTTTTCATCAACCCAACGGTAAGTTCCCGATGCGGGTGGCCAAGATGCTTGGCTTCACCCGGGAACAAAACCTGACCGGTTGGCTGGCGCCGACCTTGGGGAACACCTATTCCGGAGCATCCCCGATGGGCTTGACGGCGATTCTCGATGTTGCCAAGCCGGGTGACCGGATTTTCATGGTATCATATGGATCGGGGGCCGGCTCGGATGGTTTTATCTGGAAATGTACCGACCGGCTTCCCCAGGTCCAGGACATGGTCACCAAGACTCGCACACTGCTGGATGAGCGGTTGCAGTATGTGGACTACGGCACCTACGCTAAGTTCCGCCGCAAAATCCGGAAGAATTATTAAGGAGAACGATCGATGAGAGATGTTGCAGTAATCGGCATCGGCATGCAAAAGTGGGGCGAGTTGTGGCAGAAGTCCCTGCGCGACATTTTTGTCGAATCCGCTCTCCTGGCGCTTGCTGATACGAAAGTAGATAAACTCGATAATATGTTCGTCGGTTGCATGTCCGGCGGGTTGTTTGTCGGACAGGAGCATTTAGGTTCAGTTCTGGCAGACCATCTCGGGCAGCGGCATTTGCCGGCGGCGCGCGTGGAATCCGCCTGCGCTTCCGGCGCCCTGGCCCTGCGCTGTGCCTTCGTGGAGGTTGCCTCGGGGATGTCTGATCTGGTGTTGGCCGGTGGTGTCGAGAAGATGACGGATGTGTCCGGCGATGGCGCCACCTACGCGCTGGCCACTGCCGCAGATCAGGAATACGAGGTATTTAACGGCGCGACGTTCCCTGGGTTGTATGCTTTGATGGCGCGGGCACACATGGAGAAATATGGGACCACCCGTGACCAGCTCGCCCAGGTTGCCGTGAAAAACCACAAAAACGGCGCAAATAATCCACACGCGCAGTATCCGTTTGAGGTCACCCTTGATCAGGTAAAAAGCTCGGTAATGATTGCGGAGCCGTTGCGGATTCTCGACTGCTCACCGATCACCGATGGTGCGGCGGCGGTCATTGTCTGTCCGTTCGAGGATGCTAAGAAGTACACCGACAAGCCGGTGATCAAAATAACCGGCTCCGGACAGGCGACTGATACAATTGCGTTGCACTCTCGTGAGGATCTCACTCGGTTAGATGCCACCTTGGAAGCGGCAAAGAAGGCCTTTGCGATGGCCGGCAAGACACACAAAGATATCGACTTCGCCGAGGTGCATGATTGTTTCACCATCGCCGAGATCATCGTCACGGAATCGCTGGGATTTTTCGAGCCCGGCCAAGGTGGGCCGGCGGTCGAAAGCGGCGCGACTGATATCGGCGGCAAAATCCCGATCAATCCGTCAGGTGGTTTGAAATCAAAAGGACACCCGGTCGGAGCGACGGGGATTGCGCAGATTCACGAAACCGTTACTCAACTCCGGGGTGAGGCCGGCGCACGGCAGGTTGCCGGCGCGAAAGTCGGGCTGACGCAGAATATGGGCGGTTCCGGCGGAAGCACCCTGGTACACATCCTGGAGGTGGCCTGATGTTTCCCGGACGTTACGCACGTGAAATCCCACACCGCTACCGTCTCGAGGCGTTCAAGTGCAAGACCTGCGGCAAGGTGTTTGTGCCACGGCGGCTCATCTGTGATAAATGCGGTGCCAAAGAATTCGAGACGATCAGACTCTCCGATAAGGTGAAGCTGCTGACGTATACGATCATTCACACCCCGGCCAGCCAGTTTAAGGATCAGTCGCCGTACGCGCTGGGAATTGTAGAATTTCCGGAAAAGGTGCGACTTACCGGGCAGTTGGCGGACATCGGCTTCGACGAGATCAAGACCGGCATGGAATTGCAGGTGGAATTCCGCCGCATTCAGACAGACAGCCACGAGGGAATTCTCTCGTACGGATATAAATTTGTCCCGGTCTTGTAACCCATGTATCGCATCGAATCGAAGATCGACACCAGTGCGGCTGAATTTAAAGCCAATGTTGACTACCATAAGGGATTAGTTTCACAACTCCGCGAAAAGCTGGACACGGTCTATCCCGGTGGACCGCAACACATGATCGACCGCCACCTCAAGCGCGGCAAACTCCCGGTTCGCGAGCGGCTTAAGCTGCTCTTAGACAGCGACACGCCGTTTCTCGAATTGTCCGCATTGGCGGCGAATGGCATGTATGGTGATGAAGCGCCCTCTGCCGGCATCGTCACCGGCGTGGGGGTAATTCATGGCCGGGAAGTGATGGTCGTCGCCAATCTGGCCACGGTCAAAGGCGGCACGTACTTCCCGATGACCATCAAGAAGCATGTCCGGGCCCAAGAGGTCGCCGAGCGCAATCATCTGCCATGTATTTATCTCGTGGATTCCGGGGGCATCTTCCTGCCGGAACAAGCGGGGACATTCGCCGATAAGGATTACTTCGGCAATATCTTCCATAACCAGGCGGTGATGTCGGCAAAGAATATTCCGCAGATTGCGGTGGTGCTGGGTAGCTGCACGGCGGGTGGCGCGTATGTTCCCGCGATGGCGGATGAAGCGATTATCGTCCGGCAGCAGGGAACCATTTTTATCGGTGGCCCGCCGCTGGTGAAAGCCGCCACGAACGAGGAAGTCACCGACGAAGAACTGGGCGGCGCCGATGTTCACTGCCGTATTTCGGGGACAGCCGATCATTACGCGCAGAACGACAAGCATGCCCTGGCGCTTTGCCGAAACATCGTGGAGGCGCTGGGTCCACACCGGAAGTCGGACATCGAGCGCAGCGAGACCGAACCGCCGTACTATGACCCGGAAGAAATCTACGGGGTGGTGCCGGACGATTTACGGAAACCATATGATATCCGCGAGGTTATTGCCCGGATTGTGGACGGCAGTCGTTTCCAGGAATTCAAGGCGCTGTACGGCACGACTATCGTGACCGGCTTCGCGCGAATTCACGGCTACCCGGTTGGCATTTTGGGTAATAATGGTGTATTGTTTTCTGAAAGCTCGATGAAAGCGGCGCATTTTATCGAGATGTGCTGCCTGCGGAAGATTCCGCTGTTGTTCTTGCAGAATATCACCGGATTTATTATTGGCCGGCAATACGAACATGGGGGTATCGCCCGGGACGGTGCAAAAATGGTGCACGCTGTGGCCAACGCCCAAGTCCCCAAATTTACGGTGATCGTGGGCAGTTCAAATGGGGCCGGGAACTACGCGATGTGCGGTCGGGGGTATCACCCCAATTTCCTGTTTACCTGGCCGAATTCGTCCACAGTAGTCATGGGTGGCGAACAGGCCGCCGGTGTTCTGTGGACGGTGAAGAAGCGTCAGTTGGAGAAAAAAGGCGTCAATATCACTCCGGAGATGGAAGAGGAATTCAAAAAGCCCGTTTTGGAAAAATATGCCCGGGAAGCGTCGCCGTATTTTTCCACTGCGCGGGTGTGGGACGACGGGGTTATTGATCCCGCCAAAACCCGCGATGTGTTGGGTCTGGCGCTGTCGGCATCGCTGAATGCCCCAATCCCCGACATGAAGTTCGGTATCTTCCGGATGTAGACCCGAGGAACGATCGGGGAGAAAAGATTCGATCCGCCATGAGCGATTACACGACAATTAGAGTTGAGCGAGAAGATGCGGTTGCCTCCGTGCATTTCTGCCGTCCCGATGTCCGCAACGCCTTCAATAGTGATATGATTTATGAGCTGACCGATGTATTCGGAAAGCTCAAATCAGCGGATGATCTCCGCGTGGTTGTCCTGACTGGTGATGGCAGTTGCTACTGCGCCGGGGCGGATTTGAACTGGATGCGGGCGGTCAAGGATTTCACTTACGAACAGAATCTGGAAGAATCGCTGGCCCTGGCGGATATGCTGCAGGCAATCTACTCGTTTCCCAAGCCAACAATCGGCCGAATCAATGGCGCGGCGATTGGCGGCGGGACCGGCTTGGTCGCAGTCACCGATGTGGCCATCTCAGCACAAAGCGCGAAATTCTCGTTTTCCGAGGTGAAAATTGGGGTCGTGCCGGCGTGCATCTCGCCTTATGTGATCAAACGAGTGGGTGAAGGTAAATCGCGCGAGCTATTTCTAACCGGCGAACGCATGACCGCCGAACGCGCACTCGAAGTCGGGCTGGTTAATCATGTCGTGCCGGATGACCAGTTGGATGATGCGGTGGCGGCAATGGTCAAGCAAGTGCTCTCATCCGGGCCGGAAGCGCTGGCAGTCTGCAAGGAATTGATCCATCGCGTGCCGGGACAATCGGTGGATGACTACAAGCGCTATACCGCCGAAGTAATCGCCAAACTCCGCCTGTCGGACGAGGCACAGGAAGGCATGGACGCGTTTCTGAACAAGCGTAAGCCAAAGTGGGTGTCAGCAGAGTAGTCATGGCTGAACAGGTAAAGAAGATATTAGTCGCGAACCGCGGCGAGATTGCTTTGCGGTTGATGCGGGCTGCGCGGGAGATGAATATCCCCACGGTATCGGTCTATTCCGAGGCTGACGAGCGAGCGCTGCACGTGTTACAGGCGGATGAAGCGGTGTGCCTGGGGCCGCCGGCTCCGTCTGAGAGTTACCTCGCCATCGATAAAATTATTCAAGCTGCCAAAGATACCGGCTGTAATGCAATCCACCCAGGATATGGATTCTTGGCTGAAAACGCCGCATTTTCGCAGGCAACTGCCGATGCCGGGTTGATTTTTATCGGTCCGCGGGCAGATGCTATTGGTCTGCTGGGGAATAAACTCGAATCCCGTAAGACCATGGAGGCTGCGGGGGTGCCGGTTATCCCCGGCCGACGCATTGAATCTGGTTCCCTGGCCGATTTTAAATCCGCCGCCGATGAAATCGGTTATCCGGTGCTAATCAAAGCAGCCTCCGGCGGCGGCGGCAAGGGCATGCGGGTGGTGCGGGAACCATCCGAGTTGCAGGATTCAGTCGAGGCCGCGTCACGGGAGGCCAAGTCCGCGTTCGGGGACGAAACAGTGTATCTGGAAAAATTCCTCACCCGTCCCCGGCACGTGGAGTTTCAGGTGCTGGCCGACAGCAAGGGAAATACCGTTCACGTGTTCGAACGTGAATGTTCAATTCAGCGTCGTCATCAGAAAATTATTGAAGAAACGCCGTCTCCAGCGGTAACGCCCGAAATTCGGCAGGCAATGGGAGATGCGGCGGTGAAGGCCGCCCAAGCATCTAAATACCTCTCGGCGGGTACTGTGGAATTCTTACTCGATGAAGACGGCAGTTTTTACTTTTTGGAAGTAAATACCCGAATCCAGGTTGAGCATCCGATTACCGAAATGACCACGGGGATCGATTTAGTCAAAGAACAAATAAAAATCGCCTCCGGTGAGCCGCTCTCGTTCGGGCAGGATGATATTGCGCCGCGCGGTCACGCGTTGGAATGCCGGGTGTATGCCGAGGACCCGGCGAATAATTTCCTGCCGTCCGCCGGGAAAATCGTCTATCTACATGAGCCAAGTGCACCGCATCTGCGAATTGATACCGGCGTATATTCAGGCTGCGAAGTCGCGGTGTTTTATGATCCGATTCTCTCCAAAGTAATCACCTGGGGGAAAGACCGGAACGAGTCGATCGCCCGGATGATTCTGGCGCTCTCCGACTATAAAGTCATTGGGATAAAGACGAATATCCGCTACTTGATCGAGATCCTGAAGCACCCGGAGTTTATCGCAGGCAATACGTACACCGGTTTTCTGGAAGAGTACTTTCCGGGCTGGACCGGCACGCCGCCGCTTGAGGAATTCGAGCTGGCGCAAATCGGCGCCGTGCTGGCGATGTCACAGCGGGTACAGGCGACCAATGGCGGGGAGGGTAAGGCAGAAATGCCATCCGTCTGGAATCAGTTGGGGTCCTGGGAGATGTAAGTGGCGATCGAGTTGATCTACAATGACGAATCATTGCTGATCCGCGCGGAAGTGCGGAAAGACCATATCATGCTGACCCGGGAAGGGGAGACCATCGAAATCCCGTTTCTTACGGTTGATGCGGGGATCCATCGCGTGATTGCCCACGGCAAATCGCACCGGATAGTCGCCGTGTGTGACGGCGACACGATCCATGTCTCGACCATGGGCGGCGATTACACCTTCCGTCTGCCCGCCTCTGATGATGCCGATACCGCCGAGGAAGCGATGGGCGGCAAGGACAAGTCCAAGCTGGTGCCCCCGATGCCGGGCAAGGTAGTCAAGGTGCTGGTCAAGCCGGGGGATACGGTGCACCCCAAAGCGAAGCTGGTTATTGTTGAAGCAATGAAAATGGAAAATCCAATCATCGCTCCCTTCGAGGCCGAAGTTGTCAAAGTCAACTGTGAAGAGGGGCAACTGGTCGATACCGAACATACTCTGGTCGAATTAAAGGAACTTGACGGATCATAACGACAAGGATGGTGTTATATGCCTAACCAGCCGAATGACGCGGTAATTCTTTCGGCATGCCGGACGCCCGTTGGCGTTTTCCTGGGCAGTCTTTCACCGCTGAAAGCGCACGAACTGGGAGCGATTGTGATCGCCGAAGCGATCAAACGCGCCGGCATCGATACCAATGAAATCGACGAAGTGGTCATGGGCCAGGTGGTGCAGGCTGGTGAGGGACAGGCGCCCGCGCGTATGGCGGCGATTAAGGGTGGCGTTCCCGGCAAAGTCGGGGTGATGACCATCAATAAAGTCTGTGGGTCCGGATTGAAGGCAGTCATGCTCGGCGCGCAATCAATCCGGGTCGGTGACCAGCATGTTGTTGTGGCCGGCGGACAGGAGTCGATGTCCAACACCCCGTATGTCCTCCATAAGGCAAAAACCGGTCTGAAATTCGGCCATACCAAGTTGCTGGATTCGATGATCCTGGATGGTCTCTGGGATTCATTTAATGATTTCCATATGGGGATGGCGGCGGAATATACTGCCGAAAAATCCGGCTTGTCCCGTGAAGATCAGGACGCTTATGCCGCCAAATCGCAACAAAAGGCGGAAGCAGCAGTCAAGGCCGGCAAGTTTAAGGACGAAATCGTTCCCGTGCCGATTCCCCAGCGCAAGGGCGACCCGAAAATTATCGATCTGGATGAAACCCCGCGTTTTGGCACGACGCCTGAATCACTGGCTAAGTTACGCCCGGCGTTTAAAAAGGACGGCACCGTCACGGCTGGCAATGCACCGGGTCTTAATGACGGTGCATCTGCGGTCGTGGTCACCAGCCGTGAATTTGCCGAGAAAAAAGGCTTAAAGCCAATGGCCAAAATCACCGGGTACCAAACTGCGGGTGCCGAGCCGATCGATTTGTTCTATGCGCCAATATTTGCGGTGCGAAAGTTGTGTGACAAGCTCGAGGTGGATGTAAATTTCTTTGATTTAATTGAAGCGAATGAAGCGTTCTCCGCACAGTGCCTGGCTGACGGTAAGGAACTGGGCTGGGACTGGGAAAAAGTCAACGTCCACGGCGGCGCAGTGGCGCTGGGTCATCCCATTGGCGCCTCCGGAGCGCGCGTGCTGACCACGTTGCTGTACGCGCTGAAAGATCGTGGTGCGAAAAATGGTCTGGCCACGCTATGTCTTGGTGGCGGTAACGCCGTGGCGATGTCGGTAGAGATGGAGTAGTCGTTTCATAAATCGGGGAAACTATGGCTATCACCAACGTTGCAGTAGTCGGCGCGGGCACAATGGGAAATGGTATTGCCCATGTGTTCGCCTTGAAGGGATTCAATGTCAGAGTGATTGATACCGGGCAGGAAATACTGGATCGGGCATTGGCGACGATCTCCAAAAATTTGGATCGTCAGGTCAAGAAAGACGTGATCACCTCTGACGACAAAGCCGCGACCCTGGATCATATTACAGCAAACACCGATTTGCCTACCGCGAAAGATTGCCAGTTGGTGGTCGAGGCGGCCTTTGAATCGCTGGAGGTGAAGCTGGACCTCTTTCGAGAGCTCGAAGAGGTTTGTCCACCGGAGACGATCCTCGCTTCGAATACCTCCTCGCTGCCGATTACGCAACTGGCCGCGACTACGAAGCGCCCGGAGAAGGTAATCGGCATGCATTTTATGAACCCGGTGCCGATGATGAAACTGGTCGAGATCATCCGGGGGCATGCTACCAGCGATGAAACCTTCAACGTCGTGTTCGAACTGTGCGATAAACTGGGCAAAACCGGTGTCGAGGTGAACGATTACCCCGGATTCGTCAGCAATCGGGTGCTGATGCCGATGATCAACGAGGCGATTTTTGCGGTGTACGAAGGCGTGGCGACACCTGACTCGGTCGATACGGTGATGAAGCTGGGAATGGGACATCCCATGGGACCGTTAACCCTGGCTGATTTTATTGGCTTGGATGTGTGCCTGGCGATTATGGAAGTTCTGTATGACGGGTTCAACGATCCAAAGTACCGCCCGTGTCCGTTGTTGCGGAAGATGGTGCTCGCCGGCCACCTCGGCCGGAAATCCGGGCGGGGATTCTATGTGTATGACAAGTGACGTGCGGCGGCAGCGTACCACAGATACGGCCGAGGGAAAACGTATCTGGAGCCGGTAACAAGAGAGGTCGCAGTGGATTTCGAGCTGAACGAAGACCAGCAGATGATGAAAGACGCGGCGCGGGAGTTTGCCGAAAAACGGCTGTACCCGAACGCGGCGAAATTCGATGAAGAGGAACGCCTCCCGGATGAACTCTTTGCCGAGCTGGCGGAACTGGGCTACACCGGTATGCTGGTGCCGGAAGAATACGGCGGCATGGGTCTGGATCCGCTGTCGTATGCCTGCATTACCGAAGAGTTTTCGCGCGCCTGCGCGGGCTTAGCAATCACCTTGTCCGTGCATAGTTCCCTAATCTGCGAGACTCTCGCCCATTACGGAACAGAAGAGCAGAAGAAGGAGTATTTGCCCCGCCTGGCCGGGGGTGAGATCGGGTCGTATTGTCTCACGGAACCGGGAGCGGGATCGGATGCCGGTTCTATTCGCACACAGGCTGAGAAGAAAGGCGATTCGTATGTCATCAGCGGCGAGAAAGTCTTCGTCACCTCGGCCGATTACTCGAAAATTTATTTGGTCTTCTGCTTGACCGAACCAAACCAGGAGTCACACGGTATCTCTCTGTTGCTGGTCGAACGTAATACGCCGGGCCTGGAAGTTGGCGCGAAAGAGAAAAAGCTCGGAATTCGCTGTTCCGATACGCGTAGTATTGCTTTCACCGACGCCAAAGTGCCGGTGGCAAACTTAGTTGGCGAAGCAAATGGCGGATTTAAGATCGCCTTGGAGCGGCTGGATCACGGACGGTTGGGTGTGGCGGCGCAGGCGCTTGGGATCGCCGAGGCGGCGTTTGCCGAATCGGTGAAGTATTCCCAGGAGCGTAAACAGTTCAACCGGCCGATTGCTGATTTCCAGGCGATTGCCTTTAAGCTGGCGGACATGCGTACTCGCATTGACGCCGCTCGCTATTTGACCTACCAGGCGTTCGCCCGCGCGGAACGCGGCGAACGGTTCTCCCGTCACGCCGCCGAGGCGAAACTCTTCGCCTCAGAAACCGCCAACTGGGTCGCCAATGAGGCGGTACAAATTCATGGTGGGTACGGATACATGAAAGAGTACGCGGTCGAGCGGTATTTCCGCGACGCGCGCATTACCGAAATCTATGAAGGGACATCGGAGGTCCAGCGGATCGTGATTGCCCGCAATGTCTTAAGAGGGGGGCAATAAGTATGTGGTGGGACGCCAGGTATGAAGATTTTCGTCGGGAGATTCGTTCATTCGCTGTCGATACAGTCAAGCCCATTTCAGATAAGATGAACGCAGCGGGTTCATTTGATACCGCGCTGTTGCCGCTGTTGCACGAACGCGGGCTGCTGACCATGATTCTGCCCAAAAAATACGGCGGCGCCGAGTTCGACACGATGGAGTACACCATTGCCGTCGAGGAAATCTCCCGGGTGTGTGGGTCAACCGGGATTACGCTGGCGGCCTGCAATTCTCTGGGAATCTTTCCAATTCTCAAATTCGGCACTGAGGAGCAGAAGGAAAAATATTTGCGACCGGTTGGTGAGAAGGGTCTTCTCATTGCCTTCGGGTTGACCGAACCGGAAGCCGGCTCGGACGCCGGGGGAACAAAAACCACTGCGGAGTTGAAGGGTGATAAATGGATCCTGAACGGCTCGAAGTGCTTTATCACCAATCCGTCTATTGGCGAGTACGTGGTGGCGACCGCCCGCACCGAGCGCAAAGGAGACTCGCACGATATTTCCTCCTTCATTGTGGAAAAATCGTTTCCCGGATTTTCGGTCGGCAAAAAGGAAAACAAACTCGGCCTGCGCGGATCCGATACGGCCATGCTACACTTTGAAGATGCCGAAATCCCCAAGGAAAACCTGCTTGGAGAAAAAGGTGCCGGGTTCAAGCAGTTTATGATTACGCTCGATGGCGGACGGATTTCCATCGGCGCCATGGCGCTTGGTTTGGGACAGGGCGCGTATGATGTCGCCGCTGAGTATGCCTTTACCACCAAAGTCAGAGGCAAGCCACTCGCGCATCAGCAAGCGATTGGATTCCGTCTCGCCGATATGGCGATGCGGCTGGAAGCCTCACGTCATTTGATCTATGACGCTGCGGTGATGAAAGATCGAGGGGTACCGTTTAGCAAGCAATCAGCTATGTGCAAGCTGGATGCATCGGAAACCGGTCGTTTTTGCGGTGAACAAGCGCTGTCGATTATGGGTCTGGATGGATTTGACGATCGCTACCCGGCTGAACGTATTTGGCGCGATGTGAAATTGTGCGAAATCGGCGAGGGAACCTCCGAGATTCAACGCCTGGTCATCTCGCGCGCACTGGCCAAGGAGTGGCAAAAGTAACGGGGTTGTCCCAAAAGCCGCTTTTAGTGTAGGTCGGGTTCCGAGTCCGAATCGCCTTGGCGAGCCGGACGAGAAACCCGACACC
>CAYWVO010000037.1:0-33512 GCA_964461835.1 uncultured Ignavibacteria bacterium | reverse complement strand
TTACGCGTTACCATACCCAACATCACCCCCGCGTCGTCCGGTGGGATAGAACTTTTTTACCGTGGTGCGGAATCACTGACTCCGTAGAAAAGTAAAGAGGTAGGAAGCTTTTTGCAAGGGAATGAGTAGAATATTTCGGTACTGGATAGCACGGGACTGATGTGTGGCATGGCACGAGCGTCGCGCCTGTGAGTATGCTGGCAGGATGCCTGATTTACATCGTATTCCTCCTACCCAATCTTCCCCTTCGCCTCATCCCACAAGGGATCCATATCGTCGAGCGTGGCGTCGGCCAGGGTCTTGCCGTGTTTGGGAAGATTCTTTTCGATGTACTTAAATCTGCGGGTGAACTTGCGGTTGGTGCGTTCGAGCGCACGTTCGGGATCAATCTTCAAATGCCGGGCCAGGTTCACCAGCGCAAAGAAGACATCACCAATCTCATTTTCCAGTTCATCTTTCCTGCGTTGCCTGAGAGATTTGCGCAACTCCTCTGTTTCCTCGTCAATCTTATCCAACACCGGGGTGGGATTATCCCAGTCAAAACCAAAGCGCCCCGTCTTTTCTTGCAGCCGGTACGCTTTGAGTAAGGCCGGCAACGCGCGGGGGATACCATCCAGCACGGATTCCCGCTTACGATTATCTTTCTCATTAATTTTAATGCGTTCCCAATTGTCCAGCACTTTGCGCGCGGTAAGTTTCTCTTTCTCTTTGAAGACATGCGGATGACGGCCGATTATTTTGCGACAGATACCATCGATTACATCATCGATATCAAACCGTCCTCGCTCGGACGCGATCTGTGCGTGCAGCATAATTTGCAGCAGGAGATCACCGAGTTCTTTGTTGAGATCATCCATGTTGCGGCGTTCGATCGCATCGAGGACCTCGTACGTTTCCTCGACGATATAGGGTGTCAGCGATTTGTGGTTCTGCTTGCGGTCCCAGGGGCATCCGCCGGGACCACGCAGGCGGGCGATTACGTTCACAAAATCAGCAAAGGTATATTTCTTTTTCGATTTCATATCATCCTCCGGCCCGCCAATATGGGGAAATCTGCTTCGATAATCAAATTGACTGGCGCGACAGATGTGGGTGCTCTCACCATCGTGGCGTGTTGCCGATACAAATAGCAATAGCCCGAATGTGCGTATACTAGGGCGCTGATGGGAGACATATTGTGTCGGAAATATTGGAATTAAGCGATGGTTTGAGAGTGCTGCTGGCGGCCGCGGCGGGAGCGATTGTGGGTCTGGAACGGTATATCCACGGCCGTGCAGCCGGCATGCGCACCAATATGCTGGTAGCCACGGCTTCGGCGCTGATTATGCTCCTGTCAGAGAAGTACTACCTGTTGATGCCGGGTCTCGACCCGATGGTGATCCGAATTGATCCGTCCCGCATCGCCGCGGGTGCAATTACCGGGGTTGGGTTCCTCGGTGCCGGCGTCATTATCAAGAACCGGTTATCGGTAGTTGGGCTGACCACCGCCGCGACGATCTGGTTGATCTCGGCCATTGGTCTCGCTTTCGGGGCCGGTATGTTTGCGCTGGGCACTACCGGTGTTGTGCTGGCATTGTTCGCACTGTTTTTAATGGATTTGATCGAAAAACGGATCCCGGCAGCAGCGTACCGGGTTTTCACCATAACGGGCGCAAATGTCCTTGGCAACGAACAGCGGTACGCCCAGTTATTCAAATCGTTCGGCTATGAGATTAAATCCCGTACCTATCGTATCGATAAAGAACACGGCCGACAGGAAATTGGTTTTCAATTGCGTTGTTACGGCGAGAAAGACGTGAAGGCGATTATGAATCAACTGGCGGAAGACCCCGATATTCTCACCGTGAGCAAACGACGGCACCTGCTCGAAGATTGATCGGTACATTATCCCTTGATCGCTCCGGCTGTCAGGCCGGAGATAATTTGCCGTTGGAATAAGAGAAAAAGAATTACCACCGGAATCGTCGCCAAAGATGCCGCCGCAAAGAGGTGCGGCCAGTCAACAGTTTGATACCCGCGAAACATCGCCAAGGCCACCGGTAGCGTGCGGACATTTTGGTCGGTGAGAATAAACGGAAGGATAAACGAATTCCAGTTCAACCAGAAAATCTGGATCGCCAGCACCGCCAGGACCGGTCGGCAAATTGGCATGATGATCTGAAAGATGATGCGCAGCGATCCCGCGCCGTCTAATGCGGCGGCATGCTCCAGATCGCGGGGCAAAGAGGACACATATTGCCGAACAAGCACAATCCCCAGCGGGTTGACCGCAAATGGCACGATGAGCGCCAGGTAGGTGTCATACCAGCCAAGGTTATTGATTAAGATAAACAGCGGGATAATAAGCACATACGCCGGAACCATCAACACGGCCAGAATCGAAAACACGAAGGTGCGTTTGAGTGGGAATTCCCGTCGCGCGATAGCATACCCCACCATGAAACAGAAGATGATATTTGCCAGCGTCACCACCACTGCCACCAGGGCTGAGTTGAAAAAGTAAGCCCCAAACGGCAGGGTGGCAAACAAATCGGCGAAATTGTGGAGTGTCCAATTGGTGGGGAGCCAATCAGAAAGTCCGCCCCAGACGGAGCTCTTCGAGAGTGCGACCACCAGCATCCAGACAAACGGGGCGATCATAGCGATCAAAATGCCCAGCAAGATCATCCATATCAGGGAATCCCGCCACGTACGATACTGCCCATTTGGTGAACTCATGAACGCGACTCCCGGAAAAAGCCAAAGAGCTTGGCCTGCATGATCGAAAACGCCAGAATCACAAAAAACAGCACATAGGCGGCGGCCGAGGCATACCCCATGCGGAACCGCTCGAATCCCTCTCGATAAACAAAATACACAACCGTAGAGGTCGCCCCCACGGGCCCACCCTGGGTCATCACAAAAATTTCGGTGAATATTTGAAACGATTTGATGGTGTTAATGAGGACAACGTACAACGCCACCGGTTTCAGTGACGGCAAGGTCACGTACCACAGTTTTTGCCGGCCGGATGCGCCACACACCTCGGCCTGCTGATAAAGGTCCTGCGGGATTTGCTGCAAACCAGCCAGGAAAAGTAGCATGTAATATCCCACCGAAATCCAGATATCCATAACCATCACCGCCGGGAGCGCGGTACGGGCATCCAGCAGCAGCCCCAGGTCCTCGCGCACCAGTCCCAACAGGTGGGCCAGGGTATGCAGGTAGCCGCCTGCGGAATATAAATGTGTGAACACTAGCGCAACTACGACCGTGGCGGTAAGGGTAGGAATGAAATAACCGGCGCGAAACAGGTCGCGAAACGGCAGACGGCGATTGACCGCCAGGGCCAAGGCCAGCGCCAGGCAGGTAGTCACCGGCACCGTACCAACAACAAAGATCAGGGTGTTGATTAATGATTGCAAAAACGCAGAGTCGCGAAACAACTCAAAAAAATGCGCCAGCCCGACAAACCGTGTCGCGCCGGTAAGTGGTTGATATACATTCAGGCTAAGAAAGGCGGCGTGGGCCAGAGGGTAGAGCCAGAAAACCGCAAAGGTCAGAATCCAGGGGGCCAGCAGCCACAGCGTGCCGCGTTCGCCTGCCGTTCTCAGGCCGGGCTGTTTCATACCATTGCGACCAGTGTGAACCTAGTCCTCTCGCAAGATGGTCGTAATTTCCCGGGCGGCATCGTAGAGCGCACGTTCGGGGGTGAGCTCTTCGTACATGGCCTGTTCGACGGCGGTTTCAATCACTTGCTCGATATAGACCCATTTGGGGTGAGCCGGTGCCGCGCGCGATGATTGCAACTGGCGAATAAAGACGCTGAGGTTCTCGTCCTCGGTGAAGTACGGGTTGTTCATTGCCGCAACATTGGCCGGTGTTGCCCCGCCGGTGGCAATACACAAGTTGATTGAGTTCTTTTCGTTGATCAGCTCGCGCGCCAGTTGCAACCCGCCGATTGGATTGCCGGCTTCTTTTGGGATAACCAGGTATTCACCGCCCGCGAAAGAGATGCGTCCACCGCGGCCGGGAGCTGGATAGGGTACCATGGCCAGGGTGAAGGCGGGGGCTTGATCGGCATCCCGGAGTCGTTTGTACAACCAGTCACCGGAGAAAACCATGCCCAGCCGCCCCTGCATAAACAAATCCTCCAGGACAGACTGTTTTTCTTTGTAGGCCAATTTTGATAAATCGGTATAGAATCTCAGGGCGGTTATGGCGACATCCGAGTCGATCACACTAAAGTTACCGTCCTCCGAGATTATGCGACCGCCGTTGGACCAGAGAAATGGCAGGAATTTCTTATACAGGCGGTGCTTTTCCGGCGCGTTGAGTCCCAGGCCGTAGGCGTTGGGTTGCAGGTTTCGCATTGCCCGCGCCCAATTGCGCAATTGTTCCCAGGTGATTGGTGGTTTGGTGACATCCAGTCCCACATACCGAGCGAGATTGTTGTTAATGAAAAGGACTCGTGTTCCCAGATACCACGGCAGCGCATAACAGGTATCCTGCCAGATCGCCGGCGACCAACCGACGAGTTGATTCCGATAACGCATCATTTCCGGCGTTAAATCCAACAACACACCCTGGTCAGCGAATTCAGCGATCCAGTCCGAGCCCAATTCCAGCAGATCGGGGGGCCGTCCCGCGGCAAACGCTGAGACAATTTTCTGGTGTCCGTCGTTCCAGGTCAGGTCGGTGACATTCACGGTGACGCCGGAGTGGTTTGCCTCGAACTCGTCCACGACCTTCTGGATCACCGCCCGCGCTTCCGGATCGGTCCAGAATTGCCAGAATTCAATTGTCTTCCCGGAATCAGCGCCACCACAAGTGAGTAGCAGTCCGCTCAGGACCACCAGAGTGATTATGTGAGTCGTACGCATGTCACACCTCGTCTCACACTGCCAACCAACTGCGGCACAGTGTATTGTGTAGACAGATCAATGTCAAGGGTTACCCGATCCCCTTTTTTGGACGACATTCTCACCAATCCTCGCCAACATTCTGCTTGCTTTTGCCGAAGAAAGAGGTAACGTAGTAACTTTTGTTGTTCCACAACGTGCGTGGAATGAGAAGAACGAGGATAGAACCGTGGCGAAAGTGTGTGCATTGACCGGAACGAAACCCCGAGCAGGGAACGCTGTTTCCCATGCCAATAATAAGACCAAACGCCGCTTCAAACCGAACCTGATCACCAAGCGGGTGTGGGACCCCAAGCAGAAGCGGTATGTAAAGATGCGGATTACGGCGCGGGCGTTGAAAACGCTGGATAAGAAGAACCTGGTCAAATAACGCGCTGTTTTATACGCTGCATAATCCCGGCCGGCTCTCCCGCCGGCCGTTTGTGTTTCAGCAATATTCCTGCAGGAATAATTCACTGGTAAGCAGCAGGGCGACCGGCCGCACCGGAACCTCACCCTGGAGAAATCCCGACACCGCGGCATCGACGACTATCGGATCGATGATCGTGTGTATCTTCGCGCGCTTTGACAACAGTATATCGACCGCGAATTCACGCCATGGTCCCCGTAGCCAGGAATCCCAGGGTGTGTCCGGATCTCCGGGGTGCTGCTGTCGCCGCAATCCGCGAGAGTATGCGATGCGGAGAATGTTCGCGTTAGCGGGTAGTCCCGTCCGGCTGTAAGTGATGCGAGCCAGTTTGGGGAAGTGCGTTTTGAAAAACCGCCGATAGAACCGGGCGGCCAGGCGTTCGCGTCGGGGGATACGCAGAGCTACGTCCATTACGGAGTTATCCAGAAACGGCGCCAGTGGTTCTACGGTCATATTGTCGGCCACGACTCCAAGGAGGTTGGATCGCCGTGCTTTCTGTTCGAAAAAGAAATAATATACGAGCGTGATCGGGTCCGGTGATGGATATTGCTTCAACCATAATTTTGCCTGCTCCACCGGTGGGATGTTGCCGTCGGGGAAATTGCGGGTTATTTCACCTCGGAGCGCCGGTGTCCATCCCGGATTGAGCTTTTCCATCAGCCACGTTGCCAGGTAAGATCTCGTTCGCGGTACCAGGAACCGTAGCAGATCCAAAGCGAGAAAGCCGAGCAGTTCGTTGCCACCGTAGCCGTTCAAGATAGTTTCCACTTCAGCGCCGATTGTGGGAATTGCCGCAATTCCCGCAAAATCAACAAGATTCCGCATGCCGCCGCTGTGACGGATTCCCGGCAACAACTGTTGCCGGATGTCATTTTCATGTTCTTCGAGCCGGCGATGGGGCACGTGCAGCTGATCGGCAACCTGTTGAGCAATCGGGAATTCCGGCGAGCCGGGAAAGCCATAGGTTATCGTGGTAAGGGACAGACCAACTCGTACGGCGATGCCGGCCATCAAACGAGAGTCTATCCCTCCGGACAAAGAGAGACCAACCGAACTAACCAGATGTCCGCGGTGCCGCAGGGAATTTTCCAGTGCGACGAGCAATTCCTCCTCAGTGGTGGCACGATCAAATTTTGCATCCGGTTCGGCGAAGATCGGCCGCCAATAACGAGTGATTCTCTGTCGTCTTGTTTCGACATCCATCACGGTACCGGGGGGAAACAGCTGAATTGATTGGAGCAACGTTTGATCTGTCGGGAGAAAACCAAAAAGGAAATAATCACGAAAGGCCGACCTGTTGACCTCCGGCGTTACTCCAATCAGTGCCAGCAGCAACGAGAGATCCGGTGCACAGGCGAAGTAGTGAGGAGTCAGCGTATAAAAATGCGGGAGCAGACCATTGCGATCACTCATTACGAGCACCTGCGAGGATTCCGGATAATAGCATGCACATTGAAATGCCCCATTCAAATCGCCTAATTCCGAGAAAGGTCTTGCGCGTAGCGTATTGGCGATATCGGAGACAACTTCTTGTGTGAATCCTGAGTTATATGTCTCTGTCGAAAGGTGGGGACGATCAGGCGCACACAGGTACCCACAGGAGGTGAAATAGGGCGGTGTGGGTTTATTGGTGAACAGCGGCGGTTGACGGAGAATATTGAGATGGTAGCGACCGAACAGGACTCGGCCATTGGTAACAAACTCCAGTTTTTTGCGCGGATGGCCGGGAGGTTGTATTTGCGCCAGACGGTTCCGGACAGCCGCAAAGTCTAAGCCACCCACCCGATCGTAAAGCACCAGAATTCCAGACATACGGCCCCTCATGCACAAAAAAAGCGGGCGCCGCGGCGCCCGCCAGAAGATTCGTTGTCATTGAGGTCACTCCAGTGCGTATTTCTTGACACCCTCCACGTATAGATTCCCTCCGTGTGCATCCTGGGCCACGATGGCCGGGAAATCTTCCACTTCCAATCGTCGGACGGCCTCGGCGCCGAGTTCCTCATAGGCGATAACGTCGGCCTTTTTGATTGCCCGGGCAATCAACGCCGCCGCGCCGCCCACCGCCGCAAAATATACCGCGCCGTGTTTTTTCATAGCCTCCACGACGTTGTCGCCGACTTCGCCTTTGCCGAGCATCCCGCAGGTCCCCGCTTCAATCATTTTGGGAGCGTAAGCATCCATGCGGTACGAGGTGGTCGGTCCGGCCGATCCGATCACATTACCCGGTTTGGTGGGGGAGGGTCCCACGTAGTAAATAACCTGGCCGGTCGGATCGAACGGCAATGACTTGCCGCTTTCCAGCGTTTCGACCATTTTTTTATGCGCTGCGTCACGGGCAGTGAACATAATCCCGGTAATCAGGACATTATCTCCCGCGCGGAGTTCCCGCGCTTGTTCGCGAGACATGGGAGTTTGTATGTGTTTTTGCTGATCACTCATTGGTCACACCTATGGTCATCACGGTTTGTCTGATAGTCGTTTATAGTACCGTCGATTTATGCCGTGCCGCATGGCATTGGATATTGACTGCCGCCGGCAGCGAGGCAATGTGGCAGGGTCCGGTCTCGATCAGGACCCCCAGCGCGGTTGTCCGGCCGCCCAGCCCCTGGGGACCGACGCCGAGTTTATTGATCCGTTCCAGCAATTCGTCTTCCATCGCCGCGTAGAACTCATCCGGGTGGTGGGTACCCACATCGCGCAAGAGCGCTTTCTTAGCCAGCAGTGCTGAACCTTCAAATGTCCCCCCGATGCCGACGCCGACCACAATTGGTGGGCAGGGATTGCCGCCGGATTTCTTCACCCGTTCGATAACGAATTCTTTGACACCTTCGGCACCATCCGAGGGTTTCAACATCCGAACTTCCGACATATTCTCCGCGCCGCCGCCTTTGGGCGCCAGGGTAATTCTTAACTGATCACCCTCCACCAAATTGAAATGGATCAGGGCCGGGGTATTGTCTTTGGTATTGACCCGCTTGATTGGGTCTCCCAAGATCGACTTGCGAAGATATCCTTCCTTGTACCCCTGGCGGACTCCGTCATTGATTGCGTCCCGGATCGCGCCACCGGTCACATGAACTTCCTGCCCGATATCCACGAACACCACGGCGTACCCGGTATCCTGGCACATCGGTACCGATTCTTCGCGGGCAATTTTGGCGTTTTCTGTGATCTGATTGAGGATGCCGCGCCCAACGTCAGAGGTTTCCTTTTCTTTTGCCGTCTCCAAAGCGGTCTTCACATCATCGCCGAGATCGAAATTGGCCGACATACACAAGTCAGCGACCGCCTTGGCAATATCCTCTGCTGCAATTTCCCTCATGAGTTCCTCGATTTACTTGATGGTCAATGCAGAAAAAAACCGGGTGGTACCCGGTTTCTTAGTTGCGAACATGAGCGATTTTTTTGCCCTTGCCGAGTGTCTCATATTCGACAAGGCCGTCCTGCAACGCGAAGAGGGTGTAGTCTTTGCCCATGCCGACGTTGGTCCCGGGATGAATTCTGGTGCCCCGCTGGCGGATCAGAATCGACCCGGCGGTCACCAGTTGGCCGGCATAACTTTTGACTCCTCGGCGTTGCCCGTGAGAGTCACGGCCGTTGCGCGATGACCCGACACCTTTCTTATGTGCCATGTTGTGCCTCCTCCGGCGGGCAAAGCTTGTTTCTTCGCGTTCCCGCCAAAACTTTCAATTATACGCCCTGATACGGGAAATTCAAGGGCTTTTGGGCGAATTATCGGCAAAAAGGTTGGGTCATTCAGTAGCCTCATTGTCCGGTAAGCGGGTATCCAGGCGGCAAAAGGAGAAATCGGAGAGCAAGCGGCGTATTTTGTTCTCCGAGCGTCGCAAACCCAGGTTTTCGATCCCCACGACGAGATTAGAATAGATGCCGATTGGCTGATGGCGCATCTGCGCCGCGGCAGAATAAAATTCGCTGGGATGGAGATACAAGACCGCTGGTTGCGGCAGTGAAGAATGTCGGAGTGCTCGCACGATGAAGGAATACGGTATCATGCGAAACCAGCCGCCGCCGGCCACCGGCAGATTTTGCCCGGCGATATTGACTGTTGCCGCCGGGAACTCCCAGAGACCGTTGGATAATTTAAGCGGATGCCGGGGCCAGGAGGGGATACCGTACAAACGGCGGCGAATCGGGAAAATACTGGCGTCATAGGCCAGCCCAAATTCACGGATGATCCCCAATGCCCACAGGGTCTTCCGGGTCACCGAAAAACAGGGTGCTCGGAATCCGCGAATTTCCGTAACTCCTGTTTTAGACAAGACTTCCAGAGACCGGGCGAGGTCGGAGCGAAATTGATCGGGCGTCAGCAGATCCAAACGTCGGTGATAATAACCATGTGAGGCGATTTCATGTCCCGCGTCCCGTATTTCGGGGGTAAGCGAAGGAAAATCGCGGGCCACGGTCCCGCTGACAAAAAAGGTCGCCGTATTACGAGTCGCGCGCAGCATTTCCAACATCTTCCGGGTCGCCGGGATAATTGCCGGATTCGTGGGAGCATCCAGTGCGATCGGGCTCTCTCGGAAGTGATCCAGATGCGCCAGATACCAATCTTCCAGGTCAATGGTGAGAATATGTGTCATTCGATCCATAAACGGAACGCTCGTTCTTATCTCACGTAAAGTAAAGGTAGTTATTGACGGGATTTTTGTGGAACTTTTTCTTTTTGATATGTCATGCAGTATATATGAATCAGTCGCTATGAACAAGGACAGCGGCTGGTAGTGGTTGCCTGAGACCGTAGTGCTTTGTAATCATTTTATCGTCGGGGGTTCTCAATGCTGCGGGAAACAGTGGTCTTACTTTTTGTCATGAGTTTTGGTGGGGCGGTCATGCCAAATCTGGTCTGTGCCGGAGAGAGCGCCGATACGGTTGTGGTTACCGGGCCGAAGGTGTATATCGATTGCGACGGCTGCGACCACGATTATTTTCGCACGGAGATCACATTCGTTAATTTTGTGCGTGACCGAAAACAGGCAGATATCCACATTCTGGTCTCGACGCAACCAACCGGTGCCGGCGGCGAGGAGTATTCAATTGAGTTCATTGGCCGCGAGGAGCTGGAGGGCATGCGGGATACGCTGCAATATGTTGCCCTGGAGTCCGATAGTGAAGATGACACGCGTGCGGGCCTGGCGAAAACTATCAAATTAGGACTTGTTCGGTATGTGGTCCGTAGCCCCGTGGCCGATGACTTAGCCATTTCGTATACCCAACCCGCCGAAGAAACCGAGGTGGCAGATCCCTGGAATAACTGGGTGATATCGCTGAGTGGTGACAGCTGGATAAACGGCGAACAATCCTACCATTCGCTTTCGATGTGGGGAAATATCTCGGCCCGCCGAGTGACCGAAGCCGTGAAAATGGAATTTGAGGTTTACGGCAATTACAGCGAAAGCAAATTTGATTACGAAGACTACTCTACCTTGAGTATCTCCCGCAGCAAAGGGGCAGATGCCGAAGCCTATTTCAGCCTGGATGATCACTGGTCGGCAGGCGGATATGTCGATGTGTATTCATCGACGTACAGCAATAAAGACTGGGCGCTCGGGGCATCTCCCGCCATTGAGTACAACATCTATCCTTACCGTGAGTCGACGCGTCGTCAATTGCGCCTCAGCTACTATGCCGGCATGTCGTATCACGACTATGAAGAAGAGACCATTTTTAACGAAACTACTGAACTACTTTTTCGGCATACCCTTCGAGCGACCCTCGACGTGATACAGCCGTGGGGTTCGGTGTACGCCAGCCTCAGTGGCTCACACTACCTCCATGACGCGAAGAAGAACCGCCTGACCCTGTACACGCGGTTGTCGCTGAAGGTGGTGCAGGGTTTATCGTTCAATATCAATGGCAACGTTTCCCGGATACGCGATCAGATCAGTTTACGCCGGGGCGACGCAACTGAAGAAGAAGTCCTCTTGCGCCGGCGCGAACTGGAGACTGATTACAATTACTGGGGCAGCATCGGTTTCAGCTACTCATTCGGTTCGATCTACAACAACATCGTCAATCCGCGCTTCGGGAATTAGTAGGTTGGCGTTCCGACATGCACGTCAGCGCATGGAGAAACCCGACACTATTGCTCTGACGGGAATCAGCATTGGTAATGGTCGAGGGGCCATCTCCATTGAACGCAGCCACTTCCCAGGCGGCGGCGAGTTGGGGACGATGAGCGGCATCCAAGGTCGTCGCCTGCCATTCGGTCGGACCTTCAATCGCCCAACCGTCCGGTAACTCCGCAACCTTCACACCGAGAGCACGCAAATTTGCCGTGATTATGGTATGGGGGATAAGCCCGAGGTCGATCAGTTCCCTAAATCCACGAATGACAGTGACACCGATCGCTGAACCGGCAATGACTGCCAGTAGGGGAAGGTGGGGCACGAGAGCAGGGATCTCGGCCGAACCTACTTTGGTGGCCTTGAGGGTACCGCCGCTGACGGTAATCTCACCGACCGGGATACCGTTTTCTGTGCGCCGCTTCGTCGTAGTGAGTTCGGAACCCATCCGTTTGAGCACTTTGAGTATCCCGGTGCGGGATGAATCCAGTGCGACATCATAGGTGGTAATCTGTGATCCGGGACGAACCGCCGCGGCGGCGATCAGTAGCACCGCTTGGGAAAAATCCCCCGGTAAAACCCAGTCGACCGCCCGCAGCGTATGCGGGCCGGCGCCCAGGGAGAGGCGCTTGTGAAACGCGTCCGGTTCATCTACTTGCTCGATTCCCTGGAGCAGTTGCTCCCGGCGGGACACCGGGCGTGGAGGACGTGTTGTTTCCAGCGGGACATGATACACTGCCAGCACCCGCTCCAGGAGTTCCGAGGTCGGCCGAAGTAGTGTGATTTCGGACGGAGTCCGGGCAAAGAGCGCACGCAGGAGCAACGTGTCTTTGAGCCAAGGGACTAAAGAGTCGATTGTCACATTCGTCGGGGGAGCGTCGGTCGAGTGCAGGATAGTTTTGCCGTCGAGCTCCTCTGCGCGCATTCCTACCGGGGAGAAAAGCCGGTCTAGTTCAGCGACATTCAATCCGGTACAGAGATGAGTGATGTCGCAGTGGGGCACCAAACAACTGCAAGCACCAGCAACCAGGCCGAGGACGTGGGGACCGAGTTCGGGACATTTGACGAATTCACTGGCAGGGGCATTCGTTGAGGATTTCCGTATCTGCACATTGCCGTCCGTCTCCTCGACAGGGACGACGCGTCCTCGTAACCACGATAGGAAAGCTGCCGATTCCTTATCCGCAGGCCAGTTGTTGATGGTGGCTGTTTCCGGGCAGTAGGCGGCCAGGGTGGCGGCCAGGCAGGCCAGTCCCGGATCGGCGGAGACACGATATTCGCCGTGCAATTCGCGCAGTGGTTTAATCGTCAAACTCATCAGACTTACATTCGCTCCGGCGCAGCCATACCCAGATGATACAGACCATCTCGCAGTACGATCCGCACGCAATCAGACAATAACATGCGGGCACGAGTAATCGCCGGATTATCCGTCATGATCCGCACCCGTCCATAATAACTACTGTAAAGATCAATTAAATCAATCAGATACGATGCCAGGAGCATCGGCTCCCATGACCGGATCACGCTTTGCATATGTCGCGGATATTCATGCAACAATAGCGCCAGACGGGTTTCATCCGGATCGGTCAGTACGGCGAAGTCGACATCGGTGGTCACGGGCTGTTCGTATTTGCGGACCAGGGAACAGAGCCGGGCGTGATTGTATTGCAGGTATGGTCCGGTATGGCCGTCAAAATTGAGGACCTCGTCATAACTGAACATGATATCCTTGTTGCGCCGCACCCCAATTTGGGGGAATACGACGGCGCCGACTCCCACTTGCTCGGCGACTTCGTCCATATTTTGCAGGTCCGGGTTTTTCTCGGCGATGATTGCATGCGTCTTTTGTACCGTCTGATCGATAACTTCGTCGAGGAAAACGACGGTTCCCTTTCTGGTCGACATGATTTCTTTGCCGAATTTCACCCAGCCGAATTCGACATGTTCCATGGCGTCCGCCCACTCATGTCCCATTTTTTTCAAGGCAGCGGAGAGCTGACGGAAATATAACGCCTGCGCCGAGCCGACAATATAGAGGGCGCGTTTGAAGCCGTAGGTCTTCTGTCGATACTCCGCGGCTGCCAGGTCGCGCGTGGCATATAAAGTGGCTTCATCCGCTTTGCGCACGACCAGGGGTGGAATTTCCGGGTCGTCAAGCTCAATAATCAAGGCATCCTGCGATTCGGTAGCGATTCCCTGCTGCTGGAGCCGGTTGAGTAACGGGGTGAGGTGTGTATTGTAGAAGCTCTCCCCGGCATCGGAATCAAATGTAACATCCAGTCGGCGGTAAATGCGGTTGAACTCTTCCAGAGAGAGATCGCGAAACCGTTGCCACAATGCGCGGTTATCCGGGTCCCCTGCTTCCAATTTCTGGAATTCTACTCGCCCCTGATCCTCCAGAGATGGGTCTTTTTCCGCTTCCTGATGGAATCGCACATACAAATCATAGAGTGTACGAATAGGCTGGCGGGTCAAATCATCCTCCGAACCCCACATTCTATAGGCAGCGATTAACTTGCCGAATTGGGTTCCCCAGTCACCGAGATGGTTGATTGCAACAGGTGTGTATCCCAGTTTGCGCAAGACTCGGTTGAGTGAATTGCCAATCACGGTGGAGCGGAGGTGTCCGACACCAAAGGGCTTAGCGATATTGGGATGCGAGTAGTCCATCACCACCACATCGCCGTTTCCTTCGTCGGAAGATCCATAGGCTGATTGTTGTTTTTGAATCTCCGGGAGTGTTTGCGCGGCGATTGCCCCCGGCTTCTCCCAAAAATTAAGAAATCCCCCAATCGATTTAACCTCGGCAATGGTTTTCGGCAGTTTGATGTTGTCGGCAACTGCCTGGGCGATTTGCGGTGGCGGCTGTGTTGCCTGTTTGGCGAAACCGAACAAGGGGATGGCCAGGTGGCCGAAGCCCGATTTGGTGGGCCGTTGAATGAGCGATCTGATACCCTGGGCGGATTGCTGAATGCCCAGTGCGGTCAGGGCGACGCTTGTCGCCTCACTGATATCCTGGAAAATGTCCATACGGGATGAAAAGGTTGAGACAGTTGCCGAGGCAACATTTTTCAGAGTTTACTTAAGTATTTTCGCATTCGAGAGAATACGAAGAGACTACCCGGTTTTCAATCGATACTCGGCTGGGACGAATTGGGTTGGTCGTCGGTTTCTTGTCGGTCGCGATTGACTTCGTACTCGGCTTCGTGAATTGCTTCAAAGAGTTGTTTAACCAGTTGTGGATCCTTGCGACCGTTTTCCTTGTCCAGAGCAAAAGCGACATTGATGCCGTATGGTCGATATTGTTTGAGCAAGTCGCCAACTGTTTCGGCGGTAAGACCTCCAGAGATGTGGATACGGCCCCAATACCCGTCGCCGTTTTCGGGGATTATCGACCAATCGAAAGCCTCGGGTTCCTCACCCGGTATGCGTTCGATTTGCGGCATGATCATGTAATCGTAGCAGAATTCCCAGGGGGGGGCCTCGGGAAATGTCTCCGGATCAGCCTGCAACACGCGCATCATCCGGACACGGCGGGAGAGGCTGCGCCATTCAGTCCCGGGGGTCTCTCCGCAGATCTGCGCTCCGGTCATACCACAGCGCCGCGTGGTTTTCTCAATGTCCGACGTCGCCGCGTCGTGAAAAACACCGATCTTGCCGGTAAGGGGAGAGAGAACTCTGGTAATCTCTGCAACTCGTTGCACGGTTACGGCGCGCGGGGACTGGGGATAAAACACAAAGCCGAGCGCGTCGGCGCCTTCCCGTTCTGCCATCTGCGCGTCAACAATATTCGTTATACCGCATATCTTAACCCGGACTCGGTACACGGTACCTCCAGTGCTCTGTAAACAAAACACGCACAAGAACACCTAAGGAATATCGAAAATGATCGCCGGAGTCAAGAAAACTTTTGGAAAAACGGCAAAACCTTCACACCGGCCACTGCGCCGCAAGCAGGATTTAAAACAAATAAGGTCAAATACGTCTGATATATGTCGTATCTGAAACATACGTTCTGGCGCCTTTGCGCGGGAGGATCCGCCCATCGGCGTTGTGGGGGGCGTTAAGTCAAGGTAAAGACAACTGAATAATTTCACGGTGGTTCAAACGGAGGTCACTTGATGAACGCAGTGCAATCGGTAGTGCTCGTCACAATCCTGACCCTGAGCCTCGCGGGAGGGGTGCAGGCTGACGGTCCGCCGGCGTGACGATTTCCGGCGGGCTGCCGTCTCGCGCCCGGATGTCGCAGGATGAGTTACCGCCGCGGGTAGTGCCGGATGCCGAGGAGATCTCACTGGGGTCGGGTGCGGAGGACGGGGATTCCATCGTGATTACCACCTCGCAGATTGTTGTTCGAGGCGCCGGGGGCGATGATCTCGTATCGTATTCGTCCGGCGGTGTCTCCATTTCCCACAATAACCCGGCGCTGGGGCGGTCTGCGCCGGAGGATCCTCCGCCGCAAGTCATCTTAAATCGCGAGGGACTGTTCCTGTTTGACGAGCTGAGCGGTGATACGATCTTCACCATTGAAAACAATAAAGACGGTGACCCCACCACCCAAGGCGATTTGTTGATTGCCAACGAAGGTGGTGCGTTGGAGTTCGCTGACGGTACCCGGCAAACGACGGCATCCATTCTCTCAGGAGGTGCCCAGGAATTATCGACCGATCCGGTGACATTACATCCCGGATATGCGAGTGACGCGGAAGCCGAACAGGTCGCGGAATCCACCGAACCCTGCGGGAGCCCGATCAACTTGGTGACCCGGACTATCGATTGTCCCTCCGCCGGTTTCGTGCTGGCTATCGACTCCTGCGAAATCGAAATGCAGCATGGGTTGATCATGCCCTCGACTGTTGAAGTCGGTGTTTCCAATGTGTCCGAAACCTGACTGCCCAAACCCGACCGGCGATACCGACTGCGACCGGACCGTCACAGCCGTCGACGTTCAGGTACTGGTCAAATTTATTTATTTTCCGCCCGATGAACGTTGCTCACCATGCACCGGTGAGATACGTGCGGGAAACTAGTGTGTCAGGAACCGGCAATACGGCCGGTGGGGGACGCAGCTCCGTCACCGGCCTTGATGTCCTCGCGGCGGAAAAACCAGAGATACAGTACCGAAGAAATGGCATACAAGGCTGCTGCGATCAGCAGTGGCGTGGTGTAGCCAATTTGTTCAATTAACGCGCCGCCGGTCCAGGTCGCTACCGCCCAGGATGAGGTCCACGCCAGCATGGATAACGCATTGGTGAGCGCCCGGTCGCTTTCCCCGACTTTTTCCATCATGTAGTTATTGGCGATTGGAATTCCCATATTCATCAAGGCGCCGCGCATGACAAATGCCACCACCGCCAACGGCAGGAACTGCGAAAATGCCAACACAACCATAAACGGCAGGGACGCCAATTGGGTGGCGACGACTACGTGAATCATTCCCCACCGGCGCGCCAGATACGGGCCGACTAGGACACCGACCAACATGGACGACTGTACCAATCCGTAATAAAAACCAATAGAAAGCGGTTCCATGCCAAAGCGGTCACGAAAATAAAGATTGAGGAAGGGAATGACCAGTCCGGCACCGATGCCGATGATGAAAAATGGGAAGGTCAACTTAAAGAGGATTGCTCCCTTTTTACGAACAAAATCCGTCAGCGAGGTGCGATTTTTGTTCCGAATGGCGATTTGTCCGCCGGGGATGGTGGAAAAGAATAGTGCGCCCATCAGGGCAGATCCCGCACCGGCCAGCAGGATGGCCCGGAAGGCAACCACCGGTGAGGCAAAGTAGGTTTCCAGCAGTTGATGTACCCAGCCGCCGCCGAAATAGGCAAAGAGTCCGGCGCCCAACATCGCGCCAAACTGCAGGGAGAACACGTGGGAGCGTTCCACTTGGGAGGTGTGCCGCATAAAAAACGGTGCGCCGGCGACGCGCGGCGTTGTAATCATCATCCCCATCCCAATGGCAGAAAGCACCAGGATGACTTGCAGGGCCGCGGTGGCCAACAGGCAGTAACACGTTGCGGCGAGGGCAGCGGATACGGCGACCACCCAGCGCACGGAGAATCGCCCGAGCAGCCAGACCGCCGGGAACGTCATCACGATCGCCCCCAGCGAATGCATCGACCAAAGACGTCCGATAAACGTTTCAGCGTAGCCCACCTCTCGCAGATAGAGATTGAACATGAGCATGAAGGTTGCCCACCCCATCCCCAGGAAAAACGTGCCCAGCAGAAACCGGCGGGCGGCGGAATTTATCTGAAGATATGGTGCAACCAATCGTTGGAGGACGTTTGCTGGACGAGGAGAGAATTCTGAGTGTGCCGGATCAGTTTCGGACGGTGAGGAGGTCGTGTGGCGAGACGAGGAACGCACCAATACCCACTATCTGTCGACCGAACTACGAGGCAACGATTTCGCCTCGGAACACCAATTTTGCCGGGCCGACAAGATAGACACGGTCCTTGGCCGGACGATATTGGACAGAAATCCGCCCCCCCGGCGTGTGCATTGTCACTTTGTTGTCAACGAGATCGGCACGACGCAAGGCATAATACGAGGCCAGGGCGCCGCTTCCCGAAGACAGAGTCGGCCCGACGCCGCGCTCAAAAAATCGCAGGTCCGCCGCACGCTCATTTTTTACGCGAACAAAATCGATGTTCGCTCCGCGCGGGAAGGGGCTGTGTTGCTGCAGACCAGCAGCGAGTTCATCGAGATTGAAGGAAAAATCGTTGACGAAAGCCACCACATGCGGATTGCCCACTGCTACGCCGGTTAGTTCAATTCTCTGTCCTTTGCGGCGCAGTGGCTTCAAGGAGACTGCCGAATATTCCGGAGAACCCAGGTCTATTTCCACTCGCGCCCGGGAGGTCGATCTGCGCACCGCGCGAGCTTGAGTCGGGCCGGCAGGAGGGTAAAAAGTCACGGTCTCGTCCCGATGGGTCACCAGCAACGTTGCACAGCGGATGCCGTTGATGCACGTTTCCGCCGAGGAGCCGTCCGCATTATAAATCTTAAAATCATACTCCCGATAGCCGCGCGGGGTGAGGATGATCAATCCGTCCCCCCCAATCCCCGTGTTGCGATCACAGAGTGTTCGCACGCGAGACTGTGTCCAGCGGCCGCTGGACTTCGCTGTTTTGTGTTCAATGATAATGAAATCATTTCCGGTGCCGTGCATTTTCACGAATGGCAGTCGTTTCATGCGTTCCCCCTGCATACAGTACGGACGAGAGGCAGTAGATTTGCCCGCCGCGTATCTTTCCGGAAAGAAATACAACCGCGCGAGAAGGACAACCCGGAAATGACGCAAAGACAGCTATTGATTTTGCAGTTTGCTGCGACAACCGTTTAGCGCGGAGAGCACGGGCTGAGAATCTTTTTCCCCGCCTGCCAGGCATTGTTCAATAAGGTCCAATAGTTTCGGATACGCGCTGAGTTGCGTGTGCACGTCAAGTTGTGTGCCGAACGGTAGCCTGATGAGTCGATGGTAGGCGGCCAGCGTCAGGAGAATGTCATCCCGTGCTTTTTCCTGTATGCTGGCGCCCAGATGTTCTTGAATCTGTTCGCGCAGGGAGCGGCAGCGAGAGGTACGGTCCTGCCAGCCCTGGAAGAAATCCGGTCGCAGGATCGATAAACCGGGTTCGCTTAATAAATCGATTAACTCAACATAGCCCAGGACATTTCGTTCCGACCAGTGGGCATCCCGCTCGACGGACAAGGTTGCTTCTCCCGTCTCAAAATAATCGGCAAACCAGGCATCAAATGAGTCTTTGATTTCTCTTAGGCGGCTATACACAACTAGGCCCAGGGCATGCCAGGTCCACTGCAAGACCGGTTTGATGGCGAATTGATCACCGCCAGTCAGGGCTTCTATCCCCGCTGCGGCCCGATTGAGGCTGTCCGCCGCATTGGACAGCGGGTGCGAAATCAACGAATTGTGTTCTCGATTACTGGTCATAGCGTTTCTCATACATCCGGCGGAGCGCTTCGGCCTCTTCCGGAGAAAGGCCTTGCTTCCACTGATGTTCCTCCTGGGCCAGCAATTGATCAACCCGCTCTGCGTATTTGCGCTCCAAAGCGGGACTTTTGTGGGCTGCGGCCTCGACAACTGCCGGCAGGAATTCCATATAGAAATGTTTCGCCACTTCGTACATGCCATGCCAATGGGTATAATCCGGCCCCATCATACTGGCGCCGTGACGGGCGCGCCGTCCTTCATGGTGCCACAATTCCCAGAACACCCACTGCACGTCGTGCTCGAACGGGGCATTCGGATCAAGAACACCATCGGCCTTGAGATCGTCCATGATTTTCTGCGCCGGGCGGGCGAATTTTTCGTTGTACAAGACCACCAGATCATCGAATTGTTTATAGAAGTTATCGACGTAGGTGTCGTTGTGGCAATTCAAGCAACCGCCTTTCATTAAATTCCGCCGCTCGTCCCAGGTCACAATCTTCTCAACCGTTCTGGGTACCTCCTGGTTGGTCAATTCCCCATCAATCACGACTTTCTCGATTGTAACAACTTCGTCACCGATTTCCGGCAGTTTTCTCGTACCCGGATAGTCTTCCTGGAAGCCGTCGGTATACTGCACCAGGTTCAGTTTCGTACTGACCACTGGCCGCAGGGTCCAGCTAATCCGTTCACCGACATCGTGGCTGTTGGCCACATAGCTGCCCTGGGGAGTCATATAGCTGGAAATGTGACAGGTGGCGCAGGTGGGCGCGGCGGAGTAGTCTTTGCCGAGTACCCAATCGCCATCCTTGTCCAACGCCATTTGATCCCGGCTTGCATAAAAGGCGATGCCATGTTTGGATTCGTTGTAGATTTCTATTTGCGGGTGATCCGGCCCCATGTGGCACTTCCCGCAGTTTTCCGGCGAGCGGGATAATTTGGCTTCAAAGGCGTGCCGGGAATGACAGGCGTGGCACGATCCCTTGGAACCGTCAGGATTGAGCCGTCCCATGCCGCTGTTGGGCCAGGTATCCGGATCGATGACCGGTTTATTCTCTTTGCCGGTGCGCTTAATCTCGCCTTGCTCATCGCGCGCGAATTTTACGATCGTGCCATGGCACTGCCAGCAGCCATTGACCGCATCGGCGATATTGCCCGGCATTCCCGCGGCCTTTTCCGCGAGGACGTTGTCCAGGCTGGCCAGAATTTCTCCTGCTTTTGCATGATGGCTGCGGGAGAACTCTTCAAATTCACGGAGGTGGCAGTTGGCGCAATCCTTCGGGGTGACCAACGCGGCAATAACCGCGCCTTCGTGATTCCAGGCATCCACGTCTTCCGGGTTGGCTTTATGACAATCGACACACCCGACACCCAATTCCGCGTGGCGGGACCGTTCCCATTCCATGACTAACGCCGGGCTGTCTTTAGTGTGGCAATCGACACAGCCTTCGTTCGCTGCGGTTACCACCGGTTCCAGTCCCTCCTCGATCCGGTGGCGTTTGGACTCGTGGTAGGCAACCAACAATAAGGACAACAAGAACAGAATTGAGAGGACCGCCACCAAGTATCGTTTAAAGGTCAAAGACATGCATGCCTCCGTGTTATTCTGCCATACTTTCCCATACCGTTAAGACCAGGAAGCCGAGAAAGGCGATGGTGCCGACGGTAAGCGGGATCACATCCGGCAGCCGTCGTTTCCGAGAGATCAATTCTTCAATAAACGGCCAGAAAAATGCGATACCGCCGATGAACATCGTGGTGATCACGCTCAGTTTCAACGAGGTCATTTTCAGCAGGCGAAAGTTAAAATAGAAATACCATTCCGGTTTGATGTGCGCCGGGGTCACATTGGGGTTAGCGGGTTCACCCAGACTGACCGGGAAGACCAGCGCCAGGATTGTCAGTAGATACATGATGATCACGCCGATCATCAATTCAGTGGTCGCGTGGTCGGGCCAGAATTTGAAGGGCCGGCTCTCGCTCTTTGGTTCGCCCTCAAAGTGCAGTTCCGTGACGCCGTGCAGGCGAATCAGCAGGATATGGAAACCGATCAGGACCAAGGCCAGGGTCGGCAGCACACCGATATGCAGAATGTAAAAGCGCGTCAGGGTATGTTCCCCAATTTCCGGACCACCACGCAAGAAATTGGCCAGATACGGGCCGACCAGCGGAACTGCTTCGGCGAGATTTGCCGCCACCGTTGAGCCCCAAAAACTCAGTTGCTCATAGACGAGTGAATATCCGGTAAACCCAAACATGAGGGTGACCCCGAACAACAAAAATCCGATTAGCCAGTTCAACTGCCGGGGATGCCGATAGGATCCGGTGAAAAAGACCCGCAGCATATGCAGAAAGACCGCGACGATCATAAAATTGGAAGACCAGCGGTGCAAAGACCGGATAAACCAGCCGAAGCGGATGTTGTGCGTGATTTCCGCGACACTCGCGTAAGCTTCCGTGGGAGAGGGAACATAATAAAACGTTAGCGCAATGCCGGTGAGGACCTGGACAATGAATAAGTAAAGCACGGTGCCGCCCAAACAGAACCACCATTTCTTCAGGTGGTAGGGTACCGGTTCGGCGCCGGCGTGACGAGCAAGCTCCCAATCAAACGGGAACATCTCGCTAAGTTTACGCGTCAGTCCGGGAGCACTCATCAGAGATTAGCTTTCTATATCTTTTACGGCGAGATACACCACCCCACTGTCCCGGTCCACTTCGATAGGAACCTGAGCCAGGTTTTGGTTACCATCGGCCGGCGGACCGGCAATGGCAATCCCATCAGGATTAAAGACGCCGCGATGACAGGGACAGAAGAACCGGTCGTTTTCCGCTTTCCACCGTACACGGCAGCCTAGATGCGGACAGGTCGAACTGAACGCCCGAAAACCGCTCTGATCGCGCTTGACCAGGATCTCATTTCCCTGCAAATCGGAGAATGTCTGCACACTATTTTGTGGATAGGATTCAATCCGGCCGGCAAAGAGTTTTCGTTTTTTCGCTTCGGCCTTGCCGGGCAACAGAAACGACACGGTCTGCCAGGCAAGTGTCCCGTAACTGGCGAGCAGCCCGGCGCCCATCAGCACCGAAGCCAGCCAATCGCGACGAGATATTTTCTTCTCCTGATCCATACTCACCAATCGCACCTCGCTCTATCGGTGGTTTCAACCGACAGCATTCAGGATACCTCGCTTTCGCGGGTGCGTGCCCGGCTCGTGCGCGCCCGTTTTCGTGAACCCGGTTTACTATACCCGCTTTTCACCAGGTCGGCAAGCATTGTTGTGTTGAGGAACTTTTCGTACGCATTCCAGATTGCCGACCATTCCTGGTGGGCCGGGCAGGCTGTCTCGTCGCTGCATATCGAATTTCCCAGAAAACAGCGTCGGCGCTGCTGTAAATCCTCGAACTGGCTGACGATATCGTGGGCTGAGATGGTCGCCGGATTTGCAGCGAGGGAGAAACCGCCGCCGCGCCCCCGTTCACTGGCCAGGACGCCGGCACGGCTGAGGGTGTGCAGGATTTTTGATAGATAATTCGCCGGAACTCCCGTCAGTGCGGCAATCTCACGCACGAGCATCGGCCCGTCTTCATAGCTGGCCGCCAGCGCCGTCACCGCCCGCATGGCATGTTCCGCGGTCTTCGATATCATGCCGGGAAGGTATATTATGATAAAATCATGTCAATATGATTTGATAGACACTGTCTCTTTTTTGTCACAAGACTTCGTAACCGGCAGAGCGTCACCTAGTTGCAAGTCTTGAAAGCAGCAAAGATTGCCCTCATCGGGTGGCAACCTCAAGCCGTGCCGCCAGCGGCGGGAGCGGCTTGGGGTTGGAAAGGAATGATGTCGAAACCACGGTTCGTTCCACGGGACTCACGGGGTTTCTACCAACCCTGCGATCGATAGTCCTCACTCCTTGCCGCACAAGGGAAAACTGGATTCGCCGCCACGGCGGATTTGGAGGAGCGTCGATCCTTGGCACCAAATCCCATCGCGCCTAGAAACCCTGATCTCCGGGTGTGCTTATCGCGCTCCCTCAGATCAGGGCCACGCCCGCCGATGCATGGCAGCGACGCAAACTGGAGGGGTCAATAATGCAAGGAAGGATGTTTACAGTTGGGTGAAAACCCGGCTGAGACGTTTGATACCCTCTCGAATATCCGGCACGGAGGCGTTGGAGAAATTCAGGCGCATAGTGTTTTCCATTACACCCAGCGGATCAAACGGTTTCCCCGGAACGAAAGCGACTTTTTCCTCGACCGCTTTAAAGAACAGGTCCCGTCCGTTAACTCCCTCCGGGAGCGTGAGCCAGAGAAACAACCCACCCTCAGGCCGGGTGAACTTGACATAATCCGGGAAGAATTCACCCATCGAGGTCAGCATGGTATCCCGGCGTTCACGGTAGTCTTTGATAATATGTCGAATGTGTCGTTCCAGCCGGCCTTCGATGACATATTCATGCACCACATACTGCGCGAACTGGTTCGTGTGTAAATCAGTCGACTGCTTAACTCGTTCAAAAATGTCAGTTACCTCTTTTGCGGCCAGTGTCCAGCCGATACGCATGCCGGGTGATACGATTTTCGAGAACGTTCCCAGCTGGATAACCGCATCCCCACCGATTTTGCGTAGTGACGGCTGGTCCTTGCCGGAGTAGCGTAATTCACCATACGGATTATCGTCGATAATGGGAATTTTGTACTTGTAAGCCAGATCGACCAGTTTGTAGCGCCGCTCTGCGGAGAGCGTTACTCCGGCAGGATTCTGGAAATTGGGTACGACGTAAATAAAAACGGGATTGTACTTCTTGATTTTCTCTTCAAGATCGTCAGCGAGCATCCCGGCGTCGTCAATTTCGACGGTTGCATATTTGACTTGATAGAAGTTGAAGGCCTGGAGCGCTCCGAGGTACGTGGGGCGGGCGCATAAGACGTAGCGGTCTTTTTCCAGAAATGCTCGGCCGACAATATCCAGCCCCTGCTGAGATCCACCAGTGATAATGATATTGTCTACGGTTATGTCCTCCCCGCACCGTTCCCGCAATCGGTTGACAATGAACTCACGCAGCGGGCCATACCCGCGGGACAGACCATACTGGAGTGCGACGGTTCCGTGATTTAACAAGACCTTATCCGCGGCAACTTTTAATTCTTCTACCGGGAAAGAATCGGGAGAGGGAAGACCACCGGCAAATGAAATGACTCCCTCCTGGGAGGAGTACTTCAGAATGTCCCGAATAACGGAGCTTTCGAGTCGATATGCGGCCGGTGAAAAATAGTTCTCGGTAAATTCAAACCTGGTATGTTCGGACGCCGTTTCGATTTTGTCCACCCCCGATTCCATCACCAGAAAAATACCCTAAATCCCTCATAAGTCAAGGAGATTAGCGTTATCGGCGGTGCGCTTTGACAGGAATTAGGGACGGTTAACTAGCTCTCGTTCAGCGGAATATCGTCCCCGGTCCGCGAGTTACCACCAGGACCAGAATTCCACGCGGAAGAAGTAGATAATTTGACGCAGAATCAGGCTGATCAGCGGCCGTTTCCCACAGTAAATTTTGGCATGGCCGGTCATGCCGGCGAGCAGACGTCCTTTGTCGTTTGGAATTTTGGTGATCACGTTGTAGCGGGTGTCGCCATTATCGCTGACCGGTGCAATAGCCAGTTTGGCGACGAGGTCGCTAAAGACATCCCCCGGATACGAGCGCACTTTGAGTTTAACTAAGGCCCCGATATCGACCTCGCCGATATCATCTTCAGAGGTGGGAATGACAATACGCATAGTGTCAGTTCGAATGAGTTCGAGAATGGTATCTTCGTGCCGGATGCGTGATATCCGGCCGGCAAAGGGTGCCATAAAAACCGACGCATCAATTTGCGACTGGTAATAGTCGACTAGTGCCTCCAATTCGGCGATCTCTGCTTCCTTGACGGCGATTTCTTCAATTTTCGGATCGGAGATTAAGAGGGACAACTCGCTCTGTTTGGCGTTGAGGGCAGCCTCGATAATCGCCAACCGAGTCTTGGCCATTTCATATTCTTCTTCGGAGATCAAGTGCTGTTCAAACATGCGACCGCGTCGGGTAAAATCAGTCTTCTCGTTTTCTAACTGGGCTTCAATCTGCGTCAGCTCAGCACGGAGTTGCCGAATCTCGTCCTCCTTGGGGCCGGAAAGCAATAGATCAAGTTGTGCCTCGGCCTGGCGGAGTCGGGCCTGGGTTGAGGCCAGCTGGCTGTAATACCGGTTGGAAGAGATGACCAGGACTGTATCACCCTGCCGCACATTATCGCCCACACTATACCGGGGGGTAATTTCTGTCGCCGCAAAATCCGCCGACGACCATTGAAGCGAAGTACGCTGATGCCGGTCATGTTCGCCGAATTGTCGCATTTCGGCATCGATAATCCCTGCCTCGACAATGTAGACCCGGAAGATTCCCGCCGGTTCCACATGACACGTTGCCCCAACTTTTAATTCAGCGGGAATGACAAACGAGCAAATAAGCAGTACCAGAACGATGCCCCAAAAAATCAACGGGCGGCGGGAACGTTGTCGTTTTGCCGGTTGCTCTTTCTCCGCGGGAGAACTTGGTGTTTTACCTGCTGCGTCGGGGGGTGGTTTTGGAGCTGGTGGTTCTGTCGGTTTCTTGTCCTGTGTTTCGCTGGAGCGCCACAGCGGTCGGAGGGTCAAGACCAGGACTACGCCCCAGAGTACCAGCGGTCCGGCCAGTCCCAATTCTGTGGCCAGAAAACGCGTGAGGTGGTATCCCACGAATCCGAGCAGGGCAACGGAATAACTCAACGCCACCAGGCCGTATATCCAGAACAGTTGCCCGTGCCGGTCATCGGGATCCGTCATATCCGTACCCACCACCCAGCGACGGAATTGCCGTCCCAGGTAGCCGAATGCCCGGCGGCGCAAATTCGGCATGCCGAGTTGGTCGGCCAGCAGATAATACCCGTCGAGTTTGATCAGGGGATTCAGATTAAACAGGACAATCGCCAGAGACACCGCCGAAATCAAAAAGGCAAAGCGATTGACCACGGTGCCCAGCTCCGTGACCCGCCACAGGAGCACCGCCAGCGCAGTCACTAATAACTGAGCAAAAAGTCCCGCCAGCAGGACTTGCGCTTTTTGGCGTTTCCGGGGAAGCAAATAGGCGTCCGACAAATTGCAATACACCGACGGTTGAAAATACAAGAGCAGGAAACCCATCTCGCTGACCCGACCCCCATGATGCCGTAGGGCCACGGCGTGACCAAATTCGTGAAAGACGGCAATAACGAAAATCGCCGCCAGAATACCCACGATTGATCCCACCTGGAAAATTTGCGGTAGCCCGATAAAAAATGTGGCGTGATTCGCCACTGCCAGACTCAATGATCCGAAGATAAATGTTATGGCCACGAGCAGCCACTCGGGGGTGAACAGCCAGCGGGTGTATCGTTCCACCGTGGCAACGAGGTGCTCCGGATTAAATGAAGCGATGCGCCAGAGGAGATATTTGGACCAGCGGGAACGTTGCGCGGAGGCAATTCGCTTTTCTCCGGTGAGCGCGGCCTCGGCGTAGGTGCCCGCAAAGAGGCATAGTCGTTGCATCTTATGAAAAAAGGCCTCGGCGGCTCCGGGAGCGAGGTCAAGACCAAATTGTTGGCGGAATTTCTCAACAGCCATTGCGGTCGTGGTGTGACCATCCATTTGGCTGACCAGAAAATACTCCGGGCCCCGGAGCTTGAAAAACCGCCCGGTGACGGGGTCTTTAATGATATAGACTTCCTGCGGACCTGTACCCTGACGGCTGACTATTAAATCGGATCGCAGTGTGTATGTCTCGGCCATGTTCGCCCCCCGGCCTGATAAATCTGTCGCAAACTACCCGGCCACGGCCTGCTGGGCAAGGAGAAACTGCGCAGGAGTATTGACCGGTTGGCGACGATGGTATTTATTCGCATCATTGGAAAGGGAGTCGCAGGTGCATATCGCCGTCATCGGATTAGGTCATACCGGACTGGTCACTGCCGCCGTGCTGGCCGCGGCCGGCCATCAGGTTGTCGGTCACGACATCGAGAGCAAGAAACGCGCGCTCATTCGCGAAGGACAGAGCCCGTTTTTTGAGCCGGATTTGGAACCGCTGATCCAACGCGGCATTCAGTCAGAAAACCTGACAATCTACGAGAAGCTTGAGGAAACCCTGCCGGGGGTCGAGTTGATTTTCCTGGCGGTGGCCACACCGCGGACCTTCCGGGATCTTCCCGGCATGACCGAATTCTGGTCCGCGGTCGGGCAGGTTGTCCCGCTGATGGATGAGGGGACGGTGCTGGCTATTCAAAGTACTTTGCCCGTGGGCACCACGGATGCTTTGATCAACCGTTTTAAATCGTATTGGCGAGAGACGATCCCGGTGGTCATCATGCCGGAATTCATGCGGCAGGGGTCAGCCGTGAAAGACGTGCGCGCCCCCGCTCGTGTCGTTTTGGGATACTACGATACCGAAGCCGGCGTCCGGGTGCGCCGCGCGTATCAAAGCCTCGGGCTGGATGCAGATGTTTTTCTGGAATGCCAACCCCGGGAGGCGGAGTTTATCAAGCACGTTTCGTACGCGTTTTTGGCCACAAAGCTCGCGTTGGCCAATGAAGTGGCGTTATTAGCGTCCCAGCTGGAGATCGGCTATGATGTTGTTCGCAGCGCCCTCGCCGCCGATCGGCGTATTGGCCCGGACTTTCTCGGTGTCGGCTTGGGTTTCGGCGGATCCAGTTTTCCCAAAGACCTGGCCTCGCTGATCGAGTCCGCCCGTGCTGCTGATCGACCGTTGACTGTCCTGGAGTCAGTGCTCTCCGCCAATCGCCATCAGGTGGATCGGGTACGCACAACTATTCGCTCGCTCCTTGGCGGGTTGGCGGGCAAGAAAATCCTGCAACTGGGATTGACTTATAAGGCCGGCACGGATGATGTGCGGGGTTCGCCGGCGGTAGAACTGGCTTTTGGTCTGGTGCACGAAGGAGCAGAACTGGTCTGTCACGATCCAGTTTATGTACGTCCGACGGTAGGCTCGGACCAGCTTTTTGAGAAGGTAGATGATCCAGTGTCCTCCGCCGCTGGGGCGGATTTGATCATACTCGCTACTGATTGGCCGGAATATCGAAACTTGCCTTGGGCTAAGATCGCCGCGATGATGAAAACACCGCGAATCCTGGACGCTAAAAACCTCCTGGAACCACAGGCATTGCGAGAAGCTGGATTTGAGTACCACGGCATTGGGCGCTAGTCGCCGTAAAGCCAAATTTCGCGCATTGCCTTTAATCCATACTCAACGAATTGTAAAAACCCCGCGGAAGATCACGGGGTTTTTTGTTGCGCGAAACAAGGCCGGCTGACTTACAACTCGTTGGCCAACTGGACCAATCGCCGGTAGGGTATGGCAGTCCAGCTCTCCGCCGCCGTGGCCCCATGGGCACGGGAGATCATCGAGACCTTGGCGGCGGTTTCTTCATCCGGCGCCTCGTAAATATCCAAAAAATCGTACGGGCCCAGCAGGGCGTAGTGCGCTTTAAATTTAACGTCCGGACATTTCTTCTTCACCTGTCGTAGCCAGGCTCGGCCGAGTGATGAGCGGCTTTTGACCTGTTTGGACATCTCCGGCGCCAGTTTGGTCATCAGAACATACGTCTTCATAGTTCCCCCTTAACGGCAATACCATGCATGAGCAATATAAGGCCGGTTGATGGCCATGCCAAATACTCCCCGTGTTCAGCCGACACAGAACACTGGCAAATTCGTGGCTTGCTGTCTGGCACCCTGAGTAGAAAACTGCTATTGTAGGCTTTGGCCGGTGGTTCAATGGATAACATCGCAACACAATCGTCAACAAAATCCGTATCCGATCTGCTCGGGCAGGGTATCCACAAAGGCCTGTTGTCGTTCTGGATGCTCTGTAAAATCATGGTGCCGGTGTACATTATCGTCAATGTCTTGAACAAAACTCCGGTGTTACCCTGGGTAGCTGAGCAATGCGCCCCGCTGATGGATCTTTTCGGTCTGCCGGGCGGGGCCGCGACCGCAATTGTCATCGGCATGACGATTAATATCTACGCCTGTGTGGCGGCGACGGCGGCGTTGAATCTCACTGCGGAGCAGATGACCGTGGTCGCGGTGATGATCGGCATTTCCCACAATAATATTATGGAGACCGCAATTTTGCAGAAGACCGGCGCGCCCATTGTATATCTGGTACCCATGCGGTTTATCGCGGCGCTCGGTTTGGGATGGCTGGTCGCTTTCGCATACGGGATGGTGTGAGAATGGAATTTCTCAGCGAGGCTGCGTTCTGGACCGACTTGTTGTGGGGTTTGTTCCATCTGCTGCGCAAAGTATTCCTGGTCTTGATTCCGGTGGTCATAGTTTTGGAAATCCTCAGTGCGAGTAAAGCGTTTGGCTGGTTTATTGATCGCGCCCACGCCGTGGGACGGTGGTTGGGTTTTCAGAAAGAATCATTATCCTCGTTGATGACGGGAATCGTCTTTGGCATCACGCTCGGTTCAGGCGTGCTGATCGCTGAGTCGAAAGCCAAAAAACTCCCCCGCCGTCAAACCTTGCTGGTCGGCAGTTTTTTGAGTATCTGTCATGCGGTCTTTGAAGATACGATCATCTTTATGGCTGTTGGCGCCAGCGGCCTGGTGATGTTGGGGACGCGCATTCCGGCGGCGATTATTATTGTCCTGTTGCTCTCGCTGTTGTTACGCTCACGTTTTGTAACTAATCGCAAAGCTGCCTAATTTATCTCTCCCAAGGTAAACTGATGACCTCTCCCTCCGTCCTCTTGTATATTCGACGGTTGTGTGGATGAATATAGAGCATATAGGATTTGCCGATGAGTGATCGCAATCCCAAACCGCCGGCGGTGGATCCGGATTATATCCTGACCGGGAGGCCGTACCGGACGATCTTCCGGCTGGCCTGGCCGGCGATTGTCTCGATGATGGCGCACACGGTGCTGACGATCACCGATGCGGCCTGGGTGGGACGGCTCGGAGCGGCGCCGATGGCGGCGGTGATTTCGAGTATGTTCTTTATCTGGATCATCTGGTCCCTCTCGGAAATTATCGCCTCCGGGGCGGTGGCGTTAATTGCCCGCCGGATGGGCGAAAAAGATCTCGCCATGGCCGGCTACACCGCCGACCATATTTTCCGTTTCACCATTTTGTTTTCTACAACATTGATGGTCGGGGGATTGTTCTTGGGATCGATCCCGTTTCAGATAATGGGCACGGCGCCGGAAGTGACGGCGATCGGCGTGAAATATTTGCGCGTATTCACGCTGGCCTGGCCCTTTCTCATTTTGTGGGATTTTCTCAGTGCGATTTACCGAGCGGCCGGCGATACGAAAACGCCGCTAATCATTAATGCCACCTGTAACGCTCTCAACATTATTCTTGATCCTTTGTTGATTTTCGGCGTCGGTCCGTTCCCCGAACTGGGTGCGGTGGGGGCGGCAATTGCCACGTTTATCTCCTACGGCATATCGACGCTCTTGTATTTCGTCGCCTTTACCTGGCGGCCGTTGCCGTTTTCCTTCAAGACTCGGTTCTTCGCCTGGCCGGATTGGGCGCTGATCCGCCGGATGATTCGTATCGGATTGCCGATCGCCACGGCCGGGATTGTATTCTCGACGGTATACTTGTTCGTCAATCGGGTCGCAACCTCCTTCGGCACCACAGCGGTCGCCGCACTGGGAATCGGCAACCGGATTGAGTCAATCAACTACCTGGTGTGTTTCGGTTTTTTAATGGCGGTCTCTACCCTGGTCGGTCAGAACCTGGGCGCCAATAATCCCCAGCGGGCAGAATCATTGGCGATGAAAACGCTCATTTTGGCCTCCGGATTCACCGCTGTCACCTCGGCGTTATTTTTCATTTTCGCGTTGCCAATCGCCCGGTTCTTTACCGCCGATCCCGCCGTGTGGCCGCACACCGTAACCTATCTGCAAATCCTGGCGCTGTCGCAGGTGCACATGAGTTGGGAGATTGTCATCGAAGGCGTGTTTACCGGTGCGGGTGATACGATGCCGCCCATGCTGGTCTCGGTGATTGGATCAATCGCCCGCGTGCCGCTGGCCTATGCGCTGGCGATCTGGTTTGGCTGGGGCGTTGCCGGAATCTGGTGGACTATCACTATTTCTACACTGGTCAAAGGTACGGTCTTGTTTGTATTGTTTAAGGCCGGACGGTGGAAACAAAAAGAGGTGTGAAAACCAAACGGGGGAACAGGCGATGACGACCGGCTGGGTTTACCACGAGGCCTTCAAGCAACACGACACCGGCCCCGGTCACCCGGAATCGGCGCGCCGGTTGGAGGTGATATACAAACATCTCCAGGAAACCGGACTGTTGAATCGTCTGGAAAATCTCGAATGCCCCTCGCTGCCCATTGAGAGTATCACAACTGTTCATTCGCCGGCTCTCGTTGAGCGCATCCGCCTGGTGTGCGAAGGTGGCGGAGGGATGCTGGACGGCGACACCCCGGTTTCGTCGGGATCATATGACGCCGCGTTGTTGGCGGCCGGCGGCACAGTCGCCGCAGTTGAAGCAGTTATGAATGGTCACGTGAATAACGCCTTTGCCTGCGTGCGCCCGCCGGGCCATCACGCCGAACCCGAATTGCCCATGGGATTTTGCTTGTTCAACAATGTCGCGATTGCGGCCAAACATCTGTTGCTCCATCATGGTTTGGAGCGGGTGCTGATTATTGACTGGGACGCCCACCATGGCAACGGCACGCAACGTGCCTTTTATCAGAATCCGCATGTGTTTTATTTTTCGGTACACCAATTTCCGTTTTATCCGGGTTCGGGTGCCGCGAGCGAGACCGGCGAGGGCGAAGCAAAAGGAACTACGTTGAATGTGCCGCTGGTTGGTGGTGCCGGGGATGATGCGTTTGTGCGGCCCATTGAGCATGACTTAACGCAGGAGATGGAGCAGTTCCGCCCCGAGTTTATTCTTCTCTCCGCGGGATTTGACGCCCATTACCAGGACCCATTAACCGGGCTCCGGGTGACTGATGATGGCTATATTCGCGCCGGACTCGCGGTCAAGCAGATGGCCGACCATTTTTGCCGGGGACGGTGGGTGACTGTCCTGGAGGGCGGATACGATCCGGGCGCATTGACCACTGGAGTAAAAAATGTGTTAAGAATTAAACTGGGTGACCTAAACGAGAGTTGACGATGGCGAGATTTGTACGAGTAGAACACAACAATACCCCGCACTGGGGGCAACTGGACGGCGATACGATTGTGTTGCTGGATTCCGCACCCTACCTGCGCGGCAAACCGACCGGTGATACGCTCGACCTTGAGGGCGCCCGGCTGCTGGCCCCGGTGACGCCGACTAAAATTATTTGTATCGGATTGAATTACGCGCTGCATGTGAAGGAGAGTCAGTCAGCCACCGCTGTCCCCGATGAACCCGTGCTCTTTTTCAAACCGACATCGGCGGTCATTGGGCCGGGGGGTAATATTGTCTATCCGCCGCTTTCCGAGCGCGTCGATTATGAGGCGGAGTTGGCGGTGGTGATCAGCAAGCGCGGGAGTAAGATCAAGGAAGAAGCCGCTGAATCATATATCTGGGGCTACACCTGCGCCAATGATGTCACCGCCCGTGACCTGCAACGCAAAGACAAGCAGTGGACCCGCGCCAAAGGGTTCGACACCTTCTGCCCGGTAGGACCGTGGGTGGAGACAGAGTTGAATTATCGGGGGTTGCAGGTCGAGTCATTCCTCAATGATGAAAAACGCCAGTCGGGCAATACCGCCGATATGCTCTTCCCGATTCCCTTTTTGGTGTCCTATATCAGTCAGGCGATGACCCTCATGCCCGGCGATATTATTGTGACCGGTACGCCGGAGGGTGTCGGTCCGATGCAGCCCGGCGATCGGATCGAAATCAAAGTTGAGGGCATCGGAGTACTGACCAACCAGGTGGTCGAGCAAAAAGCCGGGTAGTAGGGTAAGTCGAAACCCCTCAATCGTCCGCCGCGGCAGGCACGGAACGTGGTTTCGACAGTATCCTATTGGCACACAAGTGGGTGGCCCTGACGTTCGTCAGAGTTTCTAGTGTTCTGAGTTGTTAATTTCTATCATATTATTTGTCTTCTCCGTATCCTT
>CAYWVO010000036.1:0-33794 GCA_964461835.1 uncultured Ignavibacteria bacterium | reverse complement strand
CCGTAAGCGCTTTCCGAAAAATAGGACTTGACCCCCCCCCCCCCCCCCGCCACTATCTTACGATTGCAAAAGAGAATTGCATCAAGTTCGACATCCAGCGAAATAAACCCTGCCCATATGGGGCAGGGCGCATTGTCGATAATTATTGCCTGGTGGCAGTATGAAATCGCGTAATACAGGCCAACAATTGCTGCCAGGTGCCCCACCTCCGCCGCGCCGAACGGTGGGATGAGATTCGCTTTGGGATGGAAGGAATAGATGTATTTTGCCCAACGCACCTGGAAACCCGATCTCCGGGATCGCTGTTCGCGCTCCCTCAGATCAGGGTCGACCTGGCCAAACTGTACGGATCATTTAAATCAGGAAACCCACCCAATGGGAGTGGTGAAAAGGCTAATCAGGAGGGATTTGCGGTAGGTCGGGTTCCGAGGGATGCGGAGCATATCGAGAAACCCGACACCTGCAATTCCTTGGGATCGTGTCGGGTTTCTCCGCGAGCTTACGCTCCCGTCGGAACGCCGACCTACTCCAAATTCCGTGGGTCTGGCTTTTTCAACAGGTCCCAAAGGGTGGGCCACCCAGACGGCAAGGATATGCGCATGCGTTGCTTGTGCAAGAATGGCAAGCGGCTGAAACATAATTGTAGACTGTATGCTTGACGGTAGGCGCCACATCGATATGATTCACAGGCGGCCGACATGAATCACGCGAAGTTTACCAGCGTCGCTACACAGCGCACGATCGCAATTCTGGTGATCGCCATTGGTTTGATCGTAGGTGATCAAATTGGGAAATTCCGTGCAGCAGAGAAACGATCTGCACGCAGGCGATTGGCGACCATTGCGGCGCTGGATCGTATGCAATCGATTGAAATCGGTGGCATATTCCCCGATCGACACTTAGAGACGCTTGATGGTGATTATGTCTGGCTTTCCGAACTGATTGCTGACACGAGTTTAATTTCCTTCTTCGCCTCTGCCTGCGATGCATGTCTCACTGAGATTGCGAACGCCGCATCGGTCTGTGATGAGAATCAAAAGCTCGATAATGTAATTTTGATTTCAGCAGAGAGCATCTCAAGATTGCGGAGTGTGCGGGATGAATATTCGCTGTTTAACACAGTCCTTTACGATTATGGGGGAGAATTTTCAAGAGAATTAAAGATCCACAATTTCCCATTTAATATTATTGTCGATTCAGAAATGACGATTTGCCAGGTTTTTAGTGGGGTGATTCCACCGACGGAGTTGGAAAACATTGTGCGGTGCAAATGACCATTTCAAATAATCGAGAGATACTGTTGACAAGCCAAGTCCGGGTGGATATAACCAGGGAAGGAGCGATTCAATGAGAATTCAGAAAACCTTGAGGCTGGGGCTGCTGTTGCTGTTTGCGGCAGCGCTGGCCTTTTCGATGGCAGTGACCCAAGGAACAGAGGTTGCCAAGGCGGATGATGGGTGTTGCAATATTCAGAGCTGTATGCTTTTGTGTGGTGCTCCCGGATGGGAGAGAGGTAGTAGAGAAGGTGGTAAGTGTGTCCACGCCGCCACCGCTTGTGATGAATGGTGTGCTTGCCCATAAATGTTAAGTAAATGCCGAACCGGACTTGGCTAAGATAATCGCATTTAAATCAAAATATCTAGGTATCGGAATTGACATTATTAAACTGTGAAATAATAAGAACCCAAAATACAATTAGTTTGTTCTGGCCGATGATACTCATATTTATGTGGATATCTGCCCCCGGTCTATTGCGCGCACAACCGTACACAACTTTCCGAATTCACGACGCTGGCAATTTACATATGACCGTCACCAATTGGGGTGTCATCGGTAATCCTTTTGGGTACAAGGAACCTGAGACGGGACACGCGGCACCGGGAGCCCAATTCCCCAGGGGATTTGAATTCGAGCACCTGCTAATGAGTTCGCTTTGGGTTGGCGCTATCCATGGAGGTGATCACAGGCCGGACACTGTAGTCACAACGGGCTTGGACGGCTACTATTGGGACGAAGAAAGCCGGTTGACAGAGTTTTACCCGGACGCGGAAACGGCGTATGATGCGTTCACTACATATTCCACCGATGACACACGTAGCGATCATTCCAGTTCCGCCAACTCGGTTCAAAGTTTTGTTTGTGAATACACGGACACGTTGCTCGATCCGGCCTTTGTAAATCCCGAGCCTATCTCTCGCCGTCGACACCGACCGCTGCCGATAAGCGTACGCCAAAATTCCTTTGTATGGCCGTATGGGCCACTGGGCAATTGTATCATTATTCAATACTGGATATCCAACATTGGCGCTCAGCCACTGCGGGACATGTACGTAGGTATGTTAAGTGTTCCACAGGTGGGAACTTCATATGCGGATGAGGTCGTTGGTTACCTTTCATCGATCAAGGGTTTTGCCAATTGGGACTCTGAAACATCGGTTCATACCCTGTGGATGGCAGACAATGACGGGGATCCAATTCGCGGTGGGTGGTCGGAAACAAGTGTTCGCACCGTTTTGGGTATGCGATTCCTCGGCGCCGGTTATTCTTCCTGCTCGGAAACTATCACGCCAATCAGGCATTCCTTCAATTGGTGGGTAACGAGAGGGGAACCACGGAAGCACTGGGGGCCGCAACAGCAACCGGGAGATCCTTCAATTCTTGGCTCATATGGCCCGCCATTAGGTGACAACCAACGATATCGATTTATGGCTAATGGGGAAATAGATTTTGATCAATTCCGAAGTGGCGAAGCAGGTCTATACGAATCTGATTGGATACCGCCTCCCGCTTGGAATGCGGGCTCGCCTAATCCGTATGCTCTAGGAGCTAACGTGAAATCTCTCATTTCAGTTGGCCCTTTTGGATTACCTCCTGGCGATTCGATCCCAATCGGTGTCGCAATTTTCGCCGGTGATTCCTTTCATCGCGATCCCGAAAACATCAGGAATTTGCCTCGAGAACCCAACGAATATTTCGCCAATTTAAATTTCCATAATCTCAAGGAGCGAATGATCTGGGCAGAATGGGTTTACGATAACCCCGATGTTGATACCGATGGAGATGGATGTCAGGGGGTTGCGTTAGCATCGGGAAACTGTCGCGATACCCTATTGTTTTTCGAAGAATACTGTATTGAGTACCTGGACTCGTTGTATTGCGATACAAACACATCGATCGGTTTGGAATATTGTGATTCCACCTATTTCCGCGGTGATGGGATTCCGGACTTGCAAGCACCACCTCCTCCGCCAGCGCCGAAATTTGAAATCAGAACGGAGCCGCATACTGTCCGGCTTAGCTGGACAGGTGAAGAGGTAGAGACGTTTGTTGATCCGTTTTCCAGGCGAATAGACTTTGAGGGATATAATGTCTATATGGGAAACGCCAGCAGACGGGAGGATTTGGTACTAATTGCCTCCTGGGATTTGGAGAATTTTGACCGGTATCATTATATCCCTGAGGCAACACCAGACCCTTGGATTCAGGACGTACACCCGCTCACCAGAGATGAAATCGCTTACGGATTTGGTCCCGATGTCGTCCCGGAACGACATTATGATAAATCTCATTTTTATGAAACTCCGGCAGGTGAACGGTTTTTCTTCAAACCTCATGGCGGTAACCGTGGCAATAACTATATGGAGGCCGGCGAACCAACGCTAAATCTGATACAGCAGGTGTGTGTAGATTCGGTTCAAAATGAATTCTCAAACGGTTGGAATCACTTTGGCAGGTACGAATGTGTGGTTGAAAATCTTTTGCCAAGCCAATCGTATTATTTCGCTGTAACTGCCTTTGATGATGGATTTGGAGGAATGGATTTCGAGACATTAGAGACTTCCACGTCTAGCAACATTCAGTTGGCTTACCCAACGTATTCGCCGGAATATGTCGAAGAAAACCGGCTCGAAGTTTCGGTCTATCCGAATCCCTACAAAATCGACGCGAATTATCGTGGTCGCGGCTTCGAAGATCCGCTCAAGGAGGGATTCAAAGAGCGGGAGCGGCGCATTCACTTTGTTAACCTGCCGCCGGAGTGCACGATCAAGATATTTTCACTGGACGGTGATTTAATCCGGCAGTTGCATCATCCCACCAGCCGTTTTTCAGACACGCCATCGCACACCGCCTGGGATTTAATCACCCGCAATACGCAGGCGGTGCAATCGGGGATTTACCTGTACACCGTGGAGAGCGAGTGGGGCACGCAGGTGGGGAAATTTGTGATTATTAAATAATGCTCACTCCCCCCGCAAGCCGGGGGCAACGGGATTCCTGCCTTCGCAGGAATGACACGTTGGGTCAATCGCTACCGAAACTTGACATGCTCTGAAACCCGGACGAACGGGCGTGTTGATAAAGCCAGATCCACGGGATTTGGAGTAGGTCGGCGTTCCGACGGGAGCGTCAGCTCACGGAGAAACCCGACACTGTCCCAAGGAATTGCAAATGTCGGGTTTCTCGTCATGCTCCGCATCCCTCGGAACTTGACCTACCAAGAATCGTTTCAGTTGACTTTTTCAATATTCCCTCCAGGTGGGATACCCAAATTTCAGCAGGCCACCGAGGAATTCCTCGTTTCAACCCCAAGCCACGCCTCGTTACCGCGGGGCACGCCCCGCCCAAGGCGGACAAGCTTGAGGTTGCCACGCGCCGTTTCGGTGGGCTACAGATTTTTTAGCCAGCCCAAGGGCTGACCAGCACGGAAAACGACGGCCAGACGAGACCAGCCACGGCGGACAAGCTGTCTGCCGCACACATGCGGGATGATTTTATGACTCGTTGCCGCCATCGCCGCCGGCGGTTTGCGTTGCCGGTTCACGCAGGTAGGCGGGCAGCTCTTCAGACTCCGGTTCGGAATCTTTATGACCGTAGCGTTCGATAAATTCCTCGGTGCGACGGTGCGCCTCATCATCGGTAAACTGCTTCGGCGGTGATTTCTTGAAATACGCGCACGGGCCCAACAGCGCGCCTTTCAGGCCATGGTCCATCGCCAGCTTGCAACACCGCACGGAATCGATCACCACGCCGGCGGAGTTCGGCGAATCCCAGACTTCCATTTTCATCTCGACGTTCAACGGCACATCGCCGAAGGTACGGCCTTCCAGCCGGATATAGGCCCACTTGCGGTCGGTCAGCCAGGCGACATAATCGGACGGGCCGATATGGACATTGTCGCGGCCCATGTCGTAATCGAGTTGCGAGGTTACCGCGTCGGTCTTGGAGATTTTCTTGGATTCCAGACGGCTGCGGTCGAGCATATTGAGAAAGTCGGTATTCCCGCCGACATTGAGCTGGCTGGTGCGTTCCATGCGCACGCCGCGATCGCGGAACAACCGAGTGAGTACGCGGTGGGCGATCGTCGCGCCGACCTGCGATTTGATATCGTCGCCGATCACCGGCAGGTTGCGCTCTTCAAAACGCTTGCGCCAGTATTCTTCACGCGCGATAAAGACCGGGATGCAATTAACAAACCCACAGCCGGCCTTGAGGATTTGCTCCACGTACCACTTGGTGGCCATCTCCGAGCCGACCGGCAGATAGTTAATCACGACATCCGTGTTGGTCTCCTGGAACAGCTTGACGATATCGACCGTATCTCCCGGCGCTTTCCGGATAATTTCACTCAGATGCGGTCCGAGACCGTCATGGGTCATCCCCCGCTGCACGATGATGTCGGTCGGCGGGACATCGGCGAATTTATAGGTGTTATTCGGCTTGGCGAAGATTGCCTCGGATAGTTCTCTGCCGACTTTGTTGGCATCGATATCGATTGCCGCCGAAATCTCCACATCGGAAATATGATATCCGCCCAGATTGACATGCATCAATCCCGGCACAAACGCATCGTTTTTGGCGTTTTGGTAATAGTGCAATCCCTGGACCAGCGCGGAGGCGCAATTGCCCACCCCGATAATACCGACTCTCACTTTGCGACGCATAGAAAACTCCTTACCTGCCAACAACCAGTAATTACCTTTGCGGTATGGTAGCGGTTTTGGGCAGCGACTCCATTCGCCGCAGGACCTCGTCGCGGTCCAGCGGGAATTCCGGCCCCATGTGTTCGATCATGATTGATGAGACACACGAGGCAAACCGCCCGGAAAACTCTATATCGTTGCCGCTCAACAGAGCGAACAAAAACCCTCCGGCGTAGGTATCACCCGCGCCGGTAGGGTCCAGCATTGTTGTTTGATACGGGGGAATCTCGATAAATTCTTGACCATCATAGATCACAGATCCCAATTCCGCCAGCGTGATAATCACCAGATCCGGCCCCCAGGACTTAATCAGCTTCGCCGCCGCACGGGCATCTTTGCGTGGATCGATGCCGGTCAGCACCTCACATTCCAGCTCATTGGGTTTGACAATGTCACACACGCCGATGGCCTTTTCAATTCCCTCCGGTTTAACATGGACCACTTCGTCTTTTTGCACCGTGCGCAACATCCCCTGCGGGTCGAGCAGCAATTTGCCGTCGTACGATTCCCGCAGGTAGTGGATCAACTCGGTAGAAACCTCCTGCAGAATCGGCCCAAGCACCACGGCGTCGTACGCCTCGATTTGCCCGGGCAGTTCGGTAATATTTCCCGCGATACCCAATACCGACAGGTCCCGTCGTCCCTGCTCATCATAGGCCAGTTTAAATCCCCCGCTGACCAGGGAGGACGAGAACTGATGGACGATGTTCAATTCCTCAAGCGTGCTTTCCAGCCCGGAGCGTTCTTCCTCACCGACCGAACCGATCATAAAGACCTGGCCGCCGAGTTTGGCATAGGCCAAAGCGGCGTTGGTGGCGCAGCCGGAGAGAATACGCCCCTCGGTGTCCCCCCACGGGGTATGGATTTCATCAAAGACCGGATTGCCAATCGTGCAGATCATGGTTTGTCCTTCTCCTCATGCGGTCGTTTAATAATCTCCACGTATGCATAGTGTAATCGTTGGGCGGCAGTAATGAAAGAAATGACCCCCACGGTGATCACGGCGGTACTTAATGGATAACCGGGGAAAAACTCTTCCAGGAACATACCGATAATCAACAGACCGAACTTTTCGGTCCGGCCCATAAATCCCACTTCGCAGTTTTTCATCCCGCCGACCGACTCGGCGGCGGCGCGGGTATACGATGCCGACCACATCCCAAACAGACCAAACATACCCCAGCCGGGGAGCACATGCCCGGAGAGAACCACGCCCAACATCACCAAGAACTCACCCATACGGTCGACGACATGATCGAGCACGGTGCCGAATTTTGTCCCCATGTCTCCTGCGCGGGCAGTGGCACCATCCAGCATATCGGCGACAGAGGCAAGCAGGACCAAAATCAGGCCGAGGATAAAATATTCCTGCCAGAGCGCAATAGCGGCGCCGCCGGCCATGACCAATCCCAGCACCGTGATGATATCCGGCGTTAGGCCCAGCTTGAGACATAACCGGCCGTACGGGATAGACCGTGACTCATATATCGAACGACGTTTTGTCGGCACCTGTGTTCGCTCCAAAAAGAATAGGGTCGGCGCCCTTCATCCCCCCAAGAAGCGGCAACCCGCTTCGATGAAGGCCCCAGCCCAGCAAAGCATTATGGCTGTTTTCCCTTCAGGGGTCAAGGTGTATACCGTATCTCATGCCGTTTTGACAGGCGCATCTGTTGATTGTACTCTCGCCTTTTTTCGGTGTTGGACGACGTACACGGCCACGCCAAACGCCAGTATCCCTAAGGCTGTCAGATGATTGTACGTCAGGTGATTAACCCCGAGCATCATGGCCGGCTCATAATACCGGATGAAATCGATGCCGAAGCGAAAGGCACCCATCAGAATGAAAAACACGGCCGTGGTCTGGCCGGGAAATCCCCGCTGCCGGTTTAGGGCGCGTAGGCCGAAAAACAACACAAGGCCGAACACCGACGAATAGAGTTGTGTGGGATGGACATGGGCGTATGGGAACGTCGCTCCCGCCGGTGTATCGAGTGGGAATTCGATCCCAAGAAAACTCTCGGTCGGCGCGCCATAACAACACCCATTGAGAAAACACCCCAGTCGCGAAAGAAACAGCCCGAACGCCAGCGGCACCATGACCGCATCGGCATATTCAAAAAAGGACATCTGATGCCGCCGCATATACCAGGCGCTGGCCAGCACCGCCAGGATCACCCCGCCGTGTAAAGTCATCCCGGCGATGCCAAACTGACCCTCCACGGCAAAGGGATTAATGATATCCAGCGGATCGTCGGTAAATTCCGGCAGATGAAATATCACATATGCCAGCCGCGCCCCGATTACCCCACTGATACAAATGATGAAACCGAGATTGAACAGGCGGTCATAGTTCAGCCGCAACGTCCGTGCTTCGAATTTCGCCAGCCAGAGGCCGATAAAAAACGACACGGTGAGCATGACTCCCCACGCCCGCAATGTAAACCAACCAATACTGAAAAATTCCGGGCACATCAGGCAGCGTGCTCCATATGCCGGGGTTGAGGGATCGAATCCTGTTCCCCCACAAAGAGTTTACGGGAAATCGGATAGCGTACCGCAATGATTAGCGCCACCACGGCGACCAGGACTCCACCAATTACATCGCTGACATAGTGGAACCGGCCGTACACAGTCGCGAGACATAACGGAACAACCACCGGCAACAGCAGCCAGCCGGTTCGGCGGGATTGTCGCCAGAGCACAAACAAGATAACCAACGCGACCGCGACATGCGAGGAAGGCATACAGCCACCATGAATGGAGGCGGTGTTCATAATCGTCCGCATCAACGGCACGAAGATAAAGCCAGTCAACTCACGTTCATAGAGACCGGCAAATTCGTACCGTGGACCCTGGATCGGATATAGGTAAAACCCAATAAATGAGATGAAAAAGGCCAACGACATAGCCCACACCAGTTGTGTCGCCCGCCAGTAGTGCCGAGTGGCGACTAACACCAGCGGGGGGACTGCCACTAACGGGTAGTAGGAAAAATAGCTGAGCATCATAAATTCGCTTAACAGGGGACTTTGCCAAGGCTGAACCCAGAGCGTGGTCGACACCCCCAGAATTGCGCGTTCGACAGCAATCAATTGCTGATCAAACCATTCCGGGGAAAACAGTTGCATCAACAGGGTGGATTCTTCGTAAAAATACGTCACAATTAGCGGGAAATACAGAATGCGTACCACACGCACCAGTGGCTGCTTCCAATCATGAAATACCGAGGTAATAACATACACCCCGACAATCATCACTGCGTGGACGAAGACAATCTGCCAGCGGAAAGCAAGGTTGTGTCCGACAAGCGCGGCACTGATTGCGGTGAAGGCAAGATAAATGGTAACGGCCCAATCGATTTGAACATAGTTCCGCGTGAGGATGCCCAGGACACCCGGCAGTCCGGCGGGCGCCACGGTGCGGGGCGCCGCTACCGTCACGGAATCGGCAGTGCTCCGGAGGTCGGTTCCAACTTGTTTCTTCACGATGTCTGGTCTCGATTCACTCACTGAGTATCGTCTCCTGCAACGACCAGGGTCAACTCACCCCGGATCGAATGCTCTTGCACATACGCCTGTAACTCACCGACAGTTCCCCGCAAAAATTCCTCGTGCACTTTGGTCATCTCCCTCGCCAGGCACGCCTGCCGCGTGGCGAAATTCCTGACCAGGTCCTTAAAATCGCGGTCCAGACGGCGAGGGGGGATAAACAAAACCATCGTCCGGGTCTCGTCTTTCAGCACGGCGAATCGCCGGTTGCGCTTTTTGGGAGTTTGTGGCAAATATCCCTCAAAAACAAACCGGTCGCACGGCAGGCCTGAGGCGGTCACCGCAGCAATGACGGCGGACGCACCCGGTATGGGAATCACCGCTATTCCCTCGGCTACTGCTGAACGGACCAACGTAAATCCCGGGTCAGCGATCCCCGGCGAGCCGGCATCGGTGAGCAGCGCGCCGCTCGCTCCCTCCTGTAATTTCCGGATCAATAGAGGCGTTTTGCGTTGCTGGTTGTGGTCGTGATATAACTCGAGTTTTGCCGGTATGTCATACGCCTGCAAGAGGATCCGCGCCCGCCGCGTGTCTTCACAGGCGACCCAGTCAACCAGCCGCAACACCTCCAGTGCGCGCAATGAAATATCGTCCAGGTTCCCAATCGGCGAGGCAACCAGATAGAGGCTTTTTGATTGGATGGCAAACGCGTTCATCGTTCTTTCGGAATCAGGACAGGTCAATCCGGGCGATTTCCGGGGGATATCGTTTGAATCGATTTTCTTTTTCCAGTTTGATTACCCGGCGCACCGCGGCCGGCGCAAAGCCCTCGGCAATGACCTCCTGACCTGACTTACCCCAGTCAAATAATCGGATCAAGATTTGGTCTGCCTCGGCATATGTCAAACCCAATTCGTCCTCGTCGGTCTGCCCCGACCACAAATCGGCCGTCGGCGCCTTCTCGAGAATCGATTTCGGCAACCGGAGATACCGGGCAAGTTGCCGTACCTGGGTTTTGTACAAATCCCCTATCGCGTTTAGTGAGCACGCGGTATCGCCGTACCAGGTCCCGTAGCCAAGCAAAATCTCCGATTTGTTTGACGTTCCCAGCACCAGGCGTTTCGTCTTGTGGGATTCATCGAAGAGGCAAATCATCCGTAGCCGCGCCAGCACATTACCCTTGCGCACCTTGCTGCGAGTCGGATTAGCCGCAAAATAGGCGTCAGCGAATGGGGTGAGAGGGCGGTGTAATAAATCGATGCCGAGCTTGTCGGCCAATTTGTTTGCATCCTTCTCCGATTGGGGATCGGATTCGGCATACGGCAGGAACAAACCGGTAACCTGCTGTGCCCCTAATGCCTGTACGGCGACCGCCGCGCCCAAGGCGGAATCGATTCCGCCGGAGATCCCCATAACCACACCGGCGAATTTCTGCCCCAACACGCGCGAATCCAGAAAATCCACCAGTTGCTGCAGAACTGGACCGGGCGTAATTTTCAGCTCCGGCGGTATCGTCCTGGGTGAAGACGGTGCCACGTTGACCCTCCTTCTACCCGGTTTACGGGTTCAATTGCCCCAAACTACCAATGTAATCACTCATCACAAAACGTTTTTTGCCGCGAAATGATTGACAACGGCAAGATCAACCCAGTTAATAGGTTTCATGCGTCGGTCGCCATATTACGTATCAGAATCGTACAGAAAGGAATGAGCGCATGGCATCATTAAATAAAGTCCTGCTGATCGGCAACCTGGGGAAAGATCCGGATCTGCGGTATACCCCTTCCGGCCGGGCGGTGGCGAATTTCAGTATCGCCACCAACGAGCAATGGAAAGACAAGGAAGGTCAGACCCAGACGCGCACCGAGTGGCACAATATTGTTGTCTGGGGACGGCAGGCGGAAATCGCCAAAGACTACTTGCGCAAGGGAAAACAAATCTACCTGGAAGGCCGCTTGCAAACCCGCAACTACGATGACAAGGACGGCAATAAGCGCTACATCACTGAGATCGTCAGTGACCGGTTTTTGATGTTGGGCCGCAAGAGTGAGGACAGCATGCCGGGCGAACCGTCACGGACCGGCGCAGCACGCCCCTCCGGGGACTCCCAAACCAACGACGACGATTTGCCGTTTTAGACTGCCCAGGGAGAATATGAGAACGCGTGCGCCGTGGTGTCCGGGAATGGCAGCGCTGTCGATCCGGGCGGGCTTTTGGCTAAACCTTCGCACAACACTTGACCTACAATTCTCCGGAACCCACCTTTCCCCGATGGGGAGTGACCATGGCGCGATCAATTACTATCGGTGACATTTCGGTCGGGGCCGACCATCCGCTGGTCTTCATCCTGGGGCCATGTGTGGTGGAATCTGAGACCACCACGCTTGCCGTGGCCGAAGAGATTCGCCGTCTCGCGGATGAACTGAAATTCCCGGTTATTCTTAAAGCGTCCTTCCGCAAGGCCAACCGTACCAGCAGCCAGTCGTTTTCTGGGCTGGAATTCTCCGAGGCGCTCCGTATTCTGCGCACCGCAAAAGAACGCTACCAACTGCCAATTCTCACCGATCTCCACGAGAAAGACGAAATCGAACCGGTGGGGGCGGTTGCCGATTGCCTGCAAATCCCGGCGTTTCTCTGCCGCCAGACCGCGTTGATTGTGGCCGCAGCGCAGACAAACCTGCCATTAAATATCAAAAAAGGGCAGTTTCTCACGCCGGACGATATGGCACACGCCGCGCATAAGGCCGCATCCGGTGGGAGTGGCGGGGTGCTGTTCACCGAACGCGGAACAACCTTTGGCTATGGCGACCTGGTCGTGGACTTTCGGGGGTTGACGGTTATGCGTCATTTGGGCTACCCGGTCTGCTACGATGCCTCCCACAGCGTGCAAAAGCCGGGCGCAGCCGGGGGACGTTCCGGTGGTGCGCGGGAATTCCTCCTGCCGCTGGCGCGGGCGGCTGCCGCAGTGGGGATTGATGCGCTCTTCTGTGAAACGCATCCCAATCCGGAGCAGGCGCTCTCCGACCCGCAAACCCAGTGGCCGCTCGAACGATTGGGTGAACTAATCGAACAGGTACGCGAGTTCCATCTCCGCGAACGAAACTTCCGAGGATAACGTGAAACGCACAACCACTAAACGCAAACCAACCAAGGCACGATTCAACAAGCTGAAACTGATTATTTTCGATTTCGATGGGGTTTTCACGGATAATTTTATCTATATCGCGGATGACAACAGCGAATTGAAAAAGTTTTTCGTCCCCGATGGGGTCGGCATCTGGCTGTTGCACCAGGCCGAGCTGGATGTGGCCATTGTCACTGGTAACAATACCAAGACGACTGCAGCCCGCGCAAAACGGCTGCAAATTAAGCACGTCTACCAGAACATTCGGGATAAGACGGAAGTATATGAAGAGCTGAAACACAAGTTCGGTTTAACCGATGCAGAATGTTTGTACATGGGTGACGATCTGACCGATCTCAGGTGTATGAAGCGGGCGGGGATTTCGGTCGCTACGGCGGATGCACATCCTGAGATCAAAAAAGTCGCGCACTGGATCACCAAACACCGGGGCGGTCATGGAGCGATCCGTGAAGTCGCCGAGGCGATCCTGGTCGCACGGGGTAAGTTGTTAATTGCGTTCGAATAGGAAACAATGAGAAAAGCCACCCTGATAAATCGTCTGGCAATCGCCCGGGAAGTCATCGGTCGCGAAGCCGAGGCAGTGCGTGCCCTCGCCGAGCGCCTCGATGAGCGTTTCGATCAAGCGGTAGACCTGATTTTGCACTGCCGCGGTAAAGTCATCGTCACGGGGATGGGGAAATCCGGCCTGATCGGGAAAAAGATCGCGGCTACTTTTTCCTCCACCGGCATTGCCTCGTTTTTTCTGCATCCGGCAGAGGGCGGGCACGGCGATCTCGGATTGGTTTCCGCCGAGGATGTCGTGCTGGCGATCAGCAAGTCGGGCGATTCGGATGAATTGATCGATATCCTGCCCCCGCTCAAACGCCTGGGGGTGCCGATCATTTTAATCACCGGAGACAACTCCTCGTTGTTAGCCCAACGTGCGGACTGCGTGCTCGATGCCCAGGTTAACGGGGAAGCCGGGCCGGACAACTTAATCCCTACCAGTTCCGCCACCGCTGCATTGGTCATGGGGGACGCACTGGTAGTCACGCTGTGGAAAGAACGCGGATTTTCCGAGGGAGATTTTGCGCGGTTACACCCCAAGGGCCGTCTCGGTCGGCAACTGCTGCTGACCGTCGGCGACCTGATGCATACCGGGGACGAATTACCGCTGGTGCATGAATCCACCCCGATCAAAGGAGTTATTCTGGAGATGACCGCCAAGCGACTCGGCACGACCACGGTCGTTGATGACACCGGCAAACTGACCGGGATCTTCACCGACGGCGACTTGCGCCGCTGGGTCGAGAAAGGCCCTGATCCTCTGAACGGCACCGCAGTCGAGGCGATGACCCGTAACCCCAAGACAATTGACGCCGATTCGCTGGCGGTCGATGCACTAAATATGATGCAGCGACACAAGATTACGGGATTGATCATTGTCAATGAAGACCAGAAACCTCTTGGCTTCATTCACCTGCATGATATTCTCACCTCCGGCGTAGTCTGATCGTATAACCCCATGTGTAGTGTTGCCGACAGGCACAAATGGCACGGACAATGATGATAAAATTTCTGTTGACGATATCCGGCGTGGTCCTGGTCCTGACGTGGACCCTCGTTTCGGGTTGTGGCAAACGCGAAATGCCGAAATCCGCTACCGAAGTCACCGGCACTTTTCCGACCTCCAAAGCCCAGAATACGGTAACCATCTTCACCACAGCCGGGGTGAAGACGACCGAAATTCACTCCGACAGCGTCTATAATTTCGCCGAAAAGGACTCAATCCACGCTTACGGGGTCCGGGTTGATTTCTATAACGACGACGGTGAATGGATTTCGCTGCTCACTGCGGACTCGGGGGTGATTCGGGAGCGGACCGAACACCTGAAAGTTTTTGGCAACGTGGAGGTGACCACGAGCGATTCAATTCACCTCGAAACCGTGCAACTCACTTGGGACCCGCAACGCGCGAAAATCATTACCGATAAGTACGTGACAATCGATCAGCACGGCGATATTGTTCGCGGGTATGGAATGGAAGCGGACGCGGACTTGACCAATATCGTCCTTAAACGGGAAATAACGGGCGAAATTCGGGATTATGAGCGGGTCGTGGACTCACTGTAATTGTTCGACAACCTCGTCCTGAAATTGCAAATCATATAATTTCTTATAGAGACCGTCCTCGGCAAGTAATTGAACATGGGTACCGCGCTGGACAATAATGCCGGCAGCCACGACGACGATCTCGTCGGCCTGACGAATAGTCGACAGGCGATGCGCCACCACCAGTGTCGTCCGATTCTGGACCAGGTTGTTGATCGCCTTCTGAACCATCGCCTCTGACTCGGTGTCTAACGCGCTGGTCGCCTCATCGAAGATTAAGATCCTGGGGTCTTTCATAATCGCGCGGGCAATAGCCAGCCGCTGCCGTTGTCCCCCGGACAATTGTATGCCCCGTGGTCCGATCACGGTATCGAAACCGCGTGGCATCTCCTCGATAAAATCCAACGCGTGCGCGGCGTGGGCGGCGGCGCGTAGTTTTTCGCGGTCTATCTCTTCCACGCCATAGGCAATATTGCGCGCAACGGTTTCATTAAAGAGGATGGTCTCCTGGGTCACGATACCCAGGAGTCTGCGCCAACTGTCAATTTCAAATGAGCGCAAGTCACGGCCATCGACCAGAATTCGTCCGGCAGTCGGATCATAGAAACGCGCCAACAGGTCACACAACGTAGATTTTCCCCCGCCGGAGGGACCGACCAGAGCAACCATCTTACCCTTGGGCAAGGAAAATGAAATATCTCGCAAAACCGGCAAACCGGGGTGATAGGCAAACTCCACCTTCTGGAACGTAATCGCCCGGTTAAATTTCGTGATCGGTTTGGCGTTAGGCGCATCGATAACTTCGGGTTCGGTATCGAGGGCGCGGAAAATCCGTTCGATCGCCGCGGCTCCCTCCTGAATTTTCACATGGACCCCAGCCAGCGCCTTGATCGGCGTCAACATCGAGAAAATCAGGAAAAAATAGGTCATAAACTCATCGGCCGTTATCGCCGCACCGCCCACCACCTGCCGTCCCCCGACATACAGGATCACCACACCGGCAACGGTGACGAAAAATTCGTTGATCGGTGAGTTCAGACTGCGCAACCGGATCAACCATACCATTTCCCTGAAAAACCCCCGCGCCGCCCTGGCGAAACGATTTTCCTCGAACCGCTTTGCCACAAACGCCTTAACTACCCGAATGCCGGAGATACTCTCCTCCAGAATGGTGGCGACTTCGGCCATGTTTTCCTGTGCCCGGCCGGACGTTTTTCTGATCGCCCGGCCGATCAGCACGATAACGATCCAGGTCGCGGGCAACACCAGCAACGCAAGCAGGGTCAACTTCCAACTGATGATAAACAGGGAAAAGAGCAGTACCAGGACAGTCAGCGGGTCTTTAATCAGTCGATTGAAACCCAGGTCCAACATGTCGGTGAGGAGCCCGACGTCATTAGTTACCCGACTGATAACAGTCCCCGTATTGGTCCGGCTGAAATAGGAGATTGATAAATCATGATAATGGGAGAATAAGTCGGTGCGCAACTGATAGACAATCCGTTGCTGCACCCAGGCGACAATGTAATTACCGATCAACCTGAAAGCATTTTTCAACAACGAAATGAGAACAATAATCCAGGCGAGCCGGGTCAGAGTGGCCAGTGGTGTTTCCTGCCTGACCAGCCCCTCCAAAGTATCTTTCACGAAACGTTTGATCGAATTGAAAAACCCACCGACCGTAATGCTGCCGGTCGAAACGACATCCCAGGAACCACCGTCCCCGCCAAACAGCGTATTCACCAGTGGCCCGATCAACCAAACCAACATGGCCGCCGCGGACACATAGACCAGTGTTGCCAGGACCGACAGGGCCAACGCCGGCCAGTACGGACGAACATATCCCAGGAATCGGCGAAGCATGATCACTGTCTCATTTCTGGTCTTCTGCTGCCCGTGGCGTCCAGAATTTCTTCTACCGCCATGACAATTTGATCGGGCGCAATTGTACCGCCGGAATCATCAAATGCCCGATCATACACACCGCGTGGCCGATACTTGTTCAAGTTTGAGACCGTGAAAATACCGACGGTCGGCACCCCGCACGCGTTGGCCAGATGCATGATGCCGTTATCATTGGAAATATACACCTGCGCCTCGCACAAGAGCGAGATAACATCGGCAAAAGTCAGTTGTCCCGCCAGAATTAGCGATGACGGAATGCCCCTCTCCGCCGAGGCAACCAAGCGGTCCTCTTTCGGACCCCAAATCATCACCGGTTGAATGTGGCCCCTCTCGTGAAGTTTTGTGGCCAGTTCCAAAAATCGGGAGAACGGCCACCGTTTGGCGCCGCTGCCACCGGGATGGATGACTATCATGGCAGTACCAGGGGCAATATCATGCTGTTCCCGGAAGCGGATACCGAACGCATTCACATTACGCAGGATCAATTTCGGATGGGGTGCCTCTGAAACCGATTTCACCGCGCGCAGCAAATCGACAAGCATCTCCGTGGCATGACGATCCGATATCCCCGGTGGAACCGGCTTTTCCAGCCAGGCGGCTGAGCCGCGACGGTCATACCCGATACGAAATGCTCCGCCGGTTAGGGCAGTGGTAATCGCATGGTTGAAGGAAAGTTCCCGTTCGTCGGACGCGTCAAACACCAGATCGTACTTCTCGTTGGCCAGAACACGAAGCAGCCGGGCCAGACACCACGGCTTGCGGGCATACACCGCTTTCTCATAGTACCATACCCGGTTCAGACCCGGCAGGTACGGCGCCAGTCCCCGACAGCGGATGGAAATCAGCGCATGGATTTCAGCCTGGGGAAACGTATGCCGAAGCGCTTGCATCAACGAGGTGGTCAGGACCACATTACCGATGCGGTCATCGAGACGGATCACTAACAGCTTGCGCACCTCCGCGAGATCACCGATGGTCGGTGATTTTCGCCGATCCGGCGCCAGACGGGTTATCGCCCGGAAACCGAAATCTTTCACTGTCCGTTCGAAGTGCTTCAATATCATGAACAGAATGTACGGTGCCGGTGAGTGCGGGTCAAATCGAGTTCGGGCGATTAGGTGGCGGTCTCGCCGGGTTTTACGCGTTCGCGCAAGGTATCATATTCCTCGACGGAGAGTTTGCGATACTCGCCCGGGCCCAGCTTCCCGACCACTAATCCGGCGAATTGCATGCGGGTTAAGGAGATCACTGGGGCACCTGCCCAGTCCAATAATCGCTTGACCTCATGTTTGCGCCCCTCCCGGAGGCGAACTTCGACCCGGTTTTCCCCCGTCGATTGCGGTAAAATTGTGATCTTTGCCCGCAAAGGTCGTTTATCACCCAAATCAACGCCCCGACGAATCTGGGTAATTTTCCCCGGATCAGGGGGCGTGGTGACTGTCGCCTGATACACCCGTTCGATCTTAAAGCGCGGGTGCTGTAAACGTCGGGACAATTCACCGTCATTCGTCAACAGCAATACGCCGTCGGTATCAAAATCCAGGCGGCCCACCGGCTCGACTTTACGTTCGTTGCCGGAGAGCAGGGAAAAAATTGTGGGTTTTCCGCCCTGCGGTCGGCGCGACACCAAGAACCCCGAAGGTTTATGCAGAAGCAGAACAACCGGTTCGGGAATGCTAACACTGATGCCGTCAACGGAAACCTCATCAATATCGGGATCCACCGCTGCCCCAAGTTCCCGCATAATCTCACCGTTTACTCGCACACGACCGTCGCGCACCAAATCGTCAGCCTTGCGCCGGGAGGTTACGCCCGCGCGTGCCAGATATCGATTAATTCTCATGCCAGCGTATACAACGTGTACCCAGAGGGCGATGCTGGAGGATGGGTAGTTTTCCGTTTACTCCGCCGATGAGGTGACCACGTCCCGCACGGCCTGCAAAATATCCTCACCGTCATCCTCGTCCTCGTCGGATCGGGATTCGGGTGGGGTGTCTTTCGTTGGAGATGGCCGGTCATCCTCAACGGGTTCGATCGTAATCTCGGGTTGCTGATCTGTTGGCAGTTCAGGCGACGAGGACTCGGACTCATCTGCTTTTGTCCCGGCCGGGGCTTCCTTCTTGGTTTTCGGCACCGAACGCGTGGTGGCGATTGGCCGCAGGTCCACGGCGGAAATCGCGCGCGGTCCCACTCCTTCGCCATTATCAGAGTCCATTTCCACCGAGGACAATTCCAACTGAGCTTCCTGTTTAGGTTGATTCAGCAAGGCCTCAATTTCAGCCATGCGGGGTAAATCACGCAGGTCATTTAAGCCAAAATAATACAGGAATTCCTTGGTCGTGCCGTACAGCAGCGGCCGTCCGGGCTTTTCGGACCGTCCGGTTATCGCTATTACATTTCGTTCCAGTAGCTTACGTAACACACCGGAACTGTCCACACCCCGGATCGCATCAATTTCCGGCCCGGTGACCGGCTGCCGGTAGGCGATGATCGCCAGTGTTTCCAAAGCCGCTCGTGAGAGCCGTTGTTTCTTGGTTTTCGCCAGCAGATCTTCGATGTATTGGGCGTACTCAGGGAGTGAGTGCAGTTGATACCCCCCGGCCACTTCCCGGACCCGTAGCGCGGATTCATTGCTGATGTACCGTTCGTTCAACGTGTCGACCGCCTCGGCGATCTGGCTGGTTTTGGTCCCGTCCAGCACGCGAGACATCGCCGTAGCCGAGAGCGGTTCCGCCGCCGCAAATAGCAACGCTTCGACAATATTGCTCAGTTTCCCATTATTCATTGTTTCTCTACCTTATGTCTTCAGGCCGCCAGCGGGTGAATCCAGATATCAGCAAACGGTTCATTTTGCCGCAGGCCGATGCGCCCCATTTTCAACAGTTCCAACAACGCAATGAAGGTCATAATGACCAGGGTCCGGGTGGGGTTATCGTCCATCAAATCAGCGAATCGGATCCCGTTGCTGCGCGTCAGCACCGTTTCGATGACCGCGACCCGTTCCTCCACAGTTACCGTATCGACCGCGACCTCGCAGTAAACATCCTCCTCGACCCGATCGAGCACGTCCTTGAAGGCCGTAAGCAGGTCAAACAAGGTAAAATCGTTGACATATTCCGTACGAGTAACTTTCGTCGGTGGTACTAAATCCGAACGCCCGTACCGGCCCCGGTTCTCGTCCTCCTGTTCACGCAAATGTTCGGAGGCGCACTTGAATTTCCGATACTCCAACAGTGCCCGCACCAGCTCTTCTCGCGGATCATCCTCGTCCTCGCTTTCGGGATCGCGCGGAAGCAGCATGCTCGATTTTATACGAATCAACGTGGCCGCCACTACCAAGTACTCCCCCGCGATTCCAAGGTCGAAGGATTCCATCGCGTGCAGATAGCCCAGGTATTCTTCGGTGATTCTGGCAATGGGAATATCGTAGATATTAACCTCGTCCTTCCGGATCAGATACAACAATAAATCCAGCGGGCCTTCGAAGACATCCAGCTTGACCAGTTGCAGCCCGGCTGATCTCCCATTACCGTTTCCGCCTCCGTTACCGGAGGATTGTAATACTGTTGCCTGTTGTTTCATCACACAAAAAGCGGGAACCCCCCCCTAAAGTGAATTAAGTACGTGGTCGAGCCCTTCTGCGCAAGGGTAAAGTATAATGAAACGCACAGTTTTTTAACGAGCCACGGTGCGTTTCTGTGCGTTGCGCCGCTCTATTGGATCGTGATGAACCACCAACTGACGATTCGATAGCACGTTAGCCAAATTGGTACGCCGCTTGCCAGAGCCGGGAGGAAATGATAACCACCCGGTGCAGGAGTGATGCCATGGTTCTGTGTTGTTCGCGTTTTCCAGTCCGGTCATTCACCACTACGATCATCATCGTCGTCCTGCTCAGCCTGGCTGCCATGGCGGGTGCTCAGGCACACGTTTGCCGCAAACCCACACAGACTCACCGGCCGGTCTATTCCAGCCGCGGATTGTTCTTCTCCCTGGCCCCCGGATGGGCCGATTTCGATGGCGAGTTTACCGGGCTCGATTCCCGCCACCGAGGCCGCAGCGGCCGTCTTATGGTCAGTTATGGCTTAAGTCAGCGGATAGCGTTCTTTTTGAATTTGGAGGGCGCGGTGATCGAGGATTCCTTTGATGGTGACTGGGGTATGGGCTTTGTAGACATTGGCATCAAGTACACGTTCACCCCCAGTGTTTTTCACAAAACACGACTTTATCTGCTGGGGTCAATCGGGGCGGCCGGTCTGGCGGAAGACAATGATTTTGACGGTGCCGATCCGGAGTATCGTGGCGGCACCGCCCGGCTGGCCATCGGGGTAGACCACTTCATTTCACGGAAGGTCATGCTCTTCGCTGAACTGGGACATCGCGGCGGGACGTACGATCGCGTGGTCAGGTACGATATTGAAACCGATTTGTTACACGAGCGCGATTTTTCCTCGACCGGATTTCACGTCGGGTTACGGCTTGGTTTATGACCCCAACGCTCGGACGTGTTGAAAAAGGTAATAACATGAGATTGGGTGGACATCATCCACTAGAACCGGGTTCTTATGCGGAGGTGAAAATCGGGTGGCAACCCCAAACTTCTCCGCATAAGCGGAGCTTGGTTTGGGGTTGACCCAGAATAATCAGCACAAGATAGCAATATGCGTTCTGGGGTAGATCGAAACCCCTGAGTCCCCGCCGCAGTGGGGACGTCGTTTCGACGTCATCCTTTGCAACAGACTCCGAAAGCTCGGCGACATCAACGGGTGCGGGACGGCAGCCAGGAACGAACCATCGCGACCGCCTGGTTGACCGGTAACGCACGAATCATCCGCGCGGCTACTTGCAGCCCGGCCGCGCGGATTGCTGTCTTAGACCAATAATCGGGATGCGTCAGCATGTAGAGAACCGGCCATTCCTGCGCGCGAAGGTAGCGGACCAACTGCTGCGACGAGGATGCCTTATTCCAGCGAATCCCCAGATCGCGCACATACGTATGGTTGGGGTATCGTCGCGGCAGTTCGGTCGCGACATCGATTAATCGCATCTCCTGGTACAGTTCCGGGTACCGGTCGATTAAATCACTATTGATGCGATAGCCGCTTTTTTTAACTCGCGGATCACCGTGCGGAATCACGGAACGTACTACCAGCCCGTCGTCACGCATCCGCCGGAGATCATCCCGAAAAAGCTGCGCCGCTGCAGCGAAATCGCCCCCGCAGCGATCGAGAGTATTGTAGTGGTAGCCGATCTCGAAACCGGTGGACTGTAATCGTCGCAAGATGGCCGGTTGATAGACCGGCGTATCCAGCCGCACGTATAGGGACGAATCGATACCAAATTTTTCCTCAAGATCGGTGATGGCAAGCGTGCGGGGAAGTTCCCACTCGACATCGTGTCGCACGATGAACAACGGTGACGTCGGTGGTTGGGAACAGGCCTGGGAGAGCGTCCGCGTTTCATAGCCCGCGTCAATTACCGCCGCCAGGACGCGGGCAAACGCTTCATGAGTATAATCCACAACCGGAGACGTAATGATGGGCAGTCGGGATATCGTTATTTGAAGCTGGCGACCGCTTCATCCACCGAATCATACACATCAAACACTGAAGTCAGCTTGGAGATGACCATAATGCGTTCGATGCGCTTGGTCAGGTTTGCCATCTTCAACTCGCCGCCGGCATCATTGAATTTTTTCCAGTGATGAATCAGGATGGCGATCCCGGAGGAGTTCATCCAGTCGGTCTTGCCCAGGTCAATGACCGCCTTGAGCCGTTCTTTGCCCAGCAGGACGTATAACCGCTCATCCAGTTCACCGGTATCCGATCCACCCATCAATTTGCCGGACGGTTCGATGATTGCCACCCCGTCCTTCTCATACTCTTTGACTTTCATCTATCCGCCTCCTTTTACATCCTCATCTTTGCGCCGGCCCGCGGGCGATTGGGCCGGATCAATCTGCTTGTATACGATGTTTCCTTACCGCTTGTCAATTGTCGATTTATCCCGCCATGCCGGCACCCGTGTCGTGCCAAACCTGTGACCTATGCTCCGACCCCGATCTGCCGATACTAATAGTACGAAGCAGTCGTGAAAGGGATGTACTATGTCTTCTATTCTCGTTGTCGATGATAAAGACTCAATCCGCAAAATGCTCAGCGAAACGCTGAAAGCCGAAGGCCATGAGGTGGAGGTGGCCAAAAGCGGCCATACCGCAGTCGAGAAAGCCCGCCAGGGACGTTTCGATCTGGTCCTTACTGACTTAAAAATGCCGGAAATGGATGGACTATCAGTCTTGGAGCGGATCCGGGAAGATAATCCGGAGACCTCGGTCATTGTCATGACCGCGTACGGCACCATTGAGGATGCAGTCAAAGCAATCAAGTTTGGGGCGTATGATTTTTTGACCAAACCTTTCGATCCCGACCGGCTCAACGTCCTGATTCAACGCGCACTCGAGAACCGACGCCTGCTGGCCGAAAACGAACTGTTGCGCGAGGAGCTGGCCAATCGCTTGGGGTACAACCAGATCATTGGTACTGCGCCAAGCATGAAGGAAGCCGAGGCGCTGGTACGCAAAGTCGCCGATTCCGATACCACCGTCCTGTTTGAGGGCCAAAGCGGCACCGGGAAAGAGCTTTTTGCGGCGGCAATCCATCATCTTTCCCCTCGCCGGGATAAACCCTATGTGACCATTAACTGTGCGGCTATCCCCCGGGAACTGTTGGAAAACGAGCTGTTCGGCTCGGAGCCGGGAGCGTTTACTTCGTCCAATGCGCGTAAGCTGGGAAAGTTCGAAATCGCCGACGGCGGTACGGTCTTTTTGGACGAGATCGGCGACATGGATATGGCGTTACAGGCCAAGCTGTTGCGATTCCTGCAGCAGCGGTCTTTTGAACGGCTCGGTGGCACCAAGACTATCTCAGTCAACGTACGCATGATCGCGGCGACCAATATTGACTTGAAAGATGCCTGCGACAAGAAGCAGTTCCGGGAAGACTTATTCTATCGGCTCTCCGTGTTTCCGATTAAAGTCCCCTCCCTCAAGGAGCGGCGGGAGGACATTCCCAAACTGGTGGAATATTTCGTCCAGAAATATTGCCTTGAGTTAAAGAAACCCACGAAGAAAATTACCAAGGACGCCCTGAAAATCATGGATCGGTACAGTTGGCCGGGGAATGTCCGGGAACTGGAAAATACCATCGAGCGTGCAATCATCCTGTGTGAGGGCAAGTATATTACGCCGGATCATCTGGCCATTCGCATTCCCACCACCGAAGAGGTGCGGCTGCGGGAAGGAGCCGGGCTGAAGGAAGTCGGGCAACACGCGCAGATGGTCGCGGAGAAAGCGATGATCCTGCGAATTCTGGATGAAGCGCGGGGCAACAAGCGCAAGGCTGCGGAAATCTTGAAGATCGATTATACGACCCTCTTTGAGAAAATGAAAAAGTACAATATCGATTATCGCCGATAGCCCCGAGTTTTCGTCAGATGTTGTTCGCACTCACTATGGTACATGTTTTTTTTCTTGACAAGAAATCCCGGTTTTCGTGTATAAAGATATCCCTGCGGGGACCGATGACTAGAAAGGCAGCGGCACTATGGTAATAAAAACGGGGGGCACTGAACAACGGTCGATACCTGCACAGTACTGCCGTTGATTGCCCGTTTTTGCTGCGCCAAACGATGTAGCTGGCATCGTTACCAATCGTGAATAGTTCGCGCACATTAATTACTGCGCGGGTGTAGTTTTTGAGACAAAGCAATTCGGCGGAGCTCAAGGAGGAGTACATGCCTGACGGAAACGACCTGAAGCATCGTATTTTGATCTGCGAAGAATGCGGCGAAGAATTCGTGTTTACCATTGCCGCTCAGCAGTACTTCAAGCAACGCGGTTTCCACCAGAGTCCGAAACGTTGCAAGGCGTGTCACACGAAGTATAAACGCGACAAGAAGCTCGTCCGGTCATAAGCGCATCATTGTCTTCTACCGCGGGGTTCCCGCACTCTCGTGATTGGCGTGGCTTTTACGGCCCGATAACGGTCCGGGTATACCAGTCAATCAGTTCCCCTCCGTAAAAGACGGCAATATAGGCCGCCATCACTAAGAACGGCCCGTAGGGAATTGTCCGATCTTTACGGAAACGGGCGGAGATTGCCATGACGATAACAGATACCGCAAGACCGATAATGGCGGATAAAATCAAGATTAAAAAGATACGGCTTGGCCCCAGGAAGGCGCCCAGCATCGCTGCCAACTTGATATCCCCTCCACCCATACTCTCTCTTTTAAACAGCCACTGACCAAGCAGGGCCACCGCCAGGAAACTGCCGCCGCCGGCCAAAACACCCAGCAGCGATGTCCCAATCGATAGATGCGAACTAGCCAGTGACAATACCACTCCGACGCCAATCCCCGGCAGCGTGATAACATCGGGGATGATGCGGCAGTCGAGATCGATGAAGAAAACGGCCAGCATCCCGAGACTGAACAGCCCAAACCCCACCGTCGTCAGCGAGTAACCATAGCGCCAGAAGAATGCGACAAACAGCAACCCGGACGCGATTTCCACGAGCGGGTAGCGAATGCTGATTGGTCTACGGCACGAACTGCACCGGCCGCGCAAAAAGAGGTACGAAACAACCGGGACGTTCTGATACCAGCGTATCGGCGACTGACACGACGGGCACGACGATCGCGGGGTGATCAACGACATGCCGCGTGGCAGCCGATAAATCAACACATTGGTGAAACTGCCGACGGCCAGCCCCAGGAGCAGCACCAATACCGTCGGAATGTAAGGCGGGAAAAAATCCATCGTCAGAACATCAATCTGTATTTACCACATAACGAGCCGGAGTCTCTCCCGGCTGCGGTTTTTCCAGCAACCAGACATGCACCGGCAGTATCGGCCGTAATGCCGCCAGGAACGACGGTTTCATCTGTGACAACCACGCCCGCAACTGTAACAACTCATCGACAAAATATCGGCTCGGATGACGAATAATGTCCACTGTATAATCATGCACGATAAAGTCGCCCGCGAGCTTCTGTAAGTTGCGATACGAGAGCAACTTCACATCGTATCGCAATTGCCGTCCGCGCAATTTCACATAAATATCAGCCAGGCGCGGCGTAATCCAGGAAAGAAACGGCAGCTTGTAGTGGCCCTCGATAATGACGTGCCTGGTCCCGATACCGAAATAGCAGACCCCACCGGGCCGGAGGACACGATAAATTTCGCGCATGAGACCGGTTTGATCGTCCACATGTTCGTAGACCTGGTTGCAAATGACGACATCAACTGAGTGATCCGCGACGGACATATGCGTGGCGTCACCAACCAGAAATCGCATGGCATCAGCAATATTCGGGATATCCCGGCAATACGCATACCCTGCGCGCAGCGCCACCGGGTCAATATCAAAGGCGATCACCTCCCGGCAGGCTTTGGCGAATTCAGCGGCCATAATGCAAGTCGACGAGCCGACCTCCAGCAGGACAGCGCCACGCAGTCGGTCGCCAAGGTGATGTTGCAACACCGCGATAGCCTTGGCTGCTTTGCGTTGCCGGCCTGCCGGTTCGAATAAAATTGGGAAGCGTTCGGCAAACGTTCCCAAACCTTCGTTCATGCGGGTCCGTCCCACCGGTGGTGATTTTACTTGGGTTGCCATACTATTCTGCTGCTTTCAGTCGATACATAACGGAAATCGCAAACAACGAGGGAGCGCGCCCCGCCAGCCACTTTCCCAACCCCGCCAGCGCCGGCCGACGTGGCGGTACGAGGGGGAGCTCTCGGTGATCCGCAATTCGAAGACCCGCTTCCGCAATCAACGTGCGATGACGTTTGGGCGTAAACCGTACCTGCGAATACGATCGTTCATCCGGAGCACCGCGCAGCCGAGCCACCAGTTGCCCCAAGTGATATTCACAGGGCAATGAGAGGATCAGCTCCCCACCAGGCGTTAGCGCGGCGGCCAGACGAGACAGCACATCCCGCGGGTTCGCCATATAATGCAACGTTTCCAGGCACAGGATAATGTCATACGAATCGGTGACCGTCTCGGTCTCAATATCGCACAGGAACGCTTCTACCCCGCGTGCCCGGGTCCATTCGATGGACAGCGGCGACACATCCAGACCGCGCACCATATATCCCAATGCGGCGAACGCTTCAGCAACCTGTCCGCGTCCGCAACCGACATCCAGCACCGTTCCGCTTTTCCGAACGATCAACTCCCGGCACAGTTCGATCCGTTGGCGGGTACGCGCGTCCGCGGATTGATAGTCCCGTGTCTGCCAGTATTCATCGAATTGCCGGCGCTTGGGAGATTCTGTTGCCGTTGTGTGTGTCATGCAGTTATCTCGGTTCTCGATACGGCCGCGCTGGTGCCCGCCAGGTGTCTCTGCGCACGCGGGAATCGATCGTTGCCAAAAACCGGCGAGCCGCCCGCGTCGGATGCAACAAATCAAGCGCGGTCTGACCGCGACGTTGATCGAATCGTTTATAGGTGGCCATCCCACACATCGCGTCGGCAAGTGCGCGGAGGTCGCCGACCGGCACCGTCCGGCCGATCTTAAAGCGCCGGACAAAATGCCCTAAATCCCCGGTATCATATACAACCAGCGGGCAGTGGCATTGCAGCGATTCCGCGAGCACCAGCGGCAAACTGTCGGAGTAGGACGGGATCACTGTCGCCTTTGCCTGACGGTACAACGTCACCAGTTTTGGCTCGCTGACTTTGCCCAAAATATGCACCCGTGCCGGATACTCGATATCCGCAGCGGTATCGCGGAGTCGTGCCAGTTCCGGACCGTCTCCGGCGTAGACCAGATGATGATCGGACAAATCACAGCAGGTCATCTGGAAGGCGCGCAACAGATCATAGATACCTTTGCTGCGATGTATCCGACCGGCGTAGAGAAAATATGGCTTTTTGGGCAAGCCGGTGTCGACCGCTCCCAGTTCCAGTTGTTGGGTCAGCAGGTGACAACTGGGAAGAAACCGACATGACGAACCGCTTAACCGGGCCACGTCACGAGCCAGGGCAAAACCATCCGCAAACACCGCTACCGCGTTCTGCAGAATATTCCGCGTAATCCCCCGAAAGAATGGGCGCCGCGCCCACACATTAATATCCGAACCCAGACACCAGACAGAAAATGGAATATCCAACTGCCGTGCGGTATGTTGGGCAAACCAGCCGGAGGGCAGCGCCCACAAGGCCAGGATATGATCGACATGATATTGTTCCGCCAGCGCTGAAACCGCCTTTTCCCCCGCGTGCACAAATTGATGAATCCGTCGCCAGGTTCCGGGATGGAAAATATTCCAGGAACCGATGGGCGCCTCAATCACTTCCTCGCTATATCGGAAGCGATGGACATTGTCATCTTCAAGCTCAGGGGGATTTCCGTAGAGCGGAGTGCTGACAATCACGTCTATGCCCGGCGTACGCAATGCCTGCACGAAATCGGGCACAAACGGGGCCGCAGGATCGGAAATATCACGCGGATAACGGTTGGTCACCAATAGAATCTTCATTGGTCGATATTCTCAAAGCCAACCGCGGTCGGCTCCCGTAATTCTGGGGTCATCCGGCGCGGGTGGTCCACCAAGGTGTCCAACTTCTGTGCCAGTTGTTTGTTCTCCCGTTGGATGCGGAACAACTCACGGTGAATGCGCACCAGTTGCGTACCCAGAAAGCCAAAAAGTGATATCTGTAATCCCGAAATAAGTAGAATGACAATCAGGGTGACTAGCGGCCGCACCGGATTAAGGTTCCCGGTTTGCCATAAGTATACCAAATACCCGCCCCCGGCGAGTCCGAGAACGGTCAACAATGTACCAACCGCGCCGAAAAGCAGGGATGGTCGTTCGAAAAAGGAAAACAACAGGTGCGACGCGACCGTGGCTTTGAGAATGAGTTTCGATTTTCCTTTCTTCCGGCCGGTTAGTACTGCTGGGACTTCCTGGGCGCGAAAGCCTGCCGCTATTGCTTTGGAGACAATCTCCAGGTTGATTTCTTTACCGTCCGATTCAAGTTCGATGGAATTGATTACTTCCCGTCGATACGCGCGCAGGATGCCGGTAACGGTTTTCAACTTGTGGGACATGGCGTAGCCAAGAATCAGATTGGCGACCCGAGAAATAAGGAGTCGGAAAAACGGCACATTCTTCGTGCCTCCGCCCGCCATGTACGGTGAACCCACCGCGAAATCGATCTCCGGGTATAAATCCAGCGTTTCGATCAAGCTGACCAGATGTTCGGGATCGTAGCTGAGGTCGGCGTCCGTGGTGAGAATAAGCCTGCCCTCGGCTGCGGCGAACCCCTTACGTTGGGCATAGCCGCGTCCCCGGTTCGGGACATATGAGACCGGTTTCAGCCACGAATGAATCGCCGCCTGCTCGCGGAGAATTTCTTCGGTGTTATCGGTGGAACCATCATCGACTGCGATGATTTCAAACGGCCGCCCCAGCGGTTTGAGCGCATCGGCGATTGTGAAGAGCGTTCCCGGCAGGTTTTCGGCCTCGTTGTACATTGGTACAACGACCGAGAATGCAGGACGGTTCTCAGCATTTCCCTGATTGCTCACCCAAAAATACCTCAGCCCGATAGCCAGGCCGAATTCGGCCCTTCGTTCCTTGTATCGGCTGATTTTGGACGGTTATGCAGCGCGCGTTGACAGGTGGGATTTTTGGACCGAGGGGATGGATAGCAACAAAATGGTGCGCTGAGCGTGGCCCGGACATGTGCCGGGGTTTTAAAGAATGCTGGAATTTGGGTACCCCACCCAGAGCAACGAGTCCGTCAGGGCTCAAAGCGCCGGGTGGGTCGGTACAGTAAGTTGAACAGGCGAACAGGGGAACAGGTGAGCAAAACGGGAGTGGCAACCTCAAGGATCCGTGTGCGGCAGGCCTTCAACCTGCCCGTCGATATTCACTAGACACCATCCTCTGTCACTCCCGCGCAGGCGGGAATCCGGTGGAGGAGCTGGTGTGGCCCTGGGCTTTGCCCAGGGTTTCTAGGAGCGTTGATCCTGGCCACCAAATCCCATCGCGCCTAGAAACCCTGATCTCCGGGTGCGCGTTGCGCTCCCTCAGATCAGGGCCACGCACGCCGTTACGAGGAAGTTTCTGGGGTTGTCAGCAAATGATCTTCTTATTAGAAGAAGATTGCCCTAATGGTGACTATTTTATCGGCGATGCCGGGACGATCCTCGGCTGGCTTGCTTGGAGGTCTGATACATCTATAAAGTTACACTACGTGCCGGTATCAGATTTGCCAAATCATCTGCATGATGAATATGTCGGCAAATGGCGAAAAGCTATCGCAGTATGTCGAGGCAGGAATCTTATGCCAGCCGACAATCCTTAAGCTATTTTATTCAGCCGGTGGAGAAAGGTGGATCAATGCATGACAGAATCCAGAGGTATGTTATACCGGCAACAGTTATCCTTATGTCAGCCGTGATATCCGTTTGGTGTGGCGGCAAACTAACATCTGATGAATCGCTTTGGAAGGATCTTATCGCCGCTGGGGATGCTGGCATAGTCGCTGCTGTGATCACGGTGGGCGTGGCCAATTACGGGTTGGGTTATGTTTGCCACCTTCTGTTTTGTGCTTTCATGTTTTTGAATCGAAAAGAACGCTTTGTGGACACCGACCGCCTGTTTAAGGCGTTTGGAATCAAGACTAAAACCGACGGAAAGTTCACGAATAATCAACTCGACGCCACCATGGGCGAATTTCACCGCCGGTTGCATTCCTGCGCCTCTGATTCCTTGCGGGATCACTACACCCGACGAAATTCGGCTTGGTTTATAACCAAAACATGCGCCATTGCTGCTGTAATGGGCGTTGTTGTGGGGACTTTCTACATCCTTAAGAGCCCGAATCTCGAAATATCATGGATAGGTCTCGGAGTGTGGTCTTTGTTGGTCCTTATGTTCGCAATCGCGTCTTGGAAAGTTGGAACACGCTGGAATACTGAATTCTGGGAAGTGGCCTGGAACTGGATAAAAACGGACGTTGACGAACGCGAGCTGTCTGAGGAATGGCTTAAGGCTAATAATTTCATTCGGAACAACCTGTCGTCTTCCTCTTAAAAGTGCGCCACATTTATCCGACTAACTTCGTAACTTGTTGGTAATCAATACGAAACTATTTAGGGCTTGCGTCATTTTGTCGCAATCAGTACAATTAACGACATGGCGTACCAATACAAAAGGGAGCCCCTGACCCAGGATGAGGCAAACCGCCTGGCCAACGCGTGTGAGAATCACGTTGAAAAAGTGATTGTCTGGACGCTTCTGGATACCGGTCTTAGGGTATCAGAGCTGGCCGGTCTTAAGAAGGAAAATCTCGACTGGCAGGGGCACCGAATTATGATTTATGGCAAGGGCGGACCGTACGGAACAAAATCAAAGCGCCGGATTATTCCCCTTTCGGCCAGGGTACAACCATTGATTGAGGGCCACTTTTCGCTCCACGAGAACCTTGGGATGAGCCCTCGTACAATCCAAAGAATACTAAAACGAGTTGCTAACCGGGCCCATATCAATCGACCGGTGTCGCCCCACGTGCTCCGACACACGTTTAGTGTTACTGCGATTCGGAAAGGGATTTCTTTGCCGGCCCTGCAGCGGCTTTTGGGCCACGATCGCTTGACTACCACGGAGATCTATTTGAACTTGTCCCCAGAGGACGTCATCAGAGAGTTTCAATCTAAATGGTAGGAGGCCTTATGGCAAATCGGAACACACCAACTTCAACTAGTGTGAAATACAGAAAACGAGCTTTACGTCCCGAAGCAATCGCACTTTTTCCAGTAGAGGCCAACCACCATCGCTTTCCGGCTACACGCTATCAGGGCAGCAAGCTGAAGCTATTGGACTGGATCTGGAGTAGCATAGAAAACTTACACTTTGATACGGCCCTTGACTTGTTCGGAGGTACCGGCTGCGTCGCCTATTTATTTAAGACAAAGGGAAAAGCGGTTACCTTTGCTGACTATATGCGGTCAAACTATATTGTTGGTAAGGCACTGATCGAAAACCGCAGCACCCTTCTTTTGGATGGTGAAATTTCAGAACTTTTTAAAAAACAACCAGGAATTGATTATGACAATTTCATAGAACGAACATTCCATAATATTTTCTTTTTACCGTCCGAGGATCGATGGCTTGATATTGTTGTCCAAAATATCCGGCGACTGCGAAATCCGTACAAAAAAGCAATTGCCTTTTTTGCCCTATTCCAAGCGTGTATTGCCAAAAGGCCGTACAATCTTTTCCATAGAGCTAACCTCTACATGCGAACATCAGAAGTTAAACGATCATTCGGCAACAAAGCCACGTGGGACAAGTCATTCGAAGAACACTTCAGGCAGGCTGCGGGCGATGCGAACGCCGCAGTTTTCGATAATGGACGTGTGAACCGTTCCCTTAACCAATCATCTACTCAGGTCTCAACGAAGTTTGACCTTGTATACATTGACACACCCTACATGAATAACAAGGGTGTCAGTGTAGATTATTTAGACTTTTACCACTTCTTAGAAGGACTAAGTGAATATGGACGATGGCCTTCTCGAATTACAACTGAATACAAGCACAAACCGTACAAACGCAGGAAGTCCCCGTGGTGTGACAAAAATCTCATTCATAAGGCGTTCGATTATGTGTTCGCACGTTTTAGAGGAAGCATCCTTGTTGTTTCATACAGAGACAACGGTATTCCATCTCCTGATGAAATTGTGGACCTGCTTAAACGTTACAAGAAGCATGTTTACATGGCCAATCACACAAAATACAAATATGTTCTGTCTAGAGTTACCTCGAAAGAATTGCTTTTTATCGCCGAGTAGTCCGCCTTTTCCACACTTGGTACTCTCTGACGTTTCTATATTCCCGTTCATTTGCCGTGCGGCCAAAGTTAGCCCAATAATCTCTGAATACATCCTCTCCAAGGGATGCGAACGGTCCATTCCCTTCCATAAAATCCTCAATGTTCGTGCTTCTAATTGATCCTATGTTAGTTGTGTTTCCACTTCCAGGCCGTTCGCCGGCAATTTTATACTTTTCCTGCACAAACCAAGCTACATCTTTATATGGAGCGTATATTCTTGATCGCTCTTGTAATGAATGGTACTCGGCGACCGGCGCATCATGACGAGTATATACAAAACCGACGATCCAATGTACTTCGTACTGGTCGTATGGATATAGGATATTTTTTGTGTTGTTCCGAAGGAACGAGGTGAACGAACCGAGTGTGAAGTAGATGTTCGGCCGACGGTACGTAGTCTTGACGTCTATTGCTATTTTACGCGGGTCATCTGCGTTACGAAGAAGTGTAAAATCTGGGTATATCGTTTGTCTAGCTTCTTCCACTTTGTAGCCATTGCCTTCGGCAATCTCTCGGATCAGAGGCCGAGTGAACAGCTCGAATACGGTGGAGAGCACCTTTGTATCTGTGCCGAGCGGAAATATTTTTTCGTCGACGGACAACATTCCGCGTACCATGAAGTTTACATTGTTTCGACGAACCGCTTGAGCAAACTCATCTTGGAGATCAAGCATTGCATTTACTCTCGTAATAAGTCTCCAGCATCGACACCAAACGCCTTACCAATCTTGAAAATATTAAGGGCTCCAATATTTCTCTCGCCCCTTTCTACCGCACCCACATAGGTGCGATGCAAACCACACCGATACGCCAGCTCCTCCTGAGACCAACCATACTTTTCCCGCAGGCGCCTGATATTCCGGCCGAGAAGTTTAAGGTTTTTCTTTTCTTCTCCGGATACCACGTCTGATACTCTACCTAAATTCATACTATAAGTCGACAGACGATAAGTAGCATTTTGACAGGTTCAGCTTCAAGTAAACATTGTCTCTTGATACACTGAGCAATACTCAAGAAGGCTTGCATCTAGCAAATTCGTTTACTACTCTATATGCTGTGAGGTAGTTCTTGCGTTTATGTACCATGCTGCTCAATGTTTTGGCAGGTGTTTTCAATTAAACTCTCCTTTGAGACGGCTATGGTTGCAAAAAGTCAGCCCCTACCAGCTTTTGGTGTAAATCCACGACATCCGCATAACGCCCTCGGTGATCTACCGCAAAGAGTTAATTTCAAAAGGTGTGGAAATTGATAAAAGAGTAGCGTACCCTTTCGG
>CAYWVO010000035.1:0-35432 GCA_964461835.1 uncultured Ignavibacteria bacterium | reverse complement strand
GGAAACCCTGATCTCCGGGTGCGCTCCGCTCACCCTCAGATCAGGGCCACACACCGCCCATAGGTTGGGTCACCGGACTATTGGTCGAGGGCGGCCAGACGGTCCATCGCCGGGAAGTAGGTGGAATCAACCTCCAATGCCTGGACATAGGCCTCGCGGGCGGCGTCGTATTCCGCGTTGTCCTCGTGCAGCAGCCCGCGCGAATAGGCCAGGGCCGCTTTGACCGACTCAGAGACCTGGCCGTGCAATGCCTCTTTTTCCTCCTCAGCGACCTCAACCTCCAGCCAGCCGGCAATGGTCTCAGCAGTGGTGGCGATCATCTCCATCAGTTCGTCCGGTTTGTCTTTGATGGTGGTCGAGTGCAGAACTTCCCCGGTTTCGGTCTTGACCAGTTTGGGCGTAATCACCATGGTGTTTTTATCCAGTTGCATGAACGAACCCATGACAAATACGTGCACCCCGAGCATCTTGCCGATCCGAACGGCGGTCTTATCGTCGAAGTATTCGCTCTGCTGAATATCGATTTCGTCGAGGATCATCTGGATGCGCTCGCGGTCGACCACTTTCAGCTTGCTCAGCTGCTGCAACTGCGTAATCAGAATATCCGCCAGGCCGTACTGCATTGGGGTCCAGGTGTCGTGATCGACGATTGAGGCGTTCTTAAAATCGACGACGGCGAGGTGTTTGATGCCGGGGTCTTCCCGCTCGCACAATGAGTCGCTCCCGGCATGGTACCACAGGTTCAAGAACGGTCGCGGTTGCCGTTTGGCGTTAATATCCAGGCATGGATAATGATCCCGCAGGCGACTCAGCCAAAGCTTGGCCTCGTTCTCGTTGTCCCGCGAGTAAAAGCACTTCGCTAAGAGCAAATATGCTCGCTGTGCCTGGTCCTGATCGAGGTCGGCCCCCTCGATAGTCGAGATCAGCAATTCGATTGCCTCGTCAAAGTGCGCGCTTTTCCGCAGGTTTTCGGCTTTGTCCAGGGACTCTTCGATTCCGGCGATAGCCGATACGGTCCCCAGAAGTAGTGCACCGAGCATTCCAACTACCAGCATGACACGTGGCATGATTCCTCCCCTGATATTCCGTTTGTACCCCATTATTTCCTAATGATACTGGTAGAGTCTGCCTGCGTTCAATGATTTTCTGGCCGTAAGAAAATAGCCTGGAGGACACAAAACGCTAAACAGACTTGCCGAGGAGGCTGTATATAAAAGAGTGAAAGAGAATATGTATCTACGTTTGCTGTTGTGTCACTGCCGCCGGTTTCATAGATAACCATTAGGCCGGAGTAAACAGGAGGGTTTAACGGGTGTCCTCGCCGGAGAAACAGGGACCACTATTCGGTATTGACCCGGAGACCGCGCCTGTGGAACTCATTCGCCGGCGCTATCCGCCGGAAATCGCAGCGCGCGATATCACTCAGCCGTTTGTGGTGGTGGACGATTCTGAGGTCTTTACCTGCACATTGCTGGGGAGGGTGCCCGGTCAGGACAACGTGCGCCGTCCGGTAACGGTGCGCCTGCAGAAAGACAAGCCCACGCCTCCACCACCGTCGTTTGGCCAATCCTACACCAACCAGAATGCTCAATCAGTGTTTGCCGAGGAGGCGGACTGCCTGCGCCAGTTGGGCACCGGTGGTGAGGGGATTATCCCGGCGGTGGGGGACCCCGGCCCCCTGCACTCTTTGCCGATTACCTACTGTAAGAAGATCGAGGCATTTTTTCATCCCCCCTGCCCGGACTGTGGTGGGTGGCTGGTTGATTGTACCGATGAATTATTCCTCGGTCATCTCGGCCTCCCCACCTATGCGACCAGTCATGAACGGTTTCTTTGGTGCCCGTCGTGTGCGGCCAATGTTGACGAAGAGCCGGTGCTCTATACGCTGTGGCGCTCGCGACAATCCGGCAATGGCGTCACGCTGCGGTTTGGATCGGAGCTGTATCGGGCATACACGGCCACGGTCCGTCGGGACGAAGAAAATCTCCCTGAGGGATTGCAGCAGTTTCCCTGCCAGACCTGTGAGTTTAAATCGGCCTGCTACCCGCAGCGGGTCAACAACGCTGATGCGATCCCGGCGGAAGATTTTTTGTATCCGGTCTCCTACTATGAGTTCGAGGCCATTCTCCGGGAGTCGTATGAATTGCCGTATGGCGAGTTTGCCCGGTTCCTGGGTGGGCGTAACTGGTCGGAACTTTCCCGCATTCCGGAAGTAACGCAGGCAAGCGCAGAGAAAAAATCGGAGCGGCAGGCGTGGTATTTCTGGGGTAATGCGCCGGAATCCCGCTCAGCCCTGGAAGTTCTTTGGCTGAAGCTGGGGGCATTTGAGCAGGTGATGGAGGGAATCCGGCGGGTCGCCGAGCAGTGCGGGCGGCCCCATTTGGGGATTTCCCCGGAATCGATCCGGGTGCAGCCCGGACGTTCATCCCGGTGGCAGTTTGCGGTCGGGTTGGTTGATCCGGCGGCTGCGCGGCTGGCGGTCCTGTCTTCCCAGGAAGGCGCTCCCACCGACCCGCTTTATTTGCCTCTGGGGAAGCGCAGTGATGGATTTTCGGCCCCACAATTTTCTCAAGCACCGTTCGGGCAGCAATTTTCCGCAAATGTGAAGGTGGTTTCGGCCGAGCGCCAAGAGAACGCCATCGCGATTGAGGCAGAAATTGTGGCGGAAAAGCTGGGCGACCGGGCGATAAAATCTGCCGATTGGCTGCGGGTCATGATACAGCCGCCGACATCAAGAGTGGGTGGAGTTTGGCTGTGGCTGAGTAATTTACAGCCAACCGGTGGGGGATTTCGCGGATCGGGTGTCTCCGGCAGTCTGCGGCCCGGTCTGGCCGCGGAAGTGGCCGGTCTGGCGGGAACTACCCTCTGGGACTGCCGCGTGCAATTGTGCCGTCGGTACGGGGAAGAATGCGACCTGGCCTCGGCGGGCATGGTGTTGCTTTGTTCACTGTTGGTCAATGATGAGCAGGATACGGAGACGGTCACCGCAGCGGTGCGCACCATTTCCGCTGAGCTCGCACAGTATGGCGGCTCGGCTCCGGTAACGAGAGAACAGTTTCGCCGGATACTTGGCGAGCACGAGGCGCTGTTTCGCCCGGAAGCGGTGTTTGATCGTGCACTGGATCGGCGATCGGCAACGGTTGATATCCCCGCCGAATTGTGGGAGGGCTGCCTGGCATTCGGGTTTTCTTTGCGGGCAGGAGTGATGATTGCGCGGGCAATGCACGCGGAGATGGATACCGAAATCACGATAAAAAGTAGCACGGAACAATTAAAAGCCTTGAATTTATGGGCCGAAGGACAATTATTTGCCCGAGGCGCCCTGGGTCGGGAGCGCGACCACATCGTCAGGGCTAACGGGTAGGTATTTGTTAAAGCGACAACAACCACCCAACGTTATCATGGATGATAAGACCTCTCCAATGACCACTGGTTCTGCCGCGTCTTCCCCGCCGCCGGCCGATGAGTTTGTCGCGTTGCTGGAGGAGACCTTTTTCGCCAATGCAGATAAGTCCGCCACCGAACGGCGGGAGGCGCTCGGCCGGGCAATTGGCCGGGCCACGGCGGACTTGGATGCCGAACAGGCGGCACGGTTGATCGAAGCAACAAAAGCGCGACTGGCGGCCGGGGGGGCGGAACCGCCGCCGGAAGATACCGGGGACGAGGAACGTGAGAAACTCCAGCAGGAAAACGCGGCCCTGCGCGCCCGGGTCGCTGAGTTGGAGCAGAGTTCCGGACTGGGCGATGACGCGCAACGCGCACTGAGCGAGCTTTCCCGGAACTTGCTGGGCATCGACAGCCCGTTTACCACCCCCGAGGAGGTCGTGCGATTCTGCAACCGCATCCGGGAGAGCATCACGCTCTTTTTGAACACCTATAAGAAACTGCTCGCCGGACGAAAGAAATTCCAGTTAGAGTATGCCATGTTTTTCGGTATGAGCCAGTCGATGGAGGGCACGCGGATCTGGCGGACCATGGACCAGCAGAAACTCTGTGAGATTTTTCTCCGCTGGGACAAGACGACGGAAATCGAGGACACCGCCGAGCAGTTGCGCGGCGCCCTTAACGAGTTGTACTACCATCAATTGGCGTTTCTCCGCGGGTATCGGGAAAGTGTGAAAAAGGGGACGTTGGAAATTGTCTATGACGTTTCGCCGGCCGCCATTGAGAAAGACCTGGCGGCAAAGAAGATCGCGCTGGGTCCGATTAAGATTCCGTTTAGCGCCTGGCCGTTTAAAGCCGGAATCATACTCAATGAGGTTCGCCGTCGGATGGACGATTTGGTACAAGAGGACGTACGCTACTTTGAGGATAAATTTCGGGATGCCTTTACTGCCGGGTACCGCGAGATGATTAAGGTTCTCCATGAGGAACGAGTCGAAGGTGAAGGCGAATAATATTCAACCGGGATGGAGCGAAGCATTTCGGGGAGGATTATGAGCGTGAATCGAGCGAAAGTTCAGCATAGCGCATTGGTAATTGTACTGGCCGGATTGCTCCTGGCCGGGTGCGGCGGCGCGCGCGGAACCGAGGAACGGACGCTTGTCCTGACCTTTGTCCCCTCCGCGCAGCTCAACTGGGACGGTGATAATGCAAACACCCTGCAGGTGGGCGTATTTGTCTTAAGCTCGGCGGTTGCCTTCGAGCAAGGAGCGGTGACGGCGATCCTGGATCCGGAGGATGACCCGGACTACACCCGGCAATTTACTCTTGACCGAATCGAATACCGGATATTCACCGTTCGTCCAGGCACCGAGCAGGAAGAAAGGCTTGTCTACACTGTCGGGCCGAACCATCCCGATGAGCCCCAGCTCGGGGTGATCGCAGACTATTACGATCCGGCTGAGAATGCCACCATGCGCAAGGTGATCCAGTTAGACGGAGATAAAGAAGAAGAGATAGAAATAATTTTAGGTAAAGATCGGCTGGAGACTGTCCGTAGAGAATAAGTCGACAACTCGAAGTGACGGTCGGCCGCCGTACCGGACGATCGCGCGATATGGAACCTCACTGGCGGATGTCCGCCACACGCGAGCGGGGACAAACAGACTATGGCGCAATATTATCAAGTCCTCTGGAGCGAAGGGCTCTTCGCCACCCAGCACCATTTTCAACAGCATGATGTGTACTACGACCGTGACATTGCCTTTCGGGGGCAGGCGCTGCGGCCGTTTGCTTACGGGGTGACCCATCTCGCCATCGACGCCGACGCAATTGAAAACCGGCTGTTTGCCTTGCAGGAGTTTGAGGGTATTCTGCCGGATGGCACCGCCGTGCGCATCCCGCAGGTGGATGATCCCCCGCCCAGCCGGTCGCTGGAGGAAGCGTTCGGGCCGACCGAATCGTCGCTGGGGGTATATCTGGCCCTGCCGACCGCCCGGCGAGGGTCGCCGCTGGTGCGCATGGGTGGTGAGGGCAAGGCGATTCAGACCCGGTATGCCTGCGAATATGTGACCTTGCCGGATACGGTAACCGGTGAGGGCGAGCGGGAAATCGGCTATGCCAAGAAGCAATTGCAGATTTTGTTTTCCTCCGAGGAGCTCAACGAATACGACTGCCTGAAAATTGCCGAAATTGTCCGCAACCCCGAGGGCGGGATGGCGCTCAATCACCGGTTTGTCCCATCATCGCTGGCGCTGGGCGCCTCCACGTTTCTCCGCAATTTTGTCAAGGGTCTGCTCGAAGTGTGCTCGGCCAAGAGTGATTCGCTCTCCGATCGGGTGCGCCAGCGCACCCCCCAAATGGCGGAATTCACCGGGTCGGACATGCCGAATTTTATTTTGTTGCATACGATTAACCGCGCAATTCCGCTGCTGGCGCATTTTCATCAACATCCCCACTACCACCCGGCGGACGTCTTCTCGGCCTTGGCGTCGTTTGCCGGTGCCTTGTGTACGTTTTCCAACGAAATGAAGGCCCAGGACATTCCGCTCTATAACCATACCGATCTGACCGACTGTTTCGCCGATCTGGAGAACCAATTACGGGTGCTGCTGGATATGGTGGTGGCGGCCAAATATGTAAAGATTCCGCTGACCGAAAAGCAGCCGACCTTATATGAAGGGTCAATCGCGGATCCCGATTTACTGACCACGAGAAGTTTTTATCTCGGTGTCTCGGCGGACATAGAAGAGACGAAGCTGATCAGCGATTTTCCCATCCACGGCAAAATCATTTCCCCGGACAAGATTGACCTGCTCATCGCAAAAAACCTGCCCGGTGTGGGCATAACATATATGGCACACCCACCGGCCGCGCTCCCCATCAAAGCGGGCCTGGCGTATTTTCGTTTGGATGCCACCGGCGACCGCTGGGAGTTTATTAAAAACAGTAATGCAATTTCAATCTACGGTCCGCCGCAGCTATTCCCCGGATTGAAGCTGGAACTCATGGCGATTAAGGAATAACGGGCGACCGGCCATTGAACGTTGTGGAGAGACCTCAGGTGGGTGATTGCTACCGGTCGGGTTCCGAGAGGCATGGCCTGCCACGAGAAACCTGACAGTTATAGCATGATATTACGGTGCCGGGTTTCGTCGCTGTGACCGTCGCGCAGGTCTCATGCCGAGACCCGACTCACTTGAGATGGAACACGAGTAATAAGGAGGGTGGTGATTGGATACCGCAGATACGGTTGAATCCCGTTCGCTAAGTGATGTATGTTCGCGGGCGTTTTCGCTGATTCTCACTTTGAGTAGCGGCCATAACCTGGGTGATTATGCGGGTCTGCGTTCGCGGGTCTCGTCGACCTTGGCGCAGGTGGAGTCTGAGGCTGCGCAGGCGGGATATACGACCGAGGACGCCCGCCTCGCACGGTACGCGTTGACCGCGTTGGTCGATGAAGTCATCCAGCGGACCGATTGGCCGGGCAAGACCGAATGGGTGAACAATCCGTTGTCGCTGGAGGAGTTCTCCGACAACCGCGCCGGTGATGGATTTTTTACCAAGCTCGACGAACTACGGCGGCAGATCGACAGCCGCCCGGATGTACTGGAAGTGTTTTACTTATGTCTGGCGCTGGGGTTTGAGGGCAAGTACGCGCTGTCTGATCCGCGGGAACGGCGTTCCCTGTTGGAGGAAATCGGCCGGGACCTCGAACGGGTCAAGCCGGGGGCCACCAGCTTATCGCCGCACTGGAAGCCGGAAAAGATCGCCGGGGTGGATGCCTCCCAGTTACCACTGGGGGTGATTCTGGCGATTGGTGCGGGCATTGTCAGCATCGTTTTTATTGTATTGAGTGTGTTGTTGGAGGGCCAGGTGAACAACCTGACCAATTAACGTTAGCCAAATCGTGAATCGCTTATGACGACACTGGTATTGAAACTACTCAAATCGAAGTTTGCGGCCGCCGGGGCGGCGCTGATTATCGCCCTGTTGGTCATCCTGATGGGGCCACGTTTCGGCCTGCGTTCCCCGTGGAATTTTGTGGTTGCCGGGGTGATTCTGCTGGGTTGGCTGGCCTGGTTTCTGTATAAGCGCATGCAGGAACGGAAGAACGCCTCTGCACTGGAGGGATTCCTCAACCAGCAGGCCGACGACCAGTTGATGACCGCACGTCCCGACGTCAAGGATGAGATCGCGGCGCTGAAAGAAAAATTGGAAAAAGCGGTCAAGATACTTAAGCAGTCCAAGCTGGCCAAGGGGCAACGCGGAGCGAATGCGCTGTACGTGCTGCCGTGGTATATGATTATCGGTCCGCCGGCGTGCGGGAAATCCACGGCGATTCGCAACTCCGGCTTGAGCTTTCCCCCCATCGATACCGATTCGGAGTCACCGGGCGCCATTAAGGGATTAGGTGGTACGCGCAATTGCGACTGGTGGTTCACTACCGATGGCATTGTGCTGGATACCGCCGGCCGCTACACCATTTCAGTCGATGCCGCCGAGGACCGCGAAGAATGGACCTCGTTTCTGGGACTGTTGAAACGGTTTCGCAAGAAAAGCCCGATTAACGGTCTGCTGGTCATGGTGTCGGTCGATGAGTTGATGCAGCAGAGCGATGAGGGACTGGAATCCCATGCCCGCAACATCCGCGCCCGGATCGATGAATTAATCAACAAGCTGGAGATCATTTTTCCCGTGTACCTGGTCTTCACCAAGTGCGACTTAATCTCCGGCTTTGTGGAATTCTTTGGCGACTATTCCAAACGCGAACGCGAGCAGGTCTGGGGTTATACGCGGCCGTATGACGAGCAACCTCGCATGCCGTTGCATGAAGAGTTTAAGCAACAGACCGCCGAATTGCTACGGGCGCTGCACGCCCGGCGGCTGCGAAAACTGCGCGCCCACCTGCGCCCCGGCGAGGAGAACAGTGTTTACCTGTTCCCGATGGAATTCGCTACAGTGCGCCGCCGGTTGACCAACTTTGTGGAAGTACTCTTCCAGCCGAACCCGTTCCAGCAGGACCCGGCGCTGCGGGGGGTGTATTTCACCAGTGGGACTCAGGAAGGGACACCGATCGGGCAGGTCATGCAGACCATGGCCAAAGAGTTTGCGATCCCGGAAGATGTCGCGCCGATGCTGGAACCACCGCAGGAAAAGAAGGCCTACTTTATCAAAGACCTGTTCACCCAGGTCATTATGCCCGATCAGGAGGGGGTCCGTCCCACCAGCGGCTCGGTCACCAAGGGCCGGTGGCTTCGCGCGGCTCTCGCCGCCGGTGTAGGGATTGTGACCATCCTGCTGGTGATCGCCTTTGGCACCTCCTATTTCAGCAATCGGGAACTTCTGGCCGACACGCATGAGCGCATACAAATGATCGACGACGTCGGAAACCGGGCGACCGACATCGATGACCTTGAACGCCTGGAGCGGGTGCAGAATCAGTTAGCCCTTCTGGACCGCTATGAAGAAGAAGGGCCGGGATGGCATCGGCGCTGGGGGCTCTATAAAGGCAACGCCATCAATGAACATGGTCGAGAGAAGCTGTTGGCCAAGCTGACGCCGATGTTGATGCAGCCAACCGTGAACGTCATGGAGGATTACCTGGTCGATCTCATGGCGGCGGACACACTAGATACCGTGTTATTCTCACAGGTTGCAGCGGTCTACCGTGAATTGACGGATACCCTGGGTACCGGTGATCTGGATGCACAGGAGTTGGTCCGGCAGGCGATTGCCGCCTGGGGGAGGGCCCGCGATGAATTATGGCTGGGCGATTTCCGGGATCCCGCCGGAGACCTGATGGCGTACTGGTGGAAACATCGCGACGATCCCGCCCTGGCGGGAAAAACGTTGGAGAAGAACCAGTCGGTGTATGCCGCCGTCATTCGCACGATTCAGGAAAACACCTCATTGCTGACCGTCTACGAAGAGATTATCCGCCAGGCGAACCGAAATCTGGTCGAAATCGATGTTCGCGATATTGTCGCCGGCACGGTACTCTCCGGCGATACGGTAGTTCCGGGCGCCTATACGGTTGCAGGATGGGAACAGGAGATTCAGGATCGGTTCAAGCAGGCGCGCCGCCATATCATGAGTGATGAGTTGATGTTGGAAGCTTTCGGCGACCGCCTGGAGACGATTGAGGAAGAACTGTTGGAGATGTATTACTCCCGCTATGGCCGGGCGTGGCAGGAGTTCATCGAAAACCTGCAGTTACAGGGATTCGATGATATCGGCCGGGCAATTGACGGGATCAGCGAACTCAAAGGCGGGGAGAATTCGCCGATTATCATCGTGCTCAAAAAGGCGGAAGAGCACTCGGTCCTGCGCCGGGACGGCGAACGGGTCGAAGCAATCGAACGGAAATTCCGCGGAATTCGCCAATTTTTGGGCAGTGATGATGAGGACGAGGAAGCAACGCGGCTTGAGCGATATTTCGAACGGCTGGAGGATGGCCATGGGGTGTTGAGTGACGGCGAAGGTCTGTTTGATGCGGGTGAGGATTGTGGCAACAGCCTAAGAGATCTGGCGCGTGATTTAAGCCGGGCGGAGGACGCAGCGGAAGATCTCATTGTCGCCAGTGGATCCGGGGTGAGCCGGGCGGCGAGCAATCTTTTGGGGTTACCGTTTGAATCATCGCGCCGGGCCGCGTACACCAACGCCTGCCGCTGCCTGAACATGACCTGGCGCAATACCGCGGAGCTGTTTGACGACGAGCTCGCCGATAAATACCCCTTCAACCGGCACGGCACGGAAGCGGATATTTCCACCGTGATCCGATTTTTCGGATACAACGGGGTGCTCCACAAATTCCACGAAGATGAAGTCAAACCGGCGGAGCGCGCCGGCATGTCGCTGTCCGGTTCCTATGGCACTGTGCGGGCGGCGGGAGAACGGATCCGTGATGTAATTTCCGGCACCGGGTTGAACGTTGTGTTTGTGCTGGAGGCGGAAGCCAGAGGTTTTGATAACCTGGCCCGCGTGACCTTCGAATTGGGCGAGGATCGCTTACGTTATTCGATGGGTTCGCCGAAAAGAGAACGGTTCACCTGGACTGGCCAGGATGTCGAGTGTTCGATTACAGCGCAACCGGTTGAGGGAGCCCGCAAGACAATCAGCAAAACCGGCCCCTGGTCGTTGTTTAAGATGTTTGACGAGGCGGTCTTCGAGGGATCAACCGTAAAATGGAGTACCGTGCAACAATTTGATGCCCGGTATACGTTGAGTGGACAGGCCGCCGGATTCATTCGGCGGGGTGGATTCCGGTTTGCCGCCCCGTCCACGATCTGCGGGAATTAACGAAGGTTTATGGGACTGTTTTCTTCGTCACCAATCGGGTATTTCGGGAAGCTGCCGTCCCATCCCGATTTCGTCCGGCGCAATGCCGGCAACCCGCTGGCGCGGGCGTTGGACAACTGGATGCATGAAGGGCTGGCGACATTAAACATGCAGGGCGGGGATACCTGGAAAGCAGACTTTGACGCTGCGACCCTGCGTTGCTTCATTTATCGTGCGGATGATCCCGGCAAGGCGCTGGCGGGAATGTATATGCCCAGCCAGGACCAAAGTGGCCGTCGCTACCCGTTCTCCATCTTTGCCACCGCTTCCCCCGGTCGGAATGGGCATCTGGTACATTTGCTGCCGGAAGCTTACGCGGTATTTTTTAAGGCCTCTGCCCGGCTGCTCAACGATCAGGCCGGCTTGGCCGCCGAAGTGCGGACCGGCAAACCGACGGGACTGGCTACGGTCTTGCCGCAAGGATTGCATGAATGCGAGCGGCGGTTCGAGCGGTATATTGAATTAAAAAAAGCCGGCGATTTTTGGGAAGCGACGCTGGGCGCCGATCAGGAACGCGGCCGCTTTCGTTTAATGCGGAATCTCCTGTCGACCGTGGCGCCGTTGCGCGGCAAAGACGTGCGCAAGTTTGAACTGTGTCTGGCGTTTCCGCTTTCGCCGAATACCTCGGAGCGCGGATTTGAAGCCGGGATCTGGCTGGCGCTCTGCAGCACTTTGGTGCCGCAGGCCGCTGGTTCGCTGGTGGCGTTCTGGGATGCCGCTGAGACGGAAAATGCCCGGTTGTATGTTTTTTTCCGCTCCCCGGCGCCTAAGTATGTGGGATACTTGATTAATCCGGCTGCCGCTGACGATGCAATCTGGGACTTAGCAGTAATCGGCAAAGACAAAGACGAGGATCCCAAAGCGGGGCTGCCGCCGGAGGTTGCGTTACTGATTGAAGATTCCGATGGTACCATAAAGGAGTTTCTGGAAAAACTAACGGTATAGATAGGCTAAGCTGTGGCAGACGAAGAACTAACGAAACTGGGAACTGAACCAATCGCTGGCGACAATCCCGCGGGGGAGGATGTCCAGTTTGATGACGATTTCGACGCAATGCGCACTGAAATCGGTAAGCTGGATTCGCTGACCGGGGAAGAAGTCTCCTTTTCCGCCATTATTGAGAATGGCACGACCCTGCTGGCCGAGAAGTCGAAGCATTTCCAGGTGGCGATCTACTTGACGTTTGCCCTGTTTCGCCGTGACGGATACGCGGGACTGGCGAACGGGCTGTCGATTTGCCATGGGATCATGACCAATTTCTGGGATACCGCCTATCCGCCGCTTAAACGCAAACGGGGGCGGATTGAACCGTTTTCCTGGTTGGCCGAACGTGCAGGCAAACATTCCACCAATCTGCCAATGGTGATGGGGGAGTTGGAAACGCTGCAAGCCTGCGACCAGTTGATGGGCGATTGTGAAAAATTCCTGGTCGAAAAGCTGGAGAATGAGGCGCCCGGCTTTGGTGATCTGCGCCGCGATGTTCAGGAGAAAATCAAGCAGATCCAGCGGAAGATCAAAGAAGCCGAGGCGAAGAAACAAGCCAAGGAAGCGGCGGCCGCCGCCGGTGCGCCGGAGATCGAATCGCTGGATGATGCCAACAAGGCGATCGGCCAACTGCGGCAGAACGCCAAAAACGTGGCCGAATATTTCCGCAGTCAGAAGTTGGAAGACCCGGTGCCCTATCGGCTGTTGCGCGCGGCGTATTTCTCCACGGTCTTCACGTTACCGCCTAACCAGGACGGTAAGACACAAATCCCGGCCCCGCAGGCCGAGGTAGTGAATGCGCTGCAGGAGGCGACCGGCAAAGGCGATACCAAGGCGGTGATCGAGACCGTGGAAAACCGCTTTGCCACATCGCCGTTCTGGCTGGATTTGCAGCGGTATATTCTCACCGCTACGGGATCCGCGGGGGCGGCATTCGCGGATGTCCATGAGGCAGTGGCCCAGGAAGTGGCGTTGTTTCTCCACCGGCAGCCAGATATTGTGGAGTTGAGTTTTGCCAACGGGACACCGTTTGCCGATCCGGAGACGGTGTCGCTGTTGGAGGGACTTTCCACCGGGGTGGAGGGCAAAGAACGATCTTCCTCCGGCGACAAGGGAGAGTCGTCCGGCCGCCTACAGGAGCTGCTGAAAGAGGCCAGGAAGCACGCGACCAAGAAGTTACCGAAGGCCATTGCGATCCTGCAGGACGGCATTGCGCAAACCGCAGACGCGCGCGAGCAGTTCCTCTGGCGCCTGGAACTGGCGAAGATGTGCTTAACCGGTGGCAAAGTCCAGGTGGCGGTGCCGCAGCTGGAGGCGCTGGTGCAAACTATTGAAGACCATCGGCTGGAAATTTGGGAACCAAACCTTTGCCGTGAAGTCTTTAGTACGCTATATATTGCTCAGAAGCGGCTGGCCAAGGTGGCCAAACCGCCGGTACCCGACCTGGCGGAGAATATGCGTAAACTGCATGCGCGACTCTGCCGGTTGGACGCAGCAGCAGCATTGGAGGTTGACGGCCAAAATTAGTTGGCCAAGCTAAGATTTTTTAGTATGGTGCGTAGATTGAAAAGAAGATAAAAATGATCAGGAAAAGGAGTACGGTATGGGTGTAGAAGGCTCCGTAGCTCCCAAGGAGCGGGTAAATATTGTTTATAAGCCCGCGACGGGAGTGGACGAGGAAAAAGAACTACCGATGAAGCTGGTCATGCTGGGTGATTACACGCAACGACCGGACGACACGCCGCTGGAAGAGCGCAAGCCAATCAGGATCGACAAGGATAATTTCAACGACGTGATGAAGGGACTGGACCTGCAGGCGCAGATGACGGTCAAGAACACCCTTTCCGGCGAGGAAGGGGAGGAAATGGCGGTTAACCTGCAGTTTAAGGGGATGCGGGATTTCGAACCGGAATCCGTAGTCCAGCAGGTACCGGAACTCAAGAAACTGCTCGACCTTCGCGAAGCGCTCCTGGCGCTGAAAAGCCCGTTAGGAAATGTGCCGGAATTTCGCAAAAAACTGACGGCAATCCTGCAGGACGACGCCGCGCGCGAAAAACTGGTTAAAGAACTGCAAGCGGGCTCGAAGGAGGAAGAATAGTCTCGGCCTGAGATGTCGGGCAAAGGAGTTCAATCATGGCTGAAGAAGAAAAACAACAACAACAGGCGGCAGAAGCCACCGAGGGTGATCTGTTGTCCTCCATTGTTGAGAATACCATTCTGGCCGAGCAGGAAAAAGATATCGTGGCAACCGCCATGGACGCGTTTGTCCAGGAGATGGGCCGTCCCGAGCGAAAGGGTGAGCGGATCCAGGCACAGATTGTCGATCAGATGATCGCGGAGATCGATGCCCGGATGTCTCGGCAACTTGACGAGATTTTGCACAACGATTCATTCCAAAAGCTCGAGTCAGCATGGCGGGGACTGAAATTAGTCGTGGACCGCACCGATTTCCGGGAGAATAATCAGATAGAGCTATTGAATGTCTCCAAGGAAGATTTGCTCAACGATTTTCTGGATTCTCCCGAAATCCCGAAATCCGGGTTGTACAAGACGGTGTACACCGACAACTACGGGGTGTTTGGTGGTGAGCCGGTCGGCGCGATGATCGCCAACTACGAGTTTGGCCCGGGGAACCAGGATGTCACGCTGTTGCAATACGTGTCGTCCGTGGCGTCAATGTCCCATGCGCCGTTCATTGCAGCGGCCAGCCCCAAGTTCTTCGGAAAGGAAGATTTCCTGTCGATGCCGAATCTGAAGGACCTGAAGGCGATCTTCGAAGGCCCCGCCTACACCAAGTGGCGTGGTCTGCGCGAGTCAGAAGATTCCCGGTATCTGGGCTTGACCTTACCGCGGTTCTTGCTGCGGGTGCCGTATGATCCGGAAGACAACCCGGTCAAGGCATTCAATTACAACGAGGACGTCTCCGAGAGTCACCACGACTATTGCTGGGGCAACGCGGCCTATGCGTTCGCCACGCGGCTGACCAACAGTTTCGCCAAGTACCGCTGGTGTCCGAATATTATCGGCCCGCGCGGTGGCGGGGCGGTGGAAAACCTGCCAATTCACACCTTTGAAATGGGTGGGGAAGTCCAGGCGAAGATTCCAACCGAAATTCTGTTATCCGAGCGTCGCGAATTTGAATTAGCCGAAGAAGGATTTATCGGATTGACCATGCGCAAGGATTCCGATAACGCCTGTTTCTTCTCGGCGAATTCAATCCAGAAACCGAAGTACTTTGGCGATACGCCGGAGGGCCGGGAGGCCGAGACCAATTACAAGCTCGGCACCCAATTGCCCTACATGTTCGTAGTCAGCCGGCTGGCGCACTACATTAAGGTGTTACAGCGGGAGAATATTGGCAGCGCCAAGGCCCGGGCGGATATCGAACGGGACCTCAACGACTGGATCAAGCAGTATATCTCCGATATGCCGAATCCAAAACCGGCAGTCCGAGCGCGGAAGCCGCTGCGGAAAGCGCAGATCGCGGTGGAGGACGTGCCGGGCAATCCGGGCTGGTACAAGGTTGACATGAAAGTGGTTCCGCACATGCGGTATATGGGTGCGGATTTCACGCTCTCACTGGTCGGCAAGTTGGACCAGGATTAAGCGGGGTAAGAAGCCGTTCACATTTACACAAGGTTGTAGCAGGCGAAAGGAGTTTGCGCTATGCCAATGCCGTTTCACATGACGGTTGAGGGGCAAAATCAGGGGACCATCGAGGGGTCCTGTGAGCAGCAGGGACGTGAAGGAACTGTTCTCTGCCAGGCTTTAGAACACGAAATTAAAATTCCCCGGGACCCGCAAAGTGGGCTGCCGGTGGGGAAACGGGTACACAACCCATTGACCTTGACGGCAACGATGGAGAAATCCACCCCCGCCCTCGCCCAGGCCTTGACCTCCGGTGAGCGGCTGACCGTTGAGCTGAAGTTTTACCGCATCGATCCGACCGGAGTGGAAGAGCATTACTTCACGATCAAACTCGAAGATGCGATTACGGTGGCTATGCGGTCGTGGATCCCCAACTGTCTCGACCCGGTCAAGGAAAGTTTTTCGCACATGGTCGACCTCTCGTTTACCTATACCAAGATCATCTGGACTTGGGTGGTCGACGGTATCGAGACGGAAGACAGCTGGCTGGTTCCGCGGGCCTAAAGGTCCTGTCGGGACGAACGCGGCACAAATCAGGCAATCCCGGCGTACACCAGGCCGGGGTTGCCCTTGTTTCCTGATACCCGGAGAGGTATGGTGGTCAATGAACGCCGATTGTTCGAGCGCTTGGTCGCCCCGGATCCCCCGGGGAGTGCGCACCGGAATGTGGATATCTCGCGCCTGACCCGCTCCGTGGTGGATCATCTGGGAAAGATGATGAACTCCCGCCACGGGTGTGCGTTGATCCAGCCGGATTACGGTATTCCCGACCTCAATGAATTCTTGTTCGATTTTCCCGACACGATCGGCTCGATGCGGCGTGCAATCCAAAACGCCATTGAACAGTATGAACCGCGGCTGCGCTCGGTGCGCGTGCAATATGTGGAAAACCCCGATGATCCCCTGGAGGTACGATTAGAAATCTCCGCCAAACTCATTACCGATGATCGGCCGGTCCCGATTTCTTTTTCGACAAAGTCCGGGTCCATTTCGGGTTTCCAGATCGATGAGTAACTAAACGTGTATGTATAACAAATACTATCAGGATGAATTGACTTTTCTGCGCGAAGAGGGCGCGGAGTTTGCACGGGCGTATCCACAGGTTGCCCATATGTTAGCCGAGGCCGGGACCGACCCGGACGTGGAACGCCTGTTGGAAGGGTTTGCCTTTCTCACTGCGCGGATTCGTCAGCGGTTGGACAGTGAACTTTCCGAGCTGACCAACACGATGATCGGGCTGCTCTGGCCGCACTACTTGCGGCCGCTGCCGGCAATGACCATTATGCAGTTTGACGGCAAAGCGCATGCCCTGTCCGACACCAAGGTCGTTCCGCGCGGCACCATGATTGATTCCGTGCCGGTGGAAGATACCCGGTGCAGTTTTCGCACGTGTTACGACACGGTCCTCTACCCCTTCGAGCTGCGAGGGGTGGAACTAGAGGTACCCCTTTCCAAGCCCGCACAGTTGAAGTTACAGTTTGCGGTGACCGGGGGCGCGGATCTCAGTCAACTGGAACTCTCCTCGCTGCGGTTATATTTAGCCGGTGAGCCGCATATCAGCTATGCATTATACCGCCTGCTCTGCCGGGAGGTGCGCTCGGTGGTATTTCGAGCGGTCCACCCCGACAAGGTGGGGCGTGAGCAGACCCATCCGGCGGATATTGTCACCCCGGTGGGATTTGATGACCGCGAGGCGCTGCTTCCCTACCCCGGCAGCAGTTTCACCGGATACCGGCTGTTGCAGGAATATTTTTCCTTACCGGAGAAGTTTCTCTTTGTTGATATTGGCAACCTCGATTCCCTCGGCCGCCTGGAAATTGGCGAAACATTCGAGATCGTCTTTGAATTTGCCCATGCACCCAAAGACACCTTGCGCCTGAAGAAAGACCATATCCAATTATACTGCACGCCGGCGGTGAACTTATTCGCTACCGAGACTGTGCCATTGAAAATCGAACATAATAAGACTGAATATTTGTTACGGCCTCAAGGGAAGGAACGGTCACATTACGAAATTTTCTCCATTGATTCGGTGGTCGGCTGGGAGCAGGGTAGCGCTGATCGGCGGGAGTTTGAGCCGTTCTATTCGTTCCGGCACGAACTCTCCGACCGCACCCAGGGAAATGATTATTATCAAATAGAGGTGCGGCCGGCAACCGTCGGACGCGGCACCGATACGTATATTTCCTTTGTGACCGGTGAGCAGAAACTCACCTCGCCGGCGATCCAGACCATTGCGATTGACATTACCGCTACCAATCGTGATTTGCCGGAGCAGTTGCACGTCGGAGAAATTCGTGTCTCCACCAGCGATTCGCCGTCGTTTGCTGATTTCAAAAATATCTCACCGGTTCTGCCCAGTGTGCCGCCGCCGTTGATGGGTGGGGTGTTTTGGCGGCTGATTTCGCACTTATCGTTGAATTACCTGTCGTTAGTCTCGGTGGAGAATTTGCGGGGAATTCTGGAGTTGTATAATTTTCGCGCGTTGCACGACCGGCAGGCCGAGCGCGCCCATCAATTGCGGCTGGCTGGTCTGCGGAAAGTCACCGCGACTCCCGATTCCCATCTGATTCGCGGTTCGATGATGCGGGGATTGGCCATTGATCTGGAACTGGATGAGGACAGTTTCGCCGGGGACGGCGATCTGTACCTGTTTGCGTCGATATTGAATGTATTTTTTAATCTGTATGTTACCATCAACTCCTATACCCGTCTGACGGTGAAGGGAATCCGGACCGGGGAAGAACTATCATGGCCACCACTGCTGGGCATGCAACCCATACTTTGATGGATCGCCTGCTGGCCGCACCGGGCCGGTTTTCGTTTTTCCAGGCGGTGCGGTTGTTGCAGCAGATGCATTCTGATCGTGCCCGCTTAGGGCACGCGGGACCGCCCACCGACGAACCGATCCGGCTCAAGGTCAACACCAGTATGGCCTTCCCGACCACGGATATCGACACGGTCGAACGCAATACCGACGGGGCCGGGCCGCCCTTTCAGCTAGTGGCAAATTTCCTGGGATTGCACGGTTCCACCAGTCCGCTGCCGGCGTTTTACGCCGAGGATGTGTTACACGACACCGACGAAGAAGGCACCCTGGCGGCGTTTCTCGATATCTTTCATCACCGCCTGCTGTCCTTGTATTACCGCGCCTGGGAGCGGTTTCGCTATCATTTCCTCTACGCCGCCGGCGGCAAAGATAATTTTTCCCGGGCGATGTTTTCGTTGATCGGCCTGGGTGAAGCGTCGCTGGTGAAAGAGACCGGTTTCCCGGCGGTGCGGGTGTTGCAATCGGCAGGCGTTATTACGCAGAAACCACACAGCGCGATGTCGCTGCGGGGGATGATCGATGAGTACTTCGGCGGCGTTGGCGTGGCGGTGAAACAGGCGATGGGCCGCTGGCTCCCGATTCCCCGTACACAGCAAGTGCGCCTTGGAAACCGTGGCGGCAAATTTGGCCAGACGTTTCTAATGGGTGAGCGCGTGTACGATCGTCTCTCCAAATTCCGGGTGTCGCTGGGACCGCTGGATATTGCGACCTATCGCAAGTTTCTGCCGGGCGGCGAATGGTATCCGGAACTGAAAAAAATTATCGCGCTGTTTAACACGGATATGTTGAATTTTGATATTGAATTGTTGTTGCGCGCGGAGGATGCGCCCGCACTCAGCATGCAGTTGACCGGCGAGGCGCAACTGGGCTGGACTACCGGGTTTTTTACTAAACCGCCGCGCGAAGATCTGGCGGTAGTGTTTGCCTGACCCATCGTCCGATGATTTTGAGGAGTATCGATTATGGCTCAAATTGATTTAAAGACGTTATTGCAGAAACTGAACCCGTATTGCCAAAACGCCCTGCAAGCGGCGGCGGGGGTGTGTGTCTCGCGGACCAACTACGAAATTACCGTCGAGCATGTGCTCTTGAAACTCATTGATGATGCCCATGCCGATATTCCGGTCATCTTTCGCGCCGGCGGGGTGGATCAGACGCGATTTTCTATCGCCCTCAACCGCGCGATCGACAAGATGAAAACGGGGAATCCGAGCAAGCCGGTGTTCTCTCCCCTGTTGACCACCTGGTTTCAGGAGGCGTGGCTGGTGAGTTCAATGGAGCTGGGCGAAAGCGCGATTCGCTCCGGGGCGCTGTTGATCACCATTTTGAAAAATCCCTATCAGTTTATCACCGATGCCCACATTCAGGAGTTCGATAAGCTCTCCGCCGATTCCTTGGTAGCGGGTTTCGATGAGCTGACGTCCGGGTCGCATGAGGTTGTCCGTTCCGCAGGGGTGGAGGGCGAACCCGACGCCACCCCGGGCGCGCCATCCATGGGGGAAGATACTGCCCTGGGTCGGTTCTGTCTCGATTTCACTGCGCGCGCCCGTGCCGGTGAAATTGATCCGGTGTTCGGCCGGGACCGGGAAATTCGGCAGATGATTGATATTCTCGGGCGACGGCGCAAAAACAACCCGATTGTCGTTGGCGAACCCGGCGTGGGGAAAACGGCCGTGGTCGAAGGACTGGCGCTGCGGATTGCCGAAAATGATGTTCCGGATATTATTAAGGATGTCACCCTGCTGGTACTTGATTTGGGTTTGTTGCAGGCGGGCGCCGGCATGAAAGGCGAATTCGAAAATCGTCTGAAAGGTGTAATCCGGGAAGTAAAGGCTTCGGAAAAGCCGATTATCCTCTTTATTGATGAGGCGCATGCGCTGATCGGTTCCGGCGGCGCTGCCGGCGGCGGGGACGCAGCCAACCTGCTCAAACCGGCACTGGCGCGCGGGGAACTGCGGACGATTGCCGCGACGACCTGGACCGAATATAAAAAATATTTCGAGAAAGATGCCGCCCTTGCCCGCCGGTTCCAGTTGGTCAAACTGGACGAACCGACTGCCGAGGACACCGTGGTCATGTTGCGCGGATTGCGCAAAAAATATGAAGAGGCACACGGCGTGGCAATTCTGGACAATGCTTTGATCGCCGCGGCCCATATGTCGAAACGGTATATCGCCGGACGGCTCCTGCCGGATAAAGCCGTCGACCTGATCGATACCTGCGGGGCGCGGGTGAAGATCGCACTTTCCTCCAAACCGGGCGAAGTCGAGGACCTCCAGCGCGAGGTCGCGGCGCTTGAACGCGAACTGGAAGCGTGCGCGTATGATCGTGATTCCGGAGTAGAGATGCCCGCCGCGCGGTTTACCGAGCTGGAAGAAACAATCAAGGAGAAGAAGACCGAGCTTGATCGCCTGATGGAGAAATGGCAACACGAAAAGGACGCGGTCGATAAAGTGCTGGAGGTTCGCCGGCAAATTGTGGGGAACGGCGACGAACCCGAAGAAGTAACGGAATCCGAAAATAATCCAAACGACGAGGACCATCCCGCTGGTGAGGAGAAACCCGAACCCGCACAGCCCGCGAAATCCCCGGAGGAACTGAAGAAAGATCTCGACTCCGCCATCCAGGAGTTAAAAGATCTCCAGAAAACTGACACCCTGATTCCGCTGGAGGTTACCGATGAGATCATCGGTAAAGTGATCTCCGATTGGACTGGCATTCCGGTCAATAAGATGGTGTCCGATGAAGCCCAACAGATTCTGGATTTCGATGCCAAGCTGAAAGAACGCATTAAAGGGCAGAATTTCGCAATTGAATCGGTCGCGCGCGGCATCCGTGCCGCCAAAGCCGGGGTGCAGGACCCGAGCAAGCCGATTGGCGTGTTTCTCTTTGTCGGGCCGTCCGGCGTCGGGAAGACCGAATGTGCGCTGGGCGTGGCTGACCTGTTGTTCGGCGGTGAGCGATTTTTGACCACGATTAATATGTCGGAATTTCAGGAAAAGCACACGGTATCGCGCTTAATCGGTTCACCGCCGGGGTATGTCGGCTACGGCGAAGGTGGGGTGTTGACCGAAGCGGTACGGCAACATCCCTATTCGGTGGTGTTGCTCGACGAAGTCGAGAAAGCCGACCCGGAAGTGATGAACCTGTTCTACCAGGTGTTCGACAAAGGTTCCCTGGCGGACGGTGAGGGCCGGGAGATTGATTTTAAGAATACGGTGCTCTTTATGACTTCCAACCTCTGTACGGATTTAATCACCCAGGCTGGACAAATGGAGCAGCCACTGTCCCCCGAGGACCTGGTCAAGCAAATGCGGCCGGAGTTGAATAAGTGGTTCAAACCGGCGCTGGTCGGACGGATGACGGTTGTGCCGTTCTATCCGCTCAACCCTGAGGCAATGAAAGAGATCGTGGAATTGAAAATTGGCAAACTGGTCGACCGTCTCCGCGAGAGCCATGATATGTCGTTCACCTACGACCGGAAGGTAATCGACCAGATTGCTCAACGGTGTGTGGAAGTCGAAACGGGTGCACGCAATATCGACAACATTATGCAGGGAACGCTGCTGCCGCGCATCTCCACGGAGATTTTGGAGCAGATGACTCGCGGGCCGTTGCCGGATTCGCTGCAACTGGGCCTCGATGATCAGGGGGAGTTCACCTATTCTTTCGGGAATGGCAGCGAGGCGCCGAAGCCAAAGAAAAAAAGTAGCGCGAAAAAGAAAAAGAAAGAACCCGCGGCGAAAAAGTCGTAATTGCGAGTTAATGTGCGATGAGCCGGGAAAGTTTTCTTCAGGGATTGAACGAGGCGCTGGGGACCAACGTGCGCCGCGAACCCACCCCGCGGCAGGTGGGACGGTATTTTGCGAGTTTGAGTGGGGATGAGGCAATTGCGGCGTATGAAGATTACGCCTCGTCGTTCTACGTTCATATCACTACCGTATCGCGAAATCCACTGGCGGACGTGGAATATCCCGGCGGATCGTGCGACCGGTGGCAGGAGATCACCCGTCGGCGACGGCACGGGCCGCGCCGCATTATTGATTGCGAGGCGTACGCCTTTATGGCCTACCGCCTCTTAGGCCAGGCAGGATTCAGCCGGGAGGGGTACCAGACGTTTTATCTCCCCACACCGGAGGGCCCGGCCAACTGGCATATAGTGGCGGTGCTGGGGATTCCGGAAAGCCGCCGCCGACTGTACATTGGTGGGCCGGTGATTTCCCGCAGTTCCTTTGCCGAGCGACATCGGGTTTACCCCCAGCGGTCTCACGACTCACGGTCGGCCCCGATGGGCGATACCCCGCAAGAGGCGATTGAAAATATGATGCGGTATGCACGTTCCGGCCAGGCGCGAGAATTGGCCCCGTTGCCGCCACGCCGTCCGGCACGAATCCCACCGGTCATGTCGGAGTAGTCGCGAAAAAGGAGAGACCCTTAAGGAGCACGAGGAAGAGCGAGGCAGATATGGCACAATTCGACGTTGTTGCGGTTGCCGATTTCGTCATTCAGATTTCCGGTTTCGACGGAGATTTGCGAGTACTGGGATTTTCCGGGACGGAGGGAATTTCCGAGTTGTTTACGTTCTCTCTTTCTCTGGCCTCCGATGACGGGGAGATCGATATTGATGCTCTGGTCGGGCAACCGGCGGCGATCACCATCTTCCACGAAAACGGTGAGCGGTATATTCACGGGATTATTAGCCGATTCGAACAGGGCAGCGAGGGCACCGACTTCACGCCGTACTATGCCGAGATGGTGCCGGAGGTGTGGCTGTTGACCCAACGGTTTGGCTGCCGCATTCACCAGGAAATGGATGTTGGCGAGATTATCGAAAAGGAACTTACCGATGCCGGCATTCCCACCGACAAGTTTGAATTGAACCTGACCGCAGACTACGAGAAGCGCGAATTTTGTGTCCGCTATCGGGAAAGCATTTGGAATTTTCTCGCCCGCCTGATGGAAGATGAGGGGATCTTTTACTATTTCGAGCACACCGAAGAAGGTGCGGTGCTGAAGATTGCCGATGCCGAGTCCGCCCACGAGTCGATTGCCTCCCCCGATATCATCCCCTTCCGGGATATGTCCGGCCTAGTCGAGGGAGAAGAGGCGGTGTTCACCTACCGGTATTCGCAGGAACTTCGTCCGGGCACCGTGACCTATCGCGATTTCGATTTCGAAAAACCGTCGCTGTTGTTTGAAGGTCAAATGGAGAAGACGACCAGCGCGGAGCGCGATGATTCGCTGGAGGTGTACGATTACCCCGGCGGGTATGTCAAACCGGACGTGGGCGAGACGATTGCCGATCTCCGCAAACAGGCGTTACAGTCGCGGCGCATCATCGGGCTGGGCGAAAGTCTGGTGCGGCGCTTTATCCCCGGATTCAAATTCACGCTCGAAGAGCATCCGCGCAGCGATTTCAATCGCGAGTATATTATCACCTGGATTTCTCATCGCGGTACGCAACCGCACGGTGAAGCCTCTGCCGGTGGACATTTTGAGTACAACAACGAATTTCGCTGCATCCCATCCGATACGCCCTATCGTCCGGCGCGGCGGACGCCCCGACCGGTGGTGGAGGGTACTCAGACGGCAATCGTCACCGGACCCAGCGGCGAAGAGATCTGGCCTGATAAACACGGACGGGTGAAAGTGCAGTTCCACTGGGACCGCGAGGGCAACTACGATGAAAATTCCTCCTGCTGGATTCGGGTCAGCCAACTCTGGGCCGGGCTGAGCTGGGGAGCGATGTGGATTCCGCGGATCGGCCATGAGGTAATTGTCGATTTTCTCGAGGGTAATCCCGACAAGCCCATTATCATCGGCCGGGTCTACCACGGGGAGAATCCGCCCCCCTATAAATTGCCGGACGATAAAACCAAGAGTACGATCAAGTCGGAAAGTTCGAAAGGCGGCGGCGGTTTTAACGAAATTCGCTTCGAAGATCTGAAAGGATCAGAGGAGGTCTTCATCCAGGCCGAAAAGGACATGAACGAGACGATTAAAAACAATCGCAGTTCAACCATCGGCAACGACCGGTCCGAATCGGTTGGCAACAACCGGACGCGTACGGTAAAGAATGATGAGACCGTCTCGATAAACAACAACCAGACAATCACGGTTAAGAAAAACATCACCATTACGTCCACTGAGGGCAATTACTCCGCCAGTACGGTCAAAGGGACAACTACGGTCAGTTCGAAGGGTGATACCTCCCACTCCACCAACGCCAACTATTCAATCACTGCCGATTCTGACATCACGGCTAAAGGGGCCAATATTTACCTGACCGGTGAAGGTGAGATGAACAGTAAGGGCGCCACCGTAGGTATTGAGGCGAGTGGCGCAATGGTGGCCAAGGGCAAACCGGTCACTATAGAGTCGGGTAGTAATCTTACCAATAAAGGTGCAACGGTCGATGTGAAAGGCAGCGGTGCGGTAAACGTCGACGGTACCCCGGTAAAAATAATCAGCGGGGGCAGTACGATCGAGGTCTCCCCTGCCGGGATTAAAATGTCATCGGGAAGCGGCTCGGTGGTTATCGATGCCGCCGGCGTCACTATCACGGGGGCAATCGTCAAGATTAACTAAGCACGGGGAGATCCCGCAGAGGCGTCACATGCCCTTAAAGAATATCTTCCAGGATAAATTCGATCAACTGGATACATTTCTGGAAACCAAGGGCCAGGTAGTTTGTTGTGTCCGCCTGGAAGAGGACGTGAAACGTTTGTTCTACCGGGTCATTGCCGCCAAGATGGAGGATGACGATTACCCGCACGCCTTTTCAATCAACGACTCACCCTTCACCGATCCCGACACCTATTTTAGAAACGCTCTTCAGGCGTTGAACGACGAATTTGCCCAATACGAGGACGATCTCAAGGAATTGGGCATCGATCTTAACGCGTTGCGCGAAGATTCCGGCCGTCACTCGCCGGCACAGCAGTACATACAGTTTGCCTCGGCGCTGTCTGATGCATTTCCCGACGAGGTGGGCTCGCTGGCTCTAATTATTGATCCGGAGGCGATTGAAGACCTCGAACGCTGGCAGGTCGCCATTGCCTTTCTGGCGACGAAGACATCGTCGGACTGGGTGAAGTATCTCGTTCTGGAGTCACGCCGGGAACCGCAGCTCACCGCGGTGGAAAAGAAAGTCGAGCAGGTGACCTCGCTGGTGTTCCATGTCTCGAATGAGGAGATCGAAGACGACGTGAACAAGGACATGGAACATCCGGAAACCCTCTCGCCGCTCGAGCGCCGGCGCTACCTGGCCATGCAGGCCGGATTCGCGTTTAGTAAGAAAGATTACAAACGGGCCGGCGCGTTACAGGAACAGTCAATTGAGGAGGCCGAAGAGAGCGAGGAACCGCAGGAAATAGCCCTGGCTCATTACAATCTCGGCAATACCCGCTTTGCCGAAGAACGCTTTGAGGATGCCGAGGATTGCTATACCATTGCCGCCAATGTCGCGCTCGATAATGAATTACATCAATTGGGCGCGATGTCGTTCACCAATCTTGGCGTGACCATGCATCGGATGAAGCGCATTCCCGAGGCCGCAGACTTCTTTAAAGTCGCCCGCGATTTGTTCAAGGCCTTGCGGCAACCGCCGGGGGAGGCACATGCCCTGGACTGCTTGGCCCGAATGTGTAAAGAAGAAAACGGCTACGATAGGGCAGAGGAATACTGGCTGGAAGCCTACAAAGTGTACGAGGCAATTCAAGGGAAACCGATGGCCGAAATGCGCATCTCCGGCTGCGAAGATGTACTCAACAAGCTAGAAGAGATGTACCGCGACTCGGGTCAGCGCGGCAAAATTCCCCAGGTGAAACAGCTCCGCGAGAGGCTGAACAATGGGTAAGTATGACAACGCAGCCAAAGCGGGGGCGTTGGTCAACAAGGGTGTAGGTGGCGCCGCCGCCATCGAGAACAGCAACCAGCAGACCGGGCAGGATACCGGCTACATGGACGTCGTCGATCACACCGTGGATGGTGTCTACGACAAGATGCAGAATGTCGATACCGACCAGCTTGCCAAGGATGTCATAACCAAAGGCCCGCAGGGTGTGGTGGCGGACATCGTCGCCGATTCGGCAATGCGCTCGCTCAGCGGGTTGAAAGAGGGCATCATCGACCGCGAATGGGCCCGGAATACCATAGATAAAGTCGGCGATTCGATGAAAGCGCAAGTCGATGCCTTGGGTAAGCAGTGGGACGCAATCGGCAAAGCAGACGGCGTACTGGGAACAATTGGCGCGGTCTTCTCGGTCATTACCAGTGTTGAACAGGTCATGTCAACCGCATTGGCGGCGATTCCGTTTCCCGCAATTCCGGCGGTTCGTATTCTGGATATGGATGTGGCGCTCCCGCACGGGCACCCTCATCCCCCAAACTTGATCCCGCCGGCGCCAATGGTCCCCTTGCCCAGCACCGGCCCAATAATTCCCATTCCCATCATGTCGGGTGCCGCGAAGACCTTGATCAATGGGATGCCTGCGGCCCGTTGCGGTGATATGGGGCTGGGCATCTGGTGTGGAGGATACAACCCGTTTTATGAGATTTACCTCGGCTCCGCCACCGTGTGGGTGGAGGGTGCGCGCGCAGGCCGCATCGGTACCGATATCACACAGCAATGCATCTTATTTGATCCACCGATCCCTAAATTTGCCGTTGGCTTCACGGTATCATCCAGCGCCAATGTCTTAGTTGGTGGTGCACCGATGCCGTCCCTGACCAGTATGGCGTTCGCCGCCGCGATCAAGGGCGTGTGTAAAGCGGTCGGCGGCGCGGTAAAGATGATTAAGAAAGGCAAAAAAGCGCTGGAGAAAGCCGGCAAGAAAGCCGGCAAGACCGGGAAGGCCGCCGGGAAAGCGGGAAAGGCCGGTAAAGGCGCCAAAGCAGGCAAAGGCGCAGCAAAGGGATCGGCCAAAGGGGCAAAAAAGGGCAAGCAATTCAGCCGCACGGCTGATGAAGCGCCTCCACCGAAAAAAGGCGAGGCGCCATCCAACGGCAAGTCGAAATGCGAGTGCCCCGTCTATGCCTTGACTGGTGCGAAAGTATTTGAAATCGATGATTATCACCGTCCGGGTATCATCCCCTTCCGCTGGCGGCGCTTTTACGACAGCGCCGCGGCTGCTGAGAACGGCCCGCTCGGCTACGGGTATCGCCACGAGTATCAACGTACCCTCCAGCGCACTCCCTACGGATTCACCTACCGCGGACCGGACGGCTGCGAAATAGATTTTCCGGCGTTCGAACCCGATAGTGAGTTTAGCTACAACGGCGGCCAAATGCTCAGCCGCCTCGAACCCGGTGTGTATATCATCGAGGAACTCGGACAACCGACGATGGAGTTTCATCTGTCCGGCGGATTTGAGCCGAGTCCGATTCAATGCCTGCACGCCGGTGCGTACTCGCTGGAATTTGTTTACGACAATGCCGGACGACTGACTCAGATCTGTGATTACCAGGAACTGGATGTTCGAATCACCTACGACGGTTACGGCCGGATTACTCGTTTGGAATTGCAGCGGGAAGACAACGCGCCGCTGACTATTTCCAAGTATCGGTTCAATGAGCACGGCGATATGGTTGCTTGGCAGGATGCGATGGAGGCCGAGGAGTACTACACCTACGACGCGTATCATCGCATGACCAGCATGACCACCCGCAACGGGTATACGCTCCGGTATACCTTCGACAGCCTAGGCCGCTGTATTCATGCTCGCGGTGAGGACGGTGTCTTTGAAAGTCGGTACGAGTATTTGGAGATGCCGAAATGTACCATTCGGACCGCCGGCGACGGCGGCAAATGGCTGTATTTCTTCGATGAAGACGATGTGCTGGTCAAGTTGATCGATCCGTATGGTGGCACCACCGAATGGGTGCTCGACGAAGACGGGTTGATCATGGAGGAGATCGATCCGAACGGGGACGTGACCGAGTATGTCTACGACGAATTCGGCGCCCTCCTCTACCGCGTCGGGCCCTTGGGCAACCGGTTGCCCCCGCCGGGACTGGATGTCGGCGAGCCGAATCCGCTCGCCTACGAGTTGCCGGAGGCCGCTGAAGTCTGGGAATTCGGCGACTTGGTGCGCGCGGAAACATTGGCGCCCGAAACACCATTGGGTCCGCGTATTGAGACATTTCCAAAAGAAATCACCCATTGGCTGTATGGAGAACGGGAACCGCTTGCCGCTGGTTCACTGGACGAGGTCCTTTCCCCAAGGACAACCGCGCAGCCGACGATTGTGCACGATGCCCAGCAGCGGGCCGTCGAGCGGATTGATGTAAGCGGCCATCGTCGCCGCTGGCAGTATGACCCCAATGACAATATTGTCGGGATCGAAGATCGGGACGGCAAAGTAATTCGCCTTGAGTATGGCTCAATCGACACCCCGATGCGGGAGATCGACAGCCATGGAAGTGTAACCGCCTATAGGCATTCCCGCCGTCGTGAAATTATTGCGGTGACTGATCCCGGCGGAACAACCACTGAATACGAGCGAGACCTTAAAGACCGAACCGTCGCCATCACCCGTCATGGGGAAGTCCGAGACCGGTACCGGTACGATCCGGCCGACAATCTAATCGAGAAGTGCGACCGCGAGGGCAGCCGGCTGCTCACGTTTGAAATCGGCCCCGGCGGTGCGAAGAGCAAACGGATACTCGCCTCGGGCGATACGCACACATTCTCGTATGACGATCAAGGTCGCTTTGCCGGCGGCACAACAAAGACCTCGGCAGTAATGCTCTCCTACAGTCCCGAGGGCAAACAAGACAGTGACATGCGCGACGGACTCGGGGTGCGGCATGCGTTCGACGGCACTGCCCTGACCGCCAGTGAGGTGTTGGAACGGTTCATCACGGTCTACGATCATGAAGCTGAGGATATCCCCGGCGTAACGATTACCGATCCCACCGGCGGGGTGCATCGGTTTGATTTTCCCGGTGGTCGTGCGGTGTGCCGGGCGTTGGCCAACGGTACCACCGAGGTGGCACGGTACGATGCCGACGGCCGGTGTCTGGGGAAAGCCTCGCGACGGCCGGAGGATAACGGCCGGGTGCGCAGCCGGGAGTTTACCTACTCCGGTGAGGGAAGTGTCCTGGCAATTGACGATTCGGCCAGGGGTACGACCCGGTATGAATATGATTCCCTGCGCCGGCTCACCAAAGAAATTCTGCCCGATGGCACGGTGCGGGATTATCGCTACGATGCCGCCGGTAATTTGGTCGGACAGCCGGGCTTGAGTGAGGTCACCGTCGACCAAAATCGGCTGATTGAAGCCAATGGCGACTTGTTTACCTACGACCAACGCAATAATGTGACCTCCCGCACCGGCCCCGGCGGTACGACCTCATACGAATATGACTCCTGCGACCGCCTGATTCGCATCGTCACCCGGGAAGGTGAATGGACTGCCGAGTATGACGCGTTCGGCCGGCGGATTCGAAAGAGTTGGGGTGAGAAGACCGTTGAGTGTTACTGGGATGATTTCCGTCTCGCGGCGGAGGTATTCGGCGGGCAACGGCTGCGGGTGTACGTCTACACCGATGAAGCATCCCTGGTACCGTTTATGTTTGTAGATTATGATGGGCTCGGCGCCGATCCTGAGTCGGGAACCCGGTATTATCTCTTCACCAATAATATCGGGATGCCGGTTCGCGTTGAGGATGATACGGGCGCGATTGTCTGGCAGGCGGAAATCGACCCCTACGGCCGCGCACGGGTTCATCCCGACAGCACCACTGAGCTGTCACTGCGGTGGCCGGGACACTATTACGATGCCGAGACCGGCTTGCATTACAATCGCTTCCGCTACTACAGCCCGGAATTGGGCCGGTATTTGCAGTCCGATCCGCACGGTTTGGCAGGGGGATTAAATCTGTATGCCTACCCGGCCAATCCGCTGGGTGCAGTCGACTTGGATGGGTTGACCTGCCAGGGCACTACCAAAGGCAGCAAAGCGGATGACGCCAAGCCGAAAGACGGCCCGGATGCGGAGGGGGGACCGTCGACAAGTGGGGCGGCGGAAGCTCCGCCTGCTCGACCGACACATCAAGTCTCCAGAAAGGAACACCCAAACCACACCAAGATGCTGGATAATGCGCAAAAGGAAGGACACTCCTTGAAGGGTCTAAAACGGGGAGGAGGCAAGAAGGCTGCCAAAAAGAACCGATACCACTCTCAAAAGAAAATTCGTAAAGAAGAAGGGCCTCCCCCTGAAGGACATGACTACGATGAGTTTCCGTACGCCTCAACGCAGCAAGGAGGTGAGGGAGCACACGTCGAACCCGTTCCCAGTGCGGAAAACCAGGCTGCGGGTCGAGATCTTGGTGATTTTTATCGAGAAAACGGAATCAAAGAGGGTGACGAATTTGATATAGAGATAGTCGATTAGGAACACAAAAATGATTTCTTTCTTAATTTCTGAGTTGTAGAATACTAATCGGAGTTGCCATTATGCCAGAGAATATCGACCTCTTTACGGAAATCCTTTCCTTGGCCGAAACCTCCCGGCCAGGATATCGCTCCACACTTGGAAGTGGTTTTACCGAAGCTGAAATAACCGATGCGTTGCTGCCGCTGGTCAACGAGCGCGCGGATATTCCGGAGATCCTTTATGCCATTTACGGCGAAGTGGCCGGTACGCCTCATCAGATTCAGGATCAGCAATTTATGGATCTTACCCCAGGATATCGGCTCATTCATTTAAGGGAATTGGCGCAAGAAGTTTCAAAACTTGGCGATCGTTTCAAGGAACTACACAACGAAACTGGTGGGTTTCTCTTTCCGGTCTTGGCGAATTACTCTAGCGACTATATTTGCGTGCTAGCCAATAAGGATAACGGAGAAGATGAAATCTATGATGTCTCACACGATGATGCGACTCAACTCATGCACGTGAATTCCAATATCTTTCTGACATTCGTGCGGGATTGCTACCGAGACGGCATATACTTTCTCGATGACGATAAGTACCTCGACTACGATGCTGATCGAGAGTGGGATCACGGCAGAGAATTAAACCCTGACTTAGATTATTGGTTGGAAGAGTAACCGGCCGAAAACATGGATAATTCCCCCTCACTCCACAAAGAACGACCGGATCCCCATGAAGAGGTTCATCACGCCGATCAGCAGGCAGGCCGCCAGTGTAATCCAGTAGACCAAGGTCGGGCGCGGCGCCAGCCGCGCCCAGATGGTAATAATGCTCCCGCTGTGTATTGAATACAGGCCGTACAGTATCAACAGTAAACCGCCGCCGATGGTTATCAGACGAAACGTGCCCATGGTTTGACTCGCTTACTCCCGAATGGTCAACTTTTGCAAAATCGACTGCGCGTGATCACTCAACCAGACATCGACAAATCGTTCGATTCCGTCCTCCTCGCGCGGGATAAACCTATCGGCAATCGGTCGGCGTTGCAACGATTTAATTTGCGCAAAGGCCGGCGGGAATTTGCCGCCCAACTCTGCCGCTTTTTCCCGGGCAGTGATCATCAGGTCTCCGGCCGCGGCTACCTGATCCACCATGCCGTACTGTTGGGCCTGCTCGGAGGATAACATGCCGCCCTCATACAAAATCGTTTCAGCAGTGCGTGTCCCGACTGAGGCCTGCAATATCGCCGCACTCCCCGCGAAGACCGGCACGCCAAGATTGATTTCGTTAAGGGATATTTTGGCTTTGCCGGAGACCATGATACGGTAATCACAGGGCAGAACCAACATGCAACCACCGCCGGTCGCGTGTCCGTTCACTGCCGCTACCACGGGTTTGGGAAACAGATACAGATCAGTTTTCAGCCGACAGAACCGGTGCAGGTAATCGGTTAGCTGCGAACGATCAAAGGTGAGCAATTGTGGCACATCCAGGCCAAATGAGAAAAACGCGCCGGTACCGGTGAGGATCATCGCGCGGGTTTGCCCGTCGTCGCGCAGTTGTTGCAAGCTCTGGTGCAACGCATCGACTACCTCGCGGGAGAGCGCGTTCACCTTGCCGTTCTCTAAGCGAACGGTGGTGATGGTATCGCTTTGTTCCTGATGTACGGTCATGGTTAATCTCCATCAAATTACGGCCTATTGCCTACACGGATGCCTGCCGCGGCGGCATGGCATCCGATGGTCGGGTGATAACTATTTTCTCTGGCGATAGCCGCCACGTATCCGAGCGAAAGCGAGCGTACATCCAAATCGAGCGCAGCGTCCAGTCACCGGCCAGCGTGAACCAGGCCCAGTAAACCGGGGCGCCCAATAGCGCGGTACCGATGAACGCCGCCGGAATGCGCACCCCCCAGCCAAACAGCATGGCGGAATACATGACCCATTTATTTTCCCCTGCGCCGCGCAGCGCACCGGAGAACACCATCGACGCCGCCAAGGGGATCTGCATATACGCCGCGAATTTCATGAAGACATAGCCGTGATTGAGCACCGCCGGATCATTGGTAAAGGCACGGAACCAGAGATCGCCGAGGAAAAAGTAGGATAGTCCCATCGGAATCATGTAACCGGCCGCCAGCAGAAGCGTCAGTACGGCGGATCGTTTGGCGCGGCGTTGATTTTTTGCACCGAGGCTTTGGCCCACCAGCGTAGTCGCCGCATTCGCCAGACCGATCCCCGGCAAAAAGGAGAACGCCTGAATATCGACGCCAACTCGAAATGCCGCGAAGGCTGACTCTGACACGGAGTTAATAATGCGCGCAAAGGCAAACTGCATGGAGGTCATCGATAACCGCTCGCCGGAGGTCGGCGCCCCGGTGCGGATAACCTCGCGCAAGTCACCGTGCGAGAATCGCCAGATATCGGTGCGCAAAAACCCTCGGCGTACGCCGATTGTCCATAAAACCATGACCCCGGCACATTCGGAGACCCCGGTGGCGAATGATGCGCCGGCCACGCCCCAGTCCGGAAATCCCCATGCCCCAAAGATCAGCGGGTACGCCAGGGCAACATGCCCGACCGTGACTCCGCCCACAACCCAGAGGGGCGTGGCGCTATCACCGTAACCGTGAAAAATCCGGGACATGATAATCAGCAGCGAGCGGAAGGCGATGAAAATCCAAATCCAGTAAAGATAGTCTAAGGCCAGTGCAACGGTCTCTGCGGATGCCCCCATCAGTTTGGCCAGCGGTTCCGACAGCCAGGGCAGGATGACCATGGCCCCCAGGGAGAAGATTATCCCGGACGTTATCGCTGCACCGGCGGTCGCCTGCGCGCGCCCATGGTGTTTGGCGCCGGTGTGGAAGGCGGTCATCACCTGACCTCCGGTGGCCAGCCCCTGAATGGCCACGAGAGCAACGAAAATGATAATCTGGGAAACCGCGACAGCGGCGAGTTCGGACCCGCCGAGCCGGCCCACCATCGCGGTATCGATAATAGTTGCCCCGCGCAACAGGAGATTGGCTCCGGCGATCGGCCAGGATAAGCGCCAGATCGATTTGATTAATGATAATCGTAGCGCGGAGAAGGACATAATGCACCTAATGTACACGTTTGGCGTGTCATTGCATAGACCGGGAGCACCGTGATGCGTCATTTTGACGGTTGGAAGATGCGCAGAGAAAGTGATGGGGGCCATCCCCGGGGGTGTGGTCAGAATCCCTCAGATTCGGTGAGACCATTGGGGGATGCCGTACTTAGTTGAAAAACAGCCTGCGTTAAGCAATTGCGGTGCGATCGGTTGTGGTCTCTGCAGAGGTCTCTGCAGAAATAGTCCGGTCAGGAATCGCATTTGCAGCTCTGGTACCGGTTTGCCCGGTCGGTGGACCGAAAGGTCGGCGTGGCGAGTGTGATGGTGGCCGTGCTCGGCAGATGGGCACGATTAACAGGAGGTTTGAGTTTAATGATTCAACCGCAAAAGGATGTCTCTCCCAAGACACCAACAACTGATATTCCGATGCAGGAGATGATCCGTCAAGGGCTGGAAACCCGGTCAAAATACCGGGTGCTCTTTGCCTGCGAATCCCGCCAATCCCTTGAGACGATCACCGCAAAAAAGGTTTACTCTCCGCCGACGAAATAGGCCAGCAGCCAATCGTCATGCTACGTACTTCAAAGATATCAGGACAGGGAGGGTCTCATGAAGAAATCGGGAACGTGGTATATTCTCGGCCTCATTCTTATTATTCTGGGTTTCATCGACTTGGCTTTTCTGACCTATTCGAGCCATGCGGAGAATGGAATCATGGTCACACTGTGGGGACTGGCGTGTTGGATCTGGGGGTTGCGCACCGATGTTTCCCGCCGCGGCAGTGAGTGACTCACCCGTATAATCCATGGAGAGCCGGTCATCCAAGCCGGCTTTTTCAGTAGTAAACATCTGCAGAATTCGTATCGTTACTGTGGCAGGAGGCGGTAACGATGCAAAATCCCTATTTTCGCTGGACAGTTATCATTGCGGTGGGATTTTTGATCCTGGCCGCCTGGCTGGTCTACCAATCGGTCAAGCCGCTGTCCTTTGACAGCGAGGTGTGGCAGGAGGCCTCCCCGTCCACCAAGGGACGCATGGTTCATGATCTTCTGGACCGCTTTGATTTCACCGGCTATTCACGGGGAGAACTGTACGCGTTGCTCGGCTTCCCCGATTTGGATGAGCGGTTGTACTGGTACCACCTCGGCGAGACCGACGCGCCGCATGCTCGCTCCTCTCGGGTACCCGTGGGAGATTCCTCCCAGTTTGTCATCATGTTTCGCGCCGATATCCAGAACATCATCGATGAAGTACGCTTGGACCGTCGACCATCGAAAATGGAGAACGCAAAATTCGATGAGACAGTCTGGCGGATCGCGACCCCGAAAGAACGGGGTCGCATGGTGAAGAACCTGGTGAGTCGGGTTCGCTGGATCGGCCGGCCGGTGCGGGAATTGGAGGAACGGCTGGGGCCGCCCGATGGCGAACTATTTCGCGCGCATTACTCGGTCGGCAATGCCGGCAAACTGTTCTCGTTTGGATATGCGTTGATTTTCACCTTCAATGAGGAGGGCGAGGTTACCGAGTACCGGTTGGAGTGATCGGTAGGTCGGATTCCGAGGTCGGCGTGGCAACCGAGAAACCCGACCTATCGCAAATCCAAGGTCACCGTCTCCCTTAAAGGGTTGAGGGACAATCAGGGCAGATATTTATAACTTGACGCCACCCGGTATTTCCCGCCCGAGCGGATCATCATGCCCTCGGCGATAAACTCCCGCCGCACGGTGCAAAAATCCTGGTAGGATTCCGCGATCATCTCATTGACCTCCGCCTCCGTG
>CAYWVO010000034.1:7011-35527 GCA_964461835.1 uncultured Ignavibacteria bacterium | reverse complement strand
CCTGCCGCACACGGATCCTTGAGGTTGCCACTCCCGTTTTGCTCACCTGTTCCCCTGTTCAACTTACTTTACCGACCCACCCGGCGCTCCGAGCCCTGACGGACTCGTTGCTCTGGGTGGGGTACCCAAATTCCAGCATTCTTTAAAACCCTGACGGACGTCAGGGGCACCCGCTGTGGAGCGGTCAAGGGTGAGGATAATCACCCTCCGAACAAATCGATCTTGTCCCGCGCACAAAAAAGCTCCTGGCATTCCGGGAGCTTAGAGTCAATTTCAGTCTGTCTTATTATTTCTTCCGGCGCAGCCGCCAGGCCAGGCCAAATAATCCAGCTCCCAACAACCCGAGTGTTCCCGGTTCCGGGATGACTTGCGTTTCGGTATCGGGCCGCAGAATTTTGTAATCGATGATCCCATCGGCCGCCGGCGCAACAGGATCAGCCAGGTCCCAACCGGCATTTCGGGCGGTGTTCCAACCCAGACCACCCGCCTGACCGTCTTTGGCGAAAAAATCGCCCCACACCGGCATGCGTTTGGTATAAAAACTCCACTCCGTCTGGCCGTCAGCGCCGTAATCCAGTTTCAAGCTGTTCGCCATAAAACTCGACTCACCCCAGGTGCCCAATTCCCAGGGAGAACCATTGACACCCCAGAAATCACTCCTGTCAACATCCGGCGAAACTTCAACCGTTAGATGACTGACCGCACCGGGATCAAGAGCGTTGCCGTCCAAGTCCGTGAGGGAGTACATGTAACACCAAGCGGTATCCACAAATTCAACATGCCAGTCAATCCTGAAACCGAGCTCCCAAGCTCCAGTTGCTTCAACACCGGTCGGAGTGGTCAGAAAGCCATCATAAATCGGCAGCGCCTGAGCCGAAACTGCCGTCATCAGAACCAGACACAAAGCAAAAACTTTTTTCATGTGAACACCTTTCCTAGTTTTTCAAACCATATATAGCACTGCGCAGTTTGCAATGCAAGAAGAATGCCGGGACGACCAAAAAAGTGCCTTTTGCAATCTACCACCGTTCAATGTCTTACGGAGCTGCGATAAACTTCCACATCAAGGAACGGCATCAATTCTGTTAAGTTTCTTGGAATGAATTTTCACATTTTTTACGACATATCCGTACTTGATTTTAGTGCAATGACTTATGGGAAATTCTTCAGTGTCAGTATTTTGGACAATTGTAAAAAAACATTTTCAGCAACGACATTACCCGACGGACAAACGCGTGGCGGCAAAATGGAGAGTGGTTTGCTGCTGTCCCACTGAATGCACTTGCGTTCTTGGCGTTGCAAACGTACTTAATTGACGCGTACGCGGGAGTAACTCAGCTGGCTAGAGTCACAGCCTTCCAAGCTGTTGGTCGCGGGTTCGAGTCCCGTCTCCCGCTTTGTACCTCATCCGAGATCAACTATTGGTCTCCCGTGACCGCGTAACTCCGTCAAAACCTCAACCAACATATCGTGATTCTGTTGTTGCCAGATGGTTAGTAAGCGTATATAGTTTTCTCTCTGGGTTGAGATGAAGTGTCAAAAGAAGGTTAATCAATGGGTCTGGAACGCGAAAAAATACTGACCAAGCAACTCCGGGAGGAGATGGAATCCTCCTACCTCGACTATTCCATGTCGGTCATCACCCAGCGGGCGCTGCCCGATGTGTACGATGGCCTGAAACCGTCCAATCGCCGCATCCTGGTGGCGATGAATGACCTGAACCTTGCCCCCGGGCGACCCCACCGCAAATGTGCCAAAATTGCCGGTGACACCTCGGGGAACTACCATCCCCACGGTGAACAGGTTGTCTATCCAACCCTGGTGCGCATGGCGCAGGAATTCAACATGCGCTATCCGCTCGTGGACGGACAGGGGAATTTTGGGTCAATTGATGGTGACGCCGCCGCGGCCATGCGCTATACCGAGGCGCGGTTGACACCGCTGGCCATGGAAATGCTGGCGGATATGGAAAAAGATACCGTCGAGTTCGTCCCCAATTACGATGGTACCATTAACGAGCCAACTGTCCTGCCGGGCAAATTCCCCAACCTTATTTGCAACGGCACCTCCGGCATTGCCGTCGGCATGGCCGCGAACATCCCGCCGCACAATTTGACCGAGGCGGTGGACGCACTCACCGCAGTCATCGACAATCCCGACATTGAACTGGACGACCTCATCGAAATCATGCCCGGTCCGGATTTCCCCACCGGCGGCATTATTTTAGGACATAACGGCATTCGCACCGCCTACTCCACCGGCCGTGGCAAAATTACTCTCCGGGCGCAGGCCAACGTCGAGACCCTGAAAAACGGCAAGCAAAATATCATCATCTCAGAAATCCCGTTTCAGGTGAATAAATCAAACCTGCTTGCGAGTATCGCCCAGTTGGTCAGAGATAAACGGCTGGAGGGAATCGCCGATCTCCGGGACGAGTCCGATCGCGAGGGTATGCGGATCGTCGTCGAACTTAAACGTGACGCAGTCCCCGAAGTCACCACGAATCAACTGTTCAAACATACGCAGTTGCAGGTGACCTTCGGGATTATTAATCTGGCGTTGGTGAAGGGCATTCCCACCCTGCTCGATCTGCGCAGTCTGCTCGACCAGTTTTTGCATCACCGGCACAATGTCATCCTGCGCCGGACTAAGTTTGATCTGGAAAAGGCGGAAGCGCGCGCGCATATCCTCGAGGGCTACCGCATTGCGCTGGACCACATTGACGAAATTATCGAGCTTATCCGCGGCTCCAAAACCCCACCGGAGGCCAAGGAAAAATTACAGAGCAAATTCGGCCTGACCGAAATCCAGGCGCAGGCGATTCTGGATATGCGCCTCCAGCGGTTGACCGGTCTCGAACGGCAAAAAATCGAAGACGAATATGTCGAACTGCTGAAAACCATCGATCGCTTGCGCGGCATTCTGGATTCCAAACCGCAGCGCATGGCAATTATCCGGGAAGAACTGCAACAACTCAAAGAGAAACATGGCGACGAACGACGCACCGAAATTATCGAGGATGTTGAGGAAATCTCTCTCGAAGATTTGATTGCCGAAGAAGACATGGTGGTCACCATCACCCACGGCGGATATATCAAACGGCTGACGGTATCGTCCTACCGCCGCCAGAAACGCGGCGGCCGCGGCGTCCGAGGGATGGATTTCCGCGAAGAGGATTTCATCGAACACCTCTTCGTTGCCTCAACGCATGATTACATCCTCTTTTTCACGACCGCCGGACGGGTCTACTGGTTGAAAGTGCATGAAATACCCACCGGCGGACGGGTGGCCAAGGGTAAAAATATCGCCAATATGCTGGGCACCTCATCCGGCGAGAGTATCACCGCCTTCGTCCCGGTAAAACAATTTGAGGATGACAACTATATCGTCCTGGCCACCCGTCAGGGGGTAATTAAAAAGACCGCGCTCTCGGCGTTCAGTCATCCACGGAAGGGTGGGATCAACGCGATGAACTTGCCCAAGGGCGACGAGTTGATCGAAGCGGCAATCTCGGACGACACCGACGAAATCATTATTGCGACCCGGGAAGGTCAGGCAATTCGTTTCCATGAGGAAAACGTCCGCGCGATGGGCCGCACTGCCTACGGCGTGCGCGCAATCACCCTGTCAAAAGATGATTATGTCATTGGCATGGTCGTGGTCCGCCGCTCCACCTCGTTGCTCTCGGTGACCGAAAACGGTTTCGGCAAACGTTCGAATATTGCCGATTATCGCTTGACAAACCGCGGGGGCAAGGGTGTCATTAATATGCGAACGACCTCGCGCAACGGCAAAGTGGTCACGATTAAGGAGGTTGTCGACGACGACGAATTGATGATTATTTCCCAGAAAGGGATCATCATTCGCCAGCCATTGAAGCAAATTAAAATTATCGGCCGGGCGACCCAGGGAGTTAAGTTAATTAATCTTGACGCCGGGGATCGCGTTGTTGATGTTGCGCGGGTAGTAGTGGAGAACAACGTGAAGCAGAACGATATAGGAAACAAAGCGGACGAAAGTCCTGACTCAAGCGAATAAAGGTCGCTCCGGACAATCGCTTGAGTTTTGACCGCCGCGTGACGAATCACGCGGCGGTTCTTTTTTGTATGCAGCAGAATTACGATCCTTGTCATTCCGGCCGTGAGCCGGAATCCATTTTCCCTGGGCGCAGCCCAGGGGCGTAGGTCGAAACCCCTGAGTCCCGCCGCGAAGCAAGGGACGTGGTTTCGACGTCATCCTTGGTATAGGTGGCCCTGACGTTCGTCAGGGTTTCCAGCACTGATCGAACAGCGTCTGAAACCCGGACAAATGTCCGGGCCACCCACGGAAGACCACAGAAATCAGAATTCGGGTGGCCACCTCAAGCGGTTCTGCCTGCGGCGGATGCGGCTTGGGGTTGAGGATGATTTCCCGTGGCGGTCAGTCCTTGGCCTGACTGTACCATAGGACGCGCGTCCCGCCCGTGACCACGACATTCACCAAATTCTCACTTGCCAAGAAAATCTCAGCCGGTATTTTACTCACAGGTTCCGTTAGGCTTTGCTCTGACAACGATTGGGGGAATGATTATGCAAATTCGCGTCCCCACAAAACAGTGTGCGGTGATTATCGCAGTAGCACTGGTTTGGCTTCTTGCCGGCGGTATATCTGCATCCGACCACGACCTGCAATTTCGCACCCAGGACATCGGCTACCCGGTCACCTACTTCGAGCCGGTCGACATCAATGACGACGGCCTCTGGGAACTGGCGTTGCAAGTGGGGGCCAATGGCGACTCTGTCGGTGTCTACAGCCCGGCACAGGAGCGCTGGCTTGATGGGCCTCACTATTTACCTGTTGAACGCAACAATTGGGGATGTGGGGATTTCGACCATGATGGTTTCGCCGATTATGCCTACCTCCGCCAGGACAGCATCCTGATTTTCAACCCGCGTATGGCAATCACCGGTTTCGCTTTTGCGATCACTCACGCCCCCGAACTCTATCCCCGGGTGGTGCAGGTCTGGGGTGAATCGGAGAGTGGCGATGCAACCGTATTTATCAGTGAAACCGACTCCGCCTCTGTGCCCTTCTGTGATTCAACGCTGGACTATCACCCGTATTATCCGGACACCTGCGTGTACGACCTCGTGTACACCACGCTCTGGCATGCCTATTCACTGACCACCGGCGAATACCTCGGTGAGACTGACGGGATGCACCAAAAAGGCCGTGTGTGTTTCACCACAAATGATCCGATGACGGCATACCTGTGCGTCTTCGAGCACGAGCGCTCTTACCAGCATCCCCGCTCGGAGGACGGCTTCGGCTTGAATGTTGGGCGATGCTCGATGCACTTGCGCGGCCGGACCGAAGTCGAATTCAGTTCCGACTGCATTCTCACCGTCAAGAATGTAGAGGATACCATCACCTGGACCTCCCGCTGGCCCCAGATAACCACCATTGAGCTGGCCGAGGGCAATCCTGCGGAACTACCCAAGCTCTACTGGCAGTTGCAACACTGGGTGGATGACACCTATTGCCTCGGTGGGGTCACGCGTACGAAATACTGCGCGCCTGACTGGCAATTCACCCCCGGATCGCCGTACGCCGGCATCGCCTGCACCGACACGCCGTTTTCACAGGATATAGTCCTGGTGCTGCCCCAATCTGATGGCTCCGGCTGGGACATTCGCAACCGGTACACCGGTGAGCTAGTTGAGACGCTTCCCGGTCTCCCCCCAGCCGACATCCGCACCGCACCCATCCTCGAAGACGACTTCCTTGACCTGTACTATATTGAAGGTTCGACACTCTACGTCCTGGAACGCCCCGACATGCCCACAGGAATACTGGTCGAGGAAGATAAATCAGATGTGCCGGAATCCTTCACCCTCTACCAGAACCATCCGAACCCCTTCAACGCCTCCACCGTGATCGAGTTCGATCTCCCGCACGCGGGAGAAGTGTGTATTGAAATCTTCGATATTTTGGGGCGTAAAATTGCGACAATAATAGATGACACCAGTCCCGCCGGTCACCACCACGTAACTTGGGATGCTGACCCAGCGACCCCAGGGGTATACTTCTATCGCCTAACCGTAGACGGCACCTCCGATTGCCGTAAGATGATGCTAATCAAGTAGGTCGTAATCCCTGAGTCCAGCACGAGCGGGACACGGTTTGGACACTCGCCGGAATATGTAGGCCAACACACTTGACATTGGGTGGCAACCGCAAGCCGTCTCCCGGCACGGCGGGAGAGCGGCTTGGGGTTGGAACTAGTCCCTTGCTCCGCAAGGGAAACTGGACCCCGGCCTCCGCCGGGGTGACAGAGGGGCGGGTCTGAGACCCGCCCAAAGAGGGCAGGTTTCAAACCTGCCCCTGGATTAACATCACCGCGACTTACCCTGTCCCACTCACCCCCTTGACAAGATTCCGCAAATCACCCAACCAGTTTAGACACAACGCAGTACTACCACCCGCGAAACCTGGGAACCAAATCCCCGCTAAGTGGTTGAAATACCTTGACAACGGACCGAAATCAGGTATACTGGCCGGTTTGTTGGAATAATATGCTCACAGAAGCGTGGAGTCATTGATGAAGAACGCGATTATCGAAACCGGTGGTATGCAGTTTCCGGTGAGCGAGGGCGCCGAAATCAATGTACCGCTCCTCGGCGGCGACGTCGGCGACAAAGTCGTCTTCGACCAGGTCCTTTTCGTTGATAAGGGCGAAGAAAAGCTGATCGGCACGCCGACTGTCGCCAACGCACAGGTCGAGGGCGAAATTGTCGAGCAAGGGCGCGACGAGAAAATCATGGTCTTCCATTTCAAACGGCGCACCACCTATCGCAAGAAAAACGGCCACCGGCAGCACTACACGAAAATTAAAATAACCGGCTTGTCGTTCTGATCACCGCCAACGGCACGCTGTAAGGGGGGACGGGCAATCACTTCTACTTCCCATCGGTGGTTGACACTGATCGTCTACTGTGCCTGCCTAGCGTTGACTGCCACCGCGCAGGCCGCGGACCCGATTATCCGTACTATTATTATTGAGGGGAACGAGTTAACGGACGAGCGGCTGATCCGCAATGTCAGTGGTCTGCGGGTCGGTGCGCGCCTGACACCATCCTCTATCCCCGACGCCGTCCGCCGCATCTACGGCTTGGGATTGTTCGCCGATGTGGTCTTATCCTCAACCACCGGCGCAGATACGACCGCAGTCACGATTAAGGTCATGGAACACCCGCGCCTGGGTACCCTGGATTTTTCCGGCAATGATAAAGTTAAAGATGAGGAGTTGAGGAAGATTGCAGGGCTGCGAGAAGGGCAGATCATCAACCCCCACCTGACCGTCCAGGCCCGCAGTAAAATCAAGTCCCATTACCGTAGCGAGGGGTACTACCTCGCAACCATCGACGTCGAAACCACTCCTCCGGATTCATTCCACGTGGTGGATGTCACCTTCGAGATCAATGAGAACAACAAGGTCTCGGTGGAGGCGGTCATTTTCGAGGGTAATACCCAGTTCTCCGATGATGACCTCCAGGGCGAGATGTCCAATAAACCCAAAGGCTTTTTCGCCAGTATTTTCGGCGGCGGCAATTTCAACCGAGAGCAATACACCGAGGACAAAGAGAAACTAACCGAGTTCTACCATAAAAAAGGCTACCTCGATTTTGTGATTCATTCCGATACGGTCATTGTCGCCGAGAACAACAAGACCGTGACGATTACAATGGAGGTCGAAGAAGGGCCGCGGTATTTCTTCGGTGAAACTGAATTCGTCGGTAACGAACTCTATTCAGATGAACAACTGGCCGACCTGCTGAAACACGAACCCGGTAAGATCTTCAACCAGGAAAAGTTTGACGAATCGCTGGCTGGAATTTACGGCGCCTACATGGAGCGAGGATACCTCTACGCCCGTATCCTCGACGAAACCAACACGATGGACTCCGTGGTCAATATCACGCTGGAAATCTCCGAGGGCGTTCCCGCTCACGTGCACCGGATTGATATCGAAGGAAACACCAAAACCAAGGATAAAGTAATCCGTCGCGAGCTGGCGATTTTCCCCGGCCAGGTCCTGCGGCGCTCCGCCCTGATTCGTTCGGTGCGCAACGTGATGCAGTTAAATTATTTCGGCAACGTCGAGCCGGACTATGATATCCGCGATGACGGCGACGTGGATCTCAAAATCAAAGTGGAGGAGAAACCCACCAACCAGTTCCAGGTTGGCGGGGGCTACTCGGCCCAGGATAAGCTCATCGGCACTGTGTCGCTGGGCTGGCCCAACCTGATGGGGAATGGTCAGAGTTTAAATATGATGATCGATTTTGGCTCGCGCCGGCAATCCTATTCGCTGAGTTTCACCGAGCCATGGTTTCTTAACACCCCCACGACCGTCGGCTTCGATCTGTTCCGCACCAGCCGGGTGTGGGACGAACCCCAGGTCGCCGGCTCAAATGACTATGTTGAGGAACGCAGCGGCGCGGGATTTCAACTGGGACGCCGGCTGCGCTGGCCCGATGATTATTTCCGGGTCTTCGGCAGTTACCGCTGGGAAAACATCTCCTATACCGATTACTCCGAACCCTATATCGACTCCTCGGCCACTGATCCATTTTCTCTGAATCTCCTGGATTGGCCGCAGGTGACCTCATCGATGGCGTACACCGTGGTCCGCGATTCTCGTGACCTGCCGGAATTCGCTACCAAGGGATCGCGCGCCGTCTACCGGGTGGAGTTCGGCGGTGGCCTGTTGGGTGGCAAATGGAATTACTTCAAGAATGAGTTACGCTACTCGTATCATCGCCCCATTATCGGGAAATTCGTCTTTGCTCCGAAATTTGAACTTGGGGTAATTCAGGGGAACGCCAACATCCGTGACCTCCCCCACGCGGAACGTTTTTATGCGGGGGGCGTGCATGCGGACGGGATGATCCGCGGCTACACCGATGGGTCGATCTTTGCCACGACCGCGCAGGATTTCAAGGAAATTGGCGCCTTCAACTACCTGATCGGCAGACCGTCTCCCAGCACCATCCGCGGCCGCGCGATGGGCGTGATGAATCTGGAACTGACCCTCCCCCTTGTCTCCCAGCAAATCTATGGGCTCCTCTTCTATGATGCGGGCAACGTGTGGGAAAATCCTACCCAGATGAGTCCTTTCAGTGACATGTATACCTCAGTGGGATTCGGCCTGCGAATAACCATTCCGGGCATGGGCCTGATGGGCTTTGATTTCGGCTGGCCGTTCCGGGGAGACGAAAAAGGCAAAATGAAACCGCATTTTCAGTTTGGAAGTTCATTCTAGCGCGGCACACCCAGTGTGACCGCCCAGGCAGATATCGGGAGGACGTATGTGGTATAGTAAAACCGCACAACATATGCTGATCGTTGCCTCACTGATCGCAGTCACAGTGTGCGTTCTGGTGCCGGCTGCGTTGGCTGAGGGTAAAATTGGGTACGTCGATTCATTTCGTATCCGCAACGAGTTCAAGGAATTCGCCGAAGCGCAGCTGGAGTTCGACAAGGAAGTGGCGATCTGGGAGGCCGAACTGGACTCCCTGCGCCAGGAACTCGAGGTCGATGCCGAAGAATTTCAACGCCAGCGATTGATCTTATCGGAAGAGGCCAAGCAACGCAGAGAAGACGAATTACGGCAGCGAGAACGAGAATTCCAGAGTCGCACCAACGAAGTATTCGGCCCCAACGGCCAGGCCGAGCAGCTCAACGCCAGACTCGTAGAGCCAATACTCGATAAAATCAATGCCGTGTTGGAAAAGGTAGCCATCGAGAACAATTATGATTACATTTTCGATGCGGTGGAGGGTAATATCGCCTACGCCAAAAAGGAATTCGACCTCACCGATATGGTGCTGGAAGAGTTGAATCGCCTGGAGTAATGACCCAACACGCATTACAAGACCTGGTCGAAAAAATCGGCGGTGTTGTTCATGGCGACACCGCCGTTGTCATAACCGGCGTCGCGGGAATTGAGTCCGCCGGTGACGGTGAATTGACATTCATCGCCAACAAAAAATATGTCTCGTTTTTGCCCACGACCAACGCGTCGGCCGTCATCATTCCCGATGATAAGGATATCCGGGTGCCGCCGGATGCTAAGCCTGCGATCATCGTTCATCCGGAGCCCTACTACGCATTCATGCTGGCCCTCCGCCTGTTCCACCCGGAGGAGCCACCTCTGCCCCCGGGGATTCACCCCTCAGCCACCGTGGCCGAGTCGGCAGAGTTGGCGTCCGATGTACGAGTCGGGGCGAATGCAGTCATTGAAGACAAGGCGCGGATCGGCGCCGGCAGCTTTATCCTGGCAGGCTGCTATGTCGGGTCCCAAGTCACCATCGGCGAGCAAACCACCATCGGTCCCCATGTCACGGTCACTCGGCAGTGCTCCCTGGGAAATCGGGTACGTATTCACCCTGGAACCGTGGTGGGCGCAGACGGGTTCGGTTACGCCGAGCTGGACGGCATACATCACAAAATTCCACAGGTCGGCACAGTGGTGATTGAGGACGACGTCGAAATCGGCGCCTGCGTCTGTATCGACCGCGCTACCATGGGAGAAACCCGCATCAAACGGGGGACCAAAATCGACAACCTGGTTCAACTGGCCCACAATGTCGTCGTCGGCGAACACAGTCTTATCGTCTCCCAAGTGGGTATCTCCGGATCGACAAAAATCGGTGACCACGTCATCCTGGCTGGTCAGGTGGGCCTGGTCGGACATATTGAAATCGGTGACAACTGCACGGTTGCCGCACAGTCCGGCGTCGCGGGAAATCTGCCGCCAGGATCCGTCGTCCTCGGCTCCCCGGCTCGGGATATCCGCTCTGAGCGGCGGGTCATTGTGCTCAAGGACAAATTGCCGGAATTGTACCAGCGAGTGCGCGAGCTTGAACGGACCGTGGACAAACTACAACACAACACCAACGACAGATGATCCGGCAAAATGAACCCCCGACCCGGCAGGTCGGGGGAGTATGATCCTTGCTGTTTCCCGGAGCTATTCCACACAGCCCGGCACCAGTGTGCCAAGAGACGTATAGAGGTAATTCACCATGTACTGCACATCCAGTGGATCACAGGAACAATCGCCGTTGACATCGATCGAATTCAGTCCCCCCGGTGGTGGCACCGACTGCTTATAGACATAGGCAACAATGAACTGAACATCGAGTGGATCGACCGCCCCATCGAGATTGGCGTCGCCGGGAACATAACTCGGTCCCTCATCCAACAACCAGTCAAGCGTCTTGGTGAGGACAATTTCCCGTTTAGTGAAACCAGAGATCCCGTTAGCAATGCTTTCCATACCGAAGCCATAGAACACGGCACGGTAATCCCCGCTGGTGACCCGCAGGCCCGCAGCATCGGAACTGCCGTAATAGGTATAACATGTCTGCGCGGCGCCATCGGTCGGCTCCAGGATATCCGGTGAGTTCTGATTAGCGGCACCGCCCGAGCCACCGAGCGCAACAAAATGACCGTCACTGATCGGATCACCGGATACCCCGTTGGCAATCAACTGCGGCGAGCCGGGAACAAAGCGAACATGCAGGTAATCGCGCATGAACACCGAATCGGCGTCATCAGACAGATCCTCCGCAATATCCTGACCCGTCAACAGTAAGCGGCCACCGGCGTCCAGCACACTTTGCAGGTTCTGGACATCCGTCGCGGTGAGCACATCTTCGCGTGCACCACCGGTGAACCACAGCGCGACCGGGTATTCCGCCAGCGTATCCACCGGTGGTGAGGATAGTGTGTCTTTCCCCCAGACCACGTGCGGTGTGCGCAGTGAATCAAAAATTCGGGTAAAGTACTCCTCATACTCCAACGGATTGGCGTTATCATCATCGACCAGCAAAATCTGTGGCTGCCCCACATCGACGGTCAAGGTCTCCTCTTTGCTGAACCCGCCGTCGGCACTGTAGCTCAAAACAAAATCAACGATCAACGGCTCGAAGGCGGCATCGACATCGAAAACAATCGGGTCCGCTCCATTCGTCGTGGTTTGCCCGTGGCCCAGCGTGCCGATGGTCGACTGGTCGTCGGAAAAGACAATTTCCGGATGAACCGTAGAGACCGAGAGCGTGAGATTGGTGGCCTCGGCCCAGTAGTTGGTAATATCAACCAGGAGTTCCACGTTGGTTTCTCCCGGGTCGGCCCGGTGGTTGTTATCACCGCTGGCATCGGCAAAATCAAACGAATTTCGCACAATATACGGTCGGCTGAAATTCACTTCAAAATCCGCGGTCATCACACTGTCCACGTCGGAGATATTAAACACCCCAACTTCCGTCTGATTATCAAAATAGTCGCGCGAACTTGGCACTGTCAGATCATGGAATTCACGGACATCGGAATCACCGGGATAGCAGTCACCGCCATCACCACGGTTATTGCCGCCGTCCGGATTCCCGAATCCCTCCAGGTCAAAATCTCCGTCCGCCTGCTCAACGGCGACTTTGGGGTGATTTTCATTCCAGTTACCGGAGACCGACTCGTCAACGTGCCAGATAACCAGCCCGTGACCTGGCAGCGCCTGATCAAAGCCCGCATTGCCTCGGTTTTCGACCACAAAATACTGGCTCCCCGGAACACCGTCCGTCCAGAGACGATACATCACCGGTGATTCGGTTACACGGGGAATCTGGACGTTCAGCGAGTTACTCGTTACATCCGTGTAAGTGATAAATCCCAGTTCCTTTTTGCACCAGGGATCGAAATGTCCCGGCCGATGGCCGCCGTCGTTCCAACTGCCACTGCCCATTACCGACCATTCACCGACACCCTCGGAGGAGCCATCCGTATCGTACAGGTCGGGCAACCCGAGTACATGACCGTACTCGTGTACAAAGACCCCGATACTCATAATACTGCCGCCCGGCTCAACGTGCGGCTGGATATCATAATCGCCGATATACACGCCGTCCTTGTATTGCGCAGGAATACCACCCCGGTGTGACCAGATCATATCCGGATCCCCGCCCGTAGACTCCGCGCCCGGCCCGGCATGGACAACTTTAATTCCGTCCACCCAACCATCGTTATCATTATCGTACTTGGAGAAATCCAGATCGGGATCGGCAGCACTAATCGCGTCAATGATCATCTGATCCACGCATTGGGGGCACGACCCCCATCCATTCTGACCATCAACATAGTAGGCATACGTCTGCGGCATCCGGTACCAGCCGACAACGTCCCCGGTCACATAGAACGTACCGTAGGAGTTCTCCAGGTAAAACTCGGTCATGCTGCCCTTTGGCATCAGACCTTCGGAAAACAGGATGCTGTCGAACTGCGGCGCTTCATAAAGCGTGGGATACGTCTGATAGTCGTTGTCGCTGAAATCGACGAGAATTACGGGCAAGAAGATGGTATCCACCGTGCCGGCACTTTTGGCTAACGCCTGTTGCTGCACCGCCGGACTATACATCTTCTTGCTGTTAAAATACCCACGCGCTCGCGCGTCCTGTACCCGTTCCATCACTTCATCCAACCGGCCTTCCTCGATTAACTGCTCACGAGAATCGGGACTCAGCGGCATACCGTACGCCAGTGACACGCTACCGGCCAGCAAAAGCGCACACATGACCGTTGTCAATACTGAACGTTTCATCCACTCCCCCAACGAGTTGTATTGTTACTATCGGCGGTCTCATCCACCACGACGAGGTACATACATAGGTACGTCTCTACCCCATGAATATAATAAAAGACGTTGGTTTTGTTCTGGTTTTTTGCCAACCAAATCAATGACAAGGAGTTACCAGCCGTGAACGAACTCGTCCAGCGGTCGGCGATCTGTTGGTACCGGGGTTTCATCAGAGTAACCAAGCGGGAGCAGGATGATTGGCCGCTGGGTGGCCGGTGCACCGATTATTTCTCGCACGTCCGGCTCTTTGAATGCCCCCACCAAGACACTGCCCAACCCCAGGGCGGTGGCGGCCAGGTGGGCAAAGGTAGCGGCGATCGTAGTGTCCTGCAGACTATACAGCGTCATGCCCCGCTCCTGGTACTTGGCGCGGGAACGATCAGCATCCACACAAAACACCAAAACACGTGCCGCCCCGGCAATATAATCCTGGTCATATGCCGCCCGAGCGAGCGCGGAAATTGCGTTGGGATTTTTCAGCAGGTATACTTGATACGCCTGCAGGTTACCGGCAGTCGGACAGGAGCGCACCGCTTCCAGTAGACGCGTGATTGTGTCGTCATCTATCGGATCGTCAGTATATTTTCGCACCGAGGCGCGTTTTTCCAGCACTTCAAAGAAATCCACAGCTAACCCCTTCGCCGTCTATTGTACAATTTCATAATATCGCTTGACTTCACACACTTCAACCGTAAAAAGTAGATCATTATGGATGGTGGTTTTCTCACAAGTGTCCGCCCGGTGATGAGTTGCCAGGGCCGGTGCTGTCGTCCTGCCCTGTTAAGGTGACTGTTTTCATAGGATGAGTATCTGATGACGAAATTACCCAGACTGACCGGCAAACGGCTTGTCCTGCGCCCGTATCGTCCAAGCGATAAACCATTTTTCCAAACGGTCGTGTCCGATGAGAAGACCATGCGCCACTTAGGTGGGGCACTGTCGGCTGACGATTCGGCGGATCTCTTCAGGCAATTTACCTGTGATGATCCCGGTCATGGTATCGACGCCTGGGCAGTGACTCTGGCCCACAATGAAGTGCTGATCGGCCATGCTGCTATAAAACCGCCTGACTCCGAGGGACGGCGGGAGATGGTGTTTCTGGTGGCTCGGGAATACTGGGGCAGCGGCTATGGCTTGGAGATCGCCCGCTGCCTGCTGGAGTACGCGTTCAAACATACCGAATGCCGCATGGTCGTCGGGACTGCCGACCCGGAAAACATCCCCTCAACGAAAACGATGGAAAAGGCCGGGATGCTTTTGAATCACTGGACCGAAGATGAAAAAGGACGGTATCCGGTGTACGCGATTACGAGAGAGTTATATGAGTCAACGGCGAAGTAATGCGACTTTGGTTTGGTAATACGCGCCATCGACTTCAAACAGGCACACATAGACACCCCCGGCCAGCTTCTTACCGTCGCTGTTGACCCCTTCCCAGTCGATCACCTGCCCGGAGGTCTTCCTGTAATAGACCTCATCAGCGCTGACATCGAAAACCCGCATCACTACGGAAGCACCAATGGTCTGCTGCGGCAAGGTAAAACGCACGGCATCGAAGAACGGATTCGGCGCGGCCACCACACTCTCCGTACCCACGATCTCATCGAGATCCATCGCCTCTGCCAGATTGACTGTTCCATACCCGCGCAACGAGTCAGGATCGTTGGCCAGCGAAGCCGTCTCGCGCAAGCGATCATATACGTCCATCGGCGTCAAACCGGGTTCCTTTTGCAGCATCAGCGCGCAGGCCCCCGCAACGGCCGGGGCAGCAAACGACGTCCCCTGCGAGGTGCCGAAATCACCCTGGGCAATCGCTACCTGCACACTCCGCCCCATCGCCATCACATCAGGCTTAATCCGGCGGTCTGCCGTCGGTCCGATCGAGGAAAACGACGACCGGCTGCCGTCGGGATTGAGTGCCCCTATCGCCAGGGCGCCCTCGGCATCTGACGGCGGGATAATCCAGGGATACGACTTGTTGTTCCCTTCATTCCCAGCGGCCGCAATGACGACCATTCCTTTCTCGGCCGCCCGGTTCACACCCTGCGTTACTTTCGCGGTTTGCCCATCCAGATCGCCATAGGTATAGAAATCCGGGTACCCCACCGAGGCCGACGCAATATCCACACCAAGTAAATCAAACCACTGCAGGGCGAAAACAAAGTAATCCTCTTCCACCTTCACATCTGGCCCCTCGCGGATTTCGGTCTTAGCCAGGGCATAGTCCGCGTACGGTGCTGTCCCAATCAATATTTCGGGAACCCACGACCCGCAGACCGACCACACCTTGGTCCCGTGATCCATTTGAGAAAGATCATCATCGCCCACATCATCATCGCCGTTGATGAAATCCCTGGTGCCGAGCACTGTTAGATGATTAAACGCCGGGTGATCGACATCAAACCCGGAATCAATGAATCCAATCAACACGTCGTGACCGAGGTAACCCATGTGGTGGGCGTCGTTGACACGAATCATCGACACTTGCGTCAGCGACGGACCATACTCGATAACTGGTTCGGAAACTTGCGGGCGATGGAACTCTTCTTCGTCAATTGGTGGAATAGTGCGCCGGTACGTCTGCACAATGCGTATCGAGTCAACCCAGGGGACATCAGCCAAACGGTTAAGCGTGTGCTGATCAACTTCTCCTGAAACCGCCGTAAACCACCGCGAAACTGTACGGATCACGACACCCGCTTGTTCTAATGCGGCAACAGCCCCCGGATCAATTGGCCGGTCATCCTCGGAAATTACCTCGGCAGCGCGCAATAACCGACGTGTGCGGGCGCGCGCACTAATCCATTCCTCGTTCAGCGCAACCCGCCCCAACCCGGAGTTCAACGGATCTTTGTCAGCTAAATAGATCCAAACCGCTATCGTGTCATTCCTTGTGAGTTCTGCTGTGACGCGCGATGAAATTTTTGCCGGAGTTTCGGCCTTGACCATCGTTGCGCCGACAATTCCCAACAATATGGCGACCGCACTACTGACGTTCTTCATCACAACTTTGCCCCTCATCTATGCACCCTCACAAGACCTTCCGGAAAAAATCCTTCGCCCGTGTTGTCTGCGGCTGGTAGATCATCATATCAACCGGTCCCTCTTCCATAATCAATCCGTCATCAAAAAAGAGCAACCGATCGGCTACCTCCCGCGCAAATCCCATTTCATGCGTCACCACCACCATCGTCATGCCCCGCTGGGCCAAATCTTTCATCACGCCGAGCACCTCACCGATCATCTCCGGATCGAGCGCGGACGTCGGTTCATCGAACAACATAATCTTCGGTTGCATCGCCAACGCGCGGGCGATGGCCACGCGCTGTTTCTGCCCGCCGGAGAGTTGTCCTGGGTACGCCTTTGCCTTATCGGCGAGACCAACCTCCGCAAGCAGTCGATGGGCCTCGGTACGCGCTTCCTTCTCCCCCTTTTTGCGCACGAGACGGGGCGCCAGGATAATATTCTCTTCAGCGGATAAATGGGGAAACAGATTGAATGATTGAAAGACCATGCCGACTTCCATCCGCACTTCATGAATATGCCTGCTGTCGGCGTCCAGCGGGATTCCGTCAATCACAATCGAACCGCTGTCTGCTCGTTCCAGCGCATTCAGGCAGCGGAGAAAAGTCGATTTCCCCGAGCCGGACGGACCCACAATCACGACCACCTCACCTTTGCGCACGGATGCAGTTATCCCTTTGAGCGCCTCGACGCTGCCAAAGTGCTTGATCAAATCATGCACCTGAATAATCGCACCGTTTGAATGAGACGTAGCCATGATCCTAATGAGTCATCCCGTACCCATGGACGCGGTATTTTTTCTCCAGCCAGGCCACCACGCGGGATAAGCCCAGGGTCATTATCAGGTATACAATTCCCACCGCCAACCACGTCTGAAAATCCACAAAATACTGCGAGTAGTATTCCCGTCCCGCCCGGGTTAATTCGCGCAGGCCAATAATTGAGACCAGGGAGGAATCTTTCAAACTGGCGATAAATTCATTCGCCGATGGCGGCACGATAATCCGCGCCGCCTGCGGCAGAATAACATGCCGCATGGTCTGGAATCTGGTCATGCCCAGCGACTGCGCCGCCTCATGCTGCCCGCGTTCAATAGCCGAAATCCCCGAGCGGAAAATTTCCGCCAAGTACGCCGAATAACAAATCCCAACCGCCAGCATGCCCGCGAAAAAGCGATCCAGTTGCAACAGTTTGCCCAAGCCAAAATAGATAAAAAATATCTGCACCAGCAGCGGCACGCCGCGCAGGACATCGACATACCACTTCGCCGGCCAGCGGAGTAGTCTGGTTTTGGCCAGCCCGGCCAGACTGACAATCAAACCCAGAATTACCGCCAGAGCGAACGCCAGCAAGGTCAGCGCCAGTGTGGTGGGCAACGCGGGGATGAGATAGGTGAAGATATCAACGAAAATCCTAACTTGCTCTTTGATGAATGTAATCATCATCTCTCACTGGCGTTCGGTCAGCACCCAAGCTAACTGCATGATGGGACGGGGCCAAGAGGATTTATTATCGGGTATCGCACCTTTTCAGTTGCGGTCCCAAAACCGCGTTGCGATGTTGCGACATGCAGATCACGGTAGTGGCACGAACAACCGCGGGTATCTTGTTGCTCGCTGCGGCCTTGGTCAGTGCAGTATCTCCCTCCCTCTTGTCCCGAGTCCTGGCGCCGCTGGCCGGCAATATCTGGCTGGCGCCGCACAGCTGGCTGACCATGCGCATTATTATCATTGCCTCCGCCGCTCCGGGCATAATGTTAATATGGTGGAGCACCGTCGCCCGCTGGTTTCGGACAGTCGACTGTCATATTGCTGGTATTTCGGCAACCCGATTTATCGTAGGCGTTCTCGGAATTGGTTTTTTACTCCGGCTGGCAGCCATCTTCATTTTCCCCTCACCCCTATGGGCCGACTGGGAGGATTACCATCGCCTCGCGGTAAATATCTTACACGAGGGTGCGTACACGACCGGCGAACACCTCACCGCCTATTTCCCTCCCGGCTGGCCGTATGTTCTTTCCCGGTTGTACTGGCTCTTTGGCATCAACCCGCTGGTGGGTTATCTGGCGAACGCTGTATTCGGCACATTAACAATCCTGGTTACCTATCATCTCGCCCGACAGGTCTGGAACGGAACCACCGCACGATGGAGCGCGCTGATCCTGGCACTATTCCCCAGCCAAATTCTGTATGTGAACCTTCTCTGTTCCGATGTGCTGTTTACCCTGCTGTTTACCCTCGCGCTTTTGTGTATCGTTCGCTCGCTGGGTTTTGCACGATCGTCAATATGGTTGGCTGTTATTGGCGGTCTGTGTCTCGGTACCGCGACACTGGTCCGGCCCACACCACTGTTGTTGCCCCTGGCCCTTTTGCTCCCGTTGCTGTGGCGACCGTTCCGCGTCCGCCGTCTCTTTGGCCGCTGGGCGTTGATTGTGCTCAGTACCGGCCTCGTAACCGTTCCCTGGATCATTCGTAATCATCACGCGGTCGGCTCCACGACAATTTCCACCAATGGGGGAATCGACTTCTACGTCGGGAATTGCCCGTCTGGCCATCCACACGCTGAGTTACTTACCCCTGCGGACAAGCCATGGGCATTTATGGGTAACGAGGCTGAATTAAGTCGCCGGGGATTTCACTATGGTTGGCAATGTATTCAAACCGATCCGGTACGGTTCCTTTATAACGGGCTGCGCAAGATCGTATTTATCGTGCTATCGGAAACCGGCGTGTTTGCCTACGAGTTGTCTCAGGCGGCCAAAGCAAAGGAACCAACGCCGTATAGCTGGTACGCTGTGGGCGTGCAAGCCTACTACCTCGTGTGCATGCTCCTGGTAGTAATGGGAATGTGGGGCCGGTGGCGAACAAGCGACCGAAATCCAACACAGGTAAGCATAGTTTTATGGACCATAGCCTATTATCTCGGACTTCATGTCTTCTTCTTCGGTATTGGCCGTTTCCACTACCCCCTCATCCCCCTCCTCGCCGGATTTGCTGGATACGCCACTAAACGATTTCTCACCGCCGGCGTTGATTAATGTGGAATGAATCGGGTGTATGGATGTATAACCAATGAGCCATCCACAACCCTTAAGCCAGGAGGTTGTGATGAACAGCCTGAAGACGCGTCTCGTCGGCGCCCTGACCGTCGCCTGTCTTTTGGCGATGGCCTCACCGGCTGCTGCCCTCATTATCATCAAACCGGTGCCCGGCCAGCCACCCAATCACCCGGCGTTGCGCTTAACCGAGAACAACGTCGAGGTCACCATCACCGACCGCGTGGCCGAGGTCACCGCCGAGTTTGTGTATCAAAACAACGCGCGCATGGATCTGGAAGGCACATTTCTCTTTCCACTCCCAGACGAGGCGGCGGTGGACGATTTCTCCCTCTTCGTTAACGGTGAGGAAATCACTGCCGAGTTGTTAGACCGCAACCGTGCCCGGCGGATTTACGAGGGAATCGTTCGGAGACAGAAGGACCCGGCGCTCTTAGAGTTCGCCGACCGGCAACTCTTGCGCGCCAGCATTTATCCAATCACGCCCAAAGACGGCGCCAAAGTGCGGTTGTATTACACTCATCCGCTGCCCACCGATTTCGGCACTGCCGATTTTGTGTACCCCCTTTCGGTCGAAAAACTCGAAGCCGGCTCGGGATGCCAGGTCACCATCAACGTAAATGTTCAGGCAACCAAGCCCTTGAAAACAATCTACTCACCAACCCACACCGTAGATATTGATCAAACCGATGACCACCAGGCCTTGGTTCAGTGCACGCCAAAAACTGCCGGCCAGCGTTCCGCGGATTTCCACCTGTTAATGATGTCCGCCACCGATCAGGTCGCCGCCAATTTTCTCACCTGCCGGGACAACGAAGGCCAGGAATATTTCATGGGCATGATTTCCCCCGGCCTGCCGCGCACCGATGACGTCCTGCCGAAAGATGTCGTCTTTTGCCTCGACCGCTCGGGCAGCATGAAGGGCGAGAAAATCGAGCAAGCCAAAGCCGCCCTCCGTTACTGTCTGGAGGGACTCAATTCAGAGGACCGCTTCGGCCTTGTCGTCTTCAATAGCTCAATTGAGGAGTTTTCACGCTCACTCCGGCAAGCCTCTGATAAAAACAAGAACGACGGAGCGGACTTCTTTGAAAAGTTGGATGCCACCAGCGGCACCTTCATTGACGCTGCATTGGAAACTGCGCTGGAGTTGTTCGAAGATAACGACCGTCCGAAATATCTGGTGTTCCTGACCGATGGTCTCCCGACGGTTGGCGAACGACATCCGTCGGTAATTTTAGGACATGTGGCAGATAAGAACAGACATGATGTCCGCATCTTCGCCTGGGGTGTCGGGTACGATCTCAACGCCGGTTTCATTAACGACCTCGCCGCCAACGAACGCGGCCACGCTTCTTATGTGGAACCGGGGCAAGATCTGGAAATCGAACTTTCGCATTTCTTCCGGAAAATCAATCATCCGGTTTTGGCTGACTGCAAACTGGAAATTTCCGGTGTGCGCGTTACCGAGATGTATCCCCCGGAACTGCCCGACATGTTCGCCGGCAGCGAGGTAATTGTCGTTGGCCGCTACGAGGGTGGCTCACCGGTCAACGTGACCTTAACCGGCCGTCGCGGCAATGAATACGAACAGTACGTCTTTGCTACTGAATTCACTGCCCATGAGGACAAATACCAATTTCTCCCCAAGCTGTGGGCAGGACGACGTATCAGCTATCTCATGGAAGACATGCGCCACCACGGCGAAAACCAGGAAGTCATCGACGAGGTCGTCAGTCTCTCCAAAAAATACGGGATCATTACACCGTATACCTCCTTCCTGGTCGCCCCGGAACGACCCGACTTGATTAGTGAGATTCCGGATGCGGACGCGGCCCTCCGGTGGAGCAGCCGTCAGAGAGGCGGAGGCCGCTATGGTTCACCCGCCCCAGTGGATGACACCCGCAGTAACATTGCCACTGTACAATTGAAAGAATCCAAATTAAGTGATCAGGCGGTCGTGTTCGATCGTGCGTTGGGCAAGTCCAGCCGGAGATCAGATGGTGATTTCACGGCTGATGAAGAACTGCGAGAGATTGTCCTCCGCCAGCAGTCGTTGAAAACAGTAAATGGAAAATCATTCTCTTTCCGTGATGGTTTCTATGTCGATGCCGACCTAATCAACGCCGACGCCCCGGCAGATACTATCAGGATCGAGAAATTCTCGGACGCCTATTTCGAGTTGTTGAATATCTGCCAGGAGTGCACGGCGTGGTTCTCAGTCGGTGAACGCGTGATGGTGCTTTACGGCGGCGTGTTAATCATCATCGCCGACGACGGCGAAGTGCTGTTCCGCGACGAATGGAAAAATCTGTTGAAGTAATGTTGACGTGTGGCCCGGACATTTGTCCGGGTTTCAGAGGGCCGACCTTCCCCTGAAACCCTGATGAACGTCAGGGCCACCCATTATAATGTGCTTGGTGTAAATAGTTCATGGTGCGTGGGAACCATGCACCCTACAGTTGATGAAACCAGTGGCAACCTCAAGCTTGCCCGCCTCCGGAGGGGCGTGTCGCGCTCAGCGACGCGGCTTGGGGTTGAATGCTCGAATTGTGCGCGGTCTGCCGCGGCGGATCCCCGTCTGCCCGTGTGGAGGCCCACCATTTATGGGGATATTTGTGGTCGGCGTACGTCTCGTGCGCCGGCCTTTCGGTAACGAAATTGGGTGGCAACCCCAAACTTTTCGCCGGAGGCGAACTCGGTTTGGGGTTGATCATCAACCGACGAGAAATCCGGCCAGAGGGCGGGGCTCCACCGGTTAGAGCGACCTGTCGCGAATCCGACAATAATTGGTAAAATCAACCATCCTCTTCCTGATCTTTTGGCGCATTGGCAGAGGCGGCCAATTGATCAGAAATTTTGTTTAGCCACCTATTATTGGCGACCGATGCCTCTCTGATTTTCCCCAATCTTGCCACCGCGACTATCATCCAGATGAAGACAAACAAAAACCAAAACAAAGACACAATCACAATAAGAAATCCTAATGATCCGGCAAGAGCAGCACCCTCGGACATGTGTTGTACCTCCTCTCAATACATTGACGACTGTTAGAACTGTTGTTGAAGTTGATAAAACTCAATTATACGTCCTGCCGCAACGCCAAATACCGTCACCAACCCCAAACCATACCCGCCTGTGGCGGGCCTGTCCGCCTCCGGCGACGCGTGGCCCGGACATCTGTCCGGGTTTCAAGGACTCATCATTCTTTGAAACCCTGACGAACGTCAGGGCCACCCATGGTCCATCATCGCTTCAAAAATCGATCGGGTACAACCGTGATTTTCATTGACAGGATGCCCTCCCCGCCGCTTTGTACCTCAATGAGACCGAGACGGGATTTCACCGCCGGGCTGATCATCCTGGTCCTGCTGGGCACCGGCTGCCGGGCAGGCAGCGATACGGGGGATACGCAATCGATGGCGACTGACGCTTTCGCCGAACAACGGGAACGAATGGTCGAACAGCAAATTGAGCGCCGTGGCGTGCGCGACTCGGCAGTCCGGCACGCGATGCGCACGGTTCCCCGGCACGAGTTTGTCCCCGAACGGTATCGTCACGCCGCCTATGCCGACGAACCCTTGCCCATCGGCGAGGGGCAGACTATCTCCCAGCCATATATCGTTGCCTATATGACCGAAACACTCGACCTCTCCCCTACCGACCGGGTTTTGGAAATCGGCACCGGCTCCGGCTACCAGGCAGCCGTGCTGGGCGAGTTGGTCGATTCGGTTTTCACGATCGAGATCGTCAAACCGCTGGCCGAACGTGCGGAATCAACGCTGGCGGCTCTGCAATACGAAAACGTGTGGGTGAAACATGGGGACGGCTACCGCGGCTGGCCGGAACATGCACCGTTCGATGCGATTATCGTCACTGCCGCACCCGATCACGTCCCGCAACCGCTGGTCGACCAACTGGCGGTCAATGGGCAACTGGTTATCCCGGTCGGCGAATTCAGCCAGGATATTCTCATCCTGACCCGCACCAAGGAAGGCGTCGTCACCGACACCACGATCGCAGTACGCTTCGTACCGATGACTGGTGAAGCTGAACGAAAATAGGATATTTCGCAGAGGGATACTCATCACCATCTGATACTCACTTTGCACATAATCTACTGATCCAGGGGGGCGTATGCTGGATTTCACGAATTGGACAATAACCGCATGGGTTCTAATCGTCGTTGCCCTGCTCGTGGCGCCGGCGATTGTTATCGCGCGGCGGTATGTCAAAGTCGGGCCCAATGAGGTCCTGATTATCTCCGGAATCAAGCACCGGGTCCGCGACCAGGACGGCAACAAACTCACGGTCGGCTACCGGGTAGTCAAAGGCGGCGGAACCTTCGTCTTTCCAGTCCTCGAACGCGTCGACCGGGTATCATTGGAACTATTCTCTCTTGACGTAAACACACCCGAGGTATACACCCGTCGAGGTGTACCGGTAATTGTTGACGGGATCGCGCAAGTCAAAGTGAAAAGCGACGACTACTCCATCCGCATCGCCGCCGAGCAGTTCCTCTCCAAGGGCCGCACCGACATTATGCGCATTGCCCTGCAAACTCTGGAAGGTCATCTGCGAGCCATCATCGGATCAATGACCGTGGAGGACGCCTACAACAACCGCGAGCAGTTCGCCTCCCGGGTGCAGGAGGTCGCCGAATCCGACATGGAAGGCATGGGGCTGACCATTATCTCATTCACCATCCGGGATATCAAAGACAAACAGGGATACCTCGACGCCCTCGGCCGCCCGCAGATTGCCGAGGTGAAGAAAAACGCCGAGGTCAGCGAGGCCAACGCCAAACGCGATACCCTGATCCGCTCCGCGCAGGCCGACCAGGAGGGCCAATCCGCCAAGATCGTGGCCGAAACCGAAATCGCCCGTGCCGAACGGGACAAAGATTTGCAACTGGCCGAATTCGCCGCCGTCGTGAAGCAAAAACAGGCCATCGCAGACCTAGCCTATGATTTGGAGAAAAATAAACTCAGCCAGCAATTACGGGCCGAAGAACTCCAGATCGAGCTGGTGGAGAAAAGCAAGCGCATTGAAATCGAAGAAAAAGAAATTGAACGCCGCGAACGCGAACTGGATTCCTCGGTGCGCAAACCGGCGGAGGCGGAACGCTATAAAATTGAAATGCTGGCGGACGCCGAAAAGCTGCGGATTGAACGGATTGCTCATGGAGAGGCAGAAGCTACCCGTCAGCGCGGTGAGGCCGAAGCCGCTGCCGAACAGGCCCGCGGGCTGGCCAGCGCCGAAATCACCCGGCAGCAGGGATATGCCGAGGCCGAGTCCATGGATAAAAAAGCCGCGGCCTGGCAGAATTATAACGAAGCTGCGCTCGCGCAACTGTTTGCCGACAAGTTGCCGGATATCGCCCGTGCCGTGGCCGACCCGCTTTCCAAAACCGAACGGATGGTGGTCATCAGCTCTGATGGTGGCGCATCGAAAGTCACCAAGGATATCGGCCAGATCATCGCCGATTTGCCGCCGGTCATTGAATCGCTCACCGGCCTCCAGTTGAAAGAGTTACTCAAAAAGGTCCCGCAACTGGGTAAGCTCACTCCCGAGAAAGAAAGAACTGACCCGGAATCAGTCGTCGACCGCGGTAAAATAACGATTGCCAAAAAGACAGAGAAACAGTCTGAAGAATAGACGATTATTGGCAACGAGTAATTTTGTACCCCACCCAGAGCGACCCCTGCGATGAGCATGTGGAGTGCCGGGTGGGTCGTTAATGTTCCCCGACGCGCGGCAACCACAAGGCGTCCCCGCCAAAGCGGGGAGCGCCTTGGGCTTGAGGATGGTCGGTGTCGAATCCTTGTCTTATGCGCTGCTGGTCTTCAACCTGTCCGTCCCATGTGATGAGGCAGACTTATTAACTCTGTCATTCCGGCCTCGAGCCGGAATCCATTTTCCTGGACACAGCCCAGGGGCAAGCACGTCGGGATTTGAGGTATGTCGAAACCCCTGAGTCGCCGCAGGCGGGCAAAGCGTCGGATGGGTCAGTACTCTTCATTGCAATATTTTACCGACCCACCAGCCATTCCAAGCCCTGACGGCCTTGTCACTCTTGGTGGGCTACACATACTACCACGCGTAGCCCGGGCATTTGTCCGGGTTTCTAGGATTGATCGCACAGTGTTTGAAACCCTGACGAACGTCAGGGCCACCCGATATTTAGTGGCTGGTGTACGTCCCGATCCGTCACAGGCGGATCAGCGTGCACCGGCCAACCGACCCGCATACGCAGGACGAGGGGCCGTCGTTTCGATACCATTGCCCTATTGCATCTGGCAATTTGAGAAAACCTCCAACGCAATTCTTCGTACGGTATAGTAGAAATGGCATAGGTCCCAAGGAGGATACTCATGGCGCGACGACTATATCGTTCCAATGAACACAAAATTCTGGGCGGCGTCTGCGGCGGCCTCGGTGAGCATTTCGATGTTGATCCCACCTGGATTCGCTTAGGCTTTGTCCTGCTGGCAATCTTACACGGCGTCGGGATTCTGCTGTATATCATCGGCTGGATCATTATCCCCCGACAAAAGGAGGGCGAGGCAGCCGTAATCGTCGAGGGGGAGCCCGAACAAGGGACTGATGCTGCAAGTGCGAAAAGCTCAGGGAACGATTTCAGTTCCTCCCTGATACCCGGTATTGTGCTGATCGCCATCGGCGTGCTATTTTTGTTGCGTGAGTCATTCTGGTGGTTTGACTGGGAAATCTTCTGGCCGGTCATCCTGATTTTTGTCGGCGTGGCGCTGTTGCTCACGGCACTGAATAAACGGGAAAGTGAAACGGAGGACCGGGAGGTCGCCAATGAGTCCAGCTAAGTTGCGGACCGGTATGTTTTTCATCCTTACCGGGACAATTCTTCTGCTGAACTCCACCGGCCATCTCGCTTGGTCCTATTGGGTCGATCTACTCTGGTTGTGGCCCATGTTGCTGATCGCCCTCGGCGTGGAAAAGCTCTTCACCGCCACCCGTGCCAAAGCGCTGGGGTATCTGTCGACCCTGATCCTGATCGGCACCGTCCTCTGGGCCTGGAATTCCCATGCCCGCGGACCGGATTTCGATGAACCCGCCTTTGATTTTGATGCCGACTTTTCCCAGAGCTACCCGCTGGATACCACGCACACCAATTTGACGGTGGATATCGATTTCGCCGCCGGAGAACTGCGAGTCAATTCAACGAATGAACATTTACTCGACGGTCAGTTTTATTCACGGCGGGGACGGCCTCGTGTCTCATTTAACGAACATCGTCATCGGGCTGTCGTTCGCGTGCGACCACCCCACCAGGAAACAATCAGGCTGTTTTCTCCGACCCCGAATAATCGCTGGAAAATGGCGGTCACCGACAAACTGCCGGTGCGGCTGAATATCGATTGCGATGCCGGCCGCATGGACCTCGACTTAACAGAGATAGCAGTCGATCGCTTGGACCTCGAGTGCGGCGCCTCAGAAATTGATATCATCTTCGGCGGCAAGAGTCGCGACATCGACGCCTATCTCGATTGCGGCGCCTCACACCTGGATATCAAAATTCCGCACGGCGCGGGACTGCGGGTCCGACGTGATATTGCCCTTTCGACCTTTCATTCCAGTGGGATCGATTTGAACCGTCGCGGCGGTTACCACGAAACTGCGGATTATCGCACCGCCCCGGTCCGGATCAATCTGGAAGTCGATGCCGGTGTTTCGGCTTTTCGGGTTTCATACTCTGATGTTACCCTCGATCGCGGACCAATTTGAGAACCACATATGACAACAAGTTTTTTGAGCCGCGGATGCATTGATTGGTCCGCGGCTTCTCTTTTCTGTGCTTGCCCCTGCGTGCAAAGCCTGTATCTTACGCGGCATGAAAACCCGAGTACTAATTACGACTGCGTTGATCGGCGTGTTGTTTATCAGTGGGTGCGGAGGCCAGGGAAATGGCAACACCTGGGACCGCATCACTGAGACCGGCGTGTTGCGCGTCGGCACCGACGCCACCTATCCCCCGTTTGAGACCGTCAACACCGCCACGGGTGAGGTGGAGGGGTTTGACATCGACCTGATGACAGCGATCTGCGAGAAGTATAGCCTCGAACCGAAATTTATTATTACGCCGTTCGACGGGATCGTTCCCGGCCTGACCACCGAAAAATACGACGCCATCATCTCCGCCTTTACGATTACCCCGCAACGCGCCCGCCGGGTGTTATTCTCCGCTCCGTACTATGATGCCGGGCAGGTCATCGCTGTCCCCCCGGAAGATTCAGTTAACAGCACATTAGAAGATCTCAAGGGTAAGCGGCTTGGCGTGCAACTCGGCACGACCGGCGAACGCATGGCCCACCGTGTGGAAGGCGCAGAGATTTACAGCTACGAAAACATCGGCGCCGCCTTTATTGATATGGAAAACGGTCGCCTCGACGCAGTCATCAATGACGAACCCACCTCCCGCATTATTATTGCCGAACGCCAATCCGCCAAAATCGTCGGCGAGCGTCTCTCCGAGGAACAATATGGCATCGCTGTCCGCCGCAGCGATACGACCTTAGTCGGCAAAATCAATGCGGCGTTGATTATTCTCCGCGAACAGGGCGTAATCGACTCGCTCAAGCACAAGTGGTTCGGTGATCTGAAATAGGTGAATTACTGTCGTGGCACGGGCGTCTCGCCCGTGGATCATGGGCAGGATGCCCATGCCACCCGCACCAGTTCCATGGGCAGGATGCCCATGCCACCCGCACCAGTTCCATGGGCAGGATGCCCAT
>CAYWVO010000034.1:0-6911 GCA_964461835.1 uncultured Ignavibacteria bacterium | reverse complement strand
CAGAAATTACCGATCTCAGGCATCATCACCAGGTGGCACGGGCGTCTCGCCCGTGATCCATGGGCAGGATGCCCATGCCACCCGCACCAGTTCCATGGGCAGGATGCCCATGCCACGAGTTCCAAATCGCAGGGGAAAGATGCCCCTGCTACCTTAAAGATACGGTACGGAGCATATCTTCCTCACTGGACTATCGAGGACGCAATTTATGCAGTCACCTTCCGGATGGAAGATTCATTGCCAAATAATTTCAATAGAGCATATCGCAAAATCCGGCCTGAAACCAACAGTCCAATCATAAAAGATCGAGAGATCCGCTCTGGATTGAAGATTGAAAAGCCGCAACCGCTGTTTGCACAGGAGACGGAAGGAATTTTAGACGCTGGACACGGAAACTGCTGGCTCAAGAATGATGAAATTGCCAAAATCGTTGCCGATGCGTTGCATCATTTCGATGGTGAACGTTATGACCTGCTGTCGTGGTGTATAATGCCGAATCATGTTCATGTAATAGTCCGCCCCAACGAGGGGCATCATCTTTCGGACATCCTGCATTCCTGGAAATCTTTTACTGCCAAGCAAGCCAATAGCATACTAAAACGCACTGGGCCATTCTGGGAAGCTGAGTACTACGACCGCATTATTCGTAATCAGCAAGAATTGATTCGAGCTATCCAATATATCATACACAATCCCGAGAAAGCCGGCTTGATATCATGGAAATGGGTCGGCTGCAAATTGGATCAATAGCGACTAATCGGTGGCACGGGCGTCTCGCCCGTGATCCATGGACAAGATGCCCATGCCACCTTGGGCAGTTCCATGGGCAAGATGCCCATGCCACAAACTAAAAAAATGATCAGCAGTTGTTGATCTGGGGTAGCGCTACCAGATAGCATGGAGGTCCTTTCCATCCGCCGCAGGCGGGCTCCATTTGGGGTTGACGATGGGAATTTTTGTATTCCACCCAGAGCTCGTCTGCGGCCGGCCGGCCGAGCGTCGGGTGGGTCGGTACTCTTCATTGAGATCTTTTACCGACCCACCAGCCATGCCAAGCCCTAACGGTCTTGTCACTCTTGGTGGGGTACACGTACTCCAACGCGTGGCCCGCCCATTTGTCTGAGTTTCGGAGCGCGATCATTCTTTGAAACTCTGACGAATGTCAGGGCCACCCCCGCCACCACCCACCCCACAATCCGCACGTTTACTTGCCAAGGCCATCCTGACGCTAAATCTGTTAATCTCCTACATATCACGCCAAAGAATCGTATTAAGCATAATGGATTGCAATTCGGGGATGGAGTTCGACTTAGGACCGCTCACAACTGCACATCATGTCTGAAACGCACCGCGAAATAAAGCAGTGGGCCAGCGAAATTGGCTTTGATAAAGTCGGCATTGCCGAGGCGGGCATGGTACCGCACGCCGAGCGGTTCATCGCCTGGCTGGATAGCCGCAACCATAGCGGTATGGGCTGGATGCTTAACAATGCGTACCGCCGTCTCGACCCGCGCTGCGTGGTGCCCGGCGCGAAATCAGTCATCTGCGTGGCGTTGAATTACGCACCAGCAGAACCACTACCGGAGGCCGAAGGGAAGATCGCCCGCTATGCCTGGGGCAATGATTATCATCATACTATGGGCAAAATGCTTAAACAGCTCACACGGAAAATGAACGAAGCCTGGTCCGAGAGCAAAAGCATTTGGTATGTCGATACCGGCCCGGTGCTCGAACGCGCTTGGGCTGAGCAAGCCGGGATCGGCTGGATCGGCAAAAGCGGGATCCTCCTCAGCCAGGATTTTGGCACCTGGCTGGTCTTGGGTGAGATAATCACCACCCTGGAGTTAACTCCCGATCAGCCGGAGCAGGACCACTGCGGCACCTGTACCGCCTGCATCGACTCCTGTCCAACCCAGGCGATCACCGAACCGTATGTCGTTGACTCCAATAAGTGCATTTCCTATTGGACCATCGAACATCGCGGCGAATTCCCGCAGGAAATCGAAAAATCCCTCGATGGATGGGTTTTTGGCTGTGATGTCTGCCAGACCGTCTGCCCGTTCAATAAGTTTGAGCGCGAATCTGAGCATGAGGCATTCGTGCCGCGCAAGGATGCCATCCACCTGGCACTTAATCCGGGTCAATCTGCCGGTTCCTTCGCCGAGGCAACCGTCAAGAGTCCGCTGCGCCGGGCAAAACACGACGGTATCCGGCGGAATATCGCGGCCAATCAACGCTATCCCGTCGCCGCCCCTGATCTGCTGGGCAAGGTGACAAAGAATCGCGTGCCGCACTAGGCAATTGATTCACCGCCGGGCGGTTCCGGCGTTTCTACTTGACAAATGCGGTTTCAGTCGATTAATCCCCACACACGAGGAATTTTCGAGGGTTAGCTCGATTATTTGGATGAAGTAACCTAGCTATTGGAGGAGAACATATGTCCGGGGAGAATACACATAATCGCCGTCCTTCCTTATGGGACCTCTCACTGTCCGCTGGGAAAAAGGCCCGGCTCTATCGCATCCTTTACCAATTCGGCCCGGCCAACGGGACGCTGAAAATCCTGCCCTACGACCAGGGACTCGAACACGGACCGGTCGATTTCTTCGCGAATCCCGACTCGATGGACACTGACTACATCATCCGGTTGGCCGTCGAAGGGAAATATTCTGCGGTGGCCATGCATATCGGCCTCACCGAAAAATATTATCCCAAATACGCCGGAAAAGTCCCTCTGCTGCTAAAACTTAACGGAAAAACCAACATCCCGTCGTCCGCCCACGCCCTATCTCCGTTGACCGGCACCGTCGATGACGCTATCCGGCTCGGTGCGGATGCGGTGGGCTACACCCTGTATGTCGGTTCACCCAACCAGGTACAGGATATCACAACCCTGAGCGAAATCCGTTACGATTGCGAACGCTATGGCATGCCGCTGGTCGTGTGGTCCTACCCGCGCGGCGAGGCCATTGACGGCAAAGGCGGCCGGGATTCGGTGTACGCCGTCGATTACGCGGCCCGCGTCGCCGAAGAAATGGGCGCCGACATCGTCAAGATTAATCTGCCGAAGAACTCTCCGGAGGACAGCCCCAAACCTTACAATGAAATGGGGTCGATGAGCACACAGGAGATGGCCGACAAAGTCGTTAAATCTGCCGGCAAGTGCATGGTGCTCTTCTCCGGCGGCAGTAAACTAGGTGACGATGATCTGCTAGATAAAATCAACATCTGTATGAAAGCCGGTGCCACCGGACTGATATTCGGCCGTAATATGTGGCAACGCAAGTGGGATGACGCAATCGCGATCGGTAATAAGGTCAGCGGCATCCTGAAGAATTACGGGATCCCGGAACCAAAAACGTCGTAAAACTGAGTAAGCAATTCCAGCCGGATTCGCACAAGGATGGATATTCTTTCAACGATTAAAAGTCCGCAGGACTTAAAGCCCCTCGATCTGCCGCAACTCAAGCAACTGTGCGGTGAAATCAGAGGTTTTCTCATCGATGTCGTCACCGACGTTGGCGGCCATTTCGCCTCCAGTCTCGGCGCCGTGGAGCTGACCGTTGCGCTGCATTATTTATATGATGCACCACGCGACAAGATCATCTGGGATGTGGGTCACCAGGCGTACGTGCATAAAATCCTCACCGGACGGGCGGAACAACTGCGCACGATCCGTCATTACGAGGGAATTTCCGGCTTTTGCAAGCGGACTGAGTCAGAATATGATGTCTTCGGCGCAGGCCATGCCTCCACCGCTATTTCTGCCGCCTTGGGAGTCAGTTGCGCGCGGGATTGTCAGGGGAAAGATTTCAAAGTCGTAGCAGTGGTCGGCGACGGCGGCTTAACCGGCGGTCTGACCTACGAGGGATTAAACAACGCCGGCGCCTCCGGCAGCGACCTGACCGTCATCTTAAACGACAACCGGATGTCCATCTCCCCCAACGTGGGAGCGATCTCGCGCTACCTCGCCGATATGATTACCGACCCACTCTATAACCGGATCAAAGCGGATGTCTGGAATTCCTTGGAGAAAATTCCCAAGCTGACCCAACCGTTACGGACGTTGGGGCGGCGAATTGACGAATCCCTTAAAAGTCTGCTGACACCCGGTATGCTCTTTGAAGACCTGGGTTTTAAATATGTGGGGCCGATTGACGGTCATAACCTCGAAGACGTCGTTCGGATTCTCCGCAATACCCGCAAACTCCAGGAACCGGTCCTGCTGCATGTCCTGACTCAGAAAGGGCATGGCTATCAGCCCGCCGAACAGAATCCGGTGAAATATCACGGCATCAAGCCGCTGGCGAAGAAACCCGCCAAGACCGTCAAAGCCGCTCCGGCGGCCCCGCCGGCTTATTCGAATGTCTTTTGCACAGCGCTGTTGCGCATGGCGCAGCGGGACCCGCGAATCGTGGCCATCACTGCGGCAATGGCCGAGGGTACCGGTCTGGCGGAATTTCGCGAAAAACTGCCCCAACAATTCTTCGATGTTGGCATTGCCGAAGGCCACGGCGTGACTTTTGCCGGCGGACTGGCTACCGAAGGCATGCGCCCGGTATGCGCGATCTATTCGACCTTCCTGCAACGCGCATTCGATCACATTGTGCACGATGTCTGCCTGCAAAACCTGCCCGTGGTATTCTGTATGGACCGCGCTGGCATCGCCGGTGAGGACGGCCCGACACACCACGGGTGTCTCGACCTGGCTTATTTATCCTGCATTCCGGGCATGACCGTTGCCGCCCCCAAGGACGGGAACGAGTTGGCCGATTTGCTCTTTACTGGAATCTCCCACAACGGCCCGTTTGCCATCCGCTACCCGAAGGGAAGTTCAGTGGCCTGGGATGATCGGGAAACGTATCACGCGTTGCCCATTGGCCAATGGGAGACGGTGCGTACCGGAACGACAGCGGCGGTCCTGGCCGTGGGATCGATGGTCGCCACCGCAACACTCGCAGCGGAGCGGTTGGCTGAGAGCGGCATCTCTCTCGAAATAATCAACGCCCGGTTCATCAAACCGCTGGACACCGTGATGCTGGACGATCTGGCCCAGCGGCACGATCTCATAATGACGATCGAAGAGGGGGTCCTCCGGGGCGGATTCGGCGAAATGGTACTGCGCCATCTCCAGCAACAGGACAGTCGTCCTCCGCGCGTGGAAACGCTGGGATTGCAGGACGAGTACATTCCCCATGGTGCGCGCAATATTCTCTTAGACCGGGTCGGCCTGTCGGCGCCACGCCTGGAAAAGACTATCCGCGAGCTAATCAGCCCGGTGAAGTCACAAAAGCGGACCCGAAAAGCACACGAATCCCGGCAACCAGTGGTTATCAAAGGGAAAAATAGAATTAATTAGCCATAAATCCGGCTGATACCCCGCGTATGTAAGATGGCCTCAAAAAAGCGGAGTTAATAAGTGCGGATTATTATCGACGAAAAAGCCGGACCATGCGGGGGGGTCAAACGAGTAATCAGGCTGGCGGAAGAAAAACTAGCTGCCGGAGAAAAAGTGGTCTCTCGTGGTGAGGTGATCCATAACCGCGTGGAAATCGCCCGCCTGGAAAACCTGGGTTTGAAAACCGGCGACAACGACGCCGTCGCCCTCGAAAACAACAACAGCGGCAAACACAAATTACTCATCCGCGCCCACGGCGTCGCTCCCGGAGTATTTGAGGAAGCCGCGGAAAAAGATATCGATGTGATCGACGGGACCTGCCCGGTGGTGACACGATCGCAAAAAATCGCCCGCAAGTATCATGACCGGGGATTTCAAGTCGTGGTTGTCGGCAAACCCAAACATGCCGAGGTGATCGCCATTGTCGGGCATTGCGATAATCAAGCCAAAGTGGTGCATGAGGACGCCGACATCGAACAGCTCGATCCGGATCAGCCAACTTTCGTGCTCGCGCAGACTACGATTGATGAAACATATTTCAAGCGCATGGCTGCGGCGATCGAATCACGCGTTAAAACCGTCGAACAACGCAATACCATTTGTGCCTTCGTCTCCAACCGTGAGGAGCAACTGCGCGATTTCGCGGCGGAGTGTGACGTGGTCTTACTCGTTGGCGGCAAGAACTCCTCCAACACTCGAGTCATGTACGGGGTATGCACGGCAGTAAATCCCCGTTCCTATTGGATCGAATCCAGCAACGATATTGATTCATCGTGGTTGAAGCCTGATGACACCGTCGGAATCTCCGGCTCAGCCTCGACCCCTGGCTGGCTTTTAGAGCAAGTTGCCGAGGATATTCGCAAATCGCTAGCTGTGTAGCTGTAGACCTGAACATGTCACACCGGCTCAGGGCCCGGATGACAATGCGGGTCCTGCGCACACGGGGTGGCATGGGAATCTTGCCCTGCACAAAAGGTGGCATGGGCATCTTGCCCATGAACACGGGCGGGACGCCCGTGCCACCATAAAAACCCGTCTGGTGTACACCCTCTGAACCAGTCATTTAAAACGAGTGACCCTGGGCTCCGCCCAAGGAAAATGGATTCCGGCTCAGGGCCCGGAATGACACCGGGGGAGGACCTGCCATATCCCGTGCAACAGTCAGGCCAAGAGCGTGCCGCACAGACCTAGCAAGCACGCAAAAACTTCCCTACACCCTCTCAATCACCGTCTGCAACTTTTTCTGCACCTCACCGGCAATGCCCGCCAATTGTTCATTCTCTATAGCTTGCATGGATGAAATTGGATTGACCGCCGATATTTCGACCGTACCGTCGTCGCGCTCCTGCACAATTACGTTACAGGGCAACATCGTTCCGATCTTATCTTCCGCCTTTAAGGCTTCATAGGCAAACGGCGGATTGCAGGCGCCCAGGATTTTATAATTGCGAAAATCAACATCTAGTGTCCTGAGTTAGAAGTTTCTATGCAAAAACGAGCGACGGATTGGATG
>CAYWVO010000033.1:0-36305 GCA_964461835.1 uncultured Ignavibacteria bacterium | reverse complement strand
ACGTTTGTCCGAAGCATATACCTACCGAGAGTGATCATTCATACCATCTCCTTTATGCACCACCGCAACCTGCTTTACACTGGCGTCACCCGGGCAAAGGAAACGGCTGTCATCATCGAGGATCGCTGGGGAATCGCGAACTGCGCCAGAAAGCGCCGACAGGATGAGCGAAAGACATTCCTCTCGCAGCTGCTTGCTCAAAAACAAGTCTGTTTCAACCTATCGGATTGTTGATGGATACCAATTACAACTGCACGGGAAAGCGTCGAGACCAGGAAAGGCGGACGACTGAGCTCACTTGCCGCCATGTTGCGCTGCAGAATTGCCAGTCCAAGTTGACGCGGCTGTTAGGCTATTTCTTCTAAGAGCTTGATCCGATTATTCTTGGCTTTGTATTTTTCAATAATACCCTGTTCCTCCAGAGCATTTAGGCAGCGCATTACTCGACGCTCGAAGACCTTACGAGGATATCCACGAGTCAAAACACCCACTTCTTTGGAACACGAGATGCTAAAGAATTGATAGTACAAGACTGGTTTGGGCATTTAAACAACGCATTGACGATAGCATCCTTGATCTCCGTTGTGGAGACTTCTTCCGCACGCCGACCAGACGAAGGGGAAGAGTCGTATATATCTCCGGGCGTTTCATCATGATCGATGGGATTTTCATCTTCTTCTATTTCATAATTATCAGACTCCTCAAAACTCTGCCTATCCTCAGTTTCGGGCTCACCCTCGGCCACATTACCCCTCGAATCACCAAAGCACGAACGGGGAAAAATGCGCCGATCTTCCAGCATTAGCCAGAGCTGTTGAAGTGCAGAGTTATTATCTGCGTAGTATGCCGCTTCTCTCACTCGAAAGAACTCCCAACCGCAACGCTCCAATTGCCGCTGGCGCTGCATGTCTTCTTCGTAACGGTCGGGTCCATGCCACTTGTCACCATCACATTCGACCGCCAACCTCGCCCGGCCACCTTCAACAACCAGATCGATTCGCTTTCCTGCAACTTCATGTTGGGCAAGCACAGTGAAATCTCTGCGAAGAAGTTCCAAGGCAACGTCAACCTCGAACCAGCTGTCGAATGGCGCGGGAGGCTTCACAACGCGCCGGTTGTCCTGAGCCGCCCGGCGCTCCAGTTCATCTCGGTCAATTCCGGCAATCTGTTGTGGCTTTGTGTTCTCGAAGAACTCGAGCAACCTTCGCCGCAAATCATGTGTGCTGAGTTCATCGCAAGTGACAGAATGGAAAAGAACCATGTGATCTCTAGCGCGGCTGGCCGCGACATTAAATCGTCGCTCATCCGACGCCTTTGTGAAAGGACCGATCCTCTCATTGCTTGCTGCGACAAGCGACAGCAACATGACGTCGCGCTCATCACCCTGGAAGCTGTAAGGATTGCCACAGACCAAACGCCGGCGTTCCATTTCCTCGGCTCCTAGGCGTTCGAGTAATTGATTTTCGATCAACCGCGCTTGTGCCTCGCCTTGAAGAACCACCACGCCCATAGTCCTGCCATCGTACCGGTAATCGTCGCAAATCTCTGCGATCCTTTCGACAATGGCTTCGGCTTCCGGTCGGTTAATCGTCCGGTTGTTTGAACCTTCGCGATACCCGCCGCTCAAGAAGACATGCTCAAGCGGCGGCAGCCGGTTCGGGCCATACTGCCTCAAGGGAATCAGCGGCGTATCCGAATAGCAAAGATCGTTGCTGAAACGGATAATTTCCGGCATGCAACGGAAGTGCTCGCATAGCGCGATACGCCGTGTTCGATACCGGAGTTTCCCGTGATCGAACAGGCTACTCTCAATATCGAACGATGACTTGAAGTGAAAATCGTGAAGGAACTCTTCCATTAGGCGATGCACCGAATCGCGGGGCAAACCCACAGCATCCGGGCTGATCTGCTTATCATCACCAACAATCAGTATCTTCTTGCCTAGATAGAACAGTGGAAGTGCTTCGACGCCGCACTGAGAAGCTTCGTCAACGATGATTATGTCGAATATGCCTGGTGCGGGATATACCGTGTCCCATACGCGGTGTAGCGGCATCACCCATGCCGGAACCGCCTCGCGGCATTCATTGAGATGCCCTTGAGCCTCGCGCCGATGGCGCGGCGCATGCTTCCCCGTCCCCTTGCCAAGCCGCCGCATGGACTGCTGCCAGGCTTCCATGTGTCGGCGATGGTCTTCTTTGAGCCGCGAGAAACAGAACGACCAGGCATGAAGCGAGGCAAGTTTCGTGATAATGCCGTTTATCTCGTCCTCTATCTGCTTGGCTCGTTTAGCGAGCGCCGGAACGTCTTCCTGCCGGATGTAATCCCCGATCCAGTACCGCGCCTGCGCCCAATGCCAGGCATCGCTAAAGCGCAGGATTCGCCCCTCCCAATATGCCTCATCGCAGGTTTGTTCCAGTGAATTCGTGAACTGCGGCAGTAGACGGCGCAATTTCGAGAGGTCTTCGTCCACCTCCTGAAGGCGCTGACGCTGTTTATCCAAATCCTGGATTGTATTAACGCACTGCATGAACTTTTCCAAGTTGCGGCTGCGAATAGAACTCAGCAAATCGTTTGTCACCGGATGTGCGTTACCCTTGGCGGCAATGCTATAAATCGGAGCCTCAATACTCTGGATTTCCTCTGCGGCAAGCTGCTTGTGGTTACGAGCCAGTGCATGGTGACATGAGGAGAGAACCCTCTCAACCTGAGACTCGTCAGCCCATACCGGCTCGCCCATTCCTGAACATTGGTTTATCGCTTCCCGGCACTTGGCAATGAGTTCTTCGAGCGCCAAGGCGTTTTCGAGTGCATCGCGCAACGACTTCAGGCCGGTCAATTGGAGAGCATACGGCCCTTCAACCTTCTCACTTCGACCTTTCCAGAAACCCCATGCCCTTTCGCATTCAATGCGAACGTGCAAGGCGTCAGCAATACTTGAGAAATGTTCGATTGTGGAGCATGGGCGTCCGCCAATCTTCACAGTCTTGATAAAACATAACCGTTCTTTCACAGGCCTAGGCCGAAACAACCACCAACCCAGTTTCCCACCATTCTCCATGTGCTGTTTCAGTTTACGGGAGTCTTCATACAACAACCTGACATCGGTGGTGTCCGGGAATTCGACTCGGATCTCGTCGGCGGTCGCAACGAGTTCTTCAATTGAAGCAATTACGTCTTTCGTAACACGCAGCAGTTCATGCCACAGAGATGAGTTGCCGCCAAGAACATCGCACAAGGCATCCTTCATCCATGTATGCGGCGTTGCGAGAAGTCTTTTGCGGGTGTTTTGAAAAGCTGAAAACTCGTCACGAATTGCCTCGATGACCGGAGGATTGTTTTTAGCCAATAGATCGGCAAGCCGTTCATCAGCTCCATTTGCCGAATTCTGCTCTTCTTCAGCCGCGTTTGCCTCATTCCTTACGAGATTGGCAAAGCGTTCAGAAGACGGCAACGCGTCGGGCCATCCAAGACCCAATTCCCTCCGCTTCTCTGGCGTGAATTGGCGCAAGGCTGTCAGAATGCTTCGCAATTCGTTCGCAGAGATCTGACACGTCTTGTCCACAGGAACGGAATCCGTGAACCATTCGTAGTCGACTCGATCCCGATTCACCGCTTTGGCGATTCTTGCTGCCGTGCCTTGATAAGCTCCATCCGCGATAGACTGAGTATGCGTTTCGGACTCCCGGATGTCGCGGAGCTGCCGGTTGACCTTAGCCTTCTCCTCGCGGAGTTTCCGCAAGCGCTTTTCAAGTTCCGTACGTTCACGCTCGGCGCGACCTTCGTTCCACTCCTCATTCTTCCGCAGAATGCCGCCAACGCTGGATTCGAGAGAGCGGCGTTCCTCAAGTCCGCTGCCAAGCAGATTGATGCAGAGGGGACGCAATTCATCAGGCACAAGCCTTTCAAGAACCTGAAGCGCACGCGGCGTTTTCGCCGTGATGAGCGTTCGCTGTCCCGTGGCAAGCAGATGGCAAATCAGATTGGCAATGGTATGGGATTTTCCCGTGCCCGGCGGCCCTTGCACAAGCACACTGCTCGCCGCTCGAATTTTTTCCACAATGCGGCGTTGCTCATCGTTCGATGGCTTGGGAAAGAAAACCTCACCATCGAATGCGACGTTAGCCTCTTCCAGTTCGTCGCTCGGTTCGTGGACATCCTCCGGACGGATTTCCGCAAGGTCCGCGAACTCACCGGGGATATATTTTCCGTCCTCGATCTGTTTCTTGATCCGTCTCAAGGTTTCGGTAAGGCCTTTGGCGGAACGCTTTCGCAGGATCAAAGCCGGAGCATATTCCACAATGGGATTAGCCGAGGCGCGGATGTTCTTCGCTTCCAGCGAGTCGTTATAATCGCCTCGTGAGTGAATCGAGTGCACAAGGGACTGAAGGACGCCTTCGACACAACCTTTTTCCCATGGATCGTCTTCGGCTGCGACCAATGACACCTTCGCGGTTTCCTCCGCGCGTGCCGGTTGCTCCTCGATGTCCAGCATATCGAGTTCGGGACGCAGCTTGGCGCCCTCGGTGTGCGGGCGGACGGTGAACTTCCCCAGGCGCGCCTCAAACTCCAAGATGGCGTCCGCTACAATCAAATGGCGGCGGACTCGCTGTCCGGTTGGCGTTTGCCAAGTAAGCAAACCAAATCCGAGAATGAGTTCATACTCCTCGCCAAGTCGAATCTGCTCTTGATGGATGGAAAAGAGCATGGAATATACCTTATGAACGCTTTCCCAATCGTTGTGGTCATCAACCCATGGAAGCCATCTTTTGTCGAGATATCGTTCCCATACTTTTTGGATATCAGGAAGATCTTCAAGGCGCTCGGTGTTTGAAACATATTCTGGTTGGTCAGTCCCTTCTTGCCATCCCGGATTCTTGATCTGCCGGGCGATCTCTGTTTTCAGTTCAGGAATATCGTTCTTATTTCGAAGAGCCCCGATGTTGATCCAATCTCTACATTGATCGGGAATACTCGGCAATTCGGGTTCATGTCGAGTTTGAATTTCAATCCAGACATCAGAATCATAATCCTCGTCACGTCCCCAAGCCTGTGTGAAACAGCCCCGCTTATGTGGAACCTCTGAAAGCCAGAGGACCTTTTCATATTCAGATATTTGTCTGACCAACTTGGATCGTAGGGACGCCAGTCGCAGGAGATAATCAACCAGTCGAACGGCTTTGTGTGCTTCAGGGATAGGAGTCTGCTGTTCGTTCACGAGCTACCTTGATTTCTTTGGCTTATTGTCTTCTGACGGGCTTCTCTTCACCCAAGCATCCAGTTCTTCAGCATCAAACCGCCAGACCCGGCCCATCCGGTGGGCGGGCAGGTCACCTTCACGAGCCAGACGGTAGATCGTGGACTTGCCTATTTTCAACTGCTTCGCTGCTTCTTCCAGAGTCAACCAGGTAGTCATGAAATCGCCGTCGCCGTCTCCATCTCCACTCGTGATCATCTAAAGCCAGATAATAACATTTCTGAGCACGAAAAGCAACACATTTCCCGGTCGCCGTCAAAATGTGTTTCCGGTCGGTAAGTATCAATCAGCGCGGATGTTGGCGGAAATGGAGCCTAAGTGGCAGTTGAGCGACTAAGCAATGTGAAAGACTATTACCGGCGGATCACCGAGATCGATATCGGCACGGTTGCCCGGGAACTCCTCGGCTCCCGCGTCGTGCACGAATCCGACCGCCTGCTCCAATGCGACTGTCCGAACCACAAGAGCCAATCGCACCGGTCTCTCCACGTCATGCTCGACAAACAGGGTTGGTATTGTTTCGGCTGCGGCGTGGGCGGCGACGTGCTCCAGCTCGTGGAGTTTATCCAGACGGGCCAGGTGACTCGGGGTCAGTCCGGCCCCATGCCGGAGAGCCACCGAAACGCCCGCGATTTCCTCGCGGCCAAAGCAGGGCTGCCGTCCAGCGGGCAGAGTACTACCGTGGGCAGGTGCCAGACACCAAGTTCTCTCGCCAGTTCTTCTTCTCTAACATCGACTTGGTAAAACAAGACGCGACCATGGTACTCATCGGCCAATTCGGCGATCGGCTGGGTAATGACCTGGCAAGGCGGGCATGAGTCATCATAGAATTTAATAACACACGGACGGTCACCCTGGTAATGCCAGCGTTGCTTTCCGACGTAATTGAAAACCTTTCGCAAGAATGTCTCGCGTACCAGGTTTTCAATCAAATGATTTGCCATCGTATTTTCGGGTCTCCAGGAGTTGCTAATAATCAGGAAATGACAACGGGCGGCGCATTCCATGACATGCCGCCCGTGCCATCGTACCGCTGAATCATGGTCATTAGCCACCGTGATCAAACGGCATGACCTGGCAGCGTTCAATATTCTGCTCTTTGAACGGCCTGCTGCGATCGATCTGGTCGGCAGCTTCCTTGTCGCAAATCCAACTGGTGCCGTCTTCATCGACAAAGACGGTGAATTCGCGGGCGCTCTTCTTAAGTACGCCATTACCAAAGACTGACTGATTTGTTTCCATGGGGTTCCTCCTGTTTCGGTCTAAAGGCTATTCGTTTACTGATATCCGATATACTCGAACAACCCGACCGCCAACCGCCCCGCCTGTATCCACAACCACCACATCAATGCCCTGATGTTGCAATCTCCTGGCAGCAGTCGCTCCGGGCATTCTTCTCCCCACAATCAGGCTGGGCGTCTGGACGGTCGAATGTGACATCGGTTTTCTCCTACTTTCCTCGCTCCGGTTTACTCGAAGTAGAAATGGAATCCGATGTAGGTGATGCTGGCGTCGAAAGTCCGAATCGTGGTTTCAGTTTCACCACGACGGTACTCCGGAATCGCGTTATTATCCGGCACGCTCAGCAGGTCGACTGCAAACCCGTGCCCCGCTTCCAGCGAGAAATGATCGCCAAAGAAAATTTCGGCGCCCGGTGCCAGCGATACCGTGAGACGGGTCCACGATTCATCAAGGCCATACTCCCCGTACTGCGCAGAACGATCATCCAGCGATGCAAGCATGACTCCCGGCCGCACGAAGAAATTCGCGCGATCGGTATCCATAATCACATACGGCAGACCCACTTCTGCCCAGAAACTAATTGCGGTTTCCTTTTCGCCACCCACATACACGGTTGAAGCGTCCAGGCCTACCCCTACATCGAGACCAACTTTTTCATTGATCCAGTACCGAGCGCCAACCGGGGCACCTTTGTGAAAATACCCCAGCCCGTACTTGCCGGTCATGTCCACTGCCGAGCTGACGGCCGGGATCATCAGCAGCAAGACCACTGCGATGGCTGTTGCCTTTCTCATGTTATTTCCTCCAGTCGTTGACCGATGTTCAATCTATTTTGAACATCATTTAATCACACATACGGATGCATAGAAAAATGTTTGAGAAAAATTCTCATATCTTCATGCTGCCCAGTAAATTGAAGAGAATGGATTGAAAAATTTTGAATGGGTAAGTCGAAGCGATGATATTGATTATGGAATATTGGTCATGTGTATTTTCATTTGGTGAAAACAAAAATTTTTTGAAATCGGAGGCACAATTCGGCCGATTCAAGACCAAAGCCATGCGGCACCTGATTAGGTAAAGGCCTCGGCATATCATTTTGGTGAGAAGATCCAAGAATTGCCACGATTGGCAGAACTAAACTTGCTCTTTTAGACCAGGAATCGTTAACGTATGAGGTACTTTGTTTAGAGGAGGAAGAATGAAGGGCAATGATAAGATCCTGGACGCGCTGAATGAAATGCTGGCCGATGAGCTCACGGCCATCAATCAATATATGGTCCACTCCGAGATGTGCGATGACTGGGAATACGGAAAATTACACACGGCAATCGAGAAACGTGCCATTGACGAGATGAAACATGCCGAGCGGTTGATTGGCAGGATACTCTTCCTCGAGGGCACGCCCGTGGTGAGCAAATTGAACGATATCCATATCGGCAAGGACGTTGAAAGGCAATTCCGCAACGACCTCCAGTCCGAAATGGGCGCACTAAAAATGTACAATGATGGCATCAGACTTTGTGTTGAAGTCGGCGACAACGGCACCCGCGAGATGTTGGAGTCAATCCTCAAGGACGAGGAAGATCACATCGACTGGCTGGAGGGTCAACTCGACCAGATTGAGCAGATGGGCATTCAACTCTACTTAAATGAGCAGATTGACTGATCGGCATTATCAGCAAAAACGGCGGTCTGCCCCCGGGACCGCCGTTCTGCGTATCCTGCCCCATCTAATGGTTATACACCGCTAAACTGAATATCGCGCAAATACATGCTGGGACGGCGCCAAGAGGAATACACCCATGGGTCGTTCCCCATCTCCACCAATTGGTTGAGCACCTCGGTGAGATTTCCAGAGATGTTCATTTCATTAACCGGCTGAACGATTTGCCCGTTTTCCACATAGTGCCCAATAATGCCAACCGAGAAATCACCAGTCACCGAGTTAGAGTTGCCCCCGATGAAACTATTGACCACGATGCCCTTTTTCATTTGGCTGACAAGCTCGTCAAGGGATTTATCACCATAGGCAAAGACCACATTAGTTGTCCCGCCGACGGTGGGATCCCAGCCGAGTTTTTGCCCGTAATACCAATCGACGTAGAACTGCTTGAGAATCCCTTTATCGATCATTACCCGCCTTTTCGTGGCGATGCCGTCTCCATCATACAACCGTGAACCAAATCCTGAAACAATATGCGGATCATCGATCAACGTAAACTGCTCTGAGGCGATCTTCTGCCCCAATTTTCCATCCAAAAATGATCGCTTTTGCTGGATTGAGGAAGCGCTCATCGGGCCAATCAAAATACCGATGAACCGGCTGGCGCTGCGGTTATCAATGACCAAATCATACATGCCGGAATCGATTTTTTGTTGTCCGATTTTGGCTAACGCGCGTTGCACAGCGCTATTACCGAGGCTGGCCGGATCGGGCATTTCTCTCCGGAAGCGGAAAGTTTTCCACTCCCAGTCGCTGGGGCGACCTTCACCATTGCCTTTCACCGTCGCGCTGGCGCCGGCTGAGAACACCGTACCCGTCGTGGTTCCCGCGAACCCATTGCTGTGTACTTTCACCGAGGCGTACTCCGAATCGGAGAATCCGGCAGTACACGTGATTACTTTGTCGCTGGCGGTGCGGGCAGCATCTTCTGCGGCCTTGGCAAAGGCGACTCGTTCACCGGACGACAACGATTCGTACGACTGATCATAGGTCTTCAGGTCAATATCGGCGCGTCCCTGATACCATTTCGGGTCGGGCAGACCGCGATATTTGTCCTCGCTGAGGTATTTGGTCATCGCTACCGCTTCGCCGATAAAGCGCTCCAGCGACTCTTTGCGGAGGTCATTAGTCGATTGGCTGGAATACCGGTGGTTGACATAGACTTGAATGCTGAGACCGTTTTGCGTCGATTCTTTGAGTTTGTCGACTTTCTGCTCCCGGATTTCGACTTCTATATCCCGGCGATTGGTAAGATTTACCGCCGCCTCGTCCGCGCCTTTTTTAACTGCCAGATCGACAGTCCAGTGTGCCAACGCCAAGCTTTCTTTTGTATTCATATGGTTTGCCTCGCTGATTCGACGTTTATGCTTCCTGCGCCTGGTGTCTCGTTCACGAATTCGTGCCGCCGACCGTTATCGCCGACACCTTGGCCGTCGGGAGTCCCATGGAAACCGGTACGCTCTGCCCGGCTTTGCCGCACATCCCACTGCCAACCGACATCTCTAAGTCGCCACCAACCATAACAACCCGCTTTAAAACCTCCGGGCCGTTGCCAATGATATTGATGTCCTTGATTGGCGTGCTGAGTTGACCATCCTCGATGAGGTTGCCATTTTTCACATAGAACGTGAAATCACCGGGACCGATGCGGACTTCACCATTGGTGAAGGTTTCACAATAAATGCCTTTTTTCACACTTTGAATGATTTCATCCCTGGTATGCGGACCGGGCAGCATATAGGTGCACCGCATCCGCGGAATCGGATTATGACGGAAGGATTCTCGCCGCCCGTTTCCGGTAGGCTTTACCCCATAATGCTGCGCGCTGATTCGGTCATGCATATACGATTTCAAGATACCGTCACGAACGAGGAATGTCTTTTCGGTATCGTTGGCCTCATCGTCCACATTCAGTGCGCCGCGAGCGTTAGTCCAGGTACCGTCATCGACAATCGAGACAATCGGTTCGGCGATTGGCTTGCCAATCTTGTCAGAGTATATTGACTCATTCTTGCGATTGAAATCTGCTTCCATCCCGTGGCCGATGGCTTCATGGAGCAAAATTCCGGAGCTGCCTGCTGCCAGGACCACTTCCATCTCTCCGGCTTCCGGTTTGACCGCATCGAACAAGATCAGCGTACGGCGAGCTGCTTCATCGGCCACAAACTGGAGGTTCTGCTCGGAGAAATGTTCAGGGCCCTTCCGTGCCGCCAAACTGAACCCACCCTGCTCGATTTCTTCCCCTTGTTGGGCAGAGCAACTGGCGTGAATTTCGGCCATCGGACGATAATCAAAAGTGATCCGGCCGTCGGAGTTGGTCATCAGTACTCGTGACGTCCAATCCCCATACCACAAGCGGGTTTTGATGATGCGCTGGTCTTCATCCCGTAATTTCGCGTTCAGATTCTGGAGAATCGGAACTTTCCGGTCCACGCCGACATCCGCCCACATTTTCTCCACCGGGTAATAATTGGGGGACTCATGCAGGGTAAATTTCTGCGGGCCTGCTTTCTTATTCTGGGATGCGATATTGGCGGCAGTACGCGCCGCATTGACCATCGCTTCCGGAGTCAATTCCTCAGTAAACGAGAACCCCGTTTGATCACCTTTGAGGACCCGGATACCCACACCGAAATCGACCATACTGTAGGCACGGTTGACCGCCTCATCCTGCAATCCGACCCAGTTGGAAAGCCGGTGTTCGAAGTATAGATCAGCGTAATCTCCTCCGCGTTCCAACGCGGCGGCAATTACGCGCCCGAGGATTTCTTCATCCACGGCAAACAGCTTGTAATAATCGGCCAACTCACCGGTGGCGGTAGAACTGGCAAAGACCGCGGTCGGATCAACACGCAGCATTGCCGGTACCGACGCCAGCGCGACCACTTTTGCCCCATTAACCAAAAAGTCACGGCGTGTCATGAGCGCCATACGCCTTCCTCCCTTTATGGAAATTTGTTCTTATAAACACGAAGTAGACAACGTTATGAAGCAAACTTTGCGGCACTGCTCACCCCGAAACGATACAGAACTTGCCAGAACGTACGAAATCCTCCGGGAAAAGTTCTGCTAAATATGGCATTTTGGCCATTTCATCTGTGGATTCTCTCGTTCCGCATTTCCCTCAACAAGACACCATCTACGGGAAGAATTATCGAGATTCCGGTTGACCCATAATCAATTATGCCCGACCATGACCAAGTTATTTTGTCCACGGGTTGGGGATGGAAAAAGAGATAAAACCGTATGTAGCACCGTCAGTCTCTACCGGGGAGTTCACCCTACGCGCCGTTGTTTTGGGTTCCATCTTCGGCTTATTGTTTGGATTTTCCAACACCTACCTCGGGCTTTATTCGGGGCTGACCGTATCGACGTCGATTCCCATCGCGGTGATGACGGTCGCGGCCTTTCGGGCCCTCCGCCTATTTGGCGCCCGGCCGACTATCCTGGAGAGTAACATTTCTCAAACTACCGGCTCGGCGTCCTCCTCACTGGCCTCCGGAATCATTTTCACGATTCCCGCCCTGTTCCTCTGGGGCGCTGATCCCACGATTATTCAAATCGCTGCGCTGGCGCTCTTAGGAGCGTTCCTGGGCATCACGTTTATGATTCCGCTGCGCCGGTATCTCATCGTGCGTGAGCACGGTCGTCTCCCCTACCCGGAAGGCACCGCCTGCGGTGAAGTCTTAATCAATGCCGAAAAAGGCGGCTCGAAAGCGATGCCGGTGTTTATCGGGCTGGGAGTGGGTCTGGTATTCAAATTCTTTGCGCGCGCCGCGAAAATCTGGACCGAGAAAATTACTGTCAGTGTCCCCGGCCTATACAAAGCGCAATTAGGGCTAAAGGCGACCCCTGCATTGCTGGGTGTTGGCTTCATCATCGGCTACCGTATTGCGGCGGTGATGGTTGCAGGATCGCTCATTTCCTGGGGTATGTTGATTCCACTAATTGCGCATTTCGGCCAAGGGCTTTCCTCCCCTATGTTCCCGGAGACCGTCAAGCTCATCGCCGACATGACGCCCTCAGAGATTTGGACTCGCTACATCCGCTACCTCGGCGCCGGCGCGGTGGCGATGGCGGGAATTATCACGGTAATTCGCTCGATTCCAGTCATGGTCCGCTCATTCAGTTTAGGAGCGGCTGAATTTAAGCGCCGGTTGGCTGACGACAGCAATACCAAAACTGAACGAACCGCACTCGACCTACCGATGAAATGGATTCTCAGTGTAGTCGGTGTGGTTATCGCAGTCATTGTGCTTGTGCCTGGCGTGGTTGGTCAATTCCCCGAAATCGGCCATCGTATCGTGGTCGGGATCGCCATATCGGTTTTTGCGTTTCTCTTCGTCACTGTATCATCACGCATCGTCGGTCTCATCGGTGTTTCTTCTAACCCCACCTCCGGTATGACCATCGTTACGCTACTTGGCACCTCGATGGTGTTCTACCTCCTGGGTTGGACCGACATGATCGGCAAAATAACTGCTCTTTCGGTCGGGACCGTGGTGTGTGTAGCCGCCTCGATTGCCGGTGATACTTCTCAGGATTTGAAGACCGGGTTCCTTGTCGGCGCCACGCCGTACCGGCAGCAAATCAGCGAATATATTGGAGCGTTAACGTCGGTTACCGGTGTCGCATTTGCGGTGACCATGCTGCACGGCGCGTATGGATTTGGTTCGACCGAGCTTCCGGCCCCGCAGGCGATGTTGATGAAAACGGTCATCGACGGCGTCCTTTCCGCGCAGGTCCCCTGGACGATTGTCTTCATCGGCGCGGCCTTCACGCTGGTAGTCGAACTGCTGGGTATTGCCAGTTTGCCGTTCGCGGTGGGGATGTATCTGCCGGTCTCAACAATGACTCCTATTTTCGCCGGCGGCTTACTGCGCTATCTGGTCGAAACGCGGTTCAGGAAGGATGAAAATATCGAACGACGCCGCGAAGGCGGAATCCTGCTGGCCTCCGGCCTGATTGCCGGTGAGGGTCTCCTGATGGTCGGTATTGCCGGCTATACTTACTTCGTAGGAACAGTTGAAGGCTGGGGCGATGCCTGGCTGGGCGCGCTGTCACCGTTTGTCTCGTTTGTGTTATTCCTCGGTTTGGGTTGGCTGATTTACAGTTTCGCTAAACGGCATAGTTGATCCGTAACACGAATAATGAAATGTGACGTAGGTCGAAACCCCTGAGTCGCCTTCGGCGACGTGGTTTCGACGTCATTCGCTTCATTTAGTGTATCGTCAACTCTTCCAACACACTGGTTGCGCCGTAGACTTTATCCATCACCCAAAGCATATACCGTGAGTCGACACAAATCGAGCGTTTGACTTCAGGATCGTAGTAGTAATCCCCGATGATGCCTTCCCAGTTGGTGTCGAAATCCAAGCCGATGATTTCACCGCTGCCGTTGATCACCGGGCTACCGGAATTCCCGCCGGTGCCGTCGTTGGTGGTCAGGAAATTCACCGGCACATCACCAAGTTCCGAATCCAGGTATTTCCCAAACTCACCTGCTTCGTAAGTAGCGAGAAGCTCCGGGGGATTGGCAAACGGTTCCTCACCGGTCTCCTTGGCAACCGTCCCGCTGAGGGTCGTAAACGGTGTACAGAACACACCATCCTCCGGCGAGTATCCTTTCACCTCACCGTAGGTCAGACGGATAGTGCCATTGGCGTCGGGGTAGAACGACTCGCCTTTCCACAAGGCGTACACCTCGATGAGTTTCGGTCGCAACTGACTCGTTGCCCCGGCAAACGCCTTGGAACGATCCGAGCGTTCTTCATGCAAATCATAAAGTGCCGCTGCCAGATTGATGAATGAATCATCCAGCGCCAGTAACTTCTCGGTCGACATCTCAAACATCTTCATCCGCTCGGCCACATCTCCAATGTTGGTACCCGCGTAGAGATCGGAGCAAAATGCATGAATTGCCGCAGCGGTATCAGTAGTCTCCATGGTCGCAAAATGCGTATTGTAGGCTTCGATGCGTTGGCCCTCCGGTAACCGCAAGGCATAAGCCAGTGACCATTCTAATAGCCGCTGATCGGTCGCCGGTACCAGTACAAACTGAGCTTCTTCCAGCCGACGCCTCATGCGATCGAGGTTCCGGTCCATATATGCTGGCTCGCGTTCCACGTCCGGCTTGGTCTTTTCGATGCTCCATTTGTACAACTGCCCGGCCATACTTAGGTAGCGACAGAGCCATTTTTGTCCACCCAGAACTTCGTCCAATTCGCGATATTCATCTAACCCGTCGTACAGTTTCTCCAATTTTGGAAGCACGTCGCCATATTCCGCCTGCAGGTCCGGATCGGCGGCAATGAATTCGGTTAACGCATGCTCCTGTTGTCGTTTCTTTTTCAGCAGGTCTGCTCGCCGAAGACTCTCGAGCATGCCCTGCGTATTTTTGTAATAATTGTTAATGCCTTTGATCATTCCGGCCAATTTGATGTTGGTCATTTCATCCGCGGCAGCATCGGCCTCCAAAATATCCAGGATCTCCCGCAGGCGGTTCAACGTACTCGGGTAATCGTGATTTACATACTCATTGATTGAATAGGAGCTGCGATACCGCATCGTGCGTCCGGGGTAGCCGATAATCATCGCGTAGTCCCCCGCATCGAGTGGTCCCGATGAGATCGGCAGGTAGGCTTGCGGCTGGAAAGGGACGTTGTCCTCAGAAAATTCGGCGGAAGAACCGTCCGGCGCCACGTAGGCACGAAGGAATGAAAAATCGCCCGTATGACGCGGCCACATCCAGTTGTCGATGTCGCCACCGAATTCACCGATGGCTTGTGGCGGAACATAGACAATGCGAACATCCTGCAGACGAAAGGAGGTCACCAGATAATATTGCCACCCGCCGTGTGCCGAGACCACGCGGCACCGGTAATCTCCTTTGGCCTCAGCGTCAGCGACAAGTTCTTTCTCTTTGCCATCGATTGCTTCATAGCGTTCCAGGTCTCCCATCTCGTCGGTCAAGACACTGTTGATTTCACCGGTGACTTCCTCGAACGAAAGGGTTACGTACACGTTATACCCAATCGCAGGTATTTCTTCGGCCAGGGTCTCTGCCAGAAAGCCATCCCGGAGATAATTCTGGTCCAGATCGCTCTGCTTTTGGATCGCGCCGAAGGCCACGTGATGGTTGGTGACTATTAGCCCTTCAGGGGAGACAAATGATCCAGTCCCGCCGCCAACCTGGCAGACCGCAGCTGCGATGCCGCCGTCCTTCTCGTTGAAAATGTCTTTCGGTCCAAGTTCGAGCCCTCGTTCCTGCAGCACCTCAAAATCCAATTTGTCCAGGGCATACAACGGCCACATGCCCTCATCGGCTGCGCCCACACTCAGAAAAAAACAGACCAGTACCGCTGCGGTTGCCAACCGCCATACCAGATTTCGCATGATCCCTCCTCCAGAATGGCCGGCTTCCTCTGCTGGCTGTCACCAACAATGGCGCCGGCGCAAACGCGTTTACGACAAACATACAAGATTCTTGTGCCGGTATACAGATAGGATAGACGTCTTTTTGTCAATTGTGGAGTTTGGGCCAAGATGCGAAAACGTGAATGTCCATCCTGTGCAACCGAGGTCCCGGCCGACCAGGATGTCTGTTATATCTGTGGGTATGAATTTCCTGGCCGGCGATCGCATCCCCGGTGGGTGACGCTGGTGGCGATTATCGTGGCAATTCTTTTCCTGGCCCCGTTGGTCCGGGTGTTGTTCTGGTAGCCGACAGACCACGCAGGTGAGCTCGGCCCGGGGACTAACGCCCCGGAAACCGATGTACAAAAAGAGGTACCCGATCGTCCTTTGGCGACAACAATTGGTTGACTCAGTCGTATGGATATTCTATACTCGGTCGGTTGAGTGAAGATAGACACACTCCCCGGTAGCTCAGTTGGTAGAGCAGGTGGCTGTTAACCACCCTGTCGCTGGTTCGAGTCCGGCCCGGGGAGCCATCTCTAAGCCGCTTAACCCCAACAAGTTAAAAACGGCCGTTCGACGGTTTTCGAACTTTTTCCCACAAGATCACGTAACTCGCGACGACATCGGCGATTGGCCGTACTGCGTGCGTGCATTTGTCCGTGGTGATGAGCTTTGGACGGGGCAATGTGGCGGGCAAGATGCCGCGAGGTTGGCCGCACGGTGGTCTTATTCGATCTGAATGTCTTGGATTTGGTGACCCTGGTTGCCGACGAAAGAAAGCCCGCGCGGCGTCCTGCCACGCGGGCTTCTCGGTGAAAGGAGAGCGAGACTACGGGGTACACGGGTCACACGGCCCAATGTCTCCGGCGTACAGATGGTCAATCAAGTCGCCGAGATCCAGAGACGTGGAAAAACCATCGCAATCGAAGTCCGCACGGGGACTCGGGCAATAAGGATCCTGGATATCGGGATCGCCCGCATAGAGGACATCAATCATGCCACTCAGATCCAGACCGGTTAAAAACCCGTCCTCGTCGAAGTCACTCTGCCACGGGCAATCGCAACCCATGCTGAGAATCACCTGCGACTCGACTGCGGGAATAGAGTCCTGTGGTGCGCCCTTGATCAGTCCGTCGAGAGAGATAACCGGAATGTGACCCGGCACGGCGGGGTCCGAGTAGAGTGTAACCTCTAAACGTGGGTTATCGGCCCCAGCGCCCGTTGTATAGAAAAATACGACATCCAGGAGCTTTATCGAACTACCGGCCTCAATCGTCACAGGGACTTTCGCCCCGAGGGGATAGGCGGCGGCAAGGAAGCTGTAAGGGTTTGGACTTGAAGAATGCGGGAATCCACCCGCGCTCCATGCGTCATTCGGACCGGCGTACTGATAACTGATCTTCATACTGTCGATTTGGCCGCCCACTCCACCATTAACGAGACTGAATTCCAGCGGCAGAGTGTAGGCATAGAGGTCCCGTGAGATGGCCCCATCATTCTTGAGATAGAGACGATAATCAAATGAGATCCCTGGTGTACTCTCATCAACGCTTCGATATTCAGGGTATACGTACATGTCCCCGACGGGTGTCGGCTCGGTGGCAAGGTCGCAAGGAAGCAGGTCGACAGCGCCGAAGAAGGTGTTTTCAAGCAAACGAAACGCATCACCCAATGTCGGTTCGCAGGGCCAAAACGGATTGCACATGCCGTTGATTTCCGCGTTGCAAAGGGATGCCGGCGGATTATCACCACTAATGACGTATCCGAAAAGTCCGTCAAACTGGTTTACAAATCCGTCGCCGTTAATATCGCCTGGCCCGGCACCGACTGGCGATCCGCAAGTCGTGATATTGCATTGGGCCTGCGTAATGACCGGCGAGAAGACGACGGCTAACCCTAGAACGAAAGCAGCAAGGCTCACCACTGTGCTGATTGATTTGATGGTCACGGGCACCTCCTCTGAACAAGTTTCCTTCTATCAAGTGCGCCCCCTTCTCTTATCTCAGTCTTATGCCGAAATGCCGACTGGCAGGAGAGTCCAGCCAGTGCCAGTCGAGCACAGGTGCGGAGCCAACCGCCTGGCATCTCAGAGATCTTGCACAGAGTCAAGTTACATCTCATATCTCCGATGTCAAGTCGAGTTACGTCCAGGTAAATAGGACCTATATTATCTTAAAGGGTTCAGTTTCCGCTTAGCACAACTGTGTACGTGCGCTTGTCCGGAGAAACGCGCTTTGGGCGGGGCCATGTGGCTGGCAAGATGCCGCGAGGTTGGCCGCACGACGGCCTCATTCGATCTGGATGTCTTGGATTTGGTGACCTCGGTCACGACAGAGAGAAAGCCCGCGACGTGCGCCTTGCCGCGGGCTTTGGGTTCAAGGAGGTGCTGTTCTGCTATTTGTTCTGTTCCAGCAGCCGGTCAACCAAGCTGTTAAGTTCTGTAACCTGTGCCCGGAGGTCATCAATCTCCGCCGTGCGTCTCTCCAGCGCCTGCACTGCAATCATCAGAATGCCTGCCATGTCCCCTGTGTTGATGGTGGTGGAGTCGCCGCACTGACCAATACCATCGTGTCCGAATGCAGCAAAGAAGTCCTGTGCCGTTGGGCCGTAATGACGAAATCGTGCTGGGTTTTGCCCCTTGTAGTTCCAGCTGGTCAGGTCAAAGTCTCGAATCTTGTACAATACGTTATTACCGTCAACTGAGCGGAAACGCTCCTTCTCGTTTCGGTTTGAGGTGAAGGTGTAGGCGACCTGCCCCTCGATGACAGTCACGTTGCTATCACCCAGACGAATCTTGTCGCTGGCATCGACCTTGGCGCCATTGCCAATGGCCGTTGCATTGGTTAGACCGCTATCAGTGACGTCCGCATCGTATCCGAGTGCGGTGTTGTAGTGTCCAGAGGTGAGACTTCTTAGGGCGGACGAGCCTACTGCCGTGTTTCCAAATCCGGATTCGTTATGGTCGAGGGCAAGTGCACCATAAGCTGAGTTGTAGTCGCCAATCGTGTTGAATCGTAGTGTTTGGTAGCCGCCTGCCGTGTTTCTTGAACCAGTATCGTTCCTTTCAAGCGCCTCGCAGCCTGTCGCTGCATTTCCTTCTCCGGCGGTGTTCCTCTTGAGCGACTGCTCCCCAATCGCCGTGTTCCTTCTGCCGGTTGTGTTGTTTTCAAGGGCGGTAAACCCACATGCCGTATTGCCCTCGCCCTCTGTGTTGAGCTTGAGTGCTTGATTGCCAAGGGCAGTGTTCTTGTAGCCGATTGTGTTGCCGGAAAGTGCATAGAAACCACAGGCAGTATTATCGGAGCCCGATGTGTTGTTGTGAAGTGCCACGGCGCCGATCGCAGTGTTCTGATATCCGGAATCATTCTTCTCGAGTGCAGAGAGTCCACAAGCCGTATTGTTACTGCCGGTTGTGTTCAAGAAGAGTGAGCCCTTGCCGTATGCAGTGTTGCGACTACCGGAGGAATTCTGGTTTAAGGACATGTGACCAGTCGCGGTGTTGTAGCTTCCCTCCGTGTTCATATACAATGCCTGAAAACCACTGGCAGTATTCCCTTCCCCTACCGTGTTGTACCGCAATGCGAAGACACCGTCGGCTGTGTTCTGATCCCCTGTGGTGTTTTCATAGAGTGACTGGTATCCGGTAGCAGTGTTCTGATTACCTTCAGAGCTGTTCCGCAACGCCTCATATCCCGTGGCAGTATTCTGACCGCCGATTGTGTTGCCGTAGAGCGCCGACATCCCCGTTGCAGTGTTGCAATCGCCACTTGTGTTGGAGTAGAGTGCAATTGTGCCACACGCGGTGTTGAATGCGCCGGACGTGTTCTGCGCGAGCGCCCACCTGCCAATCGCGGAATTGGAAGTGCCGCTGGTATTTAAGTGCAGGGCCTCACTTCCGACCCCAGTGTTTCCAGTAGCGGTCATCATCAGGTTTCCGGCTCGGAGGCCAACAAAAGTATTGTAGCTGCCAAAATCATGAAGGAAGGTATCCCCACCTTTCATAATGCTGCCGATGCCGGGATCTCCGGCTGTGAAGATGAGGTTGCCTTCTGGGAGCGAGAGGTCGCCCCTTATTGCCCCTCCCGCCGCCGAATCAATCGTCCCTACGGCCATCGCATAAGGGCTGGACACCAGTTGCGGGCGAGGGAGTAGCGGCACTCCACCAATCGTGATTTCCAACCACACGATGTCATTGGTAACGAAGTCGGATGGCGATAGGGTGTGGTCAGGGTCGGCGTTTGTGGCTTGTGAACCAATCAGGTGATTGAACAATCCCTTGTCATCAGTTATTAGACTGGCGTCTTCTGTGTAGGCAAGAACGCCTCCTCCCATGTTTGTGCCACCTTGGTACACCGAAATGACAACTGGCGTAGTGCCGACAATGGGGTCACCCGTTCCGGGGTCGGTGAGGATTCCTTGGTAGTTGATAAGCGGCGGGGCACTGGCCGAGACATCTGAAATCACAAGTAGAAGAACCACCGCGCAGGCACTGAGGGCGTAGGAGATACGCATCGCTGAACTCCTTCTGCCCCCGCTATGTGGTTGATACTTCTTACAGACTGGTAACACAGCGCACTCGGAAGTCCGAGTCGTGGGACACATTCTATGTCAGGTGAGGCGGGTGTTCAAGGAGTTCGTGAATGTGGGCCGTAACCATATGAACGACAGTATGCACGATGTGAATCGTCCGGCATCTAATCAGAAGAAACCCCTCCCAGCGGTCGTCGGACGGTGTCGGTAGCAGTTGCGGGAAACATCCCCCGACTCCTCCATGCGGGGTAGCGGTGCTGGTTGATCTTCAGCGGGACGGGTCTTGACAGGGTGGACTAGCACTTGCCATTTTTCACAAGCGGCTTGCGACCAACGGATCGCCGAGGAGGTGACTAAATGGTGAGAAATTCCGTGGTGCTGTTTCTCATGGTAGCGGGGATCGCTCTGGTAGGTTGTAGTGACGACAAATCGGTCAACGAAAACACGGCGTGGTATTCGGGAGACCTACCCGACTACATGTCGGGTATCTGGGAAGGCTATCACTACTGGGGACCAGCATGTGATTTAGATACTTCAGGCGGTGGCATTACCTGGCGAAAACCAATCACTGATACTCTGTGCCCTCAGAATTCAGAGTCCAAGGTCCACGAGTACAACAACCTCGACTTCTATCATGTCCACTTCGGTTCTGAACCTGTGATTGATTCATGCATCGGATTTGTCAACGAAGATAGCATTGATGTTAGCTGTTACGGCTGTTTTTGAAAGCGACAGCTGTCTTGGCAGCTTTGTGACTGAGATCACGGGGGCGCCTGACTCAGCAGAAGTTGCGTGGAAAACATGGCTCTCCATTGACGTTCAAGGGGCCGGATGCGACACGGCATTCTGTGATCGGGGAACATTGATCCTGACGCGGACTGGCGACGCTCCTGGCACTTGCCCGTGATCGAGGCAGCAATACTCAAGACAAACTCTGTTGGTTACATAGCGTTCTGACGTCGCGCACGCGCCAGGGAACTACAACCCACACGGCTCACACGGTCCCGGCCCGCTGGCGAAGAGGTGATCGATGAGGCCAGCAAGATCAAGGGACGTAGAGTAGCCGTCGCAATCGAAGTCGGCGCGCGGCATCGGGCAACTCTCGTCCTGGATATCTTCGGCGCCAGCAAACAGAATGTCGATACACGCAGCGAGATCAAGTGAGGTTATGAATCCGTCTTCGTCAAAGTCGCTTTGAGAGGGGCAATCACACAGAGGCACGTAGAAGATTTTAGTTACGAACGCATCACCGTAGAACAGTTCCCCGCCATTGTAGCTGTCGTCGTAGGCGTTTTGGATCGGGAAATCGACAGAATGCGTGTTGCCCGTAACAAATACATTGCCGGAGTTGTCTACAGCGATGCCGAATCCACCTTCGTCCATATACTCCGTATCAGTTCCTCCCAGGAGTGTGCTATATACCAGCGTACTGCCGTCGGCTTTCAACTGGCTCACAAAGACATCCCGGAAACCTTGGTAGGGCTGGTAGCTATTGGCCGTAGGAAAGTCGGTCGAGCCGGCGCTCCCCGTCACATATGCGTTTCCGGCAGGATCCACGCCAATATCATGACAATAATCCAATCCAGTACCTCCGAGGAAGGTACTATATACCAACGCATCCCCCGACAGTGTCATTTTGGAAATGAATGCATCGTCAGAACCATTGTGGCTGCCGTCAAATGGATTCTGCGTTGGAAAGCCGAGTGATGCGGTATTTCCTGTCACATATGCGTAACCATTGATGTCCACTTCAATGCCTGTTCCTTCATCGTCGAGACTTCCTCCCAAGAAACTGCTGTAGTGCAGCGCACCGCCCGTGGGGGCCAGCTTCGTAACAAAGGCATCGCACTCTCCACCATTAAAGGTGTCATCGTACGCGTTGTGGGTGGGAAAGTCCGGCGATCCGGTTTTGCCCGTCACATAGGCACAGCCGGCAACGTCGACCGTGATGCCAAAGCCTTGTTCACGAGGTTCTCCTGTGCCACCGAGGAAAGTGCTATAGACGAGGGCATTCCCGGCTGCGCTTAACTTGGTGACAAAGGCATCATAATCGCCGCCGTTGTAGGTATCGTCAAATGCGGACAAAGTCGGGAAATCAGACGATTTTGTATGTCCTGTAATGTACGCACTTTGGGACGAATCTAATGCGATACTGGTACCATACTCGGTACTCACTCCGCCCAGATATGTGCTATACACGAGCGCATTCCCGGTCGGTGCGATTTTTGTGACAAATGCATCATACATACCATTCCTATTGCTGCTAAATGCGTCTACTGTTGGGAAGTCAGAAGAAAGGGTCACTCCCGTTATGTACACATTGCCTGAGACATCCACGGCGATGTCCCATCCTTCCTCCACGCTGCTTCCACCCAGGTAGGTACTGAAAAGGAGCGCATCGCCTGCTGGTGTCAGCTTCGCCACGAATACATCTGTGTCCCCGTCTAAAGAGTTGTCATAGGAATCCTGCAAAGGGAAGTCGGGTGATTTTGTTAGTCCTGTCACATAAGTTCTGCCCGACGCATCCACTGCGATAGCCCTGCCGTAGTCGCCGAGATTACCACCCAGATAAGTGCTGTAGACAAGCGTGACGGTGGCAGTGTCTTGGGCTATGTCACTGACTTCCGTCGTAAACACCGTTCGATCGGGCGCCGGATCCTGGCCCGACAATAGGGACGACTGGATCACATCAGTCCCCGGCACTCGGATCAGTAGTTTGCCCGCATCGGTTTCGCACACGCCAGCCGGATCTTCATACTGAATCGCAATTCGATCCAGATCGGCTTCCGAACGGGCTGACCAAGTCGCAGTCAGCTCATCGCTGTGGGCGGCCGCCAGGCGTAGCGACACTCCAGGATAGACATCCTGGTAGATAACCGCGCGGTAGTTTGGCACGTCGATTATCCATTGATTCGTCTCGTCGCCGCAAAAGAAGTTGCATTTATAATCGAGCAGACCCTCCCCTTCGATGGTTAACTCCGGGTGGGCGTTGGCGAATCCGGCATGGACGACCGGGGATTCACCGTCGTCGAACTTTCGATCACGGAAGCCCGTCAGCTCGCCTTTCGTCACCGAAGGCGAGTGGTTCGCTACCTCAGGAAGATTCTTGCCGTCACCGGTAATGGGCTGGGGGAATTGATACGTGATGCCGCTGCGGGTCAACCAGATCGTTGCCCGCTCGAAACTGGCGCGGAAGAGCACACGTTCGTTCCATTGGCCCTCGTTCTTCGTGAACGCCGGCGTGCTGTAGTTCGGTTGTTGTAGAGTTGATGTGTGATTTAAGAGAGGCTTGGTTGAGGCCGCACAACACTTATGCATTGCGCCAATACCGCCCATGACAAAACACACACAGACCGCATAGACCAAGGCCCAGTTCCGTTGCATAACTGACTCCTTCCACCCCAGATATGCTGGAGATTCGGACTTGATGTGTACAACAGCGGGTACTGAGAACCGCGTCGTTGCATTCAGTATAGGCTCTTCTTGGCAAAACGCAAGGGAGGAATGACATTTGCCATAAGCGTAGTTACGTCAATATTGTCGATAGAAAGACTCGCCTATCACAATCCTTATAATCGCGTCACAGGAGGTCTATTACGTAAGAGTGACCGAGATCGAACAGTGGAATGATCATATTGAACTGAAGCGCCAACGTGTTGCAGCAGTGCAACAATCTCCTGCGGAGGCAGCACTTGATAGAGCTGGTTAAGTTCAGGGACTTGGATTCGGTGAAACTGGTAATCGGTATGATCGTCTACTCATTATGCTGGTCTGGCGCATGGTACCGCAGCACCACGCTGATCGTATCGTCGTCTGCGTTGTAGCGCACGACGTCAACAACCTGATGCAACAACTCAATGCGCTCTTCGGGATGGAGGACATCCCAGAGTGGGTCGAACTGGCAGAGGGTGTCCCGAAGGTGGTCGGCGTCAATGACTTGTGATTCCGCTTCCGTGATCTGGGACTTCAACTCAGCGAGCCGCTGATCCAAGGCCGCCGCCCTCTCCTCGGCTTCGTGCAGGGATTCGGTCAGGGAAGGCGCCGGTTCGTCTGCCTTGGCGATGGCCGCAACCAGGCCCTTGATCTCCTCGGTACAATGCCGTCGCTGCGGTAGAAGCTGGTCGTACTCCGCCTGGATGCGCGGCGCGATCTCCGCTTGCTGCTTCTGTGCTTCGGCGTACACCTGCTCGACCAACTGCGGGTCCTTCCCGATCTGCCGGATCTGCTGCACGACAAAGGCCTCGACATCGGCGGCAGGTAACGCTCTGGTGTCACAGGCCTCCCGCCCCTGCTTGGTCCGCGTGTTGCAGGCGTAGTAGCGGTAGAGGCGCCCATTCTTCTTCTTGGTGTAGGTGTGAGCCATCGCGGCGCCGCACTTGCCACACCGGAGCAGACCTTTGAGCAGTGCGCCGTGTTCATTCCGTGCGACCGGACCCTTTCCCATGCCGTTCTGGCTCACGATCTCCTGGACACGCTCGAATACTGCCTCATCGACAATGGCATCGTGCTCGCCATCGTAGACCTCGTCATTGTGCAGGACCTTGCCGGTGTAGGTAACATTGGACAGATGGCGGATCAGCCTCGCTTTGTCCCAGCGACAACCTCCGTGCTGGATTCCGTTCTTGGAAAACCATGTCTTAGTTGTCCACCCCCGGCGGTTGAGTTCCTCGACCACCTTGAGCGTCGATTGGTACTGGAGGTAGAGATCGAACAACTCCCGTACCATCTCGGCTTCGTCAGGGTTGACGATGAGGCGATGGTTCTCCCGGTCGGAGTCGTAGCCCAAAATCGCCGGCCCGCCCATCCATTTCCCCTTGCGCCGGGCAGCGCACATCTTGTCGGACGTGCGCTCGGCAATCATCTCGCGCTCAAATTGGGCAAATGTGAGCAGCAGATTAAGAACCATCCGCCCCATCGAGGACGAGGTGTTGAACTGCTGAGTCACAGACACAAACGAGACATCATGCTCCTGGAAGCACTGCATGATACCGGCGAAGTCCAAAAGGGACCTGCTGAGCCGATCCACGCGATGGACGATGACCGCATCCACCTCACCCCGCTCGATATCCGCCATCAGCCGCTGCAACGCTGGTCGATCAGCATTCCCCCCGGAGTAGCCGCCGTCGTCGTAGGACTGATCGACGAGAACCCAGCCCTCGGCCCGCTGGGAGGCCACGTACGCCTCACACGCCTCCCTTTGCGCGTCCAGCGAGGAGAAATCGCCGTCGAGGCCCTCGTTGGTGGACTTGCGTGTGTAGATCGCACAGCGCACAACGTCAGTCGCCGGAGCCGAGGATTGCACTCGGTCACTCCGGCGTCGCCGCTTGGGCGCTGGGGCCTGCACCAGGGTCACTTGCTGTCCTTCTCCTTCTTGGCGTACTTGCCCAACTGAAAGAAGAGGTAGCCGTTGATTGCCTTGGCGCCGGTGATGTGCTGCGCGAGAGCCGACAGCGACCGGTACGGTTTGCCCTCGTACTCGAAGCCGTCCTCGAGAACGTGCACCAGCAGCTTCTTGCCCTTGTAGACGCGTTCGAGAGTTGTGCCCGGTTTGGGCAACCGCGGATCGCGCTGCCCCGGCTCGCGGAACTGTTGCTTCGACCGCGTGCCCGTCTTGGCTTCGGCCTTGGGTTTCGCCACCCGCTTCGAGCGGCCCTTCTTCTTGCGCTCGTACTTGGCCACCAGTGTGGGGAGCGCCACCGGCTTCTTGGCCGATTCAGGCTCGTCCTCAGGGTCCTGCATCTTCTTCGCGATCTGAGCAAACAGCCATTTGGCGTTGCGGCTCTTGGTCGGTTTGCCGAAGACCTCCCGGTACTTCTCCCGCAGCTCTTTCAGCCCCATCTTCTGGAGCTTGGCGACCTGGGTGCTCATCGTGGCTTCCATGGTAACTCCTTTCCGGCCAAGGGATTATGGTTCGACGCGGCTCACCACAGCGTCATCTCGGCCAGCACACGTCATCACTATTCCGCGGCGGGAGTCAAGTCGTTCAGAGGCAGAATCTTGGGAATCTGCGGGCGGGTCTAACTGGCCGTTGGTTGGTGGGTTAGTGGGCAGAGATAGGAGGCGGAGGTAGGCGCGGGCGAGGAGGCTGGCCGATTCTGCAGGGAATTGTACTTTCACTGGGGAAAGTCTATTCATCTTCGATTTCTGCTCATCTATTCACTCAGTGTCACAGATCCCTGGTCTGAGCCTCTCTGATATTCGAGCGGGGCGCAATACGCGCATCTCACATCCCGCTCCGGTGCGCTCAAAGTGATTCCGAAAGAGTTGACGCGGCAGTACGGAGTAGTTTGGATTAGTTGTGCAGTGAACGATTTACTCCTGCCGGAGCACAGAGCGGAGGCAGACGAGATGAAGACGGAGACTAAGAACCGAAGACGACGCCGGTCACGTTCATGGACGGATAAAGACTTGAATATGCTGATCAGGTTCGGGCTTCTGGGATTTCTGCCAGCAGAAGACGTAATCATTGACGTGCATAAGCCGCGACGGCGGATTGGTTCAGAAAAACCGAAGCGAAGAGGGCGATTGACGAAGGCGCATCGAAAGAAACTGGATGCAGAATTGGAGACACTGCACGGCCAGACGTGGCCCACGTCCAAGCTAAGAGATCACCTTTGGGACGTGATCCGTCCAATAGCAGCGAACGGCCTGGCCATTGATCTCGCGTTATTTGCGGAGGCCGCATGCTATGTGTGCAGTCGCCTCGGCCAACCGGAATCCCTGTTGCTTTATCAAATACCAGAGGCTCCTGTATCACCGCTGACGCGCAAAAGGCTCCAACTCGAAGCTCAAAGCCAAGAGTTTTTGTTTCTTCAGTGGACCAATGTTTTTGAGGACGTTTGGAGTTATCATCTGTGGAAGGAGTGCATGCTCCTGAAGTACGATGCTCGACGGAAGACACCAATGGACTGGCTTGAGCCGCGTGTACGAAGTCAATTGGAGAAAGCGGCTCAGGATCTCCAAACGACCCAGAACGGAGTCGGTTTGACCACCGCTCAGATCCTGGATGTCCTTGGCTCCATCGAAGGCTGCCCGCGATATGGCCCTGCTCGCATCACGATCATGCAGGAGTACTTGAAGGCAATGGTTGAGGGTGATGAACAGACTCTTGGTGTGTTGACGGGTTCATTGGAGAATGGCGAGTTCTATAGGTTCCTTCTTCGCAACGAACACCGGCATCCCGATTCTGCTTTTCGTCACCGGACTGCGGAGAAGGATGGCCGTTTTCTTCAATATTTGATCTGTCCCAAAGGGGATTCCCAAGAGCTGGTAGGACGGATCCTCTACTATCTGATTCGCCTCGATGGTCTGGCAAACGAAACAGACGCGCCTGAATTACCTCCGGCCATGCGAGGAATTTGGCCGGCCAATCTGGCATCTGCTCAGCCCCATCCCGGCCGTGACTTCGGCAAGGTTGCCGACCGGTTCTCGGGAGCCTTAGGCATCGAGCGAAATGTGTTCAGGGATATCTGGGGTGCCTCGTACGTCCTCACTCTGGCGGATTTCTATCGACGACGCGATCCGGTTCGATTCAGAGTGTTCTGGGCTGCCCACATCTTGAAGGCCTTACAGCCGGAGGTGTACGAGACATACCGAGATTGGGTCGATACCTTCGGTGAGCGGTTGCGGTCCGAAGCACAGAGCCTGGCGGATGGTGAGCGGAGTGGCGCGTATCGATATGCGGTCGTCGGACCGATTGCCGACGCCCTGACAGGTGACGCCCTGCTCAATTGTGTCTTCCATTCTGAGGCCCTCGGCGGACACAAGATGATTGTTTATCGCCGTCGCAAGAAAGGACCCGACTATCGTATCGTGAATTGCACGCTGGCGTACGCGCGGCGACGACTTGAAAAGGTGTGGCCCAAGTCAAGGCCACCGGTCTACGAGATTCTGAAACCGTGCAGAGGTCTAAGTCCTGAAGTGGTTAACGCCGTCAATGAGCAGTACGCGGACAGTGAAGACGCCGTGGATGTCTCTCCAGGAAGTCTGTACGCTTATCTGGCGGTTCTCGCAAGGGCGTTGTTCGGACGCTCAGTATCGCACCTTTTGCCTCGAACCGTCAAGACGCGCTGCCTGGATTACCGCAATGACACGCAAGTCCGCCATCTCCTGGAGGATCTCCACAAGGCGTTTCTGAAAATCCTCCGGCAGGAGTAGTCGGTCTAACCGGTTGATAAGCTCGTCTTCTCCCGACTACCGCTGATCTCTAAACCATCCATCTTGCGGTCGAGATGAACGGCCGCGGATACGAGACTTACGACCTAGTCCTGGCCGCCTACCTGGTGGCCAGCGAGGTCTGCCAATTAGTTGACATCCGGTCATCCGGCAACGGCCGCAAGCTCTTCCACTTCTGTCCGTCCCCCACAAAGGAAGACCTGATCCGCTTTTACTCAGGCGAGGCGCAGGTGTCGGCGCGTCGGTTTGCCGAGGCCTTTGCCACGCTCAAGGGGACGGGATACACGATGCGGGAGTTCGCTTGACCAGGGCAGGTTAGATGAAGGACGATGAAAATGACCGAATCCACGACACGCCAGCCATCGGAATTGACCAAGAAAGGGCTCGCCTGCCTGCTGGCAGGTATCGACACGGGCATCTTTGACAATGGCGTACCCGAGCCTTGGGGCTCGATTGGGAATCGCCTCCGGGCCGCGGACATCAACGACCGGCGCCGTGTATTCCGAGCGGCAATTGACGAGCTTGGCCACAGCGAGTTTGGTCATCTCATTTCAGAGCTTGCCGCCATCGATCCCACAGACGACGAAAAGCCCACCGGAGAATCGGGGCATGGTCTCTCACTGTTGCCTCCAGCTCTACCATTCCCGGTAGACGCACTGCCGAGGCCGCTCTGTGCCTATGTGCAGGAGGGAGCAGCGGCTATCGGCTGCCCGCCAGACTATATCGCCGTCCCCTTGCTGGCGAGTGCAAGCGCCGCAATCGGGACAACAGTCCGCATACAAATCAAGTCCGAGTGGTATGAGTGGGCCTCGTTGTACACGGCCGTTGTCGCACCGTCCGGGGCCAAGAAGACACCCGCGCTGAAGTACGCTTTGCGTTTCGCCAGTGAAAAGAGCATCGAGTTTGACTTGGAACATCAGCGCAATCTCGATAGCCACGAACACGCCCTGGCGGAGTATCGGGCTGCGGCCGAGGCACGGAAGCGCGCCAAGGACAAGTCGGAATTGCCGGAGCCGCCGGACAAACCACAACGGCCAACGATGAAGCGCGCGACGATCGGCGATGTGACCGTTGAGGCCCTGGGTAAGCGCCTGAAGGAGAATCCGCGTGGACTCCTCTCAGTCCGCGATGAATTGGCCAGTTTGCTCTTGAGTCTCAACCAGTACCGCGGTGGACGAGGAAGTGATCTTCAAACCTACCTCTCTTTGTGGAGTAGTTGCGAGACCACCATCGACCGCAAAAAAGACGAAGATCCCATCGTACTCCACCAGCCGTTCCTCTCAATAGCGGGCGGGATTCAACCGGGGATTCTACCGAAGATCCTCGGCCGGGATAGACTCCTGGACGGCTGCACACCGCGCTTCCTGTTTGGCGACCCGCAGCCCCTGCCTCATCGTCCTTCAGAGGCATCAGTCCAAGAGGGGACCATCGACAGAGCTCGGAAGGTGTTTGAGACACTTTGGCGAATCTGCCAGGAAGAGCCGTACTCGACACCGCCCAAGCCACATCTGGTGCGGCTGTCCCGGCAAGCTCGTGAGCAGTTCGTGCGATTTGAAACGTCCGTCGGCAATCGGCTTAATGAACTGAGCCCCGATGACCCATTCGCTGGTCCCCTGGCGAAGCTGCCCGGGTACCTCGGCCGTCTTGTCCTAATTCTCCATGTGATTAAATGGACCGAACGCGCCACCGAGAGATTCGACGATGTAGACGAGCAAACAATGTCCGAGGCGATCACACTTGCGGATTACTTCGTCGCCCACGCGGGGCGCGTGTGGCGCCGGCTGCTGGAGAGCCCTGAGGATACCCAAATGCGCCAATTGCAGGATTGGATGGGGCGGAGACGAATTCCAGTAACCGTCCGCGAGATCATGCAATCGGGTGTCGCGGGATTCAAACGCGCCGCGGAGGTCCGTGCTGTCCTCGATCGCATGGATGAGTGCGGTTTGCTCTTGCGAACCGTTCTGGGACGGACAGAGCGGTATTCACGGAGGGTGACGTCAACGTCCGCAGATAAAGGCATAAGTGTAGGGTAGTGTAGGGTTGGGAAAACTACACTCAGGAGACGATACATCAATGAGTTACGCGAAATGTAGGGTGTAGGGTGCTAATAGCAGGTGTTGTTGCACATTCAGGGTCTGAACCATGATCGAAGTCACTACGGCATTGATTGACGTAATCACAGCGGATCTGGGCGAACCACCACGTCGCGGTCGGCAGCCATTCTGGCATTGCCCGTTCCACGATGACCGCAACCCAAGCTTCACGATCATGCCGGATGGACGGCGGTGTAAGTGCTTCGGATGTGACTTCCGTGGAGATGCTATTGATTACGTAAAGGCTCGGTACAACCTCTCCCATAAGGATGCCGTTTCATTCTTGGGGGGAAGTACTGGTTTTTCTCTTCCGGCTGCGCCGCAGAGATCCTCCCACAGGAGAAAACCGCCAGAGCCTTCTGCCGAACAACTTTGCTTCGCTAAGCACGCTTCGAAAATCGTCAGTGACTGTGTGGATCGGCTACATTCTCCGCAGGGAGCCCGGGCGTTCCGGTGGCTGAGGCTGCGGGGTCTCCGTCCCGAGGTCATCCGTCTTGCCCGTCTCGGTTACAATCCCAAGGTCCGCTATCCACACGGCATCCGCCTCGAGCGAGGGATTACGATCCCGTGGATGGATGGGGAACGAATCCAGGCAATCAAAGTCCGGCTGCCCGGTAAAGGTCAGAAAGACAAGTACAGATGGGTAAAAGGTCAGAATTTATCCGGTTTATATTTTCCCCAACCGTTCCTCGCGGGACGACCGACTCTGCTGACCGAAGGCGAATTCGACGCCTTATTGGGATTCCAAGAACTCAGCAACTTCGTCAATGTCGGCACCCTGGGCTCAGCATCTGCTTCGCCGGATGATCGTGCTCTCGAGCAACTGCTCGGTTCGGCGGTGATTTTTGTCTGCTACGACGCCGATGCCGCCGGCCGGGAGGGGGACCGCCGTTGGCACCAGGTGACACGCCGGGTTCGGTCGCTCCAACTACCGGCCGCGATGGATCTCACTGATCTGTATCGAGTTAACGTCGATCTCCGGGCTTGGCTGGCTCAACAACTGCAACATACAACTCACTTTGCTACCCTACACCCTACACTTTGGTTTAACCATTTGAACGGCAATGGGATAAGTGTTGGAAACGGCACCCTACACTTACCCTACACTTCGTCATCAGGGGGGCAGGACCATGCTTCAAATCGAACAGGTTGCGATTGAGAAACTGCGACCGAACCAGCAAAACCCGCGCGTCAATGACCCGGCGGTGGACGCCGTGGCCCGGTCTATTCAAGCCTACGGGTTTAACAACCCCATCATCACGGACGCTGATCTCAACATAGCGGCTGGTCACACACGTTTGAAGGCGGCCAAGAAACTCGGTCTGTCTGAGGTGCCAGTGATTCGAGTTCCCGGACTCACCGGCTCCAAGTTCAGCGGCTTCGCCATTGCCGACAACAAAACCGCCGAGATCGCCGAGTGGGACAAAGACCTGCTGGCGCAAATCGTCAGCGAGTTGAATCTCGACGTCGACTTTGACCTGTCCGCCCTGGGTTTCGATGATAAGGAGCTCACTGACATCCTCGACTGGAATATCGAAGAGGAAGCGGACAAAGAGGACGAGGCGCCGCCGTGCCCTGAGACACCAGTCACCCAGCCGGGCGATCTCTACATCCTCGGCGATCATCGGTTGCTGTGTGGGGACGCGACACGCGCAGAAGACGTCCGCCGCTTGGTCGAGGCCGAACGGATCGACTGCATGCTCACTGACCCGCCTTACGGTGTCTCGTACCGCAGCCGTGGCCAGAAGCGTGAGGAATGGGGTGAAATCAAAAATGACAGCCTTGATCCAGCCGCCCTCGAGGTCTTCCTCAAGCGGTCCTTTGCCAACGTGGCATCCGTGTGTCGTCCCGGCGCCACCGCCTACGTGTGTCACGCCCTGGGCCTGGCCGGTGTGCGTATCGCCTTTGAACGTGCCTTCCTCGACGCCGGCTTCCAACTGTCGGCGACGATCACATGGGTAAAGCAATCCGCCTCAATGGGTTGGGGCGACTATAGGCATGCCTCAGAACCTCTGATGTACGGCTGGATCGGGGAAGGACACCGCCGAATCAAGGATCGGACCCAGACTACGGTATGGCAGATCGACCGCGAGTCCTCACTGCGCCATCCGACACAGAAACCGGTCGCTTTGTTCAGTCGTGCCCTGCGTAACTCAACCATTCGCGGGGAGAACGTCGCCGACATCTTCATCGGCTCAGGTACCACGATCATCGCGTGTGAGCAGTTGGGCCGCCGCTGCTTCGCCATGGAGATTGAGCCGAAGTACTGCGACGTCGTGGTCCGCAGATGGGAGGAGTATACGGGACGCACCGCCGAGCGTATCCCCAAACCCGTAACGAGAGCGTCTTTTTCGGAGGAGGTGTCCGCCAGTGCCACGCCTCCTGAAGGATGAGCAGCCCCATCACCTGGCCGCGTTTGAACGCTACAACGCCATGGGCGAGGCCCGCTCCTACGAGCGGCTGGCACGGGAACTCAATACCGCCGTCAGCACCGTGAAGCTCTGGGGCCGGAGCTTTGGCTGGCAGGGGCGTATCCGCAACCGCAGTGTTGCCGAGGCCCGCCAGATTGCCGACCAAGCGGCCACGACTACCTCCCAGGCTCGCAGCAAGCGCCGCAAGATCCTCGAACTGGCGGTGATGAAACTGGCCAAAGCCATCGCCGAAGACCGGGTCAAGTACCAGCCCGGAGACCTGGAGCGGCTGCTGAAGCTGGAAGAGTTTCTCAGCCGCCTGGAAGGTCAGTACGCACCCGACGTCAATGCCGACCCCGAGGAGATCGCCGAGTACCTCAACCGGTTCCCGGCCGACACCTTGTATCAAGTCTGGACCGTCTTCCAGCGGCTGTGGCGGGAATCGTATCCTGACGAACCCTATCCCGACACCCTCGAAGACGGTGATCCAAGCCCTGAAAACTGCACTCCCAAGGTGGCGTTGGAGGCCGCCATGGGAGTGCGCGGGCTACTTCCGCCTGATGAGGGTTAAGCCGTTGGGACATTTGGGATAAGGCCAAGACTTGAGCTGAGGGGCTGCACTCCCATGGGATAGCATGGTACAGCGCCTGGTATAGCAGGATTCTGGAGCGGGCCGATCCGGCTAACTGGTTGAAACGTCGTCAGTTGGATGGGAGGGGCACCCCTCGAAAAGGCCGTTTTGCTATACCAAACGCGGAAATGGCCGTTCTTGGGTCACTTTGGTATAGCAAAATCACGTCACATAACACGCATTATGCGATGGGATAGTTACATTGATAGTTACCAACCGCCTAATATCACGCGGTTACTGCGCGAAGCGGGCACGCTTCAGTGCGTCTAACAAACAGGTTGCCGATCAGGCCTGTCAGATCCAAGGTGTCGGATGACTACTGCTTCTTGTAAACCTGAGTCTGTACTCGGTTCGACGCAGCAACCGAATCTGCTAACAGATACCTTGCCTTTAACTCGACAAGCTCTCCCTTCACTGTCAGAGTAACATCATACGGGGCTCGGAATGTAGTCCATGGTTCACGAGTCGCAACGGCCTCCACTCTGCGGGCGGTGAACCCGATTCTGTCTCTTTCTGGCTCGACGGCACAGTACCTTGATTCAATTACCTCTGTCACATCAGTTCTACGAAAGTCAAGCCGCCTCCAAACGATGCAGTTTTCTGTAATGTGCAGTTCTGGGATGAAGGATGTATCGTCGTCGGTGCTGTACCATGTTCCGATGAAAGAGACAGGGATTTGATTCCCCCTTTTACTAGACACTCCTTCCACGGGCAAACGGAGGGCTTTCCTGGTTGGCTCATCCAATGCGCCGGTCACGGGGATTTCTCTGTCAGCTTGAAAGTTCATGATGATCTCCCGCATGGGCTCGTCAAGCTCGCCCATTGTTATGCGGCCCTGGTATCCTAGTTTCCAAAGCCTAACCTGCGCGAAGAATACAGCACCATCGATCGAGTCCGTAATCGGATCGGGCGTCCCAGCGATCCTAATCGTGTCTATGGCTTCACATGATGTAGAAACCTGCTTGCTGCCCTCTTCTGATCTGACCAAAGGACTGACAAACAGCAAGCCAAGTGCCACAAATAGAGTAACTCGGCTCATCATGACTCTCTCCTCCTATCGCTCTTTGTTAGGCGTACTTTGGTTGAAAAGAAGGTGAAGTTGTTTCTTGCACGCAAGGAGTTTCCATTGCGCGGCAATTGCCCCATCGAATGGTTGTTCTGCTTGGTTGTATCGCTCGTAACCCCACCCAGTCATCGGTCTAATCCTGAGCGCCAGAGAACCAGCTTTGGGATTGAGAAACGAGACGACGCGTCGTCGCTCGGTTCATCATCGTTGCCTATTCTTGTTTCGTCCTCAAAACGCACACCGCCTCCGCCTTAAACTCTGCCGTGTACCGGCGTCTCGTACTGCTCATTGTCTACCTCCTCTGAGAGTATGAAAACTCTCTTAAGAGGTGTCAACCGATTCGGGACCACCGCAATGACCTATAGGCCCACCGCACAGGGCCAACAATAGTGGGTTCAAAACGTGCTGTTTTTTGGCAATTCCCAGGTAGGCCTGATAACCAAAGAAACCAGCGAGGATCAATAGGAGAATCGGCACTGTTACCTCCGTTGTCTTCATCGGCAGAGTCGCCGAGATTAATCTCAAAGACCAACTCAGTTCGCGATGCGCGTCGCGTTGCGTCGGTGGCGGTTTCCGGTTGCGAATGAGAACACAGCGAGCAAGAGCAAAAGAGTGCCTACCATGAACGGAGTGGGATCAGCAAGTGAGAAACGGATCAAAGGAGCCTCGTCCATTCTTGTAATCGCAATCCCCGGGGTACCGTAGCCAGCCACCTCCGTCCTTTCGACCTCAGCCCATTCTGTGCCATCACCCCTGATTAATCCCTTTTGGAAGATCCGCCATCTCAGGCTCCCGGTTTTCTGGATTCTCCTTCCCCCGTCTTTTCCCCCAATCTGGTACGACAGGATATTACCCTGGGAATCCTCGTCATAATAGACCACAGCGGTTTTCTCGGAGTGTATTCCCGACGCAAACAAGGCTCTCTGCATGAGAGAAGCCTCTTGCACTCCGGGAAGTTCTCCTTGCTCAAATCTCGTCCGATAGTCGTGGTTTTCGCGAGAGTGATGAAACAGAAGGCTCGCAGACCCGATCACCAGGACCACCAAGAATAGCCAGCCACTGCCCAACCACGGATTCATCCTCGCCGCCTTACTCATTTGGGTTGTAGCCGACTCTTGGTCTACGGAGGAGCTCGCCCACGTTGAGGGAGGAGGTGGCTGGGCGTTGCTCGGTGCTGCGTTCGACGGCACAAGCACCCTCGCTGCGCAGTGATAACACGCCATAACCTCGCCCGGTGCGAGATAGCGTGTGATCAACGACTTTCCGCATTGCGTGCATGTGAATTCAAGACCCATGATCTCCTCCGAGTCTGCATGGCGGGTGGCCATGCAACGAGTTTCGCAAGATCACTCCTCAAAGCCATAGATACTAACTGCATATAAGGCTGTTGTCACGGATTGTCAACAAGTCAATCTGATCGATATCTAAACACAACAACTGCAAGACATCAGACAGGCGGTCGCGACCGTCAATTGGATCGCGGCGACATCATCTCACAGCGTTTCGCAGACATCTCCCACCGCCCGCCGCACCGCGTCGTCGTCTACTCTGGCGTAAACCTCGGTGGTCGTAATCTGCCGATGCCCCAACGCCCTCTGCACCAGATAGAGATCCCCGGTCTTCCGATACAGCCGCGTCGCGAACGTGTGCCGAGCGCGATGGCACGGCCAGGGGCGATTGCCGCACCCTGATCACAAACGAGAGTTAATTTCAAAAGGTGTGGAAATTGATAAAAGAGTAGCGTACCCTTTCGGT
>CAYWVO010000032.1:0-36919 GCA_964461835.1 uncultured Ignavibacteria bacterium | reverse complement strand
GGAGGAGCCCCGCTACGAGCCGACCCGTCCGAACGTCTCCTGGTCAGAGGATTGGGCGTACCGGCGGATCGCCCGGGAGTTAGGCGTGCATCGGGAGACGGTGGCCCGGTATGACCGTCTGCGAAAAGCCGGGGCGTCAAAACCGGCCAGTGTGACCCCCGAGTCCGGGGCAGGTGACGGGGAAAAACCGGCCAATCCGACCGCCGGGTCGGGTGAGCTGATCCTGTCCGCCCGCTCGCTGGGTCCACCCAGCCAGTGTCAGCCATCTGCGGAAGTGATCAAGCGGAAACGGGGTCAGGGTTTATCGGCGCAGCGGATCTGGCAGGACCTGGTCAGCGAGCATGGATTTACTGGCTCGTACTCCTCGGTCAAACGGTTTGTCCGGCGGTTGGGCGAACGGACTCCGCTGCCGTTTCGGCGGATGGAATGCGCGGCGGGTCATGAAGCCCAGGTCGACTTTGGTGCCGGGGCCTGGATTATCGAAAACGGTCGGAAGCGCCGATCCTGTGTCTTGCGGATTGTGCTGTCTCACTCGCGCAAGGCCTACAGCGAGGCAGTCTTTAAACAAGATACCGAGACCTTCATCCGGGTCCTTGAAAACGCGTTCCACACCCACCGCGGTCATCTGGCCGAGGAGAAGATCTCGCTGATCGAACGACAACTGTGAACGAATCTCTTCCCACACATCCGCAAAGGGATCTTCCCGGGTCCGCCAAGTATGTGCCACCTTCACCTCGCTGGGCAACTTCCCCAATCGCCGATACTTCCGGGCCGTCTTCTCATCGATCCCCGACTTCGCCGCCGCGACCGCTAGTATCTTATTCCTCTTGATCAGCTTCATTAACCTCCTGACCTGCCGATCCGTGACCATCCAGGACCTCCTCCATACGTCCCGGATAATCTATTGCCTACAGCCCTGAACAACCGGGAATTCTAATTGTCGCCAACCGGATGTTTTCAATGTCGCTGATCAGGCATTCGGTAAAGGGCAAGAATCTAAGATTCGAGTAGCCTTCTTGAGATCGTAGAAATGCCGGGGGGAACAGCCGTGAATACGGTACGCCCCGGATACTTTCTAAAGATATTCCTCCAGTTCCAGAAGGCTGAGTGTCTTCCGGGCTAGTCTCTGCTGAGTGGTCATTGCTAGCTCCTGTTTGTTGGTCAATTCAGCGGCAAATGACCACTTGCTTTTGGGGCAAGTGTCAACTCAAGTTCGTCTCGACACGAATAAATCACAATTCGCTTTGATCCATAGGTAAGGACCGGTATTGAGCACCTTCAGCCAGATGCCGCTATCTTTAGATGACCACTACCTGGGTCTCAAACCAGAGTCATTTTAACACTGGAATAGGTTATCCAAACGGTATTCAATACTCTTGGTGGCCCTGGTCGTATCTCGACAACAGGTCTTGAAATCGAGGATTGATACGCAGCGGATCCCATCGAGGATCGAGTCGCAATAATGCCATAGAAAGAGGCGACGGAATAGATAGCAATTCCTCCAGAAGCAGTATTGACTGATCATACTCCTCTGTCAGGGCATAAACCTCCGCCAGAACCAGGATATTAGTTGGACCGGCCAAAGCGTCTCGTGCTCCAGGCAGCAGCTCAACGGCTCGCTTTGCCTCTCGGATGGCCTTATCTTTCTGTCCCAGGCCAGCGTATATCAGACTCAGTCGAGAATGATATTTGTGGTCAGCAGCAAGCTGGGCGGGCGAAGCCTTTTCCATGTAGATTCTTGCGGAGTCATAATATGCCTGCTGCAATCTGGGCTCATCCATGAAATGATAGCTTCTTCCCAGCATCGCATAAAAATGTGCGGTATCGCGCGGTTCGTCGGTTTCATTATGCAAGACATTAAAAATGCTCGTCTGGCACAACGCGCTGTCGTACTGACCCGCAATTTGGAACCACCGGACCAACTCCAGATTCAGTGTGCTGGCACCTACCGCCGCTAACCCTTCGGCCAACGTGCGACGCGCTTCCGCAAGGTCACCACGCCATTTCAATTGTAAACGAGCCTTGTTAGCGCGGGGCCAGGCCCAATTCGGCGCGAGCATTATCGCCCGATCCCACCACTCCGCAGCCTCGGGGTAGCGCCGCAGGCGCTGCAATGTTTCGGCCAGATTACTGGCATACCCATGTGCGAGAGGATCAAGCTGTAGTGCCCCTTTGAAATTCGCCAGTGCATGTTCCCACTTTCCTTCACGTCTCTGAACAAGTGCGATGTTATTTCGCAGTTCCGCAAGGTTAGGAATATTTTGCTGCGCGAGCTCAAATTGTTTGCGGGCGCGATCATAATCCCGGAAACCCCAGTAATAGTAAAGCCCCAACGCGACGTGAGCTTCGGGTAGATCGGGATCGATAGCTAGTGCCCGATCAATCGCCTGTTTGGCCAACGCCAGTCGTTCCTCAGTGCGATCATAGTAAGAATAGAACATTAAGGCATTTACTTCAGCGATTCGCGCATACGCAAGAGCGAAAGAACTATCAAGTTCCGTAGCCCGCGTATACATCTCCAACGCAGACACTCTATCATCCCAGGTATTTCCGTATCGATAAGAACTTAAGCCGCGCAGATATACGTCATAGGCATCAATATTTTCCGTTGGTTCTGTTTCTAATCGGACCCGTTCTTTGGCCAGAAGCCTTACGCCCAGTGCTTCCGCAATTTGGGTCGCAATGTCGCATTGTACCGCGAATACTTCTGTCAATGATCGTTGATAGGCAGCGGACCACAAGTGTGTATTATCGGCAACTCTGATCAGTTTAGGAAGAATACGTACTTGATTTGGTTCAGCATCCTTATTCCAACGGATTGAACCTTCGACGATATAATCCACCCCCAATTCGCCGGCAATCTCCGTGAGATCTTTTTCTGTGTTTTTATACAGCATTGAACTAGTGCGGGAAATCACCCCGAGGTCGGCCAAAGACGCCAACCGACCAATTATCTCATCGGTTATGCCATCGGCGAAGTATTCATCGTCTGCGGCCCCAAGGTTTTCGAATGGTAACACAGCAAGCATGGTTCTTACTTGCCCTTGTCTCCGGTCACATTCGAAGGGGATGGTCTGCATCGCCGTGAATAACAAGAGAATCGCAACTATGGGCGTTCCGAGAAGCACACCGAACCGTCTCAACAACGCCAACATATGCCTCGTGCCATTCTTTTTGTACGGTGGGACGCCTTTCAGATCATCAATCATACTTTGCGCGGTTTGATAACGGGTATCCGGGTTTTTGTTCAATGCTTTCGAGACAATCCGTTGAAGTTCATCCGGCACGTCTGACCTGAATTTCGTAAGCGGTACCGCCTTGCTCTCAAGAATTGCTTTGAGTGTAGAATACTCATTGTTCCTTCGAAATGGGCTTTCCCCCGTCACCAATTCATAGAGGACGACACCGACAGAGAACAAGTCTGCCCGCGCATCGCAGGACGTGCCCCTAATCTGTTCCGGTGCCAGGTATCCCACGGTACCCAACATTTGACCTGGTTGAGTTAATCGTTCGCGATCACGCATTTCAGCCAGGCCGAAATCTAAAATGTTCGGGACGCCGCGCCGATCCACGACAATGTTTGCTGGTTTGATGTCTCGATGGACGTAACCAGATGCATGTGCTGCGCCCAATCCCTCACAGATTTGGATAATCAAGCCGAGTGCATCGTCCACATTTAATCTGCGGGAGGCAACAACATCCTTGAGCGATTCTCCCTCAACGTATTCCATGACGGTAAATAATCGCCCAGAGACGTTACCTATTTCGTAAATAGTGACAATGTTCGGGTGGTTTAAAGAAGCTGGTATCCGCTGCTCCCATTCAAATCGCTTGCGATTAACAAGGTCATCAGAGTAACGCGGCAGCATGAACTTGAGGGCAACCTGACGGTTCAATTTCGTGTCGAGAGCAAGATATACCTCCCCCATCCCGCCGGTGCCGATTTTCTTGATAATTTCAAAATGAGAAATAGTTGAACCTGGTGTGAGCCAGATAAACGGTTGTGTTTGATCGTGATTGTCACCAGGTTCTGTCATGAACGTCCCCGATATTATCCTCGTACTCCCTCAATGCACTTAATTCATAATACACGCTCGCTCTGGCAAGCACAATTGAATACGCCGCATAAAATCCTCCCACCATGACCATGGCGCGGTTAAAATGATGCGGGGACTAGTAGTCAGGTAGGGCTGGTCACGCAGATCTGGCCAGCACCCGGATTTATTTCTATCAGTTGGCAGGCTATCGTTTAGCCTCGGTAAATGCTGTCGGAAATCGCCGACCTTCGCCTTGGTGGTCCTCTTGAGCACTCACCCAGGAACGGATTGTTCTCTGGTATCAGTCCTGGTTTGTCTTGGTCCCGAAAACCAACGACGGGTTGAGGCTCCGGGCCTTTATAGAAAAAGCAGCGTGGACTGGTCAACTCACGGGCACGGATCACACAGCGCATTCTGGCCCCGAAACACATACGCCAACAGTAACTGCACATCCAACGGCTCGACTAAGGCATCGCAATTCATATCGCCTTTCGGAGAAGAACATTGCGGTCGTTCCATCAGTGCATCCTGTTTCTGATACACGTATCTGATAAGGCATTGGGTGTCCAACGGATCAGTCGCGCCATCACCATTGACGTCCCCCGGCCCATTTGCCGGACTTACCCACAAGTAGTCAAGGACTTGCCTTGATTCATTCAAAATGGTCCCATTTCCGATTGAGTAGATCGCGATACGGGTTGGAGCCGTTATCACATTTTCATGCATATCCACACGGACGATTATGTCACGGTCTAAGGCACTACTGACAGTCGCCGGCCGCCGCTCATCTTCGTCAAAAGTAGAACTTCCATCGAAGTCGACGAAGACCTCAGCTGCATCGGCAACAGTGAAATCTACGTGATGACAGAAGGTAAGATGCAGTTCGAATGCATTATGCGGTTCCATAACGTCCGGCTCGGGATGAATTGAGGCTATTTTGCCGAAGCCAGGGGCATCAGTAATTCTTCGGAGCATTTTCCCGAAGGCCTCACAGACCAAATTATCATGTTTAGTCCACTGGGCCAGATTGACTGACGCTCTGTTCCCGGCTCTCGTGAAACAACCACCCACGACGAGTTCGTGGTCATATACTGCGAAAGCGTTGACTGATGAACAATATGTACCGCCAATCCCCGAACCAAGAGGTGACCACTCAGCATCGTCCCAGACCGCGATTTCATTGACCGCCTCACCCCCGGCAGTTGTCAGGACACCACCAACATATAATCGATTATCAAACACCATCAATGAGTAGACACGATGATTCACTCCCGAACCAAGGGGATACCATGTCGAACCATCCCAGGCGGCAATATTTTCGGCCGCAACGCCTCCCACGGTGGAAAAATCCCCACCTGCGATTAACCGATTGTGGTAAATGGCGAGGGCGTTAACGTGATTACCTGCGTCCGAATCAAGGGCTGACCACGTCGATCCATCCCACGCAGCGATTTTGTCATTTGCTACGGTTCCTGACCCACCGGCGATTAACGAATTTTGATATACCGCCAGAGCCTTCACCCGGAAATTGACTCCGCTGCCTACAGGTGACCAAGACATGCCATCCCAAGCCGCAATATGCTCAGCAAACTCACCGCCTGCACGATTGAAATCTCCTCCGGCGATAAGCTTGTCGTCATAGATCACCAGTGCGTGAACATCATCATTTACACCGGTGCCGAGCGGTGACCACGCTGAACCATCCCATACAGCGATGTTCTCACGGGCATGCATTCCACCCGCAATATCGAAATTCCCCCCGGCAATGAGCTGATGACCAAATACGGCGAGCGCCTTAATGGAATGATATTCCCCGCCAATCCCGGAACTGAGCGGTGACCACATCGCACCATCCCATGCAGCCACTTTATTAGCCACTATACCCCCTATGGTTGAAAACGTCCCCGCAGCGATCAGCCGGTTGTGATATACGGCCAGTGCGTTAACGTCACCGCCGGCCGTCCCTGATCCTAATGGTGACCAGGACAAGCCATCCCAGGCGGCAACATGAGATGCCGTTACATTTCCCGCTGAGCTAAATGAACCACCCGCGATGAGTTGATTATCATATTCTGCAAGCGTATAGACGTCCTGGTTATACTCGAAACCCGATCCTAATGGTGTCCAGCTGGATCCATCCCAGGAGACGATATTTTCGGTTATGAAATAGTCGAAAATAAACCCCCCTCCCACAATTAATTTGTTGTCGTAAACTGAGAGAGTTTTAACCGTTCCAACCATATCCGAGCCGATTGATGACCAGGATAAGCCGTCCCAGGCGGCAACCCGATCGACCAGTATGCCGCCGGCACGATTGAACTCCCCTCCTGCGATCAATAGATCATTGTAGACCGTCAACGCGTTTACCGGAAGATAGGTCCCAGTGCCAAGAGGTGACCATGAGGAACCGTCCCACGCGGCAACATTGTCGATAGCCTTTCCATCCACAATATAAAACCTTCCCCCAACGATAAGCTGATCATGATAAACTGCTAAAGCACGAACCGTTTCAATAGTTGGAGATATCCCCGTGCCCAGGGCAGACCAGGAAGAACCGTCCCAAGCTGCGACATTATTGGCCTCTTCATCCCCTGCGGTAAGAAAATCTCCTCCGGCTATCAGCTGGTCATTATAGACTGTAAGGGCACCCACGAAAGGATAGAAAATTCCCTGCATCCCAGCTCCAAGGGATGACCAAGAGACTCCGTCCCACGCGGCAATGAAATTGGCCTCAATCTCCCCGGCGGTCGTGAAATCACCGCCGACGATTAACTGATCTCTATATATCTCCAGCGCGCGAACTCTGTTGTCAACGCCCGATCCGAGCGGTTCCCATGACGTACCGTTCCAAGCGGCAATGTTCTCGACCATCATATTGCCGGCGATGCGGAAGTACCCTCCGACGATCAGCTTACCACCATATACTATAGCGGCGTAAATAGTCCCGTCGACCCCCGGAATTGAGGGAGAAATGCTGTTATCCCAATAGAGATCATCCGGGTGCTCAGTCCTCTTCGCTATACCGGACGGCCGAAAGAATGGCTGACCTGAAGCAGGATCAGTTCCCGAAGTGAAACCGTTGAGGTCAAGTGATCCCTGATAACCGAGCGTCCGGGCTTTCTCAAGATCAAAACGCCCATCAGGTGTTAGGAACTTATCGATGCTGGGTTTGGAATCAGCCGGCTGCTGATCGGCTGCGAGGGCCATCCCGGCAAACAATGCGACGGAAAGGAACAGGACAATAGCAAAGCGCACAAAAAAACCTCCTGTGAAGTTGAATCTCCGGGTACAGATGCTCTTTGGATTTGTGTCTTTATTCTCGAACATGGGGATTCTTCGACTCCCGACGCCGTCCTGCCCGCAGAGGGCATTCGACTGCTGATCGGCCATTGCAACACAAATATAGGCCATAGGATATCAGCGGAGTATTAAATTCTTGTTAATATCATAGCCTTGTTTCCCATCTTCCCCGGCCTTTCGGCCACGGTGATATATGCTGCCCAATGAAAAGCCGGGTGGGGAGATCCTGTTGTCTTCGTTGCAAGCGGGATCGGCCTTTCATCCCTACGGCGCACATGGATCGCACAGCGCATCCTGAGATTTGTATACAAATTGTACGAGGAACTGCATGTCCAGCGGATCAACACTAACGTCACAATTAACGTCGCCACACGCATATGGACATGCCGCCTTACTGCAGCGGGCGTCCTGAGATTTGTACACAAATTGCACCAAATACTGTACATCCAGTGGATCGGTGCTGCTGTCGCAATTGACATCACCGACGGCATCAGGATCACCATCCGCCTGATCGCTGCAATGGCAACTGGACGTTTCACCTGTGACGACGTCATCACCGGATTCGGGGAAAAAGGGCACGATCCGGGCAAAGATGTCCATGCCCGTCTCCCGGCGATTATCCTCCCATACGCAACAGATATTGTTTCCGGCCATAGCCACATCCGGCCAATCGCGATATATTTCTTCCGACCCGGGAATCGGGAGCGAGAAATTACTCGCCAGTGGATCTCCGGTATGGGTGTACTTTTGACCCAAAATATTTCTGGTTCCTTCGCGTTCATCCGTCCACACAATCATGAAGTTTCCATCATCATTGATCGCTATGCTGACAAACTGCGCGGAGATACCGGCCACATCATTCACGCGGAAATTCACGCCGATTGGATTTCCCAGGGCGTCGTAGCGTTGGGCGTAAATGTCCTCGGTACTGGTGAGCTCACGGCCGTCAGTCCAGGCGACGACGAAGTTTCCGTCAGGACTGACGGCAACAACCGACGCAACCTGAGGACCCAAAAGGACGTCATTTACCCGAAAGTTAGTTCCGACCGGCTGGCCAGAAACATCGTACAACTGGGCATAAATATCCCCCGAGTTATTACCCGCACCGTAATTGCGTTGATCAAACCACGTAACGATGAAATTACCGGCTTCGTCCATGGCAACTGAGGAAAATTCCTGCCACGCGGATCCTGCGTCATCATTCACTTTGAAATTATCGCCAAGCACGATACCGTACCGGAAATAGCGCTGGGCGTAAATATCGATATTCGATCGCCCGGCTCGCAGATCAGTCCACGTGACGACAAATCGCCCTTCGCTATTAGCGGCAACACTGGGATTGACCTGCTCCCATTCGGTCGCGTCGTCGTTAACTTTGAATGGAATGCCATCAGGGTTACCACGAGCATCGAGGCGAAGTCCATAGACATCTGTTCGAAACTCGCGGTTCGACTCGTCTTCATACACCAGAATGAAACCATTTTCCCCGGCCGAAGCAAGGGCAGGGTCTTCCACTTCCGTGGTAGAATCAATTACGGAGTAATTCTCTCCAACCGCACTACCAAGGGAGTCGAATTTCTGCAGATAAATTCTTGGCGGATAAAATCCATGCCGTTCATCTTCCCAAGCCGTCAGAAAACCACCGGCGGGTTCGTCAGTAATTACTGGGTATAACTGAAACCCCACTTCGCCATCATCATTGACCATGAAATTATCACCGATCAACTCGTTCGTGCTTACGACAATTTGCCCGAAGATATCCTGGTTGTTGAAGTAGCGCCGGGAATCTTCCCAGACCACAAGTACGTTCCCCTGGGCATCGCAGGTAACGGCAGATTGCCTCATTCTTCCGACATCGTCATGATCTTTCAGGGACAAGATTTCACCAATTCTGTCTCGCTGCTCATCAAACCGCTGCAAATAGGCATCACCAAAGATAGGCGGGACGCCCAGCCGAGAACCACCCCAGGCGACAGCGTAACCGTTACCGGGCCGAGCGTCCACAGCGGGCTCGACGTAAAAATCATTAATCTTTATAGAATCTGAGGTAATGCGTTGATTCACCCCAAGGGAATTCCCCTGCCAATCATAAAACTGACCGAAAACATCATCCTCGGAATGGCGCGTGTCATACCAGACGAACATAATTCCATTGTCCCCGCATACCGCGACATCCGGGAACCACTGAGCGGTGACCGCAGTATCATCACTGACGCGGAAATTTGCTCCTTCCGGCTGACCGGCAGCGTTGTAGATTTGCGCGTAAATGTCATCGTCCCAAAATTCGACATTATTGCGCTCGTCCGCCCAGGTTACGACAAACCTTCCGGTTTCGTCCATAGCGGCTCCAGGTGACCATTGATCGCGTATTGCGCCCGAGTCGGTGACCCAAAAATTCCCTCCCAGTGGTTCACCCAACGTACTGTAGCGTTGCGCATATATCTCACTCGAAGACTCACGAAAGTCTTCCCAGACGATCACAAACGAGCCGGCCGCATTCATTGCCACATTCGGCGTCATCTGCGTTACCGGGAACATATCATCGTTGGCCTGAAAATCCGGGCCTAATGGATTTCCACCGGCGTCGAATCGCTGGGCGTAAATATCGCCACCGAAATCATCATGGCGAAAGTCTTCCCATGTCACAACAAATTCACAATCGTCGTTCAGGGCAACATCCAGGGTACTGATTTTAAAAACTACTGCCTGTGGCTCAGTGACCCGGATGTTTTTTCCGATAGGTGATCCTGACGGGCCATACCGCTGAACATATATCTCATAGAAGTATGCTCGGGCGTCAATCCAGGCAACGACCGCAAATCCGGCGGCATTACCGGCGCTGGCTACCGCCCTTTGGAAATTCTCTCCGCCGGATCGATCATCATTCACAAGAAAATCACCACCCATGAAGGGAATACTCACCGGCAATTGTGGTTCATGATCTGATATTGTAATGTACTCTGATTGAGTATCAGACAACGATTCGGCGGAATAAGTTGGGTATGGCGAGTGCCGAACGGTGCGCGGATCATTGAGCTCACCCGGAGAGCGGTCATACCAGCCTTGAGCGGTGGGGTGTGTCGTTTGCAGTTCCGGCCAGCGCGCAAGCGCAGAGTCGCGGTACTCCCCACCTATCCGTAATGCCGATTTCGGATCAATAGCAATCGCCGGGCTGGTGAACAGGACACATAGGACCAGCGCGAGTACGGCTTGGAAAATCTTCACAATCTGGGTTTTCATGATTGGACTCCTGGTAGTTTGACACCACGGTCGCAGGCCGGGTGAAGATCCCCCGGCCTGCCGTGCATTGCCAGCTAGTCGCCTGCACTACTGAGGACACGGTTCACAGAGCGCATCCAGGCCTTTATAAACGAAATTCACCAAGTACTGAACATCCAAGGGGTCAACACCGCCGTCGCAGTTGACATCACCGGTTTCAAGCGGGCACAGAGGTTTGTCACACCGGGCATCTAATCCCTTGTACACGAAATTCACCAGAAATTGCACATCCAACGGATCGGTGGCGCCATCGCAGTTGATATCGCCTACCCTGTTCGGGTGCTCCCCGGTCTGATCACCGCAGTCGCAACTTTCATTGGCCAGACTGAGCGTGTCGTCGTATTCACCGGTCATGCCGTTATCCACGAGCACCTGCAGCAAGTTGTCAAACGGTCGCCAGTCGGGAACGATGAGGTGGGCGGCATTGACGGCGAGCGTGACATCCTCATGCATGAATTCGGCGACACCATCCGCGTTGTGGATTCGCACCGCGGCATCGTATGATTTCTCAATGCCCGTATTGGCGATATAGAGACCGGATTCGTAGGTACCCATTGTCGATGCCGGAGCGTTTGGCTCATTCACACTGTTGGCCGACATTCCACCACCACAGGCCCAGGAACAGGCGGTGAAAGAGAGAGCTTCACCGGCATCAAGAAGTATATCGGTAAGGTTGATGGCGATTTCGGAATCCGGGAAACTGTGAATAAACCCGAAAGAATTTGCCTCGGTTATTGCACCAACATTTTCCAACGAAAGTGTCTTGTCGAAGGCATCATACACTGGTTGGATATTAGCAATTCCGCCCCACCAATCATGCATCATGATGTCCTGGTTTGCTGGTGAGAACATGTCTTCAATCGTAATGACGATATCCGAGATATCGGGTTCATCCGCACGTAGAGTACCGGTCCACACTTCGGCCGGCAACGAGTACCCGAGCGGTGGTGTTTCCTGCCCGGTGAGCAAGGTGAGCGGGTACGCTCCGTCCACATTATTCCACAAGCTATCATCCTCCATGCCGATACTGCCGAGAGAAGACTCCCAGCGTATCGTATCGATGCCTGTGCAATAAATGTGGAAGTTGCCATCCTCGGCGGTTGAATGAGATGTGGCGAGTAACGGTTCAACTGAATCATTGTCCCGCGCCTTCAACGGGTGAACGGGAGGACTCGCGTATTCACCGATTGGCTCCATCAGGCCGATTCTTCCGGGACCTCCCCAATGGGGAATGCGACTGTAATACCAGGAATTCAATGCGGTATTGAATTCAATCCGGCACGTTTCATCATCGGGGTAGTTGTTATCATAGATGTAGATATACTCGATATCCGGGTCAGTCGGGTGTGCCTCATGGCGATAGGGGTTTACAGCATGTCCGCCCCAACCATAGTTATTGAAAAAGGCCAGTACCCGATGGTCCTGGCAGGGCGCGGCCAACATCTGCTTGCATTCCTGGAGCGCTGCGTTGGGATCCGTGCTGCCGGAGACAGCCAAGACGTGATCCCAGTGATTCTCGCCCACTTGGTACCACATATACCGGTTGATCATCAAACGTGACTCATCGGTGATTTGCACGTTAAACAACTCAGAGTGCGGCGGGAATTCTGTCGGCACATCCATGTAATCACCGAAGAATAAGAAGCTACTCACGGCAAATCCGAAGCAGGAACCACCCCACGGGCTATGCCACGACAGCCATTCCTGTACAGCCGAGGGCCTGAATGATGTCTCATCAGTCGGATCAAGATAACAGGCATCCTCGCCAAAGATATCCACCCACAGCGGCCAATCCGGGAACCAATCATTATGGGCAGACTCAAATAGATAAAGCTGGTCATACGGAGACTGCGAGTAGTCGAACTGATTGGTCCACGTTGATGGCCACATATTGCCCCAATCGTTGGCGAACTGCCAGCCATCCGGATTCGGTCGGAATCCGATATCGGCGCCCTGGAATTCGTTCAACAATACATTAATCGAATCCAGGTCAAAATCGGCTGTCGCCAGGTCCATATCGCCGTCGAGGTCGAAATCACCGGAGCATAGTCCTCGTGGATAATCCTTGACGGCATATTCAACGGCGGAGGCAAATCCCTCTCCCCCGCAATTGATAAGCACCGAAATATCATCACTTCCGCCGTTCACGACCGCGATATCGAGAAATCCATCCTGATTGACGTCCACAGCCACGATATCTACCGGCGCTGAACCTACGGGATAGGTAATGGGTGATGAGAAGGATCCTGCCGATCCGGCATTATACATCAGACAAATGCTATTAGACCCCCAATTCGATGTCGCGATGTCTACGTCCCCGTCGTTATCGAAATCTGCCGCTGCCACGCCAAAGGGCATCGATTCGGTGAGATGGTAAGTCGATTTTGACCCCAGGGATCCGTCACCCGCATTCCAGAGGAGCGTTACGGTATTGTCCTGATCATTGACATTTACGACATCAACCGCTCCGTCGGCGTCGAAATCAGCACAGGCAATACCCGTGCTCCGTTGCCTGTTGCGTACGAAATTGATGACGTAAAAGTCCCGCTCCCGTCATTCCGCAGAACAGTGGCATTGCCAGTCCCGGCATTGGACGTAATGAGGTCAATGTCCCCGTCAGCATCAATGTCGGCGGCCGCGATATTCCATGGACTATCGCCAACAGAGTAGTTAGACGCTGAACCGAAGATGCCATCACCGTTGTTCATCCGGACGGAAACGAACCCGATTCCATAACCATACGACACGGCGATATCAAGTTCCCCGTCCCTATTGAAATCAGCGATGGCAACATCGGCTGCGTATCCTCCGACAGAATAAGAGACTCGCGTATTGAGGGTCCCGTCGCCGTTGCCGGTATATACGGAAACAGTACCATCATACCAATCGGCCACCGCAACATCTAAGTAATCGTCAGCGTTGATCAATCCGGTGTTAATTCTTATTGGACCGTTGCCGGCGTCGTAGGTGTTGTCGAGGACAAACTGGCCACTGCCACCGTCAACTTCAACGGTAAACGACCACTCGAAACTGTTCGCGGGAACGCCGTATGCCGATTCGATTCTTGACGTCAGGATAACCGTAACGACTTCCCCGATCTCGAATGGCGCATCCGGTGTGAACGTCACAGTCCTTGTCGGAACATCATAGAAGGAGGTCCCGGTGATTAATCCGGTAAGCGAGCCATGGACCACCATGCCGCAGCGGAAAGAATGTGCGTCCATATTCTCACCGAATGTTACTTCAATGGTAGCGTCCGCAGCGATGTTGTTTCCATTTTGCGGCGGTGAATATGAGATCACGTTTGGCGTAATGCAATTCGTTTGCCCCTCGTTATTGTAATAGAAGCAGACCTCCCCGGCATCGGTTTCCCCGTCATCACTGAAAGGAAGGCCCACAGCGAAGTCCGGGGAACAGTTGCCGTCAAAATCGCCCCCGCCGGCAACGCTCCACCCGAGATGATCCCCCGTCTGATGGCCTTCAACAGTCAGGAGCCTCGCGCCCCCGAGCCCTGAGACCACGTATGCCTGGCCCCTGTCGGTTCCTGCATCCTCCGCACCCGGAGCGCCATAGACGTAATCGGCGAAGCCGTCGTCGTCGATATCGCCGAGGGCACTGATTGAAAATCCCAGACTGTCTGGAGTTCCTCCCATACCACCTCTGATCTTGCTGCCCGTATAGCCGGAGTAAACTGCTATCCGGCCGTTGCCCTCACAGGGATCGGGGACGCACCAGGGATAGGAATATCCCGGTGCACCGACGGCGAAATCAGCATACCCGTCGCCGTCAACATCACCGATTCCGGCAACTGCTGCTCCGTACAAACTGCCGTCACCTTCATCATATGGCATACCACCAATGCCGCCGGCATACTCGTACATGATTTCCGCGCGCTTCCACGAATAGACATACATTTTGCCCGGGTGGGGGTCCTCCAACAATGGTCCGGTTGACCATTGTGGCGCACCATAGATGATTTCATCGTATCCATCACCATCCAGGTCACCCGCTCCCGCGACCGCACGCCCGAGGTGCGGATATTGACCGATCCCTGATGGGCCATTGTGTGAATACAGCAGGGAAAAATCTGCACCACTGTAGAGTTCCACTCTGCCTGCGGCCTGGAAGGTGAAACCGTTATCTGGATCACCAATCAAAATATCCGGTATGCAATCACCGTTGGCGTCGAAGCCACCGGCGACGGCGGCACCATAATCGGAGTACGTCGGCCCGTTCTGGACAAAGAACGTGTGCAACACCGTCCAGTAGTTGCCACGAATTAGCTCGACTCGCGGCGTGCCCGTGTAGTACCGGCTGATCAGGACGTCGTCATACCCGTCCCCATCCACGTCACCCGCTCCGGCTACCGCGCGGCCACGGGAATCTCCCATAACGGATCCGCCGAAGGTGTGGATGGTTGACCGGTCATCTCCGGAAACCACGTATGCACTACCCTGATTGGAAGCACCCGAATATGGCTCACCAATGATGACATCATCGTAGCCATCTCCATTCACATCACCGGCGACAGCAAGCACGCGGCCAAAATTGCCTCCGGGATCAGTGCCATCCAGGCAATAATCGGTCGGACCGGAAGAGGGAGGGGCACAAAGAGCACCATCGTCTCCGCCAATAACGGGGAGATACATCATGTCGTTGGTTGTCCAGTCACCATGACCGTACAATGCGCCGCCGGCGTCCAGATCGCCCTCATAAAACACATGCAGAGTATCATTGACGATTTCTGCGACAGACGCCCAATGTTCCGAGAGACAATCGCCGTCACACCCTGGTGAGCGTGTCGGATCACCTAATCCGTCGGTCGTGATGCAGTCCTGATCCTGCCAGGTTGCACCGGCATCGGATGAGATTGACAGCCACAGGTTGCCATTCTGGTACCCGTCGCTGGAATAGTCGTTGATATCTGCGGGATCATTTGAGCCGAACTGAGTATAGACCACATAGAGATAATCAAGATTGGATTGGCCCTCACAAGTGGTGGTACCATCACCAAACGCCAAGGTCGGTTTTGCAACATTGGCGTTGAATTCATCGAGATCTCCGCCACACACCCAATTAGCTTCTACAATAGGATGCATAAAACTGCTCGGGAAACCGCCTCCACCGGGCGATTCCACAGCCATAGCGTTCGATCCAGCGAAACCTTCCCGCCAGTGATAGAGCGTACTCGGACCCCAGGGGGTGCCATCACTCACATCAGCAGCAACAAACACCAGATGTAATTGACCGTCAGAATCGAAGCCGCCGCTGATATCGGCCAGACAACGTGTCGGGTCTGCATCGGCATAATTGGTGACATTAAAACCGCCGCCATCCTCGCAAGCATCTACGGGCCCGCAATTTGTCGCCCAGCTCGCGCCCGCATCCGTGGATTCATAGTACACCAAGTCATTGTCATGGGGATCAGTAGCACTCCCACGCGGGCGCGCAAACGCTAAGATTACTCGTTCCTCATTCACCAGCAGCACTTGTGATGGTGTTAGCCCGTAGTCTATTAAAATCGGACCGTCCCAGACAAATTCCGCCTCCCCTGTATCCCAATGCATGCGCCAATAAATGTATGGCGCCAGACCCGGGTTCAGCGGATCGCCCTGCCATGCAGCAACGTGGTAGACGTCTCCCTCGACATCGGTACCCATTGCCCCGCGGGCGTGAGCGAAATCAGCCCCGGCTCCATAGCACGGTCCAGATAAAGGAGCATGTTCATAGGTGTAGATTGGGAAACCCGGAATAGAGAATCGAGCGACGTCAATGAAATCATAAAAGATGTCACCTTCAACCTGGTGTGCCATTTGATAAAAAAGCGCCGCATTACCGTCTGATTTGATGTCAACAGTGGGTAGCCCGTGGTACTCCAGAATTTCACCCATCGGTATTCCATACCCCAGCGACCAATCAGGTATGGCCCAATCATAAACGTTATATTTCACGTCACCATACATCCCATCGATGGTCGGTTCAAGCGACTTCGTCCAGGTAACGTGGACCCATCGTTTGTTTGCGTTGTCTAAACCATGTTGAATCATTCGATGTGTCGATCCATATCGTTGCACATCAACTTCTGTGTTTCCACAAAAGACGCCGTCAAACAAACCCGACGGCGAGTCCTGTGCCTGGGATACCTCCGAAAGACCGGCGAGAAGTATTCCCAGCATGACGGTGTACACCATGCGAAATTTTTTGCACGATGACATTGAAACCTCCCCGATGTAAATGTGAGATTCAGCCGAGTTGCATTAATGCTCGGCTCGCGTTAGTTATTTGCGCTCCTGGATTCGCCCAGGCGACTTGAACAATGTGGCAGGGATATCTTGTGTGACATATCACTACTGATTGCGAGCAGAAAACAAATCCCGAAAATCTGGCAGTCCTCCCCGAAGTACTGCTGTAAGATAACAATCTTTTCCCAGCCCTGAGAGGGGCATTGACATGCGCCGTTCGCTGAGCCGGTGCACGCAGCTCCTCGACGACACCTTCAATTGGTTGATGGTGACATATTAACAAAAACGATCTGAACTATGTCAATAAAAAATGCTGCTCTGACATCGGCTCCGGTGACTGAAGCGAAAATTTCAGTACGGGGCCAAGTCGTTGCTACCTCGCAGGATGCGGCGGGCGGGACCTGCCTGCACCCGGCAATCACGGCACCATTAGACATGAAACTCACCACACGTGTTTTGCGTTCAAAGGATACGTCGTTGATAACCAAACACGGTTGCGAGGCTGCCGGAGTCCGTGTCGCAGTTACCATTCGTGCGGGGACGTCCTGGTCAGATCCGGCGTATCCCACGTTCTCATCACCGTTGTTGCGTTGTCATAACTACTCTTGCAGTGCGCTCAGCCGATGGTTTGTTACTAATTATCTGCTTTCACCCGCCAGAAAAACAATTACACCGGTCCGGGCGGAGGACTGCGCGGTTGTGTCCCTGTATTTCCGTCATTGCCAATCGTCGGGGAAATCCCTATTGTTGAGTAGATTGGAAGTGTACAGACGGAGCCGTTGTGCGAAGTCACGGCAGCAGATAGCCATGTCCACGGATCGTGGCGACCTTGAAAAAATCATCTCCGGTTTTCTGTCCGGAGACTCTCGACAATATGATGTGGTGCAGCGGCATATCGCTCGCCTGGTGACCATGTATTATTTTGGATCACGGGATGAGCGTAATGACCTGGTTTCCGCCATCGTGGAAACCCTGTATCGCAATTTGCAAAACCGCGTCTTCCAGGGCGACAGTGTCAGAGCGTTAAATGCCTATATTTACACCATTGCCAAGCGACAGATTATTAAATCAATCGAGCAATCGCGGCGAGATCGCCCGCCTTTCACGCGACGGATAATTCCCGAATCGATCGGACGATACCATGATAATCCCGGAGGTATTATCGCAGACCGCGAATACGTAACCAAAATTTTCGCAGCGTTGGATGAGCGTTGTCGGGAATTATTGTTGTTGAAATTCCAGCGCGGTTGGTCTGATAGCGAAATTGCCGAGTTTATGCAAAAATCCAAAAATGCGATTAGTACGGCGATTTCTCGTTGCCTCAAAAAGGCGCAAAAGCTGAAAATTGTCAGAGAATTTTTGTACCAAAATGGTGCGAGGGGACACTGATGGGTGGGGAAGGCAAACGCTGCCGCAAGGAAGAGGTATCCTTGATGCTGTCCGATTATTTTACGGGGCATCTGGATGATTCACAACGGGTACTCGTCGAACAGCACCTCGCGGAATGTCCGGAATGCCGCGCCGCGCTCGCGGCGATGGAGCTGCTGGCCACAGATACCGATCTGGCCAGAGCCAAAGCTCCGCCCCCCCACCTCTCCGAGGAAACCCTCACCACCTTCTATCAAGATCCCACAAAACTCAGCCCCGAAAAACAGAAACGTATCGCCGAGCACCTCGCAACGTGCCCTCGCTGCCGCCAGGAGTTACAGTTTCTGCGGCACACGGAACAGGAACTACGTGATTCCCTCTTACCGCCCGAGGAAAACCGGTCGGCAATGGCAACTCTTACTGCCTCATTCACTCGCGAACCCTGGTGGCCACTGGCGAGCATCGCCGCGCTGCTGTGTGTTGTGATTGGTATATCCCTGATTCACACCTGGTATGTCGGCCTGCCTCCCGGGACTGCGCCCGGGGCATCAGTCACCTGCCTCCTTCGAGAAACGCAGCGCTCCGCGGGAGAACCAACGATGGTCACGAGATCCGCGGCAAATTTGCCACTCACATTGATTGTCCCGCTGTACCCGCGGGACGATCGAGAGTACACTTTTGTGCTTTCGTCACCGGAGAGGAATGCCGAGACCATCCGTACGTTGCCACTGGACTCGGTCTCCTCCGGATACGCCTATCTCAGCCTGTCGACACATACGCTCGAGGATCAAACGTACCTTATCAACCTGTTCGAAGTGAACGCTCCGGCGGCCGACACCACAGTCAGATACTATCCCTTCGTATTGCGATCACCTCCACCAACAGACGACTAGTGGATATTCGATGGGCTACCGACCGAAATGAAGGAGGCCCAATGAGCAGGGTGCGCCGGTTGCTTCCGGGCCCGGAGATCCTCGAGATTATGCAGGGCGAATCTCCGAAGCCGGTGGTGAATTGGTTTGTCGGTTTCTGAATAGAGTGTTCGTACAAAGGCTTGCATGCTGTGGTCGGGAATTTCCCACAAGACGCTGACCACCGTCTTGACCCCCGCCATCAGGAATGCTTTGCGCAAACCATGAATACCCTCTCCCGGTTCAACTTGTCCGGTTCCCGAGTGGCAGGCCGTGAGAATGACCCAGGAGACATTTTGCAGATTGAGCGCCGCGACTTCCTGTGCCGTCAGGAATCCGTCTTCCAGGTACGGCGAATCGGATGGTGACGACGATACATTCGCACCTGCCAGACAGATGCCACATTGCAGGAGCGGATTGAGCCCGACCATGTTCAGATTATCGTCATTCCAGGTTGGGGACGATTGATTGGCACACTGTTCCTCCGCGAAAAATCCATGCGTCGCCACGTGAAGGAGCCGGAAGTCGGCAGCCAGTTGTTTAAAATTTTCCTCGCTTGCAGCGGCATCAGTCAGCATCCGCACCGGCTGGAAACCGCGTTGTTCCCATAATGCAACACATTCCCCAACTTCTGTTCGGGTGCCCGGTAACCGCGGCAGCCGAAAATCCGCCAGATCCAGGCACGCCGACCGCAACACAGTCGGTGCGGCATGCACCACCCACGGCCGGTCGAGTCGTTGCCCAACAATTTCGTCTGCCCTCCGGGTGGTTGGGGGCGCATCAAAATCGGGATCTCCCAGAGCGAGGGCCGCAATCCGTGGCTCTGGAGTTTCCGTGATTTGCTGTAAGTCCGACGGACGGGCAAGATAATGATGGGTATATTGTTCTGCTTGAAAGCCCCCATGGGGCAGCGGGAGAGCGCCGAACGGGACGAAATGTAAGTCACCATCGAGGGAAAGAAATACAGTCGAAACATCGGCGAGGGATGATTCCAGCGGGTGCCAGATTTTTTTCGCCAGCTCCTGCGCCAGGCGCAGATATTCCTGATATTTGTCAGTGGTCGCCGGCAAGCCGGATCGCGCCACCCGGCGAATGTTTTGGCGAATTCCTTGTATGCATCGATCAATTTCTGCGGCCGTTCCCAGATCATACAATTGACTTGGCCCGGCGGGACCGATTCGGCAGGCAAGATAGTGCGGCGTTGATTCGGCTGTTTCGCAATGCTTGTGGTTATAACGAAGATAAGTCACGTATACTTCATCCGGCGCTAATGTACGATGTATCTGGTCAATGATATCCGCCTTCGCCATCGACTGATAGTCACGGCTCTGCAGGAAATGGGCCAGGTCCCGCTCAATGCGCTCTGCCGAGGCGAGAAGATTTGTCAGGTTATCAGGATCGTGATTTTTTGACCCATGCCGTCGTTCAGCAATATACATATCCGCCAGCGCCGACTGCACGAACCGCAGCGAATCGGTCACTTGCTTTAGACGGGGATCGACGAATTGGCGGCTCGCCGCCGCTCGAGAAAACATCTCAACAAAGACTAATCCTTTTGATTGGAGAACCACCTCGACCGCGCGTCGAACAATGGCTGCGCCGGCGTTCCCCTTCATCGCCAGTGAAATGACCAGGTCCCGACTCCGTTCCACTTGAGTAGCATATGACAGAGCATCCCGCTCCGTCATCCCGGCAGCCCAGCCGCGTAAGCGCCGGATCTGGCGGTTGTAGGCAGTCAGGGCATAGTCAAAAGCCTTCGCATACTCTTCTTTGCTGCCATTCTTTGCTGCCATGCAATGTCGCCATGGTCGTGTACGCGCGATCGAAAACCGGAAGATCCGGCATAGCAATCGACCGCTCAATAGTCAACACTCGTGCTAATTGAATTTCGGCTTCATCCAGCTGATTTTGTCGAATATGGCATACCGCCAGATCTATTAAAAGGGGAACGAGATCATTTTCGCATTGTCCGGTGGAACCCTCCCGCTCTACAATGGCCGCTTCAAGCAGCGCTGTCGCCTCCGCAAAACGCTCCTGGGCCAGCCGTATTGTTGAGAGCATGTGCAGAATCCTGCTATGGAGGTTAAGGCCGAGATGTTCATTCTGTTCAACGAGTGTTCGACATTGCGATACAATGGAATCCGCTTTCGCAAGCTTATTCGCCAAAAGAAAAACCCGGCCCAGATCAAGCAAATAATCGACGGTTGTGGGGTGATTCTCGCCATAAAAGTCACGGCTTTTGGCCTGAGCCCGGCGCAAACGGTCTTCCGCTTCGTTCAGCTTTCCCCAGGTGATGAATAGTCCGGCTAACCTGCGATGGCAGTTGGCAACGTAGCCGTGCTCGGTGCCGAGTGACTCCTCACGAATTTCCAGCGCTCGGCGGTACGCCTCCTCCGCTTGTGGATATACTCCCTGGTCAAAACGCAGATCACCGATGAGCAAAAGCGATTGGGCGATGTCCGAGGGGACCTGTTCCAGGGCAGCTTCACGAATGCGCAGTGCATGATGGTAACACGTGTCGGCACCGATGTAATCACCGATGTCATGATATACCATGCCCAACCCATTGTACATGAATGCGACTTCGGGATGCCCCGCACCCTGGGTGGCGATCCGCAGCCGTACCGCGTCTGCGTACATCCGTTTGGCTTCCGCGTAGCGGCCACGGTAAAAGTACGTCGCCGCCATCCGGTGATTACTACCTTGATACTCGATATGTTCCTCAGGAAAACTTTTCCGATTAATCTCCCAGGCCTGCCTCCACAAATCAACGGTGCGGTCTAACTCGCCTGATCGATCATAATAATCGCCCAGCCGGTTGGCGACGAAGGCATACAGCGTGTCATTGCTGCCGTAATAGTGTTTTGCTAAACTAAGGGCCTCTTCCCCATAGGCGATTGCCTGCCGTTGATGTTCCTTTGCGGACTGCACATTGGATCTTGGCCGTTTAGAATCTCGTTCGCCGAGAAAAACCAGGGCGCGGATAACCCACCGCGGATCATCCCCCGGGAATTGTCGCCAGATACTGACGATACGCTCCTGTACACCGTGAAACAAATCGAGCATTTGCAATCTGACGACGACTTCGGCAAATTGACTCAGGATCCGGATGTCTGACGGCGAGTTGGACCGAGTCAATGTGTGAACAAGATTGAGAGCGTGTTGATGCACGGAACCACCAGTGTGAGACGACTCCTGGTCGCCGAACGTAGCACCAATTCGAAACAATGTCGCATACGCAAGGTCGGCCGAGTCACCCGCCAGGCGACTATTGATATCAACCGCTAAGCGCCAAACCGAATCGGCCGGATGGAGATCGCCACGCAGGAAGCAATAATCTCCAATATTATTGAGGATTTCTCCTATCGCTAACGAATCGACCGGTGACTCATGTTCCACGACACGCAGCGCCTGTCGCGCAATCGCGATCGCCGAATCCTGCCCTGCCTGGATCTTCTCAGGGAGGGTATGCGCTTGGGCAGAGACACGATTTGCCTCCGTCAACAGGATTTCCCACCGATCTGCGGCAAGACATCGTGTCGCAGTCTGGAGCCCCAATGTCGGTACCATAAAAATGAGAAGAAGTTTTAAGAGCGGACAAGACCTCTCACAGTTCTGAAAATTCCGGCTGAACATGAAGCACCCGCCATTCCTTAGGAAAGTCATTATAGAGGGCGCAGGTAGAACTCGCCCGCGGCCCGGAGAAGTTCGTCAGCATCATAAGATCACATCCGCATGACGCAGGGACCCGGATTGATCATGGCTTTTTTGTAATGTACAGCATTGTTAATTCTTCAGCAACAGGCAAGGTTACCGTTAAACCGCGGAATTTGTTCGAAGTCCTGAGACCGCGTAATCCATTTACAGTCAGGCAGACCGATATCAAAGCGGATAACATGCAAGGGTGTTTAGGGTTACAGGCCCCGACCCTAGTGCTGACCGAATCAACCGGGGGAACGCAGGCCAGCATGCCTATGCCGGAGGTGGGAATCGAACCCACACGGGACTTTCATCCCACTGGATTTTGAGTCCAGCGCGTCTACCAGTTCCGCCACTCCGGCAGCGGGACAGGCATATCACAGTACGATGTACGCGGGAAGCGTGTCAACCGTTTTCGCCGCTCGTTGTCAGGGCAGCGGGATCGGCTGTGTCTCGTCCGGACTGAACGTTTGCTCCGGGACCCGAGCGTTGTTTCGCGGGAGCCTGATCAAAAACACGGTCCCTCGCGGCGTGGACGACTCCACGCTGATGTAGCCGCCGTGACAGGTAATAATCTTGCGAGCCAGCGGCAAACCCAGGCCGGTCCCGGATTCCTTCGACGTGAAAAACGGTTGGAATATTTTTTCGTGATCGATTCCCGCGATGCCGGCACCCGTATCTTCGACTCTGATCAGCCACTGGCCCTCCGGTTCATCCCCGGATGGCGGTGGCACGACGCGGATCGTTATCGCGCCGCCCTGCTCGATTGCCTCGGCCGCGTTGTGCAGCAAATTAACGAAGGCTTCCCGCAGTAGCAAGGGGTCTCCAACGATGGTATCACTGACCGCCGGCAAGTCGGTCACAATTTCGGTGTCCTGGTGATCAGCGGGCGCCTGAACACGTTCGACCGCCTCCCGCAGAATTTTATACAGCGATATCTCTCGCATCTCCGGTTCGAGCGGCCGGGCGAAACTGAGGAATTGCTTTAACATCTGTTCGGTCTCGGTCGCTTCGCGGAGAATATCTTCCAGGTAGGTATGTGTGGTGGGATCCTCAGTGACCTTCCGCTCCACGAGCCGGCCGAAGCCCACGATGGCGGTCATCGAGTTGCGCAGTTGATGGGCCAAGCCAGCGGCCATCTCACCCAGCGCCGCCAGTCGCCGATTGTTTTCCACATCCTCTTGCAGCTGCTTGATCTCGGTTAGATCAGTCAACAGGATGCTGATGCCGACAATTTCATCATCTTCATTGAGGATCAACGAGGAGGTGACACCCAGATGACGCTCTCCCTCACTGCTTTCTCCCAAATGAATGGTGATTTCCCGACGCACAAAAGAACGCGCATTGTTCAGCCCCGCGCTCAGTACCTCGCCTAATTGCGGGAACCGTTCGGCTAATACCATGTGCGACTGACTGATAAGTTCGTCCGGGTTGACGTTCAAAATCCGAGCGGCAGACGGATTCAAACGAAGAATAATCCCCCCACGGTTGAGAATCAGCACGCCCGCACTCATGGAGTTGAGAATGTAGGTATTGAATTTCTCCAGATTCTCATAACGTCTCTTGCTGGCATCGAATTCAATTTCCAAGTTTTCCTTCTGCCGAGTCAACGTGGTCACCGCCTCGGCGAATGCCCCCATGACATATTCGACGTCATCCCTCTCCCCAACCGGCAACGGCACCATCCCGGATAACTGTCGCGCCTGGCGACGCATTTTCTGGTAAGGGATGAAAATGATGTTATAGAAGTGGAGTGAGAACCAGATGAATAGTAACAGAATCGCCCCTCGGATGAGAAAGTCCGTCCGTTGAACCGAACGCAGCCGATCCACCGCCTGCAGCGGCGCCACTGCCCCCACAATCACCGCTTGCCCGTCCTGAGATAACGGATATGACACTGCCTGGCAAAGAAAGTCGCCCAGGCGAAATTCTCCATTGTAATAGGGAATTTCCGACGAAACACCGGTCCGCTCATCCTTCGTGCTGACCATCCCGGACAGCGGTGTCAACCGTTGGTCACCGTAGATTTTTGCATGCCACTCGCCGGCAGAATCGGCACGGGCCAGCCAAATGGTCAAAACGGAAGGTGAGGCCAGAAACGGACGGATCAATGAGTCCACCGGGTGTACGGCAAAGACATCCTGCTCATAAAGCCGGGCAATACGCTCAACAGTCATCCGCAAACGGGATGAGGTCCGCGCCTTCTCGGCGTCGATCAGTTCCTGGAAGAGCAACAGGGACGAGAGGTGCGCCAGGACAATGGTCACACCCATTGCCACGAACAAAAACCGAATTCGACGGCCGTGTGATAATTTACTTTTCATACGATTCGGCGCATCCCTTCCCCGGCACCCCCGGCGGACTGCAAATTCCTATTGGAATGTATCGGCGATATCTGTAGTTATAACAGGAGCATCTGATGGTGCAGAACGACCAACAGCCAATTGCGGACCCCCGGGTCGAGCGGGAGAAGAAACCTGCCGGGGTCCTGCGCTTTGTACTGCGATTCCTCATTGTCCTCACGGTCCTGGCAATCGTGTTCGCCGTCTTTAGTGCAGTGTTTCATCGGGTAATGGTCGGATTCATGGCCATTACCGCCGCACTGGTGGACACCGGTCTCCGCCTTCTGGGCCTGGAAATAGTGCGGCAGGGCCGGTTTCTAGCCACATCCCACATAACAGTGGAGGTAATTGAGGAGTGCACCGGCATTTACGAGGCGGTGATCTTCGCCGCGGCCGTGATCGCGTACCCTGCGCGCTGGATTTCCCGCTGCTGGGGGCTGCTCGGTGGTATCGCCGTTCTCTACCTGCTCAATATCATCCGCATGCTCTTTTTGATCGCCGTGGGCAATGCCCGACCGGAGTGGTTTGATTTTTTACATATTTATTTTTGGCAGGCTACCCTGATTTTGATGATCGTCGGAGTGTGGCTGTTATGGCTTTTGCTGATTGCGCGCCGTGATGCGACAGTATTTCCTATTACTCATTAAGCTGGGAGTGGTCGCTGGGGTATGCTTTATTGTTTGGCTCGGTAGAATCCCCGGTCTCCCGGCCTTCTGGCCGGGTGGTTTCGAGCATCTTTGGATGAGCTGGGAGGCCGCTCTACTGCGCTGGCTGCGCGACCTCTGGCAGCTGGATGGGAACCTCCTGAATCAATCCTGGGTATTAATGCGTGGACAGACCATGAGTGTCATTCCCTATCTGGTACTCATGGTGGTCCTAGGCTCGCGGAAGTTACTCCGTCGGCTGATTGGTGGCGGCGCCGGATTGGCAGCAATCGGCCTCTGGCAGGTCCTAACTCCGCTTGTCTTGTATGGTTTGGCGCAGCTAAGCAGTAGTGAACGGGTGTTTTTCGTGGGGATCTTTCCGCTGTTTATGCTTTCATATTCACTGCCATTTGTCTTATGGCTCGTGTTTTCTCGTGATAGATTGCATGACCTGTTCTCGAAAACAACGATGGATAGAAAGGAACGAAGTACGCCATGAAGCTCGTGAGCCGCGTGTTCATCCTGCTGCTCGTCATTGCCTGCGCCTGTCAGGTCAGCAAGGATCGGCCCTATCAACTTGCCCGCGTGTTGTCGATTGTGGATGGTGACACGATCGTGTTAACCGATGGCCGCCGCGTGCGGTACGTGAGTATCGATACACCGGAACGCGGAGACCATTTCTTTACCGAGGCGTCGATGTTGAATCGGCGGTTGGTCGAGGGAAAACAAATCAAAATGTACTCGGGCACCCGGGAGACCGACCGGTACGGACGGACCCTGGCCTGGGTGGAAGTCGATGGGGTGGCAGTCGCCGAGACATTGATCACCATGGGTCTAGCACATATCACCGGTTACCGGGACAGCAAGATGTTCATTCCCCGCCTGATCACCCGACAACGGGAAGCGATGGACCACCGCCGGGGAATCTGGGAACATTTTCTCGAAGACGAGACCCGGCAATACGTAGCATCGGTGACGGCATTTCGTTTTCACCGGCTGGAGTGCCCGGCGGCTGAGCGTATCAAGCGTGATCAACTCCTGCGGTACGATTCGGCGTGGGAGGCCTATTACGATGGATTATCGCCCTGCAATCGTTGTCAGCCGCACACGTTTCAAGGCGCACAGCATCAAATCAGCGAGTCCTTGTCCCAGCCTCGCTTGATCAGTTCAATCTTGTCCGGATCGCTGGTGCCCAGGTGATACTCGGTGTCCGCTTGCGCAATATGAATGGCGGGCGGCGTGAGGGGACGGTCTTCCTTAAAGTGTTCCCGCCGCTTGGCCATCAATATCCTCAAGCCGATGGTATCGACCGCGACCACGTCCGTACCCGCCAATAATCCGCAATACCGCCAGACATACGAACGATCGTAATGATGTGGTCCGATCCCGTGAAACAATGGTCGGAACAAAAGCAGAATATTGAGTCGAGTCTTATCTTTTACCAGTGGCTGCTGCCAGATCGAACCCAGTGGCGAGCAATATGCGTCATGGTACTCCCAGGGGTGTTCGACAAACTGGATGTAGTTTTTTATGCAACTACCGACACCCGACCAGTGATGAGTCCGCAAGGGCCGAACATTGATCAGAGCCGTGGATTCCTGGAAAATGGGATCATGCAAAATTCCCCGGTCGCCGATGGCAATCTTCTTTTCCGGGACACTGGCGGCAATTACCCGCTCTTGCAAGGCCATTTCGACTTCCGACGGCGTACTCAAATGCGCCCACTCATTGCTCTTGATACCGACAATGTCATCGGTTTTGATCAGGCGTTTCCAGGCCACGTCGGATGATCTCGTCTCCAGCAAGGTGGTCACTGCTTCATCCAGCATCCCCTCAACCACATCCCGCCGAATCTCACCTTCGTCATCGAAGACATTTGCATCACGAACGAGGACCACTCGGGATTTGGTCTGTTTTGCAGCCTCGGTAGTGTCGCGAACGACCGAGGGCAGCCCCAAGCCGGTTACAGCCGCGACGGTCAACCCGGCGGTGCCTTTGAGGAATTGCCGGCGTGTGAGGTCGGTTTTGGTATTACTCATTTACTCAACTCCTGCAAGGCCGCTTTCGCCTCAGCCTTGATCCGGTCGGCCAGCTTTTCGGTTGGGATATCCAAGCCAACGGCCACAAACGGCCCCTCCATGGTGGCGCTGACAATTGAGGCCCTGACGGGCTGATCTTTCGAGACATCTGCCGGAACCGCTTTGTAGTCCTCGATAAAGCGGAGATAGCCCTTTCTGGCGGCCGTAGCGGAGGGATAATGAATCCACAACTGATGATAGGTGGTTGAATTAACGCGGAACGTACCCAACAGGCAATCCGTCTCCCGTGACAAATTCAGCAGGTTTTCCATATGAAGAAAATAATGATAATTCAGTGCCTGATGCGTGTGAAAATAGCGGAGTGATTGGGGCACCCGGTTTTCTGCGGGAAATTCGGTCAACCAATCCGGTCCTGTTCCTTCAGCGGGAATCGCGTCGGCCAATTCAGCTGCCAGGCGTGGGGCCAGGGTGTCAAAATCGTCGCCCGGCTCGTCAACCGACAGGCATACAAAATACTGTCCCTGCCAGAAGGAAAGCAGACCCGACCGTAGGTAACCGCCGTTCCCGATTTTGACGTCGGTGCCCTGATGATACACCGTGAATACTCCGTAGGCGTCCTCCGCCGTTCCCATGTCGAAGATTTCCACCAGGATCTGTTGGTCATCAGCAGAGGCAAAGGTAAAAACTCCGACCTGGCGGAAGTCATACATCCGGTACACTTCCCCCGCTCCGTCGATATACTCGAAAATGCCTTCCCGATCGTAGTATTCCGCTGTGGGTAGTCGATGCCAGCCAGCGATATAATCCGGAACAAACGTGAATGGACGTTTTGGCGAATCAGTTGACGGCATTAGTCATCTCCGCAGACATTCTCTGTCACCCTGTCGGGAACAATACGCGATCTTAGTACGTAAAGCAAAGGGTAAAGGGGAGGTTGGAGACAGGACGGGATGACCTCGCCAAATCATCATCAGGCAATACCTTGACAAGAATTCTCCCCCACAATATGTTGTCGCGAGCATAAAACGATCTATGGAGGTGTATATGCGCAACGTGTTTGCAATCGCCGGGATTCTCGTGTTGTGTACATCGCTGGCATCGGCCCAGATGGACACCACGACGTATATTCCGGATATCGAAACTTTCATGCAGATTGGGTATGCCGGCGGCGCCCAGATATCGGAAGACGGGTCAACGCTCTTTTTCCAATCAAACATGTCAGGTGTCACCCAATTTTACCGACTGGCGGATAACGGCTGGCCCGTCCAGTTGACCTTTTTCAAGGATGGCATCGACTATGTCTCCCTCTCGCACAATGCTGAATGGGCGGTCGTCGGCGCCAGTAAGGGCGGAGATGAGCAGTCCCAATTATGGCTGGTTGATACACAGACCGGGCGCGCCGACCAGTTGACCGATCTGCCGGATGTCCAGATGGGACGACCCCTGTGGTCGCCGGATGATACTAAGATTTACTATCGGTCCAATCAACGAAACGGCCGTGACTTCGATGTGTATGAGATGACGCTGGCCACTCGAGAAACCCGCCCCGTGGTCGAAAAACAGGGCTACAACGGTCCCATGGAAATATCCGATGATGGACAAACCCTATGCACGTACACCTTCTATTCTAACACCAACGATGACCTCTACTTGGTTGATCTCACCTCATTGGAAGTCGAGCATATCACACCGCACGAGGAGGACGCTCTCTACGACGGCTTCGCGTTCGCTGCGGACGGCGAATCGGCCTATCTAATCAGTGACGCCAATGAGGACCACATCCTCCGCCGGGCTAAAATGGACCTGGAAACGAAAGAAATCACGTTTCTGGATCCCGATTCCCCCTGGGAGGTTGAAGGCCTGGCGTTATCACCCGACCGCACCACCATGGGTTGGATCATTAATGAAGAAGGATATGCTGACGTGCGGTTGATGGACCTGACCACCGGCGAGGAATTGCCGACACCGCCGTTGAAAGGGATGTACTCGGGCGGTTCCTTTTCCAACGGAACCAAAATCGCTTTCGGATTTTCCAGCCCGAGTAAAGCCCCGGATTGCTGGGTCTGGGACTGGTCGACCGGCGAATTGACACAATATACCCATTCAACGTATGCCGGCATTGACCCGGATATTTTCATTGAGCCGGAACTGATCAAATACAAGTCATTCGACGGGATGGAGATTCCGGCGTTTCTCTATGTGCCGAAATCCTACAGCGAGGGCAATCCGGTGCCCTTTATCATGTATGCGCACGGTGGCCCGGAAAGCCAGTTCCGCCCGGTGTTTATCCGGAACTTCCAGTATTTCCTGGCGAACGGCTTCGGCATCATGGCGGTGAACCCGCGGGGATCCTCCGGGTATGGTCAGGAATACCAAATGATGGACAACTATAAGAACCGGTTGAAATCGGTCCAGGATTACGAGTATGCCAACCGGTTCCTCCGCGCCTCCGGCTATGTCATTCCGGACAAAATTGGTATCACCGGTGGCTCGTACGGCGGCTATATGGTACTGGCTTGCCTGACCGAAAACCCAGACCTCTGGGCCGCCGGCTGCAATTCTGTGGGTATCGCGAATTTCGTGTCCTTTCTGCAAAACACGAAACCATATCGCCGTGCGTTGCGGGAGGCGGAATACGGTCCGTTGAGCGATCAGGAATTCCTGGAGTCAATTTCGCCGATTAACAAAGTCGATGAAATCACCGCGCCCCTGTTGATTATCCACGGGGAGAACGATCCACGTGTCCCGGTAGGCGAAGCACGGCAAATTGCCGCAGCGCTGAGCAAACGAGATGTCGCCGTGGATACCTTGATTTTCCCGGACGAAGGACATGGGGTTGCCAAGCGATCCAATGTGCTGGTGGAATACCGCAGAGTTGTAGACTTTTTCAAGAAACATTTGCAGTAACACATTCGGGAGAGACAACGGCGGGAGAGCAGCATGTTCTCCCGCCGGTTAACGTTGGAAGCAAGGTCTTTACGGTCGAAGCGTTCGACAAAAACATTGCCCCGAACAACACAATATTGTACGTTTACCGGCAGTGTACAAGCGGGGGTTCCCTGAGTGAGGGTGAAGTAATGCGCGTGTGGACGGGGAAGGAACCCGCGGGTTTCCCACCGATCCTTCACCCGCAGAAAACAATGCCAATGTGGGGAGGTTGACGTGTGGCTGCGCCCGGTAAGAATGATGCGGTTGTCCGTCCTGATTCTCTCGTTGCTTCTGCCGGGATTGCCGGGTACACTGCACGCTCAGACCACAGATGACCACCAGCGGTCTTTACCGCCTGTATTTAACCGATCATCCCATACGACGGCCGAGCCGTACACAACCCTGCGGGTGCATGATGTCGGAAACCTGCGCATGACCGTAACAAACTGGGGGGTGGTGGGCAACCCCTGGGGGATGCTGGATGATCCCCAAACCGGCGAGCTGGCCCCGGCAGCGCGCTTTCCAGCCGGATTTAATTACGAATACCTCAATTACGCAGCACTTTGGATCGGTGCGGTGGTCCCCACAGCATTTGGGGACGATACCCTTGTCTCCACCGCGTATCCGTTGCACGAGTTTTATCCGCCTTCTTTTGCTCACGGCGGCCAATTCATTGAGCGATCAAACGAAATCACCAATCCCAACTATGACCCTGCCGCCCGTGCGACACAGGAATTTTACTGCGTATACACCGACACACTGGTTAACTCCGCCTATGTTGAGCCGGATCCGGTGACGTTGCGCCGGCACGTGCCGTTAAATATCCGCGTGCACCAGACCTCGCATGTGTGGCCGTATGAGTATGCCGAAGACGTGGTCATATTCCAGTATTGGATTGTCAACCTTGCCCGCCGGATCCTGGACAGTATGTGGGTGGGTATTGAAGCAATGCCGCAGGTACGCGAGTATTTCAATACCCGTCGCGACGCGGGATCGGAGACCATTACCGGCTTTTTGGATTCCGCAAAGTCCATCACCGGCCACAACGTCAAGGTCCCCATCCAGGCGGCATGGTGGGCGGATAACGACGGCGACCCGGTCCGCAACGTTACCTGGGATGATTTCAGCGTTCGATCGGCAATGGCGGTACGGTTTTTGGGAACCGGGCGTTCGCCGTGCAAGGAGTACGAATTCCCTCTCGGGATATCCTACAACTGGTGGAGCCAAAGTTCTGTCGCCATCTACGACTGGGGCCCGCAACGAAAACCGGGGGACCCTAACATTCGTGGCGGATTCGGTACCCCGGACGGTGACAACCACCGCTTCCGGTATCTTGCCAATCGGGAAATCGACTACCCGCAGTATCTGGCTAACGAAGAACGGATGGTGGACGAGGGCTGGATAGAATCGCCCGGGATTCGCCCGATCAGCGAACTGGCCCCGCCGTTCAACCTGGCAGATGGGCATCCGGTGCGCTTAATGTTATCGACCGGTCCTTTCTCGATCCCACCTGGGGATTCCATCCCGATTGGTGTGGCGATTGCTGCCGGCGATTATTTCCACACCCGGGCGGACAACGGCCGCAATCTAGGTGTCAATCATGACGCCTATGCCGCGAATCTGGATTTTACCGACTTAGCCAAAAACCTCCAGTGGGCCGACTGGGTGTACGATCACCCCGGCGTGGACACAGATGGAAGTCAATGCTGGGGGGAATGGTTCGAGTTCAATTGCCGCGACACCTCCGCCTGTTTCGACGAATACTGTTTCGAATGGCACGATAGTACGTACTGCTTTTATGATATCTGTTTTGATTGGGAAGAGTGTGACGAAATTTATTACTCTGGTGACGGGGTACCTGACGTTTCCGGCCCGCCGGCACCGCCCACCCCGCAGATCAGTATCACGACCGAGCCGGAAAAAGTCATCATTCGTTGGGAGGGAAAAGAGCCCGAAACGTTCTTTGATCCTTTTGCCCAGCGTCGGGACTTTGAAGGGTACAATGTCTACGGTGGGCCAGGCCATAATCCCAACGCGTTGAACTTGATGGCCTCGTGGGATCTGGTGAATTACGATGTTTACCGCTACCAGCCCGCCACCCGCCCCCGGCCATGGGTCCTGGAAGGACCTCCGCTGACACACGCGGAGATTGCCCGATACTTTGGGCCGGATGTTGATCCCCTGGAGTATAGCAGCAGTAACTCCGCTTATGTTACCGAGAATGGTACACGCTATTATTTTGCGCCGCACGGCGGTAACCTGACCAATGAATATTACCAGGACGGGTATATCGAACAAAACCTGATTCAGTATGTGCGTACCGACTCGGTCTGGAGTGTACGCGATTCTTCGTATCAGTATTACGGCGCGTATGAATGTGTAATCGATAACTTGCTGCCCAGCGTTTCTTACTATTTTTCCGTGACCGCGTTCGATGCGGGCTTGCCTTCGGCCGGTTTGGGCGCCCTGGAATCCCCGATTCAGGCGAATATCCAGCTGGCGTATCCTACTCATTCGCCGGAGTCCGTACAGGAGCAGAAGCTGGACGTGTCCGTCTTCCCAAACCCGTACAAGCTGGATGAAAACTACCGCGGCCAGGGTTTTGAAGACCCGAACCGGGAGGGATTCCGGGAACGCATGCGTCGAATTCACTTCATTAATCTCCCACCGGAGTGCACGATCAAAATCTTCACGCTCGATGGTGATTTGGTGCGCCAAATCCACCACCCCACCAGCAGATTCTCCGACACGCCGACCCACACCGCCTGGGATTTGATTACCCGCAATACCCAGGCCGCCCAATCCGGGATTTACCTTTACTCGATTGAATCGGCGAATGGCACGCAGGTGGGGAAGTTTGTGATTATTAAGTAATGCGGATGTCTACTCAGAAACACTTGCTTCAACTCGGGTCAGAAATATATTGTAATTGAATACAGGGATTTGCCGATCGAAACGAAATGCTCTGAATCGGAGGCCGGCGCCATGTTCAAAACAGCGGCTGGGTGGACGTGTCTTGTCGCATGCCTGTTCTTACTCTCGTGTGCGAAACCCACTGAACCGGACGATCCGGCGTACTTCGTCGATACACCCATGCCCAACGCGGAGGCTGAAGTTATGGCCTTCAAATTGGCGAACACCATTCTGGCGCCCCAGCACCTGTATGATAGAATTGACTTCAATTTGACGACTATTCGAAATGAGTATGGTGGCGAGTATCCCGTACTAAACCGGATCCATTATCGTGTTGCCATGTCAGAGTGGGCGAGTCGACTCACCTGTGGAGTAGACTCCATGACATATATTGCGATGAAAGACGGTTCTTATGTCGCGTGGAATTATCTCAATAGCCACCATCAACTACTGGACATCGAACTTTCCGAATCACACTATCCAGAGCTGAACCGGCATAAGTATTATGCACGGCTCAAGTTTGCCGGACGCAGAAATATGAATCTCTTAGCCCCCCAGTACTCTGCCCTGCCGGGCATCCGATACTGCGAACCGCTCGGATTCATAGGTGATGCGTCAACTATCTACCCGCGTTTGTCCGGTGAGGAATTGAGTTACCTGTTCCGCCTGGGTTGGGGAGATTGTCCCTCAGGGTGCATTCACAGCAAGTTCTGGTACTTCACTTCCGACGACAAAGAAGTAACATTCGCCGGTTACTGGTACCCCGACTCAATTCCCACGCCTCCCGATTGGTGGAATGAAGCCTGCAAAAATTGGGGCTACTGCAAATAATCCCGTCTTTTGGTTCAACGCCACTGTCACGCCGCTCTCGTCTCTTCCCGATTACTCATTGCCTATTTCTGTCGCTTTGTGTAGAATGCCACATCGTGCGCGGTGGCGAAACCGAGTTCTGAGGGAGCGTGTAGATGCCTGAGTCGTTGATCACCAATCCAATCGGAATTCTGGCGGTGCTCGCCGGGATTTGCGCATTTATGTTCTGGCTGGAGAAGGCTACCGGCTGGAAATTATTCAATTTCTTTCCGCCGTTGTTATTTATCTATGCGATTCCGGCAATCTGTTCCAATTCCGGGCTCATCCCCACGAAATCACCGGTCTACGGCACGATGAGTGATATGGTATTGCCCATTTTCTTAGTATTGATGTTGATCAATGTCGATGTGCGTGGCGCGATCAAGGTCATGGGTAAGGGCATTTTTGTGCTCTTGCTGGGTACAGCGGGTGTGATGATTGGGGCGCCGGTCGCCTATTTTATCGTGAAATCCGGTTTGCAGCCGGACACTTGGCGCGGTTTCGGCGCGCTGGCCGGCAGTTGGATCGGCGGTACCGGCAATATGGCGGCGGTCTCCGAAATGGTGCAAACCTCCGGTGAAGATTTCGGCCTGGCTGTCCTGGCGGATAACTTGGTGTATGTCATCTGGTTGCCGATCATGCTCGGGTCGAAAAACCTTGCGGGCTGGTTTAACCGCTTTACCGGCGTATCCGCGGAGCGCTTGCGCAACATGCAGGACGCTGCAGAGGAAATGAAACGGGACAAGGGCAAGCCGATGATGCGGCATTTGCTCTACTTGTTCTTCCTGGGTCTTGGGGTGGCTTGGCTGTCAGCCGAAATTGCCGAGATTTTGCCGGTAGTGCATATCGGCGAAACCCCCTTTCTCAGTGCCGGCTCCTGGCGGATTCTGCTGGTCTCGACACTAGGACTGCTGCTGTCAGCTACGCCCGCTCGGAACGTTCCAGGGAGCCATGCACTGGCGATGGCGCTGGTGTACCTGTTTGTAGCCAATATGGGAGCCAAAGCCGAAATTGCCGGCTTAACGGGCGGCACCACGCTGTGGTTCCTGGTCGGTGCTTATATCTGGATTTTCATCCACGGCACCTTCTGCCTCATTGGGGCACGGATTTTCCGAGTGGATGTCCACACCGCGGCGATCGCCTCAGCGGCCAATATCGGCGGTGCCGCCTCCGCCCCGGTGGTGGCAGCCTACCATGATGAACGGCTGGTGCCGGTGAGTATCCTGATGGCCTTAATCGGCTACGCGGTCGGCACCTACGCCGGCTGGGGAACTGCCTGGCTCTGCTACTTCGTTTCCTGAATTTGTCTCAGCGGTAAGTTATTGTCATATTGAGTTTTTCTGCGAGGATAGAAGTGGCACATTGGGGGTATAATTACTCAGGAACCCTCCCTATTGTGGGTTCCTGCCGCTTCTTGGCTGTTGACGGCGGGAGCGGCCTGCGGGCCGCTCCCACTTTTTTTTGCGTCTAATTCCAAAATTATCCATCGAAATTTCCCATCAAACGCCAACCAAAGAAGACGTTATTCGTATTGATTATGAAAGAGGACAGAAAAGTTGAGATACAGAATTCTCGGATGCCCAACGGTGTGGCATCTGAGATGACCACCCCGGTGCCCCCGACACCGGGGTTTTTTTCTAGGCAATTGCTTGTGTCGTAAGAAATTCGGTGAGAGTATCTATCATGCTGTAGCGCGATGCATGGAGTCGACACGAGGCGTCTTTCGAAACAGTTTCGATTGTCTCATCGTCCAGGAAGAACCCGTCGGTATTGAGACAATCCGGCGGGATAATCACGTCGGCGTTGTGCAGACGGGCACGTTTCAGACAAGTGGCAATATCACCACCAGTCAACAGCCCGCTCACCGTCACTGTCTCACCCCAGAATTCGCTTGGCGCAATGAGGATTTGCATTTCCAGACCATTGACCCGTTTATTCACCCGCCCTGCCAGCGAAGTCAGGAACGGATCGGCGGACTTGCCGGTTACGAGAGAGACCGTGCGTGGTTCGTCGATCGATTCAGGCAATTCACCATAGCGTTCTTCGAAATCGTCCAGCAATTGGCGCAAGAGCCCGATGCCGTTTTCCAGCTGAGGAAAATCGGCGTAGTAGTCCGCCTGAGGTAGTGGCTCACCGGCCAGCAAGTACAGCTCATCGGCGGCGTAGACCAGTGGATCTCCATGTTCCCGTTCGAAATACCGGCGTGCCTTGTTGACTTGCGCGAGCAGCTTTTTCCCCTGCTCCGGTGTATTAAGCGGAACCGGCAACAACGTATCCCGGTATTTCGTTAGACCCACCGGCACCACGCTGATCGGAGTTAATTTCAAAAGGTGTGGAAATTGATAAAAGAGTAGCGTAGCCTTTCGGT
>CAYWVO010000031.1:17627-37318 GCA_964461835.1 uncultured Ignavibacteria bacterium | reverse complement strand
CAAGATACAAGGTCGGGTTCCGAGGAATGCGCAGCATACTGAGAAACCCGACACCCCAGCTACATCGGGAATTGGGGCGGGGAATCAGGATGAATGCACATTCAGCAATCGTACTTGGGGTCGATCCGGGAATCGTCTGTACCGGCTGGGCGATTGTCGGTGCCGTAGATGGTGGATATACGCTGCTGGACGCCGGCTGCCTGAAACCTCGCAAAAGCCAGGAGATGGATCGCCGGCTGCAGCTTTTGTTCTCGGGCATTCGTAATATCTGTCGGGACGGCAACCCACAGGAAATTGCCTTGGAGGAATCATTCTACGGCAAAAACGTCAAAGTGGCGTTAACCATCGGTCAGGCCCGGGCGGCGGTGTTGATCGCGGCAGCAGAGATGGACATTCCGATTACCGAATATCCGGCCCGTATTGTCAAACAGGCTATTTGTGGCGGTGGGCAAGCTGCCAAGGAGCAGATTTCCTATATGGTCCGCGCCTTGTTGAACCTGACTGAGCCGCTCACACCACAGGATACCGCCGATGCCGCTGCCATCGCCCTGTGCCATCTGATGCGGCGGAGAATCTCGCCGGCTCATCTGGGGAGGAAATCATGATCACCTATCTGCGCGGCGAAATCGTTGAAAAAAATCCCGTGGCGGTCGTATTGGATGTGGGGGGAATCGGCTACGAGGTGTTCATCCCGCTATCCACCTATGAAGAATTGCCGGATGACGGCCAGACCGTGAAACTATTTACCAGGCAGATTATCCGGGAAGATGCGCACACGCTGTACGGATTTTCCGCGGAAGAGGCGCGTGAGATGTTTGACCTGTTGATCGGGATTTCCGGGGTGGGGCCACGGCTGGCAATCGCTATTCTCTCCAGTATGACCATGCAGGAATTTAGCCGGGCAATCAGAGAACGCAATGAAATCGCCCTTACGGTTGTACCGGGAATTGGCAAGAAGACTGCCGGCCGGATTGTCCTGGAACTTGCCGAAAAAGTCGGACGGATTATGGCGGGCGCTGAGACAACACCGCCGGAGAAACTACCGCCGGAGACCGACGATCAGGCCATGCAGGCCTTGATGGCCCTCGGTCTCAATCAATTAGAGGCTACCAAAAAGTTGAGCAAAGCTCGCACAAAACTGGGCAATGATGCAAACGTAGAACATTTGATCAAAGAGGCATTACATTTGTAGTATTGAGTATGAGTGAGCGTCATTCACACGATACCGAGAGCGCCGAAAATATCCGGGTCACCGCCCCCGCCTTGCGGGCCGATGATGTCGATTTGGAATTGTCGGTACGGCCGACCAACTTCGATGAATTTATTGGGCAAACCCAGCTTAAGGAAAACCTCAAGGTTTTTATCGAGGCGGCACGGCAACGCGGCGAGGCGCTCGACCATGTCTTGTTCTATGGACCGCCGGGCCTGGGCAAAACTACTCTCGCGAACATTATTGCCCGCGAAATGGGTGTTGGAATTAAATCAACGTCCGGGCCGGTGCTGGAACGGGCGGCCGATCTGGCCGGCGTCCTGACCAATCAGGACGAAACGGAAGTACTCTTTATCGATGAAATCCATCGGCTTAACCACGTGGTCGAAGAGTTTCTCTATCCGGCGATGGAGGACTTTCGCCTCGATATCATGATTGACCGGGGGCCGGCCGCACGCTCAGTCAAACTGCCATTGAAACGGTTTACCCTGATCGGGGCCACCACCCGCGCCGGATTACTCACCTCACCCTTGCGTGCTCGTTTTGGCGTGGTGGGCCGCCTCGACTACTATACCGCCGACGACCTGGTGCAGATCGTGAAACGATCGGCGGTGATCTTAAATATCGATATCAATCACGATGGGGCGACGGAAATTGCCCAACGGTCGCGGGGAACCCCCCGAGTAGCCAATCGACTATTGCGTCGCGTTCGTGATTTCGCCCAGGTGCGCGGGTCGGGTGTTGTCGACCGCGAATCTGCCTGCATGGCGCTGGAAGCATTAAATGTAGATGAGCACGGACTCGATGATATGGACATCAAAATCCTGTCAACGGTCGCTGAGAAATTCCGGGGTGGGCCGGTTGGTATCAATACCCTGGCCGTGGCAGTTGGTGAAGAGAGCGATACAATCGAGGAAGTGTATGAGCCGTTCTTGATTATGGCTGGTTTTCTCGACCGGACGCCCCGCGGCCGTATGGCCACCTCCCGGGCGCTGGAGCACCTCGGTATCGCCCGCAAATCCGGTGGAAGCCAGGAAGATCTGCTGTAAATACGGATTGTGAAGCAACCAACCACAGTCATGGGCAAACTACTCATTATCGTGCTTATTGCCGTCGTGCTGGGGCTTCTCCTGGCTCCGCTGATCGGCAAAATACCGATAATAGGAAAACTCCCCGGCGATTTTTATATCCAGCGCAAAAATTTCACCTTGTATTTCCCGCTCGCGTCTTCTCTGCTTCTGAGCATTTTGTTGTCGCTGGTATTAAACTGGCTGATGAGAAAATAATCCGGTGCGCACCGATCGCTACGATTATACTCTCCCGCGCAATCTTGTCGCGCAATATCCGCCGCGGGTGCGACGGAAATGCCGGTTAATGGTGCTCAATCGTCGCGAGCGAACGATCATCCACACGCAATTTGAAAATCTGCCTGATTTCCTGGCCCGAGGAGACCTGTTGATCTTCAACGACACCCGGGTCATTCCTGCTCGGCTCCTGGGCCGCAAAGCGGGGACCGGTGGCAAAGTCGAGGTATTCTTGCTCCGAAAAGTCTCCGGTCGGCGGTGGGAGGCCCTCGTCCAGCCGGGACGGCGCTGCAAGCCGGGAACCGAAGTAATTATCGATGACAAACAGTCATTCCGGATCGTCGTGGGGGAGTACCTGCAACCCGGAAAGCGCATCGTCACCCTCCATACCACCGGTCCGCTGGAGCATGCGTTATCCCGGCATGGTCATACGCCATTGCCCCCGTATATTTCCCGCCCGGATGAACGCAGGGATCGCCAAGATTATCAGACAATTTTCGCTCGGCGCTCTGGCGCGGTCGCGTCGCCGACTGCCGGGCTGCATTTTGACCGGGTGATGATGAATAAGATAGCCGCCGCCGGCCTGTACCGGGCGGAAGTCACGCTGCACGTGGGAGAAGGGAGTTTTCGCCCGATTAAGCGCGATCGCGTGGAAGATCATCAACTGGAAACGGAAGAATTCTTCGTTTCGCGGGCGACTATTCGGAAAGTGGCCGCTCGTCGCCGGGTCGGCAAGCGGATCGTCGCCGTGGGGACAACCGTTACCCGTACCCTGGAAACATTGGCTCGCTGGCCTCCACATCCAGTAGCCAAGTGGGATACCCCCTCCGGCAGACCCGAACGCACGCGTGGTGAAAGCGATTTGTTTATCACCGAGCCGTATAACTTCCGCGTAGTTGATGCTCTGGTGACCAATTTCCATCTACCCCGGTCCTCATTGCTGGTTATGGTATCCGCTTTTGCCGGCCGGGAGTTCGTCTTACGTGCCTATCGAGAGGCGGTGAAAAAAGGCTACCGCTTTTACAGCTATGGTGATAGTATGTTAATCGTATAGAAGGAAACCGGGAGAGGGGATTCGAAATAATGACGGCGCAGCCGGGACCGCACGAGCATATGTCTGTTATTGTCGTTGCCGCGGGGGAGAGCCAGCGGTTCGGCGGTGATCTGCCCAAGCAATGGGTCAAGTTGGCGGGCAAACCGGTAGTCGCGTGGGCGCTCTCAGTCTTTCAGGACCACCCACTCGTCGACGATATTACCCTGGTCATCCAATCCAAATATCGTTCCCGGGCTCAACGTCTGGTGAAGCGAGATTTTCCCAAGGTGACTGCAATAACCAGCGGCGGCAAGACCAGGGCCCAGTCTGTCCGGCGCGGCCTGACAAAGGTTCCTGACGAAGCACAGATTATCCTGATCCATGATGTCGCCCGGCCACTGGTGCCGGATCGACTTATTGATGATTTGGTGCAGGTTCTCAACCATTTTGAAGCCGCAATCCCAGTACAGTTGGTCGGTGAGACGCTTAAACGGATCCAGGGAGATATGGTAGATGGAACCGTCGACCGCAAAGGTATCGCCGGCGCCAAAACCCCCCAGGCCTTCCGGGCTGCCGTCATCCGGCAGGCACACGCCTCGGCCAAAGAAGACCAGTTTGAAGCGACCGATGATGCGGTTTTAGTCGAGCGAATGGGTCTCCGCGTCGGGATTGTGCACACCAATTACCCGAACGTGAAAATCACCCACCCGGAAGACTTTTATATGATCGAGGCGCTATTGCGCAAAGCCGGAGGCAAGCCCGATTGAGAGTCGGTATCGGCTACGATTCCCACCGCTTTGTCCGTGGCCGGCCCCTCCGTCTCGGCGGCATCACGATCCCCCATGATCAGGGCTTGGCCGGGCATTCCGATGCCGATGTTGTCCTGCATGCCATCGGCGACGCGCTCCTTGGTGCCGCAGCACTTGGCGATATCGGTCAGCATTTTCCGGATACCGATCCGGCATACACAAATGCCGACAGTGGTGCGCTGCTTACGGAAATTGTGGGCTTGCTTGCTGATGCCGGTCTTGCAGCGACCAATATCGATGTGACCATCATCGCAGAATCCCCCCAAATAGCTCCGCACATCCCGGACATGCGCGCCAGCATCGCCGGCATTGTGCAGGTTCCGGTTGCGGCGGTCTCTCTCAAAGGCAAGACCAACGAAGGGATGGGGTGGATCGGTCGGGGAGAGGGCCTCGCCTGCTTGGCGGTGACGGCTGTCGATACACTCACCTGACCCCCCGGGGGTGATACCGTGGCCGGACTACTCGAAGAAGCTCTGCGTTTCCTTGGCACCCATGCCGACTTGTGCGCGTATGGGATTATCTTTCTGGCGGCGTCCACAGAGATGGTTTTTCCACCATTTCCCGGTGATGTCGTCTACCTGTCGGGCATGGTCTTGGCCGGGGGAGGAGCATTGGATTGGCTTGTCGTGTATTTGGTTTCCTATGCCGGCGGAGTGGGGGGCGCCTGGGTTTTATATGAATTTGGCCACTGGAAAGGGCGAGGCTGGTTCACCCGAACCGAGCGCTGGTTCTTCAATCCCCAAACACTGGCTGAATTCGACCGCTTATTCGGCAAATATGGTTGGGCACTGGTGGTCTTTTCGCGGTTTATGCCCGGTTTCCGCTCGGCAATCCCGCTGGCGACCGGCATCGCCCATCTTACCCGTCTAAAGGCATTTGTCCTCTTGACCCTTTCCGTGGTGCTCTGGAACGGTGCCCTGGCCGGAGTCGGAGTGTTGTTTGGACGTAACTGGGCAGCGGTGACTGAATTCTTAATCTTGTATAATAGGCTTTTCATCGGGTTGATAATTCTTGCTGCGATAATTTGGAGCATTATCGTGTATAAAGACATGAAACGGAATGCCAGAGGTCGAAATTCGTGAAAACTGGAAACTCCCCGGAATCACTCACTGTCTTGGTATTGCTGGGCGGGACTTCTGCCGAACGGGATGTCTCTCTGGCCAGCGGCCAAGCGATCATTGACGCCCTGCGAGCGCGCAATCACCGGGTACTGGCAGTCGATACCGCCAATGGCCGACGGTTACTGGAATCCGCAAACGAACTGCTCCCACAGGGAATAGATACGTCTCCGCCCAAGGCTCAACAGTCCGTGGTCCTCTCTGATGAAATCAATGCGGCGCTGAGCCTGCCGGAAGCGAAAGATATTGGCGTAGTATTCATTGCCTTGCACGGCGGCGCGGGGGAGGACGGTCATATTCAAGCGCTTTTGGACCTGGCTCAGGTTCCCTATAGTGGATCAGGAGCGACCGCCTCGGCCTTGGCGATGAGTAAACACTTGGCCAAGAAAATCTTTGTCGCGGACGGGATCCCGACACCCGAATGGGAATATATCGGCCCCGATCAGCAACCGCCGGAATTTGGCTGGATTGTGAAGCGATTCGGCCTGCCCCTAGCCATCAAACCGGATACCCAAGGCTCAACGGTCGGATTATCGATTGTCAAATCCGCCGAAGAGTACCTGCCGGCTTTTTCGGAGGCCGCCCGTTTTGGGAGCGGTGTCCTGATGGAGGAATACATCCCGGGTCGGGAATTGACCGTAGCTGTTCTGGGAGATAAGGCACTGCCGGTGGTTGAAATTATCCCGGAACATGGGATCTACGACTACGAATGTAAATACACTTCCGGTAAGTCTCGGTATGTCTGTCCGGCAGACTTGCCGGGCACTCTGGCAGAAAATCTGAGGAATTGTGGTTATCGAGCTTTTCGGGAACTGGGATGTGAGGGATACGGGCGGGTGGATTTCCGGATGAATGAGGCAGGTGAGTTTTTCTGCTTGGAAGTCAATACGTTACCGGGAATGACGAGTACGTCCTTGGTGCCAAAAGCGGCCCGCGCGGCGGGTATTTCGTTTGAAGAATTGGTTGAGCGTATCTGCCGAATGGCAATAAAGTGATGTGAAACACCAGTTTCTGAGATAAATGACTCGACATTTTTTACCGTTTAAGTTATCTTAGGAATGATCTACTGAGGTCATGAAAAATGCCAAAACCAGCAGTGCATATCCCATCAGAGCTAATCAAGAATTGCCGGGGCGTACTGGTGGATTTGGGTTCGACGCTACTGGAGTATGAAAACATACCGTATGCTGAGTTGATTCCACAGGCATTCAGGAATGCCTACGACTATCTGTTGGCTAACTGCCCAAAACAGCCGGACTACGAAGATTTTTTTGCCAAATTCAAGGAAATCGTTACGCACCTGCAGCAGCGAGCGGCCAACGAGTTCAAGGAGTACACGTTCACCGAGATCACGGGCCCGCTCTTTCAGGCATTTCGGATCCCGGCGACTCCGGAATTGCAACATGGCTTCTTTGAACACTACTATCTCATTATAACAAAACAAGTTACACCATACACGGACGCCAAGCCTACGTTATCTCGTCTCAAAGCCGCGGGACTGAAAATCTGCGTGGTTTCCAATTCCTGTTTTCCAGGGAAAGTACATCGCGCAGAGCTGGCGCGGTTTGGACTGTTCAAATACATCGATGCCTTCGTATTCTCCTCCAGCGCAGGAGTCCGTAAGCCGCACCGGGATATCTACTTAAAAGCCTTGCGGCGGATTGGCCTGGAGGCTGATGAAGTGTTGTTCGTGGGTGATCGGCAGCATGAGGATGTTCTGGGCCCGCAGATGAACGGCATCTCCGCAGTATTAATTCGTCGAGCCCATCGTCGCTATGAAAACGGGCTGACGTCATGTCCGGAACTCGATGGCATGAGCGGGCTTCCCGGACTATTGGAATTGTAACGCATTGGTGTAAAGAATTGCCAAGCCCGCTGTGCGCGGGCTTTTTTTATGACTGGAGTTTGTTGGTGGATGATTGCTTTTTGGCTCCGGAGAGATTAGAATCATTGGATTGTGAAACGTAGCTTCGTCTGAAACCAGGAGAATATTTGTGGATGCTACTGAACAGTTATTAAAGGACTTGACCGAAGCCCCGGGTACGTCGGGCAAAGAAACGACCGCGCGCGGCGTCATGCGCCGGTATCTTGAGGAATACGCCAATATCTCGTACGACAACCTGGGCAGCATTATCGCCGAACGGAAAGGCGGCAGTGATACCCCGCGGATTATGATTTCCGCGCACATGGATGAAATCGGCTTCATGGTCTCTGACATCACGGAGGAGGGCTTTATCCGGTTTCTGCCACTCGGTGGCTGGTGGGGCCATGTCGTCTTGGGGCAACGGGTGACGATTCATACCAGTAAAGGCCCGGTAATCGGCGTCGTCGGTTCGACACCTCCCCACATTCTGGAAGAAGAGGATCGCAAGAAGGTCCTCAAGCTGGACAAGATGTACATCGATGTCGGCGTGCAGAAGGCATTCAATGTGCAGAGCCGATTGGGGATTCGCAAAGGGGATTTTATCACGCCGGTCTCCGACTTCACCATTATGGGCAACAAGAAGATGTACCTGGCGAAGGCGTTTGATGACCGGGTGGCCTGCGCGCTGGTTTGCGATCTCTTCCGTTCGCTCGGCAAGGCCAAACATCCCAATACCCTGGTTGGCTGCGGCACCGTACAGGAGGAGGTCGGGCTGCGCGGCGCACAAACCTCGGCGTACGATGTCAATCCCGACCTGGCGATTATTATTGACGTCGGCATTGCCCAGGATACGCCGGGATTGGAGAAGGAAAAAGAAGAGCGGCTGGGCAACGGCCCGGCGGTCTTGGTGTATGATGCCGGCATGATCCCGAACGAAAAACTGCTGAAACTGGTGATTGATTCGGCAGAGAAAAATAAGATCCCATTTATCCTTACCAGCATGACCCGGGGGGCAACCGACGGCGGCCGAATTCATCTGTCACGAACCGGGGTACCGTCCGTGACGTTTGGACCGTTGATTCGCTACATCCATAGCCATAACGGCATTCTCTGCCGGACCGACTACGACAACACGTTGAAGCTGCTTAAGGCAGTCGTCCAAAAACTCGACCGTCGGTTTTTAAATTCACTGCGCAAGGCCGATTAAGAGAGTAAGACACGCCGTCTCGGCCAATCATCGATGGACGACACCAAATCGGTGGGGAGAAAGTCATGGGGTTACGTTTTCGTAATACGAAGTCTCGTCGCACAGAAGAGTTCGAACCGTTGACCCCGGGCCAGGTGCGGATGTACACCTGCGGGCCGACGATTTACGATTTTGCGCATATCGGCAATTTCCGCGCTTATACATTTGAAGATTTGTTGCGGCGATATTTGAAGTATCGCGGGTATGACGTGGTCCAGGTGATGAACTTAACGGATATCGATGATAAGATTATCCGCGGCGTCAATGAAAAGAACATCCCGCTCAAAGAGTATACCAAGCCGTTTGCCGACGCGTTCTTTGCTGATGTGGATTCGTTAAACATCGAGCGCGCCGAGCATTATCCTGCGGCAACCGATCATATCGACGAGATGGTGGAAATTATTCAGCGGCTGATCGAAAACGGGCATGCGTATCAAGTCGATGGTTCCTACTATTTCAAGATTTCCTCATTCCCGCGGTACGGGGCGTTGTCTAATATGCAGCTCGATCAACTCAAGGCAGGCGCCCGTGTTTCGGCGGACGAGTATGAAAAAGATACCGTGTCGGACTTCGCTCTCTGGAAAGGGTGGGACGAGGCGGATGGCCCGGTATTCTGGGAAACCCTACTGGGCAAGGGCCGCCCCGGCTGGCATATCGAATGCTCGGCGATGTCCATGAAGTATTTGGGTGAGAGTTTCGATATCCACACCGGTGGCGTGGACAATATCTTTCCGCACCACGAAAACGAGATCGCCCAGTCCGAGGGCGCCACGGGCAAACCGTTCGCCACATACTGGCTGCACTGCGAACATCTGATTGTCGAAGGGCAGAAAATGTCCAAATCCCTCGGCAACTTTTATACTCTCAGGCAAATACTCGACAAAGGCTACTCACCGCTGGCAGTACGGTACTTGCTGATAGCCACGCATTACCGTCAGCAGTTGAATTTCACCTTTGACGGGTTGGAGGCCGCCAAAAATGCAATTCAGCGGCTGACTGATTTCCGGCGAAACCTCGAAGCGATTGAGGGCGGGAAGGACAACCCGGAGATAAATGGTATCATCGAAAAGGCCGAACAGGGTTTTGCCGGGTGGATGGATGATGATTTAAATATTTCCGGTGCACTCGGCGAGGTGTTTAATTTCGTCAAAGAAGGCAATCGTTTGATTACCGATAATAATCTCTCCGAGACCGATGCCCAGCGGATGCTCAAAGTGCTGGATGGATTCGACAGTGTGCTTGGCGTGTTGCCCAAGCAGGAAATGGTGCTGGATGAGGATATCCAGAAGCTGATCGATGAACGCGTCGCGGCCCGCAAAGAGAAGAATTTCCAGCGCGCCGATGAAATCCGCGATCAGTTGCAGGACATGGGCATCATCTTAGAGGACACCCCCAAAGGTACCACCTGGAAGCGCGCGTTGTAGCCAATTCCTCACCGGGTGGCCCGGACATTTGTCCGGGTTTCAGGGACTCATCGATAGTATCGTGACCGGCGTACACATTCGTGCGCCGGTTTTTCATGGCCACCCCCATGGCTCACACAACCAATCCGGGTGGCAACCCCAAACTTTCTCCGCATAAGCGGAGACGTGGTTTGGGGTTGATTCCGATCGTGGCATGTGCGCGGCCCCGTACCGCGGGACCCGGACCGGGGCACTTAGCCCACTCATCCTGCTCTGTCATCCCGGACTTGATCCGGGATCCATTTTAGGTAGGAGGTGAATTTCCCAATTTCGCACCATAAATAACAGGCCACCCGGCCGGGCCCTTCGTGCTGGTCAGCCCTTGGGCTGACTTAGCGGTCTGGGTGGCAACCTCAAGGCGTGCCGCCTTTGGCGGTGGCGGCTTGGGGTTGGAAAAGAAATATCTGAAACCACTTATTGTGCGCGGCAGGTCTTTAACCTGCCCGTACCAAGAAATTTAGCAGTATCTCCCCACGTGTGACCCTCGCGTAGGCGGGGGGCCAGTTGCCCTTGCGCAGCAAGGGATGGGGTGCGTGGGCGGCAGGCCCCAAATTCCCTCACATTTTTCTCTTGCTTCTGGCTACATTTTCTTCATATAATTAAAACGGACGTTCGATAAAATAAACAGGAGCCGGACGTGCCCGTGGCCAAAACCAAAGCACAACCCAACCGCCGCAACAGCCAATATCAGAAACGGTTCAACGCTATTCTGAATGCCGCGTCCAAAATTATCGCCCGGGACGGGTTCGAAGGCGCCTCGATGCGCGATGTGGCGGCCCGCGCCAGGGTCAATCTGTCGAACATTTACTACTATTTTCCCAGCAAAGATGCCCTGCTCTTTGAAATTCAACGGCACACATTTTCCACGCTACTCGACCAATTGCGGGAGCGGCTGGCGGCGAGCGACAATCCGGAACAAAAGCTCCGAGCAATCATTGATAACCACCTCGAATTTTTCACCACACACATGGATGACCTCAAAGTCTGTGTGCACGAAATCGAATCGCTTTCCGGCAAGTATTACCGTGAGGTGCTGAAGATTCGCCGGGAAAATTATCGTGAAGTACAACAGGTGATCGCCGAACTGATTGGCAAATCGAACCAGGATTCACATCTGACCACCCTGTATCTCTTTGGGTCCCTCAACTGGGTGTATATGTGGTACGACCCGGAAAAGAACGCGAATATCAAGAAACTCGCCAAGAAACTGATGGATGTGTACTTAAACGGAATCAGGGCAATCTAGCTGCCGCAGGAGGCCTATGTTTACACAATTCTTCGATTGGTATAAGAACCGGCATGACTACGCGCGAAGCTGGCTGGACGGCCACGACGGGGAAGTGGTCGGCTGTTTCTGCAGCTACGCGCCGGAGGAAATCATCTATGCCTCAGGCTGTCTGCCGGTCCGCATGCTGGGGTCCCACCAGCCACAGGATGTGACCGAACCGCACATTTTCGGTATGTTCTGCCCGTTTTGCCGGGATGTGCTGGCGCAGGGGCTCAAGGGCCGGTACGATTACATGAAGGGGATTATGATTTCGCAGTCGTGTCTCCATCTCCGGCAGTCGTTTACCTCGTGGGAGAATCACGTTGATCATGCGTTCTCCTATTACCTGCCCTTCCCGGCGAAAGTGCAGACCCCGCACGCCCGTCCCTACTTGAAAGGGGAGTTTGAGAAATTTCAAAATGCCCTGGAAGAGTGGACGGGCACGCCAGTCACCGGCGACAAGCTGAGCGAAGCAACAAAGTTGTACAACGAGAACCGTCGTCTGATGCGGGAAATTTACACCGTGCGGCACCAGGATGATCCACCGGTGACCGGGCTGGAAGCGATGGTAATGGTGGCCTCCTCGTTTTTTGTCGACAAGAAGGACCACAATGCTGAATTGGAACGCATACTGCCGGAATTGAAAAACCGTAAACTCGATCGCGAGACCGGTTCCCGGCTGATGCTGGTCGGTTCTGAAAACGATGATACAGAATTTGTGAACATGGTGGAATCGGTCGGCGCGACGGTAGTCGCGGATGATCACTGCACCGGGTCGCGGTATTTCTGGAATTCCGTCGAAAACAACGGTGACCTCATGCAGAGTATCGCGGATCGCTATGTCGACCGTCCCGCGTGTCCCTCCAAAGACTGGGAGGAGCGGACTCGATTCCCGCATATTCTGAAGATGGCGCAGGATGCAGGCGTAGAGGGAGTTATTCTCATTCAACAGAAGTTCTGCGATCCGCATGAATGTGATATCCCCATGCTGAAGCAATACCTCGAGGAGCACGGTATTCCTTCGTTGTTTCTCGAATTTGATGTTACCGTCCCGCTCGGTCCGTTCCGGATTCGCGTGGAGGCATTCCTCGAGATGCTGGCGGAAGAAGATCTGTTTTAAAGTCGAGGGGGTGAAAACACATGACCAAGTATAAGGCCGAACCGCTGCAATGTTGGAAAAAAGCCAAAGAACTGCGGCTGAAATATTATCAGAAGTACAAAGAAGCACACGACACGGGCGACTTGCGGTACACCGGCGGGGCCTGGTCGTTTGATGCGATCCCTGCGGGGCTGGGCCGGGACGTACATCATATTACCGGGGAACCGTACGGCGCCTCGATTGCCTTTGATCGACCATTTTCCCAAAAGTGCCTGGAGGCGGCCGAGGCCAAAGGCTGGGCGCGCGACTTGTGCAGCTACATGCGCAACTACTGGGGCTCAATGTATTTGAACAAGTATGCCTTCGGCGGGGAATACCCCAAACCGGACTTCTGCTTTCAGGACCATATCTGTTGCAGTCATGCCAAGTGGTATCAGCATGTCGCCGAGTATAAGGACATTCCATACTTCTGCATCGACGTGTCGGTCGGACCGTACGACCAACTCGACGACAACCGCCTGATGTTTGTGGTCAACCAAATGCATGAGGCAATTGAGTGGCTGGAGAAGACCACCGGCCGACCATACCAGGATGAACTGTTGATCGAGGCGGTCGAGAACGAACAACGCTCGACTTCCGTGTGGGCGGAAATTTGCTGCTTGAACATGCACAAACCGGCGCCGCTCGACGAAAAGACGATGTACTCGTTATATGTGCATGGTACATTGTCTAAACACGACAAAGAAGTCGCCGACTTTTACGAAGAGCTGCGCGATGAAATGAAATATCGAGTCGAAAACGGGATCGCCGCTTTGCCGACTGAACGCTGCCGACTAATGTCTGACACCCAACCACCATGGGGTTTTCTCAAGGTGTTTCGCTATCTTGAGAAATACGGTGCGATCTCTATCGGCTCGTTGTACACCTTCGGGCTGATCGGGCTGTGGGAGACCAAGCCGGACGGCACCTGGGGGCCGAAGACGACGTCGATGCAACGGGGAGAATCGATCACCTCCCGCGACCAGGCATTGAAAATCCTGGCTGATTGGAACCTCGCCAAACCCGAATGGCAGCATTTCTATCATCCCAATCTGAAGACGGAGATGATGTTGCAAATAGCTAAACAATGGAAGCTTGACGGCGTGATGCTGCATCTTAACCGGGGTTGTGAGGGATTATCTTGCGGGATCATGGAAAACCGTCTCGGGATTATGAAAACGGGTATCCCGGTAATGACGTTCGAGGGCAATATGGGTGACGATCGCGAATTCGATGAGGGGCGGACCATGGCGCGCATCGATTCGTTTATGGAAACCCTGGGGTTGCAACAATTGAAAGCCTCGGCCACTGCCGGATAAGCCGGGAGATTGGAGTCATAATGGTTACTGCTGGTTTAGATATGGGTTCAAAGTTCATCAAGATACTGCTGCTCAGAGATGGCGAGGTGATCGGGCGGGCGATCGAGCACGCGGGATTCGATCCGGACGAAGCCGCCAAACGCGCACTTGACACTGCGCTGGGTGAGGCCGGCATTGCTGAGAGTGATATTGGCAATATCGTTGCCACCGGTGCCGGACGGCGCTCCGCACCAAATGCATCCGATACCGTCACCGAGGTCACGGCGGCGGCGAAAGGCACTTTGCACATGCTCCCCAAAACCCGCACGGTCATTGATGTCGGCGCGGAGGAAGGCCGGGCGGTGCGCTGTACTGAAACTGGTAAAGTGGCGGATTTCGCGGTAAACGAAAAATGTGCGGCCGGCGCCGGTGCATTCACCGAAACGATCGCCCGCGCACTCGAGGTTCCACTCGAAAAATTCGGCCAGTTATCGCTGGATTCTGATGCGTCTATACCGATGAACGCCCAGTGCGCGGTGTTTGCCGAAAGCGAGGTTGTCTCGCTGGTGCATGCCAAAACACCGAAGACGGATATCGCGCGGGCGGTGCACGATGCCATCGCCAGCCGCATTGTCTCCATGGTGCGCCGGGTAGGGGTCAACGAGAAGGTGACCCTGGTCGGCGGCGTCTCCAATAATCCGGGATTTGTGGATGCAATGCAGCGAGGATTGGACATCGAAATCCACGTGCCGGAAAAACCGGATTATATCGGCGCGCTCGGAGCAGCCCTCATTGCCGGGGAAAGGATGAATTCATGACTGCGGAAAAGAAAGAATATTGGCGCTGGAAAGAATACAACTGGCATGATGAAAACATCGATCCCAAAGGCGCGGATATTATCACCGGTGGTGTCGATGTTGGCTCCGTGAGCTCGCAGGCAGTGGTGATGGTGGATGGCAATTTGTACGCTTATTCCAACATGCGCACCGGATCAGATAGCCCAGACAGCGCCCGCAAGGCAATGAATTGGGCGCTGGAGGGAACTCCTCTATCGATGGATGATCTCTATTATACGGTTGGCACCGGTTATGGGCGGGTTAACGTGCCATTTGCCAATCGCGCGATCACCGAAATTGCCTGCCACGCCCGTGGGGGAAATCTGATGTACGGCAAAGGCGTGCGCACAATCCTCGACATGGGCGGCCAGGATTGTAAGGCCATTCGCTGCGATGAGCGAGGTAAGGTGACCAACTTTTTGATGAACGACAAATGTGCCGCCGGCACGGGACGCGGTATGGAAGTCTTTGCCGATTTGCTGGCAATCCCAATTGAAGAAGTGGGCGATCTGTCGTATGAAGTGGAAGAGGAACCACCGCCGGTATCATCTACCTGTGTGGTCTTTGCCAAATCTGAGGCAACATCACTATTGCGTGAGGGCTGGTCTAAGAGCAAAGTGCTGGCCGCGTATTGCTCAGCAATGGCGCATCGGGTTTTTTCCCTCTTGGAACGGATCGGCGTTGAGGAGGATTTCGCCATCACTGGTGGTATCGCCAAAAATCGTGGGGTGGTAGAGCGCCTGGCCCAGGAATTGAAGCTGACGCCATTGACATCCAAATACGATACCCAGATTGCCGGGGCAATGGGCGCGGCATTGTTTGCCAAAGCCCTGGTAGAAAAGGAACGCAAAAAGGCGGCCAAGGCATGAAGGCTAACTACGGTTATATGGACGGTAGCGGCGAGTATTATATCACCATTGACACCGACAAGTGCAATGACTGTGACCATCATGGATGTGTATCTGCGTGCCCGGTTGGGATGTTTGAGATCATCACCGACGACTACGATGATGAAGTCGCCGCAATCAAAGAGGAGTTTCGCAAAAAGCTGAAATACGAATGCGGGCCGTGCAAACCGGTGACCAACCGGGCGCCCTTACCCTGCATCACCGCCTGTACGCCGGAGGCAATCTCGCATTCCTGGTAATGGACCCCAGGAAGTGGGGCTTGTTGAAACAGGTAATCACATGGGATTAAAGGTAGGTCGAAACCCTCGAGTGCCGCCGCGAAGCGAGGGACACGGTTTCAGTATCGTCCTTTTTCAACACGCCAGGCGAGGGAGGCAATGTCTTCGATTCAGTGCACTGTCGACGGGCAGACGGTAACCTGTGCCCCTGGGATGACCATTCTCCAGGCCGCAGACGCTGCCGGTATTTACATCCTGCGCCTTTGCGCCCACCCGGATCTGGGAGCGGCAAGAGATGTGCTGTTGTCGGCAGCTATCTGGCAGGGACCGGACAAATACGAAAATGGTGATGCAGGACAGCCGATTGGTGAGGACGGTCATTGCGACCTCTGCTATGTCGAGCTGGCGGGAGAGACTGAGCCGGTGCGAGCCTGCACAACGGTTATTAAAGACGGGCAGCAAATTATAACTTCGTCGGATGAGCTGACTCGTAGACGACGGACCGCACTGAAAAAAATCCTCGCCGATCATCCTCATGCCTGCCTGACGTGCGCACAAAAAGAAGGCTGCAGCCGCACGGATTGTTCGTCCAATGTACCGGTCGATCAACGGTGCTGTCCGCTGTTAGGGCATTGCGAGTTACAGAGAGTGAGTGAGTACATTGGGGTTCCTGAGGACACGCCAAAATATGAACCGAAGTCTCGCCCGGTGATCACCGATGAGCCGCTGCTTGAGCGAGATTTTAATTTGTGCATTGGCTGTCTGCGTTGCGTGCGGATTTGCCGCGATGTCCGTCAGGCGGACGTCCTCGGCGCAGTTCGTCAAAACGGTCGTCTCTGGGTCGGAACGCAGCGAGGGCCGAGCCTGGATGAAGCCGAGTGTCGCTACTGCGGCGCGTGTATCGAAGTCTGTCCCACCGGCGCACTGCGTGATAAAGATTCCGCGGCGCCGGTGCGCCGTGGTTCGCCGCTTCCGTGTGCCAATGCCTGTCCTGCGGGAGTGGATATCCCGCGTTATCTGCGACTTATTTCGCAGGGACGAGTTGACGAGGCGATTGACCTCATTCGTTCGCGGGCGCCATTACCCGGTGTGTTGGGCTATGTGTGCTTTCATCCCTGTGAAGATTCCTGTCGGCGCGGTGAGATCGACGAACCGGTGGCAATCTGCGCCGCCAAACGGTTTGCGGCCGATCACGCGAATCCCGATCGGATACCGCTGCTGAAAATGTCGCCCAGCGGGAAACACGTTGCTATCATCGGCTCCGGTCCCGCCGGGTTAGCCGCCGCCTATTTTCTGACCCTGACCGGACATCAGGTAACGGTTTTCGACAAAGACAATCAACCGGGCGGTATGCTGCGCTATGGCATCCCGGATTACCGCCTCCCGTCGGAAATACTCGAACGGGATTTGAATGCCCTGTGCGAATTGGGCGTGACCTTTTCGCTGAATTATCGCCTGCGTGACACCGTCGCTGTCCGGCAAATGTTGCGCGGCGATTATGATGCAGTCTTGTTGGCCGTAGGTACCGGGCGCAGCAAGAAACTGCCGCTTGATCGATCTGATCTGCCCGGCGTGTATCTCGGCTTGCATTTCCTGCGAGAAGCAAAGCAGGGGATGGCTCCCCGGTTGGACGGGACGGTGCTCGTCATTGGCGGCGGCAATGTAGCAATCGATGCGGCCATGACCGCCCGTCGCCTCGGTGCGGAGAAGGTTCACCTGCTGTGCCTGGAATCTCGGGAGACCATGCCGGCCCACGAACGGGAAATGAAGCAAGCCGAAGAAGAAGGAATTACTATTCATCCCTCCTGGGGTCCGGCGGAATTTCTGGCCTCGGATGGGCGTGTGCAGGGGTTGCGGACCAAACGCTGCACTCGGGTGTTTGACGAGGAAGGCCGGTTTGCACCGGAGTTCGACGAAACCACAGCCCAGGAACTCGACGCCGATTATGTCATTGTGAGCATCGGCCAGGAAGTTGAGGATCAATTCGCGACCGACCAGGAGGGGATCTTTGCCGCCGGGGACGTCGTTACCGGGCCATCTTCAGTGATCGATGCCCTCGCGCAGGGCCGAGAGGCCGCAATTGCGATCGATCAATATCTTGGCGGTACCGGCATTTACGATGCGGCGCCGAATATTCAGGATATCGATTTCCCTGAATTATCCTCGACCGTGGACACTTTTCGCAGTTCACGACATTACGGATCAGTTGCTCCGGTCGAGGAACGTATTTCGGGGTTCGGGGTAATAGAATCAACGCTCACCAAAGATGCTGCAAAGTCAGAAGCCGGGCGCTGTCTGCAATGTCATCTGCGACAGTTAATCACCCCGGTAACGCTGCCACCCGCGAAATGGAAACCGCTCACCGAAGAGCAAATCGCTGCGGTCCCGGCAACTGAGGGTGTATTTCAATTGCTCGACGCCGACAAGAACGTGTTGCGAATTAGCGGTACTCAAAATCTCCACGAGAGCCTTCTCGAAGTCTTTCAGGATTCCGGCAACGCCGAGTATTTCATGTTCGATGAAGATCCGATGTACACCAAACGTGAGAGCGAACTAATCCAGCAATACCTCCAGGAACACGGCGAGCTGCCCGGCGGCGGCGGCGATGATGATCTGGATGATTTGTTCTGAAGCGCGGTCGGCAGTTTGAAGTCCTGCCTTTACCATGCGATAAGCACCCTACGCCTGGGCGGCAAACCTCCCGGTCTGCCCCAGCCATCGGATTGGCGGGATTTATGGTTATACGCAAACGGTTACAATTGTGCGCGGCAGGCCTTTAGCCTGCCCGTACCATCCTAACTGACAAACTCGAAACCTTTCCAAACAGGCAAATGACCTGGTTTGTCTTCTAACCAATGACCAGCACTTGAATATTCGAAATCAACTTCATTCTCCACCAATCCCGCTTTGACGGGATTCTGATGAATATAATTCAATTTCATCCGAATTTGCTTTTCACTGGTGATTATTAGATCAGCGAAACGAGGCTTCCAGAGCGATTTCGTATTGTGCGCGGCAGGCCTTTAGCCTGCCCGTACCATCCTAACTGACAAACTCGAAACCTTTCCAAACAGGCAAATGACCTGGTTTGTCTTCTAACCAATGACCAGCACTTGAATATTCGAAATCAACTTCATTCTCCACCAATCCCGCTTTGACGGGATTCTGATGAATATAATTCAATTTCATCCGAATTTGCTTTTCACTGGTGATTATTAGATCAGCGAAACGAGGCTTCCAGAGCGATTTCGTATTGTGCGCGGCAGGCCTTTAGCCTGCCCGTACCATCCTAACTGACAAACTCGAAACCTTTCCAAACAGGCAAATGACCTGGTTTGTCTTCTAACCAATGACCAGCACTTGAATATTCGAAATCAACTTCATTCTCCACCAATCCCGCTTTGACGGGATTCTGATGAATATAATTCAATTTCATCCGAATTTGCTTTTCACTGGTGATGATCAAATCATCAAATCGAGGTTTCCACAGGGAGTTTTTTCCTTTACTATCGACTTTTCGTCTTATCCGATCTGAGAGTAATGGTAGGATTTCGCGCGCACTCAGGCCTTTCAGTCGCCGCATGAACTTTGATAAGCGTTGAATTTCTTTAAACCATGAGAGAAGATGAAGATGCGAGGGCATAACCACATAGCCGATTGTCTTCGCTTTATAGAACTCGTTCGAATTACCAATGTGCTTGATTAGGACCTGTGCAATTCTCTCATCTGCGAATATGGGCACCCAATGATTCACAGTGGTCGTGACGAAGGCCACCGCCGGACCTTCCATTTCCAACCTGCGACGGATAACCATTAAGTTCCTCAAATTCGAGTGCACGGCGAGGCTAAAGGCCTGCCGCGCACACGGAAAATCATTCGATTCACTTGATCAATCATTTCTTTTTCCAGCGGTCGGGCAGGCTAAAGGCCTGCCGCGCACACGGAAGGGCGATCTACTTATATGGTCAATCATTTCCCG
>CAYWVO010000031.1:0-17527 GCA_964461835.1 uncultured Ignavibacteria bacterium | reverse complement strand
AAGGCCTGCCGCGCACACGGAAGGGCGATCTACTTATATGGTCAATCATTTCCCGTATCCGATGAACGGGCAGGTTGAAGACCTGCCGCGCACATGACGCGCCACTCAAAATCGCCGCTTTCCGCTCATTAGGTGAGGACTTACGTTTTACTCGGCATCAGGATTTCTCGTATCCTCTTTAGGGTTACTATCTTTTGGCGTTGCAATAACTTCCCGTCAATAAAAAATTGCTGCAACTTTTAACTAATTATTTCGTTTTCCAAGCTTGGGACGGATGTGATGGGTCTGCGGGGTCTTCGTCACTAACAAGATTTACCGGGGGAAACACAGTATGTCAAGGAGAAGGGGCTTCATTGGGGGACTCGTTATTTTCATTTTTCTCATCAGTTGCCAGGCTTTCGCACAAGATTCTACCAACACCAAACGGACCTACCCAAGCATTACGGCGCTGCGGATTAATCCGCACCCGCCGAAAATCGATGGCAACGTAAACGATCCAATCTGGACGAATCCCGAACTCGAAGTTCACAAGGAATTCACTCAGCGCGGCCCAGAGGATGGGGCGGCACCCACCGAGTCCACGTATGTCGCCGTAGCCTATGACCACGAGGCGGTTTACTGTGCCTTTTGGTGCTTCGACTCCGAACCGGAACAGATCGATCAACAGTTGGTCCGTCGCGACCGGCACTCCGAGTCGGATTACGTTGTCTTCCGGCTCGATCCTTATCATGACGGTCAGACCGGACAGCAGTTTTATCTAACTGCTGCCGGGGTGCAGCTGGACGGTCGCATTTATAATGATGGCTGGACCGATAGTTCCTGGGATGTGGTCTGGCACGGTTCCGCAAAAATGCAACCGTGGGGCTGGTCGGCGGAATATGAGATCCCGTATCACTGCCTGCGGTTCGAAGAGAAAGACAACCACACGTGGGGAGTGCAATTTGCCCGGTGGGTTAATCGCAAAGCCGAAGCACTGTGGTGGTCCTACGCCCCGCGTAGCGAGAGTGGCATGGTCTCCCATTTCGGTGATCTGACCGGGCTGACTGGTATCAAGCCCGCGCGGCACTTGGAGGTATTGCCGTATGCGGTCTCCGACGTGGTCGTATCCGACAAGACAGAAGGCAACCCCGATGGACGTGATTGGCGTGAAAACGTCGGTGTTGATGTCAAGTACGGTATAACCACCAACCTTACACTGGATGCCACAATTAATCCGGATTTTGGGCAGGTTGAATTGGACCAGCCAGTGTTGAATCTCTCCGCCTTCGAGACCCGGTTTTCCGAACGGAGACCGTTTTTTATCGAGGGCTCAGATCTGTTCAATACCGATTTCTCCCTGTTCTATTCGCGGCGTATCGGCCGACAACCTCGAGGATCGGTGAATGATGAGGCCTATGATTATTCACTCAATCGCCCGCGAGCGACCTCGATCCTCGGAGCGGCAAAATTGACCGGGAAAATCGGTGGCAAGACCTCGGTCGCCGTTCTCAACGCAGTAACCGAAGAGGAATCAGAAACGTATCGTACTACCGGTGGCCTGCAGCGCTCGCAGGTCATCGAACCATTGGCCAACTACTCGGTATTTCGCGTTAAACAGGACGTGCTCTCCAATTCCTTTGTCGGAATCATGGGTACCCTGGCTGCCCAAGGCACGAAGCATCCGGCAGCCACCGGCGGGGTTGACTGGCGCTTGCTGACGAGCAATGGCGTTTGGGCATTACGTGGGCAGGCGATTGCCGGCCGAGTAGATGATGAACATACCGGCTTTGGGATCGACGCAACCCTGGATAAACGATCCGGAAAACATTTCCGGGGAGCATTGGGCTTCACCAACAAAGACCCGCACCTCGATATCAATGACCTCGGGTTCACCAACCGCAACGATTTCCGACAGGTATGGTTATGGACACAGTATCGCACGCAGGAGCCATGGTGGATTATCCGGGAGAGTTACAATAACTTCAACGCCAATTCTGCCTGGAATTACAACGGCGACAACATTAGTCGCTGGGTCAATTTGAACACCTATATGGAATTTACCAACAACTGGTCACTGGGCGGTGGAGTCGGTATGCAATCCGAACCGTACAGTGATGTCGAAACCCGCGGCAACGGCCTGTGGGAGTGGAATGAGTACCCCACCTTTAGTTGGTGGCTGAGTCTAAATACCGATCGGCGCAAGATGCTGTCTTATAATATCAATCCTGGGAGTGGCACGGATCGCGGTGGCACGTGGTGGGCGAACTACGTGGGGGTGGAATTCCGTCCCAAGAGTAACATGGAATTTGAAGTCGGCGCCAACTACCATCGAACCTTCAACGGCACCCGCTGGGTCGACAATATCGATGTGGACGGAACAACTGAGTCGCTCTTTGCCGATTTGGATAAGGACCAGGTCTTCCTGCACGCAACGGCCGGCATGATGGTCCGGCCCAATTTGCATGTGCAGATCTCCGGCCAGGGTTTGATCTCGACGCTCGACTATCAGGATTACAAATTGTACCGGGGCGGAAAGGACTATGCGCCCGCGCTTGATCACGGCGATTATGACGGCACGTTCTCAGCGCTGAATTCTATGTTGATTATGCGCTGGGAATATGTGCCGGGAAGCACCTTGTATTTTGTCTGGACTCGTTCCCGTCCGGAATGGGACAACCAGGTCAATCAGCTCCACCTCAAGGACGAGCTTGACCGCTTCTTCTCCCGTGGTGCCGAAAATGTCTGGCTGGTTAAGGTGTCGTATTGGTGGAATATGTAGGGCGCTCTTTATAAGCCCGCTGACGATTAATCCGGCGTGGCGCTCTCCTTCCGAGCGTCGCGCTTTCTTCGTGCCATGGCGGAGGTCCATTCCCGCATTTTCCGCAAAAGCTTTCGAGCCCAGGTAAATTCAAAGGCCAGAATCGCCATCCCGCCGAGGATGACCAGGATTCCGGGACCCGGAGCGGGCAGCAGGAAAATTCCCAGTAAGATCACCAGTGATCCGATAATGGCAATAGTAATCCGGCGCAAAAGAACCCAGATGTTTAATCCGACTCGGTTCATTACACATCGTACGTGGGAGTACCGTTTTCTGTAACGGCCGTTACTCCCTTTTCTCATAATTGAACTTCATTTGCGATTGCGCAGCAGTTCATAATCTGCTAAAATTGTGTAGGACAATGCACAAGGATGGGTTCGATGACCACTAATCGCCTGGCGGAGTTGGAACGGGACGGCTGGGTATCACGCTTTACCGCCTCCGGCGCACGTTTAACCGAAGCGGTAGAAGAGTACCGTGCCCTGGGATTCGCGGTCAAGACAATCCCTGCGCACGAAATTCAGGGGGAAGGGTGCACCGAGTGTTTCCAACAAGAGGGTGATGACACGATGCTCATCCTGACACGAGAATCGGACGCCACAGAGGAAAACCACAAACAGAATTGACCGGGTATCTGCTCGGGGAGAAAGGAGATGGTCATGAAAGCTGCAATATTCCACGGGCCAAATCAACCGTTGAAAATCGAAGATGTCCCCACACCCGAGCCGGGACCCGGCCAAATTCTGGTCAAAACTGCCGCCTGCGGCGTCTGTCACACGGATTTGCATTATATCGATCACGGTGTCCCAACCTTCAAAAAGCCACCGCTCATCCTCGGCCATGAACCATCAGGTACGGTGGCCAAATTGGGGAAGGGAGTTGAGAATTTCGCCGAGGGTGATCGTGTTCTGCTCCCCGCAGTCCTTACCTGTGGCCAGTGTGCAATGTGCCGGACCGGACGGGAGAATATCTGCGACAATATGGTCATGTTTGGGAATAACATTGATGGCGCCTATGCCGAGTATGTGCTGGCTCCGGCTAAGGATGCGTTCGCTTTCCCCGAGGAGCTGCCGTTACAGGAAGGATCAATCATCGCCGATGCCATTTCCACCCCGTTCCATGCGATCAAAAATCGCGCGCAGGTCAAACCCGGCGATTCGGTCGTGGTGCTCGGTTGTGGTGGCGTTGGTATCAATTTGGTGCAGGTCGGGGCGGCTGTTGGTGGTTCGGTTATTGCCGTTGATATCTCGCCGGAAAAACTGGAATGGGCAGCCAAACTTGGTGCCATGACAACAATTAACCCCAAAGACGATGAAAACTGGCCCAAAACAGTGCGCAAGATGACCGGCGGCGGAGCGGATGTTGCGATTGAAGCCATCGGCAATCCAACTACTATCGAAACCGCATTCAAAACCATTCGCACCGGCGGTCGTCTGGTAGTCCTCGGCTATACGCACAAAGATATCACCCTCAATGCCGGCAAAATCATGTACCGCGAGATGGAGATTGTTGGGTCGTTGGGCTGCCGTCCGGTCGATTACCCACCGCTGATTGAGTTGTGCCGGCTGGGCAAGATTAAACTCACCGAGTTGGTCACCGCCAGATTCCCGCTGGAAAAGATCAATGATGCGTTCGATGTGCTGCGTCGCGGGGAAGGGCTGCGGTCCATTATTGCTTTCGAATAGTGCTGTTTGATTTGTTGACGCAACGACTTTACCGGCATTGATTCAAGTAGCGTGTAAAAGACGATGCAATTTGCCCTGTTTCGCAAGCTATCTAGAGACTTGAAGTGAAGCCTCCCTTTTGTTTATTTTACAGGGAGTTATCGGGGATTGGCGCGCGCAGTGCGACAGGTCCACCTTTGTGCACACATGTATTGGCAACGGTTTGACATAGGGAGTGAGCAATGGAAATTCTGGAAGTAGGAATCTGTGGCTGTGGATTGATGGGATCCGGCATTGCGGAGGTCTCTGCCAAGGCCGGATTGCAGGTGGTTGTCCGGGAAGTGAATGATGATCTTCTCGCTAAGGGAATGGGTCGTATTGACAAATCCCTTTCTCGCGCAGTCAGCAAAGGCAAGCTAGACGAGTCCGGGAAAGAGGGCATTCTGGCGAAGATCAAGGGCACAACGCAGGTGAGCGATCTGGCCAATTGCGATTTGGTCATTGAGGCGATTATTGAAAACCTGGATGAAAAAATCGCACTGTACAAAGAGCTCGATTCGGCGGTTAAAAAGGAAGCGATTTTCGCCTCGAACACCTCCTCGCTTTCCATCACCGAAATGGGTGCCGCCACACAGCGGGCCGGCCAGTTCTGTGGGCTGCATTTCTTCAATCCTGTGCCGGTAATGAAGCTGGTGGAAGTCATCAAAACGGTGGCAACGTCCAATCCCACGTTCGAAACGGCGAAGGCATTCGGGGAAAAGGTCGGTAAGGTCGTCGTCTCCTGCAAAGATTCCCCAGGGTTTGTGGTAAATCGCCTGTTGGTGCCATATCTGTTGGATGCCATTCGTGCTCTGCAGAACGGTGTGGCGACGAAAGAGGATATCGACAATGCCATGAAACTCGGCTGTGGGTACCCGATGGGTCCACTGGAGCTCACCGATTTTGTCGGTCTGGATACCACGTACTACATCGCCGAAATCCTGTTCGACGAATTCAAAGATAAACACTACGCCTCGCCGCCATTGCTCAAAGCGATGGTCAAAGCGGGATATCACGGCCGCAAGGCTGGTCGCGGATTCTATGATTACTCCAAGTAGGTGGGAGATATGGAATATAAGAACATTCTGTTCGAACAAGACGGGGCAACGGCAGTTGTTACGATTAATCGCCCCAAAGCCCTTAACGCGTTGAACGACGACACCATTGCCGAGATTGATCATTGTTTTACGACTATTCGTTCGGATACCAACATTCGTGCGGTTATTCTCACTGGTGCCGGGGAGAAGGCGTTTGTCGCCGGCGCGGATATCGGTGAACTTGCCGAATGCGACGTGGCGGGCGGACGTGCCAAATGTGAACGCGGTCAAGCAGCATTTTTTAAAATTGAAACGCTGCCACAGCCGGTCATTGCCGCAATCAACGGCTTTGCTTTGGGTGGTGGTTGCGAAATTGCCATGGCCTGTGATATTCGGTTGGCCTCCGAAAAGGCCAAACTCGGACAACCCGAAGTCACCCTTGGGATTATTCCCGGTTACGGTGGTACCCAGCGACTGGCCCGTTTAGTGGGAATCGGCAAGGCCAAACAAATTATCTTCACCGGTGATTTTATTCCGGTGGCGGAGGCGCATCGGATTGGCCTGGTTGACGAGGTCTACCCACCCGAGGAGCTTTTTGATAAGGCCAAGGAACTGGCGGCAAAGATCGGCCAGATGGGACCATTGGCGGTTCGGGCCGCTAAGGAGGCCATCAATTTCGGTGTCGAAGTCGACCTGGAATCCGGGTGTGCGTTTGAAGCTGCCCAGTTCGCACAAATTTGCGCTACAGCTGATAAACAAGAGGGTACCAACGCATTTCTGGAAAAAAGAAAAGCTGAGTTTACCGGCAAATAGTAGAGTGTTTGCGGATGGCGATCATGCCGAAGATCAGCGGCATAGTTTAGAGCGTGACGGACTGAGAGAGGATCTATGAACTACGATCTGACCGAGGATCAACTGGCGGTGCAGGAAGTCGCCAGAGAATTTGCCGAGAAGAAACTGAAACCCCGGGCCGAAGAATTCGACGTTGAGGCAAAGATGGATCCTGATCTTATCAAGGCAATGGGCGAACTGGGTTTTCTCGGTATGACGCTGCCGGAAAAATACGGTGGCGGGGGCATGGATGCGGTCTCGTACATGGTTGCAGCGGAGGAACTGACCAAGGGGTGCGCCTCCCATGCGGCCGTGGTTGGTTTGACGAATTCCTTGTTTGGCTTTCCGCTGCTGACGTGGGGTACTGAGGAACAGAAGGAAAAGTACCTCCCGCCAATATGCAGTGGCGACGGGATGGGTGCGTTTGCGCTCACCGAGCCGGGTGCCGGATCTGACGCCGCCAATTTGTCCACCACGTTCCAGGAGACCGACAACGGCTACCTGATTAACGGAACCAAGCTTTATATCACCATGGGCGCGTTTGCTGATTATGTCATTGTATTTGCAACGAAGCAACGGGGCGCCGGGCCGCGGGGGATTGCCGCATTTATTGTCGAAAAAGATACTCCCGGATATGAAATCGGCACCATCGAGAAAAAAATGGGTTTACGGGCTTCCCCCACGACCGAACTCGTTTTTGGTGATTGTGAAATTCCCAAAGAAAATCTGCTTGGCCAGTTGGGCGGTGGTTTTCGGATCGCTATGCAAGCGCTCGATGGCGGTCGGATCAGTTGCGGCGCGATGGGGGTCGGTCTGGCACAAGCCGCATTGGATATTGCGATCCCCTATGCCAAAGAGCGAGTCCAATTCGGTAAGCCAATCGCTGCGTTGCAAGCGATTCAATTTCATATCGCCGATATGTCGATCATGGTTGACAATGCCCGGCAATTGGTCTATCGGGCCGCGTGGATTAAAGATCAAGGGCGTGATTATTCACTGGAAGCCGCGCAGGCAAAATTGTACGCCTCGGAAATTGCCACGAAAGTAACTCATAAGGCAATCCAGGTTCTCGGCGGATACGGTTACATTCGGGATTACCAGGTGGAACGAATGTATCGTGATGCCCGAGTTACGGAGTTGTTTGAGGGAACGTCGGAAATTCAGCGGGTGGTCATTGGTCGACTATTGCTGAAATAATCAATCGGGGGGAGCGTCCGGGACCGTTCCCGGAGATGTGGTAACTAATCGAGTATGCAGGAGATAACCTTTTACGGACGCGGCGGCCAGGGGGCAGTGATCGCCTCAGAAATCCTGGGCGAAGCATATTTCCGTGACGGGTTCTTCGTCCAAAGTTTTCCCTCCTTCGGCGTCGAACGACGGGGTGCGCCAGTCACCGCGTTTTTGCGTATTGATCGGGAATTTATCCATCTGCGCAGCATGATTTACCAGGCCGATGCCTGTCTGGTGCTGGCGGCGGATATCACGCAGGCGCCGACGTTTCGGCCATCGGTAAAAAACGAGGCGATGGTCCTGGTCAACGCCCCGTCCCCACCACGTCATCTCGATGGATTAACAGTTTCCTGGGTCGACGCAACGACGATTGCACGTGATCACGAGTTAGGTTCCACGGCGCAACCGGTGGTGAATACGGCGATGCTGGGCGCCTATGCCCGCGTGGCTGGCGTACCGGCACTCGACCATCTCCTCGCGGCGGTGGAGACGAAAGTCCCTGTACGTACTGAGGCCAATCTCGCCGCGGTGCGAGCGGCATACGAGGCGGTGCAGAACAGTGGGTAAGTTTATCGTCTTCAAATCGGTCGATGAGATGCCGGAGATGGCCGTCAGCTCCGGACGGATGAACTGGAACAAGACCGGTTCCTGGCGGTCAACGACACCGCAGCACCGGAGCAAAACCGCCCCGTGCAACTTCAATTGCCCGGCCGGGGAGGATATCCGTGGTTATTTGCAATTGATGCAGCAGGGCGATGTCGCCGGGGCGTTTGAGCTGCTGACACAGGCAAATCCACTCCCCTCGGTCTGTGGTCGCGTGTGCTATCATCCCTGTCAAGCGCAGTGCAACCGGCACGGTTTTGATGGCGCTATTGAAGTTCGCCGCATGGAAATGTACATCGGCGACTGGGCGCTCGATTTAGCTCCGGAAGAGATGCCTCCCCCAAGGGGTGACCACCGGGTGGCCATAATCGGTGCCGGACCGGCCGGTTTATCCGCAGGATACTATCTCCGCCATCAGGGTGTGCAGGTCACGATTTTCGATGAGAATGCGTTGCCGGGCGGAATTATGCAATATGGAATCCCGGATTATCGTCTCGATAAGTACGTGCTCCAGACCGAATTGCACCGGGTAATGCAGGGTGTAGAATTCGCGGCGAACCGGCGGCTCGGACAGGATTTACAGGTTGCCGACTTGCTGGGGTACGACGCCGTTTTTCTGGCGACCGGCGCCCATATTTCTAAAAACCTGCGAATTCCCGGAGAAGACACTCTCGGAGTCGAAACCGGACTGGAATTTCTTAAGAAAATTAATTCCGGTCAGCGGGAAGATCTGCACGATAAGGAAATTCTGGTAATCGGCGGTGGGAATACCGCTTGCGATGTCGCCCGCACTGCTAAGCGCCTGGGTGGAGGTGTATCTCTCGTATACCGCCGCACCGAAGCAGAAATGCCGGCTTTTGCCGAGGAAATTGCCCACCTCAAAGAAGAGCGAATTGCCTGCACCTATTTATCGAGTCCGGTGGGGATAGCACCGGCAGATGCCGGTCGAGTTCAGTGCACATTTATTCGGATGAGACTCGGCGAGCCCGACGCCAGCGGTCGTGCCCGGCCGGAACCGATCCCCGGATCGGAATTCGAGGTCATCGCTGACAAAGTGTATATTGCCATTGGCGAAGATCCCGACTTGACTTTCTTCCCGGAGGTAGAACAGGCCGGCGACGGCGGCTTCGATTTTTCCCGCGTTGACCCGCGATTGAAAGACAGACTCTATGTCGGCGGTGACTTGCTGCCGAATCCTCGCACCGTATCCCACGCCGTGGGGTCTGGTCGTCTGGCGGCAGAAAAGATTGGCGCGTTTCTGCGTGGCGAAACGCTCACCCCGGATGAACGCGTCACTGAAGTCGTCGGCCCGGAGGATATCAATTTCGGGTATTTCACGCGGATCAATCTGGTCAAATGGCAAACCAGACTCCTCGAACAAGGCCGATTTAATACGCGCGATGCCGCAATCGCCGAGGCAAATCGGTGTCTTTCTTGTGGCGTTTGTAACGAGTGTGACAACTGCTTCAATTTCTGCCCGGATATGGCGGTCATCAAAACTGCTGAAGGATATCAGGTAAATCTGGATTACTGCAAGGGATGTGGTCTTTGCGCTGCCGAATGTCCCCGCGGACCATTACACATGGAGGGTGATACGCCGGCATGAGGAAAGTGGTTTCGGGAAATGAGGCGGTATCGCTCGCCGTACAACTGGCGCGGGTGCAGGTGATCTCGGCCTATCCGATTACCCCGCAGACGACGATTGCCGAAAAGCTGTCGGAGTTGTGCGGCTCCGGCGAATTGGACGCAAAGTTTGTTCGCGTGGAATCTGAGCACTCAGCCATAGCAACGCTCATCGGCGCAGCCTCCACCGGCGTGCGCACGTTTACCGCCACTTCGGCCCAAGGCTTAGCCTTGATGCATGAACTGCTCTTCTGGGCGTCCGGTGCCCGCCTGCCGATTGTGCTGGCCAATGTGAACCGGGCAATGGCCGCGCCGTGGACGATCTGGTGTGATCAAACAGATTCGGTAGCGCAGCGTGATACCGGATGGTTACAGTTTTATTGCTCCTCCAATCAGGAGATTCTAGATGCAGTCATTTGCGCGTTCAAAATTGCTGAGGAACTGCTTGTTCCGTGCATGGTATGCTTTGATGGTTTCTTCATATCACATACATACGAGCCACTTGAATTGCCGGATCAGGAAACCATTGATGCGTTTCTTCCTCCACGAAAAGCAGAATACAAACTCGATACGAATAATCCGCAAACCTACTCCGGCGGTACACTGCCCAGCCATTTTATGGAATTTCGCTACAAGCTCCAGCGAGCGTTCGAGCGGGCGCCAGAGGTCATTCGGCAGACGTACGCGGAGTATCAGGAATACACTGGCCGGTCGTACGAAGCGGTTGAGGCGCACTTCACCGAGGACGCCGAGGCGATTCTCCTGGCCAGTGGATCGGCAGCGTCGACAGCGTACCACGTGACCCGTCAGTTGCGGGAAGCGGGAAAAAAAGTCGGCCTGCTTCGACTGCGGCAACTGCGACCGTTCCCGGCACGAGAACTGGGCGATCGTATCCAGCCGGGGCAGCGGATTGGTGTGTTGGACCGCAACCTATCTCCCGGGACTGGTGGGGTATTCACCCAGGAAATTCGCGCTGCGCTACAACGGCAGGGACGAGCCGAGACAATTCGCGAGTTTGTTGCCGGTCTGGGTGGCCGGGATATAACGGCGGAGAACATCAAGCAGATGTTTACCTCGCTCTTAGAACAGAAAATGGTACCGTCTGAAATCGAATGGGTAGGCCTGAAACGATGACCGATAAGCACAAACCAGTAGAGGATTACCAGTTTTCTTCCGCCTTCGATCTGTATGGCCATATGGCCTGTCCCGGCTGTGGGGAAAAAATTCTCCTCCGGCACGTGCTGGAAATCCTGGGGCCGAAGACAGTTATCGTCTGCCCCGCGGGGTGTGCAGCGGTCACAGACGGTATTTATCCCCACTCCATATCGCCAGTGCCGTTTTTGCATGTGCCTTTTGGTGCCACTGCCTCGGCAGCGGCGGGGGTGCGGGCAGGGTTGGATATGTCCGGACAGGCCGACGTAACGGTGCTGGCCTGGGCGGGAGATGGCGCCACGTTTGATATCGGCATGGGTGCGCTCTCGGCGATCGCCGAACGAAATGAGAATGTCCTGTACGCCTGTTATGATAATGAGGCGTATATGAACACCGGAATTCAGCGGAGTTCGGCGACCCCCTACGGCGGGTGGAGTACCACGACCCCCCAGGGACGGCTGAAAGCGGAACCAAAAAAGGACATCGGGGCGATTTTAGCCGCGCACCGAATCCCGTACTTCGCTGCAGCCTCACCGGCGTTTCTGGATGACCTTAAGGCAAAAGTTCAGCGGGCGAAAAATCGCAGCGGGTTGCGGTTTCTTCATCTCCATTCGCCGTGCCCACCGGGCTGGAAGGCCGATTCCGCGGAGGGCATCACGCTGGCGCGACTGGCAGTTGAATGTAATATCTTCCCGCTGTATGAGATTTTTGACGGCCACCGCTATCATGTTTCGCATCGATCCAGCGGAATTCCGGTGGAAGAGTATTTACAAAGGCAGGGAAGATTCAGATATTCAAGTACAGAAGAAAAACAGACCATCCAGGCCGAAGCCGACCGCTGGTACCATGACCTTCTTGCTCGGGAACAGGACGGCCGAACGCCGGCAACCGCCGGAGGGGAATGATGGAACAGGATCTATCGGGGAATAACCTCATCTACGACTGGAATAAATTCGACGATTTCAAATTCCGCCACACTGGTAAACTCGAACTTGACGACGAGACACTCCGTGACGGGTTGCAGTCCCCATCGATTACCGACCCCACCATTGCGCAAAAGCTCCGCCTGTTGGAATTAATGGAGGAGTTACAAATCGACTCCGCCGATATCGGGTTGCCCGGCTCGGGACCGCGAGCGCAAGCGGATATTACCGCCATGGTGCAACATATCGTAAAGAACAAGATGAAGATTCGGCCAAATTGCGCGGTGCGGACAACCATCGTTGACATAAAACCATTGGTGGAGATTTCACAAAACGTCGGGTACCCCATTGAGGCGTGCACGTTTATCGGCTCCTCGCCTATCCGCCAGTACGCGGAGGGGTGGACGCTGGATGACATGCTGAAATTGACTGAAGAATCGGTGACCTATGCCGTGCAGCACGACTTACCGGTCATGTACGTAACCGAAGATACAACCCGTGCCGATCCCCAAACGTTGACCAAGCTGTTTACCGCGGCTATCAACGCCGGCGCCAAACGGATTTGCGTCTGCGATACCGTGGGGCATGCGACGCCAATTGGCGTGTATTACTTGATGAAGTTCATTCAAGATCTGGTTAACAAGGTCGACCCGGAAATCAAAATTGATTGGCACGGACATTGCGACCGCGGACTGGCCATTCCCAATACCATGGCAGCGGTAGCGCAGGGCGCAAACCGCGTGCATGCTACGGCGCTGGGGATCGGAGAACGCGTCGGTAATACCGCCATGGACCTGTTGTTGATTAATCTGAATTTGGAGGGAATTTTCCAGCGCGACCTGACCAAACTTGCTGAGTATTGTCAACTGGTGGCCGAGGCCTGTAACGTTCCAATCCCGCCGAACTACCCGGTGATGGGGAAAGACGCGTACCGCACCAGCACGGGGGTTCATGCAGCCGCGATTATCAAGGCGCAAAGTAAGGGGGACGATTGGCTCGCCGACCGCGTGTATTCCGGCGTTCCGGCCGGCATGGTAGGCCTGCGACAAATTATCGAAATTGGCTTTATGTCCGGAGTATCCAATATCGTCTACTACTTACGAATCCGCGGAATTGAGCCAACCAAACCGCTGGTCGATGAAATTTTCCGTGCCGCCAAACGACATAACCGTGTCCTCACCGATGGAGAAATTGAAGAACTGATCAAATACCAACAACACGAAAACACAGAGGCAGAACTTAATACGTTGGAAGAGTGGGATCAAGCAATCGCCCCATTAGCCAAGAACCCTTCTGCCGAAAAGTACAAAATCGGCGCACGTCGGTATTCGCCCGGCTGCAAGAATATCCGTTTTCCGCAATAAGGACAGCATGGCACAAACCATTGTGGAAAAAATCATCGCCCACCATGCCGGCCGGGCTTCGGTTACACCGGGGCAGATCGTCAATGTGCCGGTCGATATCGCCATGGCCAATGAACTCTCCGCTGCGCTTTCCATCAAAGAGCTGGAGAAGTGGGGCGTTGATTCGCTGGCTGATCCCGCGAAAGTGTGTCTCATCCCGGATCACTTCACCCCCAATAAAGACCTCAACGCGGCAGCGATCTCCCAGACGGTGCGGGACTTCGCCCGGAAACACAATGTACGCTGGTATTTTGAAGTCGGGCGCGGCGGTATCGAGCATGCCGTGATCCCGCTCGAAGGTGTGGTCCTTCCCGGCCAGGTCATGGTCGGCGGTGACTCGCACACCTGTACCGCCGGGGCAATAAACTGTCTGGCAACTGGCATGGGGTCCACTGACATCGCCTGCGCGTGGGCCACCGGGGAGGTATGGCTTAAAGTACCACAGACCGCAAAGTTGACGTACACGGGGAAACTCAGACCACATGTGTACGGCAAAGACCTGATTCTCCATGCGCTCGGCGACCTGGGGACCGCGGGTGCGACCTACATGGCTATTGAGTACCACGGCGATGTGTTCGAGACGTTACCGATGGCCGACCGAATGACCATGGCCAATATGGCAATCGAAGCCGGAGGCAAGGCAGGCATTTTCCTCTTCGATGCCAAGACCAAAGCGCTCGTTGAGGCGACGCCCCGGTTTTTAAATGAACATCCGGAATACCAGACCTACGATCCGGACGATGATGCCCACTACGCAATCGAACGGACCTACGATGTCAGCACAATTGAACCATTGGCCGCCTGCCCCTATTCACCGGATAATGTCCGCCCGGTTTCAGAACTTTGTGACGTGAACATCACCCAGGTCGTGATTGGCCAATGCACCAACGGCTGGCTGGAGGATTTGGTGCGCGCAGCACATGTCTTAAGCGGCCGCCAGGTGCATCCGACTGTCCGTGCGATTGTGGTGCCCGGATCGCAACGCATTGCCCGTGAAGCGATTGATCTCGGAGTGTTCCAGACGCTTATCGATGCCGGTTGTGTGGTTTCCACGCCGACCTGCGGCGCCTGTATCGGCGGACACATGGGCGTGTTGGGTGAAAACGATGTGTGTGTCTCCACGACGAATCGGAATTTTAAAGGAAGAATGGGGCATCTCACCTCTCAAGTGTATCTGACCAACACGTCGGTAGCCGCCGCCTCAGCGGTTCTGGGGCGAATCGGTACGCCGGATGAAGTTTAATTGAGGGATGCGATGATTTTGACTGGCAATGTATATCGAACCGGCAGTAATGTGAATACCGATGTCATCATGCCCGGCCGCTGGTGTCACCTCACTGAGGAAGCTGAACTTGCTAAGCATTGCATGGAGGATCTCGACCCGGAGTTTGTCGACAAAATCACTCCCGGAGATATCATTGTTGCTGATGACAACTTTGGCTGTGGCTCCTCGCGCGAGGTCGCCCCGCTCTCGATCAAGGCGGCAGGAATTTCTGCGATTGTCGCCCAGTCGTTCGCCCGAATTTTTTATCGCAATTGCATAAATATCGGCTTGCCGATTTTCGAATCCCCTGAGTGTGCAGAGGCTACCGAGGCGCACGATGTGCTGGAAATCGATGTTTTCGGCGGCACGATTCGCAACAAGACTAAGGACCGTGAATTTCAGTTTGCCCCCTTTCCCGAATTCATGAAGACCATCATGGAAAAAGGCGGCCTCCGGGGGTGGGTGGTAGAGAAGTTGGGCAAAGATTAATCGTTAGATCATTTTCCGAGGAAGGGAGTTGCTCTGGTGTACAATATCGCTGTGATCGGTGGTGATGGTATCGGCCCGGAAGTGGTCCGGGAAGCGTTAAAAGTCCTCAATAAAGCAGCGGAGTTGTACGGCTTCTCCTTTAAGACAACGGAGTATCCGTTCGGTTCAGAGCATTATCTGGATACCGGGGAGTTGATGCCGGACGGCATTTATGACGAGTTTCGGCAGCAGGAAGCAATCCTGCTGGGGGCAATCGGCGACCCTCGGTGCGAAGTTGGCCTGGTCGAGCGTGCGGTGATAGCCGGTATCCGGTTTAACCTCGACTGCTACATTAACCTCCGACCCATAAAGCTATACAGCGAAAAACTGTGTCCACTCAAAGATAAGTCCTGCGCTGATGTCGATTTTGTCGTGGTCCGTGAGAATACTGAGGACGTGTATACCGGAATCGGCGGAATAATGAAGAAGGGGACAGCGGATGAAGTCGCGATTGCCAATATGGTATTCACCCGGAAAGGTTGCGAGCGCGCCACGCGGTATGCCTTCGAACTGGCCCGCGAACGCAACAAAGACCGCAAAGTTACCTTGGTCGACAAAGCCAATGCGATCCGGGCGCAGGATATCTGGACTCGGACGGTTGAAGAAGTCGGCAGAGAATATCCTGAAATCACCCACGATCATGCTTACATTGACGCAGCCTGCATGTGGGTCGTGAAAAATCCGGAATGGTTCGACGTGGTGGTAACCACCAATATCTTCGGGGATATCTTCACCGATCTTGGCGCGATGGTGCAGGGAGGAATGGGGATAGCCGCCTCCGGTAACATCAACCCCGGACATGTGTCGATGTTCGAACCGATTCATGGTTCCGCGCCAAAATATAAAGATCAGAATGTTGCCTGCCCGGTGGCCGCCATTATGGCCGGTCAAATGATGTTAGACTATCTGGGCGAAAAAAAGGCAGCCGCCGCAATTGAGGATGCACTGACCGCGTTGTTGCAGTCGGGTAAGATACCATCGCTCGACGCCAAATCCGACATTCCCACTGATCAGATGGGGGATATGCTGGTCGCAGAATTAGAGCAGGTGGCAAAACGGACAGTTACAACATCATCGTAATGAGAAAGTTGAGTTGATAGTAATAGAGGAGGGTCATCGTGGCGTTTGAAAAAGCCTATATCCCGTATGGTGGTTACTGGAGCAGCCCATTTGCGAAGTGGCAGGGTAGTTTCGCTAACTTGCATGCCTTGGAACTGGCGACAACCACAGCGCAGACGTTTTTTGAAAAACGAAACATCGATCCCGCGCAATTTGATAATCTCATTTTGGGACTAACCATTCCGCAGTTGCATTGTTTTTACGGTGGTCCCTGGATTGCGGGCCTGCTGGGCTGTCCGGAAATCACCGGGCCGGTGGTCAATCAAGCGTGCATTACCGGCGTGGTGACGGTCAAAATGGCGGCGCAGGATATGGACAGCGGCACCGCCAAGACCTCGCTGGTCATTACCGCCGACCGCTGTTCCAACGGCCCGCACCTGTATTACCCGTCCCAGACCGCTCCCGGTGCCACCGGAAAATCGGAAGACTGGGTGTGGGATAATTTCGGCCGTGACCCCTGGGCGAAAAATTCCATGATTCAAACCGCGGAAAATGTAGCCAAAGAACATAATATCACCCGCGACGAACAGGACGAAATCACCCAGCGCCGTTACGAACAGTATCAAATGGCCCTCGCGGATGATGGCGCATTTCAGAAACGGTATATGACCCCGGTGGAAGTCGGCCGTGGAAAGAGAGCAAAAACCATCGAGACAGATGAGGGTGTTTTCCCGACCACACTGGAGGGCCTGAAAGGTTTGAAGCCGATGATGCCGGACGGCACGGTCACCTTCGGTTCGCAGACCCACCCGGCGGACGGCAATGCCGGAATGCTTGTGGCTACCAAGGAAATCGCCCAGGAGCTGTCGGCGGATAAGAATATCGAAATCCAATTTGTCGGTTTTGGCACCGCGCGGGTGAAAAAAGGATTCATGCCGACAGCAGTCGTGCCCGCGGCCCAGGCGGCGCTGGCGGATGCGGGCATCAAGATCGATGATCTCAAGGCCGTGAAAACGCACAACCCATTCGCCGTGAACGACGTCTTTTTCGCCAGGAATTTCGGCTATGATATCAACGAGGTCAACAACTACGGCAGCTCGATGATATACGGCCATCCGCAAGGCCCGACTGCGCTTCGCGCACTGATCGAACTGATCGAGGAGGTAGTGGTCAAAGGCGGTGGGTATGGTCTCTTCGCTGGCTGTGCCGCCGGTGATACCTCGGCGGGGTGCGTTGTAAAAGTGTCAGGTTAGCTTTCTTGTAGGTCGGGTTCCGAGGCGCGTGTGAACGCGCAGAGAAACCCGACACCATTGTTTGAAGGTGTCGGGTTTCTCAGTATGCTGCGCATTCCTCGGAACCCGACCTTGTATCTTG
>CAYWVO010000030.1:0-38716 GCA_964461835.1 uncultured Ignavibacteria bacterium | reverse complement strand
CTCGCGACCTCCGGCGTGACAGGCCGGCGTTCTAACCAAACTGAACTACGACCCCGCGTGTTCAATTTCAAACTTTCTTTCGCGACCTTCCCGTGCGGAGCGCGGGACGTTCTCACCAATCTGAACTACGACCCCGCAAGGTTTTTGTCTGTCCTGAGCAAATACGGCGTCAATCGCAAAATATGGGCGGTAACGGATTCGAACCATTGACCTCCTGCTTGTAAGGCAGGCGCTCTAAACCAGCTGAGCTAACCGCCCGCATTGTGTGGCGGTCGGCTTAGGTCTGCTCCGGGCCGCCCTCCCTGGACCCGCCGACCAAAATTGCCACCGGGATAAACACGCAGTATCCGGCAACCAGGAGGATCGGCGCGATGACCGTGTCGCCCAGTGCCAGGAAGATAAATCCGGTGATGATGGCCACCAGGCCAATCACAAACCAGAGATAATTCTTCTTACCGAACGGTAAGACTGCCGTCTCTTTGGCAGCGGGTTGCGATTTCTTTGCCGGCTTCGCCATAGCGTCCCCAATTAATCCGTTTACCTCCAAAAAGCAAGGCCTTTGCTGGTATTATCGGCAAATTCGAGTCTCCGGCTCAATGGAGGCTTATGTGCGCTTCCTACCATGATTTCTCTTTACAGTTCCCGTCCCAGCCGACATTTTCCGTCAGAGGTAGACAATACGGCATGCCAATACCGCGTGTTGACAAAACCGTGCGCAATTTGCAGCGCTACCAGCAAATTGTCGCCGTCCTGGCCAAATATGGCTTCGGCCATATTATTGACCGACTGGACCTCCGTGCGCGGTTCCGTCTGCGTTCGAAGGCTGCCGAGGCCAGTGCACCCCGGGCGCAGGCGATGTCGGTGTCTGAGCGAATTCGGCGCGTTCTGGAAGAGTTAGGACCGACGTTTATCAAGCTGGGTCAGGTACTGTCCACCCGTCCATTTTTGATCCCCTACGATTTGCTGGTCGAATTGACCAAACTCCAGGATGCGGTTGAGCCGTTCGCCTATGAGCAAGTTCGTGAGGTCATTGAAGATGAGCTGGGTGCACCGGTCGAACAGCTGTTTTCCGATTTTTACTCCGCACCGATCGCCGCAGCATCGCTCTCCCAGGTCCATCGCGCAACGACCATCGCTGGCGACCGCGTGGCGGTGAAAGTACAGCGGCCGGGGATAAAGAATATTATCGATGCGGACATGAATATCTTGCGAGATTTGGCCAAATTGCTGGATCGCCATATCCCCGAAACCCGGATTTTCGATCCGGTGGGGCTAGTCGCTGAACTGTCCCGCAGCACTCGCCGAGAATTGGATTTCGATGCTGAAGCACGGTACATCGAGATTTTTGCTGAGAATATGTCCGAGGAGGGGACCGTCTTCGTCCCCCAAGTCTATTATGACCTCTCTGGCAGCAAGGTGCTGACCACTGCCTACATCGAGGGGATCAAAATCTCCAATAAAGAACGGCTCAAGGCCGCTGGTTTTGATCTTCCCCAGATTATCCGCAATGGGGGAGAATCGGTCTTCAAGCAGATTTTTGACCATCGATTTTTCCACGCCGATCCGCACCCTGGAAATCTCTTTGTGATTCCGGATGGCCGTATTGCGGCAGTTGATTTCGGAATGATGGGTCGGCTCTCCACCCGTGCCGCGGATGAATTGAGCAACCTCCTGGTGGCGGCCTTCGCCGGCGATACCTCATCTCTGACCCGAGAATTAATCAACATGGAGGTCATTGGCGACCAGGTTAATACCCGTGCATTTGAGGCCGACCTGACCGATTTATTCTATCGAATCAGCCGGGTGCCACTGGGACGGCTAAATATGCGCGGAATTGTCAACGACGTTTTCACGCTGGTGCACGAATATCAGATCAGGCTCCCCTCGGACTATATGCTGCTGGCGAAGGCGTTGGTGACGTATGAAGAGGTCGCACGGACGCTGGACCCGGATTATGAAATGGTTCAGGCACTCAAGCCACATATACGTCGGCTGATGCGCGCTCGCTTCGATCCCTCCCGCGCGACAAAAACTGCCAGCCGGGCCCTTGTGGATTTGCGGGAGGTGGCCAGTATTCTGCCGTTTGAGTTGCGGCGCATTGTTCGGAAACTGAGGCAGGGAGAACTGATTGTCCCTCTCGAACACCGACGGCTGGAGAACTTGATCGGAGAAATCGACCGGTCCTCCAACCGTATCTCGTTTGCCTTAATTATTGCCGCGCTCATTGTGGGATCATCATTGTTAATCCGGGCTGAAGTTGGCGCGCGCATTTTTGGGGTGCCGTGGCTGGGCCTGGCTGGATTCCTCTTCGCCGGTATTTTAGGAATCTGGCTGGTGATTGGGATTTTGCGTTCCAGACGGATTTAAATGCGTATAATAAAAGCGGAATGATACGGACCTTGGCATTCGGCACAAACGAGTGCCTTGATGGTATCGTCAAACCCAGAAAATGACCCTGAAGCATAAAGGCGAAAAGCACCAGTGATCTTTGTTTTCCTCGTTCTTATTGCGCTGGCGACCCGTTCTGTCGGTGATCTGCGGCCAATCCAGTATAGCATCCTGGAAGCCATCGCCTTTGGTTGGCTCTGGTTACGGCAGGAACCGTGGTTTGAAGGCAGACCTTTTTTGAATAAAATCTTGTTGGCGGTCTCTGCGGTCGCGGCGATTGGGGTATATACGCAGGGGGCGATACTGGTCAGACTGGCCATACTGGTTGGTGTAGCTTGGTTGTTGCGTCGCGGTCCGGTGGAAAAACGCCGCGCTCACGCCGATTGGGCGCTACAGTCGTTAGCAGTCTACGCGATTGCCTATGTCGTTTTGTTTGAGTGGCCGCTCACCTTCAATTTCGTGCGGAAATTTTCCTATTGGTACAGCGGTCTATTCGATATGCTCGCGCCGCCAGGGCTGGAATTGGGGCCGTCCGCCGCCGGTTGGGCGATCCTGGTGGCAGGGATGGTATTCCTCTGCGTGCTGCAATTCCGCAGCAAACGGGCAACCTGGGGGAACACGCTGGCCGGCTTGGTGTTACTATTGATCGGCCAGGTCATTTTCTGGGCACTGGCTTTCTCATTGGCCACGTGGGTTTCCCGCTACGTTCCGCTGACCCAGGCGGTATACATACATCTCTCGGTTGTATATTTGCTTTGGACATTGTTGGTAGTCCGGCTCATGGCCTGGCTCCATCCCCCGGAATCACTCCCGGTGCCGGAATCACTGTCCCTGCCGAGGGCGGTGCCGTACACGCTGGCGGGTTTTGCCGTTCTCGCGATCCTCTTCGGTAGCCCCCTGCTCACGCCGCATCAACAGGGGGAGGGTAAACGAATCCTGATACTCAACGCGGATAAACTGGATTCCATGACCCCCAATTTTACCCGTTTCGGTGACCGCAGCGGGGGGATGTTTGGCATGCTCCCGCGATATTGCCGGGCATTGGGGTATGAGGTCCGCGAGGCAAATGTCACCCCCGAAATCTTTGATTCCGTCGATGTCTGTATTTTCGCCAATTTGATCGATTCGCTGCCCCGCTGGCAACGCGATTCAGTAATCTCCTTTGTCCGGCAGGGAGGCGGGCTCCTTGCGTTGGCGGATCATACCGGACACACCGCCATTCGGGGTCCAACCAATGATATTACCGAACCACTGGGACTGAGCCTGGAATTCGATACGGCCGTGCCGCTGCGGCGCGCGTGGTATGGGCAGATGCGCTTCTTGCCCCACCGCATTGCGCAAGCAGCGGATGAACACGCTGATGTTGAAGTTTGGTTGGGTGCGTCGGTCGATCCGCTTCTGGGTAGCCTGCCGGTGGTTATCGGCACCTACGCTTATTCCGATCCGGGTGATACCGCCAACGCCGACCGGTCATTTTTGGGAAATTTGAGCTATGACGCGGGCGAACCGCTAGGGGATGTGGCAATTGCTGCCGTGTCGTACTATGGCAAGGGCCGCGCAGCTCTGTTCGGTGATACGTCTCCCTTCCAAAATGGCGCGTTGGTGATGAGCCACCGTCTCGCCGCGCGCACCCTCGCCTGGCTGAGTGCTGGCGGCTTACCGATTTGGGATCACGTGCGCATTTGGGGATTCCCGCTAATTATGCTCGGTGCACTGGTGATCGTCCTGCTCACGGCGGGCGATCGGTTACTCGGCATATTCTACCTGGCGTTGTTGCCGGTTGTCAGCATCTCTCTGTGGAACGTGTTTCCCGCCGGGGAACCGGACCAGTGGCACGCCGAGGATATGAAACTGGCGTATATCGACGACACCCACGGACAGGTATTTGATTTAATGGGTTGGGAACGGTACTCGGTCGGAGGGTTGGAATTCAACCTCATGCGCAATGGATACCAACCGCAAATTATTCAACGCTGGGATCCGGACCTGATGGAAAAGGCGGACCTTGTTGTTTTGGCACGGCCTACCCAAGAGATTACCAGGAATGAAATTAGCGATCTCCGTGCATTCATGAAACGAGGTGGTTGGGTACTATTGACTGCCGGATATGAAGAACATGATGCGGTCGAGGAATTGCTGGATAGCTTTGGCCTGCGCATTGAAAACATCCCGCTGGGCCGGGCCACCGGGATTGGCTTGCGGGAAAGTCCGCAGTTCGCCCGCGCCTACCAGGTGACCAGCCACAATGCCGATTCCGAGGTTATCTGTGCGGCGTCCAATCTGCCGGTGATCCAGAAAGTGCATCACGGTGACGGGGGAATGGTCGTCATCGGTGATCCGGTCTTCCTGTTCAATGATAATTTGGAAAATCGTGGGGATGATTACCATTTGGAGAATATCCGTTTTGTCCATGAGTTGATTAAAGTGACCGCGGGTACCGGGGGAGATGTGGAGGGCTTTTCGCAATGATGCTTTCACTGGGTATCTGCCTGCTGGCCGCCACCTGGCTGTTTTTTCCGCCGTCGCGGTTTCCCGATGTGTCGCTGACCTACTGGCTGATCGGCGGAGCGGTTGCGGCCTTTGTGATCGGGAAACAGCGGGAGACCTCGATTATCCCGCGCAGCTGGAGTTCCTTGCCGGCCGCTGCGGCGCTCATTATCTGTTATGTTTACTGGAACGAGCCGATAACCATCGGGGCGTTGATCCTCGGTGTCGGGATTATTCTCGGCTCGTTCATCGGGAGCATTCCGTTGGTCCGCCGAATTTCGGAAGGCCTGGTTACCGCCGGTGCGGTATTGCTGGTGCAACTGGGCGGATCCTACCTCTACTACTTTGTGCTCGGCCCGCGAGGACATGACGCGGAGCCGTGGTCGGGATTATTGCACTCGCTGTTGAGCATCCTCGGTATCGACAGTGGTATCACCACCGCCGGACTCTATGTCCTCTCTCCGGATATTCTCTATCAGGTCGTGCCGTCCCTGAACAATATGGGGTGGTTTTTCTTCATTCAGGTATTCCTCGGAGTCATCGTGCTCGTCGCGCTGGGCCGCATGAAAGTGGGGGCGCTCTGGCGGGCGGCACTGATTCTCACCGTCTACATGTTTTTCCGCTATCTGATGGTTGTGGCAATAGATTTTTCTCAAGCCAATCAGGGACATTACTGGTGGCCGTCATTTACTGCCTTAACCTCAGTATGGGTCTTCTTATTTATGCGGGGGTCGAAGTTCGGCCCAATCGCCGAAAGCCGGAGAACACCGGTTCCGGTGGAAAAGAACCGAGATAGTTGGCGACGGCTGCCGCTGGTTATTGCCGGTGCCGCAATCGCCGTTATCTGCTGGACCGTCATCCAGACCTATGTCGACCCGGGAGAAGAAAAGGCGGGGCGGCTGCTAATTGATGAGTACCATTCCGACTGGGAATGGACCGATATGGCGTTTGATACTTTGTGGTATGGACAACAATCGACCTATAATTTTTACTCCGGCGCCGAATACTGGGGTAAGTTTTACAAAATGGACCGGGGGTATCAGGAATTTACACCGGCTTATCTGGACACCTACGATGTGATTTGTTTGAAAGTTCCTACTCGTTCGTATACGCCCCAGGAGATTTCGGCAGTACTCGATTGGGTGAAGGACGGCGGTGGCTTGGTCCTGATTGGGGATCACACCAATGTCTTCGGTCACGCCACGTTCCTCAACCAGATTTCCCGGCATTTTGGCCTGCGGGTGTATTCAGACATCGCGTATGAGGTCAATACCGGTGATCTCAATGTCTACCAGATGCCCGGCATGCTTCCCCATCCGGTGGTACAAAATCTCCCGCTTTTCTTCTGGGGAGGCCAGTGTACCTTGCGTGGTGACTGGGGAGTGCGTGGTGTCATGGTCGATCTCAATGTGAAAACGCTGCCCGCCGATTATTCGGAACGCAATTTCTTCCCGGAACGGATCGCCCATACCGGCTACAGATATGGGCCGTTTTTCACGGTGGCCAGTACGACGTATGGTAAAGGGCGAATCATCTGCTTCACGGACAGTACGTTGATTTCCAACTTCTTTATTTTTATCCCCGGGAAACCGGAATTGATGCTGGGCCTGGTGGAGTATGCCAACCGGATTGAACGATTCCCCGGCTGGCGGCCGTTTTTGCTGCTGGTCGGCTGTTTCGCGCTCGTTGTTGCATCCGTCGCAGCGAGCGCATACGGGGCGCGCGGTTTTGTCTGGATGCTGGCCTCAGGATTGGCTGCATTCCTGGTGATAACGCCGCTGATCGAAGCGGCGAACCGGAAGGCGTATCCGTTGCCGGAACCGCGCGAGGAGTTCAAGCAACTGGTCTTTGACGGGGAGTATTCGCGATATTTTATCCCCGAGTTGCGCCTGGCCCGCAACGAAGACAAGGATTTCCACACATTCTTTGTGTGGACGCAACGCGTCGATGTTTTTCCACGGAAATACTACTCGTTTGACACCTGTATTGCAGAAGCTCGCAAAATGGGAGCACTGATTATGATCGATCCGGAAGAAATCCCCACACCGGATCAAATCGCCAAGTTGCGATCATATATTGAGGACGGGGGCACGTTTGTCCTGATGGATGATCCGGAAAACGGTATGGTACCAACCAATACTCTCATGCAGGAGTTTGGTCTCGAATTCGATTTTCTCAATACCGTGACTCCGACTAACGCCGGGTCCAATCCTGCCGCACCAATTTGGAATAACGCGGCGCGAATTACCGGGGGGACACCCTTGATGGTAGCACCGGACGGGGCTCCGGTCGTGGTGGAAAAACAGGTCGGTAAAGGACGCGTAATCGCCTACGGAAATTCTCGTGCGTTCGAACGCAATGTCCTGGGATATACATCGATGGTGCCCAATCCCCAGCAGAAAGCAATGAGCAATTTCGTGTATACACTTATGGACTGGATCTTTGAACCGGAAACAACGGCCGATCCGGGGCACGATCCCGAAGGCCCCGGCAAAGAAACGACTGCCGGAGACCGCAAATCCGGCTAAACTTCGTATGTATTCCGGGAGATAATCGGGGAAACCGTTGAGGAAGTTATGACACAACAAAAAGCATCGTTCTTTCAAGCCAATAGTGTTTTGCTGCTCGTGGTCGGCCTGTTGGCAGGATTCATTGGTGGCTACGCCTTCAGTCGGCAAGGGGCGCCGGTGCAGCAACCGCCGACCTTGACTGCAAATCCCAGTACCGCCAATTGCCCGCATCAGCTCGATCCGGGCGATCAGCACATCATTGCCGGGTTACAGTGCCCGGATCCTGGTTGCACGCAGCAAATTGGCGTTTGTCATTGTGATCGCTGTCACCAAATCGAGGACCGGGTGAAGGTACTGTTGGCCGATGGCGTCGACCCGGAACAGGTACGAGAACAAATCATCGCGGAATTTAATCTGTAACTGGCAAATGTCCCGTGGGATAACTGTCTCGGGGGGAGAGGTATGAACAGATTTAAGACGCTGCTCTTACTGACTGCACTGACCGTGCTGTTTCTGCTGATTGGTCTGGCTGTCGGCGGACGGCAGGGGATGATCGTGGCGTTTATGTTCGCGGTCGCGATGAACTTTTTCTCCTACTGGTTCTCGGACAAGATTGTCCTGAAGCTCTATCGTGCGCAAGAGGTCGACGAGAGCGAGGCGCCGCGACTGCATCGGATCGTTCGCAATCAGGCACAAATGGCCAATCTTCCCATGCCCCGGGTGTATATCATCCCCGGTGGCGCACCAAATGCTTTCGCCACCGGTCGCAATCCGAAACATGCCGCCGTTGCCGCAACAGAGGGCCTGCTGGATTTGCTTTCGGATGACGAGGTCGAGGGGGTCATGTCTCATGAGTTGGCCCACGTGAAAAATCGGGATATTCTCACGCAGACAATTGCGGCAACCGTGGCTGGCGCGATTTCCATGCTGGCGTATATGGCCCGCTGGGGAGCGATCTTCGGTGGCTACGGCGGTCGGGACAACCGTGGCGGCGGACTTGGTTTGCTGGTGATGGCAATCGTCGCCCCATTGGCGGCGATGTTTATCCAGATGGCAATTTCTCGTACCCGTGAATACGCAGCCGATAAGGAAGGAGCGCGAATCTCCGGCAAACCGCTATCGCTGGCCAACGCGTTACGGAAGCTGCACAACAGCTTGGGAAGACGGCCGATGAAGGCCAATCCCAGCACGGCCCATTTGTTCATCCTCAGCCCGTTATCCGGCAAGGGGATGGCCGGCCTGTTTTCCACCCACCCGCCGGTTGAAGAACGTATTGCGCGTTTGGAAAAACTAGCGTATTCTAAATAGATGGTCATCCGCTTTACGCGGCGGCCCTGAAGATGGATACGGAAGACGCACAACCTGTCGAAGACGACAGTCGATTATCCCACCGTAGCACGTCGTCGTTTATTCCTTCTCGCGGTGTATTCAGTGTGGTTGGACCCGGTTCGCGGAGTTGCCGTTCGTGAACGGGATATTCGAAGAAGTCGCCATTATTCTCTTTCTGATCCTGCTGAATGGTTTCTTCGCCGGATCAGAGGCGGCGTTTCTGGCGGTGCGTCCCAGCCGCATCAAGGAACTGCTGAAACGCGGTGGATCAGCGGCCCGAATCCTCGAACAATTCAAGAAACATCCGGAAAATTTCCTCTCGACCGTGCAGGTCGGGGTAACACTGGTGGCTACGTTGGCCTCGGTGGTATCCGGGGCGCGAATTGTGGATTTTCTGGTGCCGCATCTTCGTGAGGTACCGATCCCGGTGGTGCAGGCTGCCCCTGAACCGATTGCCATCGGCTTGGTGGTGATTGCGGTATCATTTCTCTCGCTGGTTATCGGGGAACTGGTGCCCAAATATTACGCCCTGGCCCGTCCCGGAATTACAGCGACCCGTGCCGCCCATTCGGTGTTGTTTTTTTCCTGGTTGACCTACCCCGTAGTAAAAATTCTGGCGGGTACCAGCAGCGCTATTGCCGGATTGTTGGGTGTCCGGCGCGGGCAGGTCACTACGGTCACCGACGAGGAGCTGAAACTGCTTGCCCTGGAGGGTACACGACACGGCAACATCGACCACACCGAACGACGCTTGGTGCACGCCGCCCTGAGTTTCACCCATATTGTCGGCCGCAATGTGATGACACCCCGGACCGAAATTGCCGGCATGGACATCGAATGGAAGAAAAACCGGATTCTTCACTTCTTGGTCGAGGAACGTTTTTCCCGCTACCCGGTCTATCGTGGTGACTTAGACCAGGTAATTGGGATTCTTTACACAAAAGATGTCCTCCGCCGTTTAGCCGTCGGCAAGGAGATCGATTTCGAACGCCTTTTGCGGGAGCCATATTTCGTGCCCGATTCCATGCCGATAGGCGAACTGCTGGCCAAATTCCAGGCCAAGCGCACCCATATTGCGGTGGTGCTGGATGAATTCGGGGGCACCGCCGGAATTATTACCCTGGAGGATATCCTCGAAGAACTGGTGGGTGAGATCCGCGATGAACACGACCGCGATGAAGTGCGAGACTTTGTCCGGCGCAACGACCATCATGCCATCGTTGCCGGCCATGTCACCGTCGAAGATTTCAACGATTATTTTGATGCCGAACTTCCCACCGGCGGCCCGGGGACCATTAGTGGGCTGTTGTCCGAAGAACTGGAGCGAATTCCGCGGCAAGGAGATATAGTAACCTTCGGCCCGATTACGCTGCGGGTCCTGCGCGCAGATGCCCGGAAAGTCCTGAGTGTGGACGCAACCCGGGAAACGGTGAGCGAACGCGGATAAGTTGTCAGGCGGACGAGTAGTAAATTTACCTAGCGTACATCTTTCACGTACTTATTCCTGCCTTCGTCGGTATTCTGATTCGGCGCCTGGTCGACCTCATTCGACTTAAGCGGCGCTTGGACTTTACGGCGCCGGCGCGCCATTTGGGTTGGTAATGAACGTAGACGACGAACAGAACTTCTGGTAGCGGGTGTGGTACGTGACATCCTCAGACTCCCGAAATACGAACTCCTACTGATCCCCTATCAATGTATTACTTCGATCGCTATATTCAAAGGTAAATTCGAGCCGCCGATTGCGTTTTCTGCCGGCGGCGGTCTCGTTGCTGGCAATATAGTCGATTTCTCCTAAGCCAATGGCGTGAACGCGATTTGGCGAAATTCCCCGGTCGATTAGATACTGACGGGCGGCGTCTGCTCGGCGTTGAGAAATTTCCTGGTTGGCCTCATCCTCCCCGATATTGTCAGTGTAACCGCGAATAAACACTGAGATATCCGGATTATCCGCCAGTCGAATCGCGAGATCATTCAAAATCCCTTTCGATACCCGATCCAAATTCACGTATCCCGCCTCAAAGTCCGGAAACAACAATAACTTACGGTCAAGTTGCGTCATTACCAGGCAGCCGGTCTCATCGACCGCCAACCCGGATGGTGTATTGGGGCACATATCTACTCGATCCGGGATACCATCCGCATCCGCGTCAGGCACACAGCCCGTCGAATCGACATTGGCCTCGGCGGGGGAATCCGGGCAATTGTCCAGCCAGTCAACAATGCCGTCATTGTCGTTATCTTCACTGCACCCATGCGCATCCACGACGGCGAGAAACTTTTCCGGCGTGTCGGGGCATTGATCCAGACCATCGAAAATCCCATCCCCATCGGTGTCTTTCGGACATCCCTCAGCATCGACTAAAGCCCCTTCCGGGGTGGCGGCACAGGTATCGAATAAATCAATGACACCATCCATGTCTGAGTCCAGTGGGCAGCCGATACTGTCTACCGGTGCGTTCTCGGGAGTAAAGGCGCAGCGGTCATACACATCGGCAATGCCGTCGCTGTCGGCATCGGACGGGCAACCGCGATCATCAACCCGCAATCCAGTGGGGGTATCAGGGCATTCATCATCTCGGTTTGGGACGCCATCGTGGTCATCGTCGCCTCGACCGTAAATATTCGGTTGTTCCATCGAGGTGGTGATCTGGGCGGTGTCTTTCTCCCGCTGATCCGCTGCAAGCACAGGCGGCAAATCATCCTCATGGGTATGGTGTATTGTTGAATGGCTTCGACCGAAATACGTTGCTAAAGCAAACGAGACAACAAGGTTACCTCGTGAACGCCAGTCGTCCACGGTCTCAGCAAAATCGGTCCCTGCACCGGTAAGAAAGTAGAAATCGGCTCCCAGTCGCAGAATCGTGGAGCGTGCGAGGTTAATTTCAACCCCTGTCCCGGCCATGGCATGCCACTCGCTGGCGGAAAAATCAACCAAGTCACCGTCGCCGTCTAGGACCTGGATCGCCTGCCCGGATTCGTAATCGGCAACCTCCCACGTGGTAAGACCGCCGCCCGCTTGCAGATACGGAATCACCCTCCCCGACATGCTGAAAAGCCGTCGAATTCCCAGGTTAACCGCCACACTCGTCCAAACCCGGGAAGCAGCTTTTTCCGGATCAGGTAATTTCAGCGTGGCACTGGTGGTAGTGTCGTTCCAGAATCGTCGCCAGCCACCGGTCAGGGCCAGCCGCCAGCGGTTATCCAGCCGCAGGTCCAACCCAAGCCGGCCTTCGATACCTATAGCCCAAGGTTGAACAGTTGAGTTGAGCATCGCCTGGGCGCCACCGCCGCCCACCGTGAGTCCCCATTCGATGGGACGACTCTGAGCCTGCGCTGAAAAAAATACCAGGACAAAAAGTAAACCGGCAAGGATTCCTGCCCCCCGGAACACGGTCATACATCCCCTCCTGGCGGAGGAATTTAGGCAAGTTCGGAGGGGAATCAATAGGTTTTTTCAATTATAGCCCCGGTGTAGTAGTGTTCGAGGATGTGCCGGTAATCGTGTCCTGCCCTTGCGCGACCGATCATTCCGCATTGACACATGCCAATGCCATGGCCATAGCCGTTTCCAGTCGCGGTAAGCCGCATCAGTTCGCCGTAGTCGTCATACTCAGGATAGAGAGTAAAGCGGGCGCTTTGCAGGATTGGACCATCTGTCGAGGGCCGTCCCAACGCCCAGCGGCTTTCGTCCGACGGCAAGATAATCACACCGCGGTCGGTCTCGATGATAAGTTTCCCGACTCGGCCGCCGGGTGTGGTGCCATCTGTGCGTATTCCCCGGATCGCGGTAAAGGTTTTGAATGGCGCGGTGCCTCGGGATTGCAAATACCGTTGCAGGTTCGTGTAGAGGGTCTTGTTATCCCAGATTTCTGTCCACACAGAATACTTCGACCACCGGCAAAAGGTATCATCGCTGGCCGGGTGTAAATATGGCACGTAATCTTTACCCCATACGGCAGTGATGTCATCGGTAAAGCCGCCGCAGGTGGAATGGTAGTACGCCTCAATAAGGTTCCCGTCGTAGCGCAACACCTCGCCGATTGTCTCTTTGACTGCCCGCCGAATCAATTTAGTGGTAGATTGCAAGCCAACATAAATTTGGTCGTGATGATCGGCGTAGAGATCGTACTCTTTGCCTTCATACTGGCCGAGGCGGGAAAGCGCGTAGGTCCGGGCGGCTACCGCCTGCGCTTTGATCGCCTCGAATTCGTCGGCGGAACGCTGGCCCAACTCCGGGGGCAACACGCCCAGCAGGTAATCGTCGATATGGACCTGGTTAATAATGCGCGGATTTTCCGTTGTCCCTCGTGGGGGAAGAAAGACGAGCGTTCCTGGGTAGGGGCTGCCGTTTATCGATAAGTGATGATCGTCATTGACGGAATACACCGACGGCTGGATCAGCTCGGTCTCCAGTACGGTCCCTGCCTTTTCCGTGAGTTCCCAGCCCCGGTTAAGGTAAGTCAAAGTAACCGGGCGCTTGCAGTAGTAGGTAACGACACCACCATCCGGAATGGTGCCCTGCACCAGATATCGGCCCGATCCTTTAACGACAAACCTGTCCGCATCAGACTTCAATAACACTCGCACGGTTGGCGGGACCGGTGGCGCCGTTTGGCGTTGCTGAAGGCGACTGGCGCTGCCACAACCGACAATTGTAATTGCCAGGGAACAACAAACTACGACACCAGATAACGCGTTGCGTGATTTCACGTTCCTCTCGACTCCTCACTTTCTGGTGGTTGTTCAGGTTATCGGCACATCATAAAAGCACCGCCACCCGTTCCGGACCCCCGATGCGCTATGGATAGCAAATTTTGCCCAGTACGGCGGAGTGGCCGCCGGTAGCGCCGCCCAAGTTTCCCGGCCGTCCATGTAATGTTTCATTAGCCAGCAGGGCAAAGCCGATCGCTTCGACATAATCTCCCGGAATCCCCAGATAATCAGCCGAGATAAGTGGTCGCGGATCCACCATATCCCGCAACCGTCCAATCAGATGTTTGTTATGTCTGCCGCCACCCACCACAATAATTCCGCCGATCCGGCCCAACCAGCGGCAACTGCCCGCGATGGCCCAGGCAGCCAACTCATCGACGGTGCTGATTCGATCAGCCAACGCCGCCCGGTCACGCGGTGGTTTTGGAAAATATTGGTCGATGAATGTCGCACCAAACTCCTCTTTGCCACAGCTTTTCGGCGGTTTTCGTCTAAAATACCCATGGCGTTTCATGCGGGTGAGTGTCTCCTGCATGATGGTACCGTGCTTGGCAATAGTGCCATCCCGGTCGTACTGGCGACGGCCCCAGCGCCGCATCAGCGCATCCGAAAGGCTGTTACCCGGCCCGCAATCGAATGCGATAACGGTGAACCGCTTGCGCGTACGATGAGTTACGGAAATGTTGGCGATACCCCCAATATTCAACACCGCCAGCGGGGCACGGCGGCCGGGGCCGCTCTCAACTTGCGCTAGCATAAGGTAATGGTAGTAGCCGGAAAGCGGAGCGCCCGATCCGCCGGCGCCAATGTCCGCCCAGCGAAAATCACCGACGACGGTACAACGAGTCTGCTGCGCCAGGACCGAAGGGTCGCCAATTTGTAATGTTCCCCAGCTCTTTCTCCCGAGATAATTACGCGGCCGCGGATGATGGGCAATAGTCTGACCATGCGAGGCGATCGCATCCAGCGAATGCAGGGGAATTTTCTTCGCACGCAAGAAGGCCTTAATCGCTGCCGCTGTGTAAACGGCCCAGCGATGGTGTAGTCGCGTTAAGTCGGCGAATCGACAGGAATCGGCGTCGATGAGCCGGTGAATCTCCCGGCGCAATGGTGTGCTGTATGGTTGGCTGGCAGTTGCTTTTACCTGAAAGTGGATGTCGGGCAAATCAGAAGACACATCAATGAGCGCCAAATCAAGGCCGTCGGCTGAGGTGCCGGACATAATTCCCAGGAGGCGGCGGGGTGGTGTCTCAGGTTGGCAGGAGTGCAATCTCTGTTGCGCCATCGGATCCTCTCTATGATAACATATGTTGTACGACCCGCCGTTGCAAGGCACGATCATGACACACGAGGGCCATATCACAGCCCGCTTGTTCCGCACGGTCCAAGACACGTTCAATGGGACCCATGTGGGAAACCGCCTGCATTGCCAGGTCATCAGTCAACACCGTTCCCGAAAATCCAAATTGGTGCCGGAGGAGATCGGTTACAATCCGCGTGCTGAGAACGGCCGGGTTCTGGGCATCAAGTTCAGAATACAAGGCGTGGGAGACCATCACGGTGTTAACGCCGGAACGTATGGCGGCGACAAACGGTGCACAATCCTGATTGATCAGCAGGTCTCTCGTTGCATCGACCGAATCAGGATGGTGATGCAAGTCACGTCCAACTCCACCCAGGCCGGGGAAATGTTTGGCACAGGCGTCAATTCCCTGATCCTGAATTACCCGGACTGCTTCCGCTGCGAACGATGCCACCGCAGTCGGCTCCTGCGAAAACGTGCGGTCTGCTTCCCAGATGTTTCTATCGGTCTGAATATCGACCACCGGTGCCAGGAGAGTATCGATGTCTAAAGAGTGGAGAAAGCGGGCCACTCCTCGGTATCCGTGCAACACTCCGGCGATGTCATCCCTCTCGCCATAGTACGGCAGCGCTGCCATTGGCGAGACCGCAGGCGGCAATCGCCGTACCCGTCCACCTTCCTCATCAATCATTATCCGCAGGTCATACGGACAGCGGCCGCGCAGCATTTCAATCGCCGCTTTGAGCGCTGACAGCGAGCGGCAATTGTCCGCGAAGAGGACAATGCCGTGAACCATGCCCGCCTCGATCCAGGATAGGAGTTCCGGGTCGGGCTTTGATCCGGCATACGAGAAGGCAGCCTGGATTTTCCCCGAACCTGTGTCTTGTTTCATAACCATCCCGAATCATAAGTATGACGAATCAACCGGTCTGACCAGCCAAAAGATTCGGGGTGTGAGGGGGTGGCAGGCAAGCAGCGGGGATTAGATCGTACAGACGAGATTTTTGCCGGCACCTTTGGCGCGATAGAGCGCCTGGTCAACCGATTCGACCAGCTCGTCTTCGCCACGACCGTTTTCCGGGTAGCAAGAGATCCCGACGGAGACGGTCACCCGAGCCAGTTCCTTACCATCCGGGCCAACCTTCAGCCGAATCTCCGATATCTTTTCCCGGATACGTTCGCCCAACGTATAGGCCTCGTCCTGGCCAGTCTGGGGAAGGATGATAATAAATTCCTCCCCGCCATAGCGGGCCAGGATATCGACGTCGCGGATATTGTCGGCGATGACGGAACTGAGTCTTCGCAGTAGTTGGTTGCCGCTTTCATGCCCGTAGGTGTCGTTAAAACGCTTGAACCAGTCGATGTCGATCATGATCAACGACAACGGCTGACCGTAGCGGACACTGCGTTTCATTTCATCGTCCAGGCGCATTTTGAAAAATCGGTAATTGTAGGTACCGGTCAGCTCATCGGTAATGGTCAATTGCTCCATCTTTTGGTGCATGAAGGCGTTGTCCAGGGCCAAGGCCGCGGAGTTGGCCAGGATAGCGAAAACGTGTTCATCCCGTTCATTAAATGACGTATGTCCCGGCGCCTCGGCATTGAGGATACCGACTATTTTCCCCTGGGTCTTCATCGGAACCGCCAACTGCGAGCGGATTTTTGTTGATTTCCCCGAGGTGGATTGGTCCTCGTGCAAAACACGTCTCGCCTTGCCGGATTGCAGCACCGTGGTGTACGTCTCTATTAAGCGTACCGGCCGGGGGGGATCAAACGGGGTAATGCGCTTTTCCTCGACTCGTCCATAGATGGAAAGTTTGCTGCGGTGTTCGTCCCAGAGCAGGATTTCACAGAGTGGATAGCGGAAGAGGTTGCGGGCAATTGTCAACACCCGTTGAATAACATCATCGACTTTTAAAATCGTACCGAGGTCCTGCGAAGCTTCGTAGACCATTTCCAGACGTTGATTGGCGCGTTCGACCTCCGTTGTCCGTTCGTTGAGTTTGTCCAGGGCGTTTAAGAGGCGTTTTTCGGCTTTGCCGGAGTAGTTTGCAAAATATCCCGGTCCGATACAAAACATCCAGAGCAGCGCAAAGAAGAGCAGCAGGTTCAACGGGAAGCCGGCGTCCGGCAGGGTGATATTGGCTCCGATAAAAGTGGCGGTAGCCGCAACTGAAGCACCGATGCCGGCATATAAACCCAGCACGTAGGTCTCGAACGGCAGGAACATGCAATACAGGACTAACAGTTGACTGTCGAATCCTCCCGTGAAACGGGTCAATAATGCCAGAAAGACCAGATCAAATATGAGAATCGAGAAGTACAGTGAGCGCGGCGGCAGCAACCGCCGACTGATGGCAAACAGCAGAAATACCAGATGAGCCCCAAAGACCCCCAACAACACCACAACGGGCAGTTTCTCCAGAAGTGACCCCGGGACAATAACGGACCACAGCCCCATCCCCGCGAAGGCAATGAGGCGGACGGCAAAGAAAATATCGTCCAGCCGGGGGAGGAGTGTATATACTGACGGCGTAAGTCTGGTCATCGTAGTCCGGTCCGCCTGTCTCCGGATCAACCTCCGAAGATGCGCTTATAAGCAATATCGGCAGTAGCCTGCGGTCGTCTAAGCGTTATCCCCGAATTCGTTAGCAAGGGTGAACACGTACCAAAACAGCACCGCCGGTCCGAAAATCCCTTGATTGGCAAGCATTCACGGCTCATGTTACGGAATGCAACAACGCCGGACAGAGATCGTACACCTGATAGAATCCGGGCAATCCGGCCCGGTAGGGGAGTAGTGGATGTCCCGTTATAGCTTCCTGGGTGCTGCCGTATTGAGTCTCGTGTTTCTGTTGGTGTCCACCGGCAGCGCCACCGAATTCCGTAGCGATCGATCGGTGTATATTATTGATACTGTTGAGATAAATGATGATTTGCTGGCTGCCGGCCAAAACCTGATTGTCAGTGGACGCATTCGCGGAGATTGTATCCTCGGGGGGATGTCCGCCACGGTAGATGGTGTGGTCGACGGATCGATAATGGCGGCCGGGAGTGAAATCAGACTTTCCGGCGAATGCCGCACCTCGGCCCGTCTCTTCGGGCGGGGAATTGATGTCGATGGTCGGATCGAGCGTAACCTTATTGCCTTCGGGGAAACGATCATTCTAGGCAAGAACGGCTGGGTGGAAAACGATTTCTATGGCGGCGCCAATAATATCACGATTCAGGGACGCATCGGGGGTGATTTTGACGCCTATGGTGCGCAAGTGTACCTGGCCGGTAAGGTTGACGGCGACGTGGAGATCGAAGGGGAAGATATTATTATCGAACCGACGGCCATCATTGGCGGAGACTTAACGACCGTAGGTGAAAATAAACCGCAAATCGAACCGGGTGCCCAAATCCTCGGGGAAACCCGGCATGAGTTTCCGGAAAAGGACGAGCGGTCGGGTTACACCTTCGCCAGTTTTCTCTTCGACAGCTGGTGGTATCTGGCAATGCTCCTCGCCGGCGCCACGCTGCTGATCTTCTTTTCTCCGTTTACCCGGGATGTTATTACCGCCGCTGAGACGCAATGGGCCAAAGCGCTCGGATTAGGCTTTGTCTTCGTCGTCTGTCTGCCCATCGCCGCGATGATTCTGGCGGTGACCATTATCGGTATTCCGCTGGCGATCATCGTCCTCCTCGGCTGGCTGTTGTTGTGGTATCTTTCGTACGCGTTCACCGGCTTATTGGTCGGTGAGTGGGTATTGCGGAAGTTGCGACGGGGCAGAGCACCGGCAAAATTTTGGGCGCTGGTTCTGGGCCTGCTCATTATTCTGTTGTTAGGGAAAATTCCAATTTTGGGGATTATTCTGCAATTCGTGATAATTTTCCTTGGCTTTGGCGGGTTTTTCCTGGCTGCCGTACGCCGTCAGGCATTACCGGCTGCCACAGCATAAGGAGTATCTAGACCGCATCCGTGACGGGGAACGTCAATGCTACTCAACCCCGGGCGCCGCAACACTTCTTATATTTTTTACCGGATCCGCAGGGACAGGGGTCATTCCGTCCAACTTTAACGGCAGCGCGCTTGACCGGTTTTTTCTTGCCCGCTTTACGCGATTCCTCCGGCGCTGAACGAAATCCCAAACGGTCGGCGGCCTCGTGGACTTCCTTGATTTGCTCTGGCTCCGGCTGAGTGACAGCGGCCTCCGGCGTTGAAACTTGCATCCGGAACATCATCCCGATCGCTTCACGATCAATGACTTCGACCAGTTGAGAGAAAGACCGGAACGCTTCCTTTTTAAATTCGATGAGCGGATCTCTCTGGCCGTACGCCCGCAGGCCAATCCCCTGTTTCAGCTGGTCCATCTCGTACAAATGTTCGCGCCAGTGTTCATCAGTGACCCGCAGGATCGCGAATTTTTCCAATTGTCGCATCAGCTCGGAGCCTAATGCCTTTTCCTTGTTGGTGTGATTGGCTAGAGCGGCTTCTTTGACAATATCAATGAGACCTTCCCGCGTGAGTTCACTGATGTTGATGTCCGCCGCCGGCAGGTCAACCAGCAGATACTTGAACAGGTCATTTTGCAGCCCGCCGGTATCCCATTGTTCCGGAGCAGCCGTGTCGGGACAGTGGACATTGATCAAGTCTTCGGCGACCTTTTCGATCATCTCAATGACCTCTTCGCGCATGTCCTCCCGTTCCAGGGCCGCCGTCCGGCGATCGTAAATCACCTCACGTTGCTGGTTCATCACATCGTCATACTCCAACAGGTGTTTCCGCACGGAGTAATTCTGTCCTTCGACTCGTTTCTGCGCGCCCTCGATCGATTTGGTGATCATTGAGTGCTCGATGACTTCCCCTTCTTCGAGCCCAAGCCGGTCCATGATACCGGCGATGCGTTCCGAGCCGAACAACCGCATCAAATCATCTTCCAGCGAGATGAAGAACCGTGACGCACCGGGATCCCCCTGCCGTCCCGACCGGCCGCGCAACTGCCGGTCGATCCGGCGGGATTCATGCCGCTCCGTCCCGACGATTTGCAGACCACAGGGGACGTCTTTGCGGCATTGAAGTTCGTCAATATACGGACAGATTTCCCGGTCTCCATTCTCAATCACTAAAGCACAATTCGGGTGTTTGACGACTTCCTGGCCGAGCCTAATGTCTGTGCCACGCCCCGCCATATTGGTGGCAATTGTCACCGCGCCCCGCCGCCCGGCAAACTGCACGACCTCCGCTTCGGACTGGTGATGTTTTGCGTTGAGGACATTATGTTTGATGCCTTTGCGATTGAGCATTCGCGATAGCGTCTCCGACACATCGACATTGACCGTGCCGACCAGCACCGGACGGCCGTTTTCGTGATGGCGCACAATTTCGTCGATGATCGCGTTGTATTTTTCCCGCCGGGTGCGGAAAATAACATCATCGTAATCGATGCGGCGCACCGGGCGGTGGGTGGGGATCGAGGTAACATCAAGCTTGTAGATATCGTAGAATTCCGCGGCTTCGGTGACCGCCGTGCCGGTCATGCCCGCGAGTTTGTCATATAATCGGAAATAGTTCTGCAGGGTGATCGTGGCCAGCGTCTGGGTCTCACCCTCGATCTTGACGCGCTCCTTGGCTTCGATCGCCTGATGTAATCCATCGGAGTAGCGACGGCCCGGCATCAATCGGCCGGTGAATTCATCGACAATAATTACTTTACCGTCCTGGACAACATACTCGACGTCTTTCTCGAATAACGTATACGCCTTCAGCAGTTGACTCAGTGTATGTGCACGTTCTGAGCGATCGCTGTGGGTGCGATAGATTTTGTCTTTTTCGCGAGCGAGTTCCACCTCGTTGAGGTCTTCTCGTTCTTCCAGTTTGACAATCTCAGTCCCGATATCGGGGATAATGAAAATCTCTTGCTCTTCCGGTTTCAGGCTGTTCAGGCCGGTTTCCGTCAGTTCGATGGTGCTGCCGCGTTCATCTAAGGCGTAATACAGTAAATCATCGATTTCGTGCATCCGCTTATCCCGGGTGAAGTCGGCTTCGACTCGGCCGATCGCCTTCTTGACGCCTTGCTCTTTGCTGAATTTCAAAAACCGCTTGTTTTTTGGTGCCCCCCGTTTGACCGCGAGCAGTTTGATGGCAGCTTCATATTCGTCGGTTTCCCACAGTTTTTCCGCTTCGGCCACCAATGTGTTACAGGCCTCCATCTGTCGGCGATACAGCCGCTCCACCAGCGAACGCATCTCGGTGTACTTTTCGTCTCGTTGCTGCGGGACCGGACCGGCAATGATCAGCGGAGTACGGGCCTCGTCGATAAGGACCGAGTCTACCTCGTCGACAATCGTGTAATGGAAATTGCGGTGTACGCGATCTTCCACCCGCACCGCCATATTGTCACGCAGGTAGTCGAAGCCAAATTCGTTGTTGGTGCCGTAGGTGACATCACATGCGTATTGTTGACGACGCTCTTCCGGATCCATTTCATTTTGAATGCATCCGACCCTCAAACCCAGATTCTCGAAGATTTTACCCATCCATTCCGCGTCGCGGCGCGCCAGGTAATCATTCACCGTCACCAGGTGAACGCCCTTGCCGGTCAAGGCATTGAGATACAACGGCAGGGTGGCGACCAGGGTTTTGCCCTCACCGGTGGCCATCTCCGCAATCTTGCCCTGGTGCAGCACAATACCGCCGATCAACTGGACATCGTACGGCACCATCTCCCAACTGATTTCGATCCCGCCGGCCATCCAACGCTGACCAAGCAGGCGGCGGCAGGCCTCTTTGACGACCGCAAAGACCTCCGGCAGCAGCTCATCGAGGGTTTCTCCCTCCTCCAACCGCGACCTAAATTCATCGGTCTTGGCTCGCAAGGCTTCGTCCGTGAGGTCGTGGTATTGTTCCGCGTGGAGATTGATTTCGTCGACAATGGGCTGAAGCTTCTTAATCTCCCGCTCATGCTTGGAGCCGAACAGTTTCGTGAGGAGTTTCTGAACCATATATATCTACACCGTCCTTACCTTTTCGCTTGGATCACGATACGCAGCATCCCGATCCCAATCAATAAAATACGTTTGAGATTCGCAGGCGTTCCCTGCCTCCCCCATGAGACAGCGGCTGGTGGGCCGCCCATTTAGAACAACGTCCGGAGTACCACGGTTGCCTGGCCCGGATATGCCTGTTATTTCCCTGTAATTCAATAGATTACAAAAAAGGCCCATAGTTCCCTTCTCATTAGACTGATATCTTCCGCATATGCAATCGTAATTTGCCGAGAGTTCCCGTCAAACGGAAAATGCTAAACTCCCTGAATATGGCTGTCGGGACAGTTGATCCTGGCGGCGATCCAGGCATTGCAACAAGAAAACGAGGATCTGAGCGACCTGATTGAAAAATTATCAAAAAGAATTGCCCTACTCGAATACAAATAGCTATATTCCTCATAACCCAGGAGGAACGATCATGAAGCGATTACTACTCATGTCTTTGAGTTGTCTGCTCATTGTGTGTCTGGCCGGTGCATCGCTCGCCGAAAAGCCCACCCTTGTCGAAGATAAAAAATCCACATCGGTGCAGAAGATCACCCCGCAAAGCGAGAAACCACAATCCACCGGTAGGACCAGCACACCCCAATCCACTCCGCCGGTGGTCGAGCCGGCAGTACCTGATCTGCAAGCTGCCAATGAGGCTGCTGCCTACGACATTCCCTGGCAATCCATTAATGCCGGTGGTGATGATATCTCATCGACCAACTACCAGATGATGTTTTCGGTGGGACAATCGGTTATCGGCTACGCCACCAGCACCAACTATGAAGCCGGGATTGGTTACTGGTACGGCATGGGGACAACCGGCGAGTGCGATTGCGGTGATCAGACGGGCACCGATCCAAATGCGGTTGGTGACGTCGATTGCAGTGGTAACACTGATCCATTGGATGTCCAATTCCTCGTGCAGTTTGTGTATACGGGTAACGATGCTCGGTGCGCCAAACCGGCGTGTCCGTATGAGTGTGGTGATGTTAATTGCAACGAGAACGTTGATCCGCTGGATATCCAGTTCCTGGTGAACTTCGTGTACAAGAGCCTGGATGCTATGTGCGATCCGTGTTGATGCTGCTGCACCCCAGTGATCGAATTTTCGGGCAAGCTGCTAAGCAGTTTGCCCGTTTTCTGTTCCCCTGGCAAAATCTCTAAAACCCTATCATACGTTGAGAGGATTTGGGATTATTATTACCGGGAGAAATCAAAATGATGTGGGGGATAGTATGGAAAAAGTTCTGATCGTCGGCTGCAAGCGCACCATGGATGACACCTGCATCGGCTGCTCACGGTGCATGGTCGGATTCAATCGCAAAGTCGGGGAATTTGAGCGCTACAAAGACACCGATGCCGAATTGGTTGGATTGTTACATTGCGGCGATTGCCCCGGTCAGGCAATAGTCCCGCGGCTGGCGTTGCAGAAGCTGTGGAATACCGCGGTGGACGAGCACGTGACCAAAATCCACATTGGGCCGTGCGTCGCCGATCACTGTCCGTACAGCGAAACGTTAATAGAGAAAATTAAAGCGAAATCGGGGGTGGAAGTGGTCATTGGCGCCCATCCGTACCTGCCGGAAGATATTTTCGCGCCGAAGTAAGACTTAATGAAGAAGTAAGCTAATTGGGGGGAGGTTAGAAATCCGTACGGCCCTCCAGCGCTTTGGAGAGCGTATGCTGATCAGCGTATTCGACGTCCCCGCCCATCGGTAGTCCGCGGGCAATGCGGGTTACCCGCACGCCGATTGGTTTTAATAACTTCGCAATATACATCGCCGTCGTCTCACCCTCGGGCGTAGGATTGGTGGCAATTATAATTTCATCGGCCTTCTCTTTGGCACGGGTGACCAGTTCGGCGATCCGCAAATCCTCCGGCCCGATACCGTCCAGCGGCGCAAACACACCCCCCAGTATATGGAAGACTCCGTTAAATGATCCGGCGCGCTGGAAGGCGACCACGTCGTGTGGTTCCTCCACCACGCAAATCAGCCGATGATTGCGTTCCTCATCGGCGCAGATTGGACAGGGATCGCTGTCGGAAATATTGTAGCAGATCGAGCAGGTGCGGATTTTTTCTTTGACGTCCATGATCGCCTGCGCCAGTTCCCGGGCGGCTTCCGGCGAGGCTTTCAGAACATGATAGGCCAGACGGAACGCGGTTTTCCGGCCGATCCCGGGGAGCTTGGCGAACTGCTCGACTAATTCTTCCAGTGTCTGCGAGGTGGGAGTCATTTACATATTCAACCCGGGGATCTGCATCCCGCCGGTAATCTGCGCCATACCCTCGGCCTGCATTTTTTGCGCGTTTTCCATTGCCTGGTTTATCGCCGCGGTGATCAAATCTTCCAGCATTTCGATATCATCCGGGTCGACCACTTCTTTGTCGATTTTTACCGACAGCAACTCCAGCTTGCCGTTGACGACTGCCTTGACCATGCCGCCCCCGGCGGAACCCTCGACCTGTTTCTCTCCGAGTTCCTCCTGCACCCGCTGCATTTCGGCCTGCATTTTCTGGACTTGCTTGAGCATCTTGTTCATGTCTTTAGCCATCATCTACTCCCTACTTCCCGCCGTCGGCGGGCATTATTTCGGCGTCGAATGTCTCGAGGATCATACGCAATTTCTCATCGGTCTGCAAAAGCGCATTAACATCAGGGACCTTTTTTGTGGGGGTGGACGACCGGGCCTGCCCAGGCGGCGGTCCTGATTCCACCCGGAGCCGGACATGCAACCGCTCACCCATTTCCGCTTTCACTTCCGACTGAATCATATTCTGATTCGACTTGGAACCGATTTGTTTTTGTACATACCCATTGCCGCCATAGACCACCACATTCACTACTCCGCCCTCGCCGCGGCTGATCTGCGAATTCGTCATGAAACCGGCAATGATTGGCGAATGCTCCCGGATTCGCTCCAGAATCCGTTGTCGCAACTCCTCTGTGACCGGTTGACCGGCATCACCCTTGCTACGTGACTGCGTTTCATCCGCAGGTGGTGATGCTGTTTCCGTCGACGGTGACGGTGGGGGCGATGAAGATTGTGTCGGCGGCGGTGACCGTTTCGGCACCACTGGTTTTGGCGGCGCAGGGGGTGCGGGTTGTCTTTTTGCCGGGCCGTTAAATAAGCTGGGGGCCGGGCCCGAGTCAGCATCCCCACCGGCGAGCAATTGATCGATTTTGCTTAGCAGGGAGCCGATTTCCACCGTGCTATCCATCTTGGCGGCGCGGGCCGCCAGCATCTGTGCATCCAAAAGCGGTTGCGTGGACCAGCGGAGCCGACTCATGAAATCCCGCAGGTAATCAATAAGGCGATAGAGGTCCCCCAGGGCGAATCGTTTCGCCTGCTGATCGTAGGCCTCGCGTCGGTCGGCCGGCACATCCAGCAAATCCGTCTTTTCGCCCAATGCTTTAACTAACAATAAGTTGCGAATATGTTCGACTAGCTGCGCGCCGAATTCCCCGAAATCACGCCCCTCAGCCGATACCTGGCTCACCCGGCTCACTGCTGCGCCGACATCCCCCTCGGCAAAATCATCCAGCAATTGAAACAATAGCGAGACATCGACCAAACCCAACGCCTCATTGGCGATCTCCGGGGTGATCTGGTCCACGGCATAGGCGGCCACTTGATCCAACAGTGACTGCCCGTCCCGCAAGGAACCGGCGGCCTTGTGAGCGATAATATCGATGGCCTCCGGGTCGATGGCGATTTTTTCGCTTTCGGCAATGCGCCGCAAGGTGTCTGAGAGTGGTTGATACGGGATCAAGCGAAATTCGAATTTCAGACAGCGGGAATGGATCGTCGCTGGGACCTTATGCGATTCGGTCGTGGCGAAAATGAACACCACATGTGGCGGCGGTTCTTCTAACGTTTTCAGCAGCGCATCGAACGCCGAGCCGGAGAGACGGTGCACTTCATCGATGATATACACTTTGTACCGCCCCCCGGTGGCCACGTAATGGGAGGATTCCCGCAGTTCCCGGACATCATCCACCCCGGTATTAGACGCCGCGTCGATTTCCATCACATCCATGTACGATCCGTTGGCAATTGCCGTGCAAGCCATGCACTTCGCACACGGATCAGGGGTCGGGCCAGTCTCACAGTTGAGCGCCTTGGCCAGGATACGCGCCGTGGTGGTCTTGCCGGTCCCGCGCGGCCCGGCGAAGAGAAAGGCGTGGTGAATTTTGCCCGATTTGAGCGCGTTTTTCAACGTCCGCACAATATGCGGCTGCGCGATAATCTCCTCAAAGGTCTGCGGCCGCCACTTCCGGGCCAATGCCTGGTACGTCATATATTATCCGGTCTCCACCTCATAAACAGGCGACAGGAGGGTGGCCCTGACGTTCGTCAGGGTTTCAGAAGCCGATCAGTCCTTGATACCCGGACAAATGTCCGGGCCACCCCATCGTGATCCCGATCATTATACTGCAGGAGGCAATGTGTGAAATCATTTTCCCCTGAGCAAACGCTTCTTTGTCAGGACCGCAAAATACCTGACGAAACCAGCCTGGAACGCGAAACCCCAGGGCTCAAATTGCCGAACACTAGAAATGAGCGAGAGCAATGATGAGAGCAGATAGCCCCGGCCGCACGGATGCGCCGGGGCTGTCTGCTTGTGGGCGCGAACAATTTCCCTTCAGACAATTCCTTGCCAAAAATCGACACTCCTGACCGTCCCGGTGTATTGCCCCGCTCCGGTCCCGCCCGTATATTTCTTTACGCATAAGGGAGAGCCCCGCTGCGTACGCCGCTGCGTGGAATACTCGCCCGCTGGACATGAAATCAGGGACGATTTAGCATATGGAGTCGCCATGCCCGAAACCATGAAAGCTGTAGTAAAGGTCAAGCCCGAACTGGGCGCAGAAATGCAAGACAAAGCGCTGCCGAGTTACCCACCGGACTGGGTGCTGGTCAAAGTCCGCGCGACCTCGATTTGTGGCACCGATGTTCACATATATAAGTGGGACGATTGGGCAGCCGGCCGGATCGGTGCGGATAACCTGCCACAAACCCTCGGCCATGAAGTCGCTGGCGAGGTTATCGAAGTCGGCCCGCATTGCAAACGGATCAAAGTCGGTGATTATATTTCCGCCGAAACCCATATCTACGACCCCAGCGATCTCAACGCCATGCTTGGGCAGCTCCATATCGGGGACCACATGCAGATATTGGGAGTCGACTGCGACGGCGCCTTTGCCGATTATTTCGCGGTCCCCGAATCAGTCTGCTGGGTCAATGATACTTCCATCCCGCCGGAAATCGCCTGCGTCCAGGAGCCGCTGGGCAACGCCACGTACACGGTGCTCGGGGAAGACGCCGACGTTGCCGGGAAGACCATGGTCATCATCGGCGACGGTCCGATTGCCCTCTTCGCGGTTGGTGTCGCCCGCGTCGTGGGCGTTGCCCAGATTTTTATCATCGGTAAATACGATTTCAATATGGATATCGCCAGACGGATGGGCGCCGATCACCTGTTGTACGCCAACAAGGACGATGTCAACCGCATCGAATATATTCGTGATCACACTGGTGGCAGCGGTGCCGATCTCGTTTTGGAAATGGCAGGCTCGCAACAGGCGTTGGACGAGGGCTTCCAAGTGTTGCGCAAAGGGGGACGGTTCTCCGCGTTTGGTGTGTCCGCCGACCCCAAGCCGCCGATTGACTACAACAACGGGATGGTCTTCAAGGGTGGGCAGATTCACGGGATCTCCGGCCGCAAAATGTTTGATACCTGGTACCGCAACCGCAACCTGCTGTCTTCGGGTCGGCTGGATATTTCGCCAGTGATTACCCATATGTTTAATCTGGCGGACTTCGCCGAGGGCTTTGACGAAATGATGACCCGCCCCCGGCATTCGGCCAAGTGTGTGTTGTTCCCGTCCGAGGAGGAATTCACTGCCGCCAAGAAACGGCGGGGGATGGAGTAATGCGGCGGCGCCAGCGTTGCAGATAACATGTTGAGCATAAGAGAGGGATCATGTACGGGAAACTAAAGGAAGACCTGCAACATGAATTGCAGGAGATTAAGGACGCTGGTCTGTACAAGGAAGAGCGGATTATCATGACGCCGCAGTCGGCGGAAATCAAAGTCAAGTCCGGCGAGGAGGTACTCAATTTTTGCGCCAATAACTACCTGGGACTTTCCTCCCACCCGAAGGTGATCCAGGCGGCCCACGACGCGCTGGACCGGTGGGGTTACGGGATGAGCTCGGTGCGGTTTATCTGTGGGACGCAGGCTATCCATGTTGAGCTCGAAAAGAAAATTTCCCAGTTTTTGCAGACCGACGATACCATTTTGTTCGCCGCGTGTTTCGACGCCAACGGCGGGGTTTTTGAACCGATCCTCGGCAAAGACAGTGCGATTATTACCGATGCGCTGAACCATGCCTCGATCATCGACGGTATCCGCCTTTGCAAAGCCCAGCGGGCAATCTTCAAGCACGGTGACATGGCCGATCTGGAGGAAAAGCTCAAAGAAATGCAGGGGGCGAAATACCGCATTATCGCCACCGATGGCGTGTTTTCCATGGATGGTGATATCGCCAAACTGGATCAAATTTGTGACCTCGCGGATAAGTACGATTCGCTGGTGTTGGTGGACGACTGCCATGCGTGTGGCTTTTTGGGGAAGACTGGCCGGGGATCCATTGAATATCGCGGCGTCATGGGGCGTGTCGATATCATCACCGGCACGCTAGGTAAGGCGTTGGGCGGAGCGTCCGGTGGCTACGCCTCAGGACGCAAAGAAATCATCGACCTGTTTCGGCAGCGCTCCCGACCCTACCTCTTCTCCAACACCCTCGCGCCGGCGGTGGTCGGAGCTTCGATTGGCGTGTTCGACTTGCTGTCGGAGACTACCGAATTGCGAGATAAGCTGGAGGACAACACCAAGTACTTCCGTAAGAAAATGACTGGGGCCGGCTTCGATATTCCTCAGGGAGATCATCCGATTGTACCTATCATGCTAGGCAAGTTCCCCGATGATGCAAAACTCTCACAGAATTTTGCCAATGAGCTGCTCAAAGAAGGTATCTACGTCATTGGATTTTACTACCCGGTAGTACCTAAAGGCACATCCCGGATTCGGGTGCAACTCTCCGCCGCACACGAGCGCGAGCATCTGGATCGGGCCATCGCCGCCTTTACCAAGGTGGGGAAAAAGCTGGGGGTTATCGAGTAGTCCGGTGTTGTATACGGGTAATTTGATGGGCGGCAATAAGATGTCGCCCACCTTATCATTTCTCCTGGTGCGGTGGGCAGGAATCCGGCCCACCCCATATTGCATACTCACCGAAAGATTATGGATCGTTAATACTCTCCCAACAATCCGAGGTCACCTTCTTGCTGCATGAGAACGGGGGGTGCAAACGATTGTCATTTTTGTGAAACGGATAGGCCAGCCGGTATGAGACGGCAATCCAGACGGGATAGCGTGATTCCGATACTGTACAGTCATGTAATGTTTTGGTTCACAAGAAGATAAGCAGGCAGCGCCGTTTGGGTGCCATCCATCACCAATCCCCTTAAAAAAAATTGGAAGGTGGCATTCCCTTTGCGGTGATAACTCTCGGGTGTGCAACCAGTTGTTGGGTATTTGGCCGAGGCGCAATTTCTGCTCAAAACGTGTTGACAAATTGAGGTGGATTTGTATATTTGTTGTTGTTGGAAGTTACCGCATGGTATGAACTGATCGAAAGGCAGACATTTTCCGGTGAAGGTTGTGTGTGTGGAAACACCACGAGGGTTGAAATACGCGGATTACCGGATCAGCCGCGCCGACCATCTGCCGGGAAGGTACCCAACGAAATGTACGCTGGTGCCGATAAGAACAAAAAGCAGTGTGTACGGGTTCCGCTGCTCGGCACCACCGACGGCTGACTCAAGGTAAGGGGGTTATCAGGCTGTAGTTGCGAGAGTGGTAGTAGGAAGTAAAGCAGGTTGGTCTTAAAGGAGGATTTCATGTTTCGAGAACTCGCAATTGCAGGATGCAGGGGTGGCGCGTTGGCGTTCGTGGTGGTGATATGTTTGATCAGTTTACCACTTACCGTCTATGGACAGGCGGACACGCTACGCATGGAACTCGATAATGAGTCCGGACCGCTCATTGGCGAACTGGTCCCGTTATCCGTCTTTCTCGCCATGCCCGCGCTCGATAGTTTGGGCAATCCGTCAACCGATTCCTGTAGCGGGTTCGCAATCAGCTTATCGCTTAACCGACCCGATATCATGTATTTTGAGGTCGACACAACGTGCGATACTACGTTTGATGATCCACCGTATGACACCATTGTTGCCATCGACACGAGTTATATTTGTTCCGTTGAGGTCTCCGGCACGATGACTGAGCAATGGGATTTCGTGCAGGCGCGCAGTACGGTCGGTAAGGGTCTGGACCTCCGGTTGAGCGGCCTTGCCGATCAGAGCGGTACGCATCCGGAAGACATGATCATGCCGACGACCAACGGGGTTTTGTGTAATATTTTCGGCCGGATTAAACCGGAGGTTCCCGACACGCTGACCAACCGGACCGTGGTCATGGATCCGAACAATTGCTATTACTCTGATCCCTCGGGCAACCTGATTCGACCGTCCAAAAATGTTCCGGGGTCAGTCACCGTTGGGGTCCCCATCGTGGCCGACGTTAATTGCGACAATAATATATCGCCGCTGGATGTGGCCTATTTGGTAAACTTTGTCTACAAGGGGTGGGATGTACTCTGTCGGCAAGAACTGGGAGATCTCGATTGTAACAGTGAGATTACGCCCTTGGATTCGGTTTACCTGGTGAATTTCGTCTATAAATCGTGGCCGTATCCGGCGCAGCCGTGCGGCTCATGTCCGTGTCCGTGACGCAGATAGTTACCGTGGTGGATGTGTCTCGGGTACAAAGGCAGTTCTGATTTTTACCTGTAGTTACCTCTGGCTGGGCGCAGCCAAATTGAACAAAAGAGTTTGCACGAAGGTGCAAGACAATTGAGGGAAGGCTGATCGTGCAGATCACGACAACCGTACCGACCGCAAAGCCGGACTGGTCGCAGACAGCCGACTCTCGGCCAACGTCGATGATTAAGGCAGTACACATAACGAAAAGAAACCGTCAAACGTTCTTTCAAACCGGCGAAAGGGGGTGTTGCGACCGAAAAGGTCTCAAACGCTCACGTCAGTTCACCCGAAACGCAAACGATTTTAGCTACCCTTTGGGAGGTGAGGTCGAAGGAAAATCGATATTGAGGCACACGAATGGATTTCTACACGGTATAAGGGGGTTTTTCAGTTCAAGGAATTTTCAAAGGTGTGTCTCCTTTGAAGGTTTCAATGTTAACTTGTTTAGAACACTTAGGAGAATCTCGTGATGAAGCGTTTTTCTCTCATCTTTGTTTTTGCTGCTTGCTTCATGATGATGTTTGCCGCGAGTGCGTCTGCGGTCTGGGATGTCACGATCGAGGACAAACCAACCGTCTCGGTGGGCCAGACCGGCGTTGATGTCTCGGTTTTTGCCTCGTTCGATTTGCCGCTGGTCGGCATAACCGTGCCGTTGGTCGTGCGGGAAATCGATGCAGGTTCGTTCTGGACCGGCGCCCTGCCGTACGATACTGGCGGTAACGCCTTTAGCCACCCGTACCAGTTCAACGTCAGCTGGAACTGGGACAATGCGTGGGCGGCTCTGATTGAAGAGTACCGTCCGGGCGTCCCTGGCGGCGATTGCCCGACTGACGGTGACGTTGGCTACGATGGCGTAGCCCCGGATCACTTCGTGCTCAACGGAGCTGGTGCCGGTGGTTCCGAACCGGCGAAGCAGGACCATCCGTTCATCACCTTCTCGTTCGACGTGACGAGCACTCCGGGTGATTTCGAAATCGACACGGCCTGCTTCACCAACTCATTGAACACGATCTTCATGATTGACAACCAGTTCCCGCCGATTGATCATGGTCCGTCGGGCCTGGACGAAACGAGCTTCGACCCGGGTCTGATCACCATCAACCCTAATCTGTGCCCGGATGTCATTGGTGCTTATGACAACAGCAATGTTTCCGGTACCGAGGGTGATCTGCTGACCAATACGCACGACGGCAATTACGACGATCCGGACGGGGATCCCGCTCTCTTTTATCTGGACAGCGGTCCCGGCGCGATCACGGATCCAAGCACCGGCGCGTGGGAATGGCAGACTGACTGCTGTGACGAAGGTCAGTACACGGTGAATATCGTCGTGTCGGACCAGGCCCATCCCGGTCCTGGTGGCTGTAACCCGGATAACCTCATCAGCTTCACGGTGAACGTTGATCCGACCCCGTTGGTGCTCGATTGCCCGGACTATACTGCGGGCATTAATGAGACCGTCAACGGCGCGGTGACCGCGACTGGCTGCGGCCCGTTCACCTACTCGGGTGACGTGGCTGCGGACGGCAGCTTCACCTTCGATACCGACTGCTTGATCGGCGTGAATAACTTCAGCGCGCAAGTGGAAGACGCCTGTGGCCGCATCGAAACATGCGACTTCACCGTCACGGTGGAAAACGACGTGGTTACCTGCGCCAATCTGGATGAGGCTTTCCTGTTCACCAATCCGTATAGTATTGACCTGAACACGGTCTACACCGATCCGGATGACGACGATCTTACCTTCAGCAACCTGACGATCACCCCGACCCCGCCGGACAACATGCCGACGATGGCCGGTGGTGTGATCGACTGGGCGCCGACTGCGAACGATGCTCAGTTCAATGGTGGCGACTACGAAATCTGTGTTGACATCGATGATGGTTGCGAAACCGTGAACTGCTGCTGGAACCTGCTGGTCCAGTTTGCGCGTCCGTACAAGGTTTCCGTGATTGATACGGCATTCGCCGACTTCGGCGACGACATCCCGCTCGAAGAGCACTATGTGAATTCGCTCAATGGTCGGGAAGCCACGGTTGGCGTGAGCCTGCAGTATGGTTTCGTTCAGGGAACCGGCGCGTTTGACTTCCTGCTCTGCTACGACAAGTCTGTCCTGGCCCTGACCGGTATCGAAAAGGGTGACGGCATTGCCGATTGGGAATACTTCACCTATCGTACCGGCGCTCTCGGCACCAACTGCGGCAGCGGCTGCCCGTCCGGATACATTCGTCTAATCGGTATCCGTGACATGAATGACGGCAACACCCCGGCTGCCGGTTCGGAGATTGTCAGCGGCTACATTGCCTACCTGACCTTCTACGTCACCGAAGATCGCAGCTTCCTCGACTTCTGCGCGCGGATCGGCTTCTGCTCGATCGACTGCGGCGACAACATCATTTCCGACATTACCGGTAATGAAGTTGCGCTGGCGTTCCCGGGCCAGAATGACCCGCAGGGTTACTTTATCACCTTCGGGTGGGACTACAACCTCGATAGCTGCTTGGTAGGTTTCAAGGGCGTAACCCCGGTGACGAACATCTACTTTGACCCGGGTTACATCTGCATCGTTCCGCCGGATGACGATCGTGGCGACATCAACCTGAACGGTATCGCCAACGAAATCGGTGACGCGGTGCTGTTCACCAACTACTTCATCTATGGTCCGTCTGTCTGGGATCCGGTTTGGTACGAAAACCAGATCCTGGCCTCGGATGTCAACAACGATGGTATCGTGACCACCGTTGCCGACCTCGTCTACCTGATCAAGATCATCTCGGGCGACGCCCAGCCGTATCCGCCGGGTTACCAGAAGGTTAATCCGTATGCTGGTGCGATGGATGTCACCGCGAATCAGGCGAACGGTGAAATGGTTGTCACCACGAATGCCTCGAGTGCCATCGGCGCCGGGCACCTGGTGTTCCGTTACAACGACGTGACCTTTGGTGAAATCACCGCCGCGACTGACGATGTCAAGTGGAACGCCGCCAACGGTGAACTGAACGTGCTGGTTTACAGCATGCAAGGGAACTCCGTGGATGCAGGCGTGACTGAGTTGGTCTCGATCCCGGTGGAAGGCAATGGTTCAGTAGAACTGGTCGAAGTGGAGTTTGGCGATGCTGACGGCTCGCTGCTGCAGGCCGACATGCACCTGGCGAAGGTCCCGACCAGCTACGAACTGCTGCAGAACTACCCGAACCCGTTTAACGCGAGCACGATGATTCGGTTCGCGCTGCCGACGGCGTCTGACTGGTCGATGAACATCTACAACGTGGCTGGCCAGGTTGTGGATCGCTTCGAAGGCTCGTCCGATGCGGGTATGGTCAGTGTCAACTGGAATGCTGATGTTGCCAGCGGTATCTACTTCTACAAGTTGACCGCCGGCGACTTCACCGCCACCAAGAAGATGGTGCTGATGAAGTAAGCAACGGCAATTCATTGCTGGAGAGGGCTTTGATGCCCTCTCCAGTGTTAAAAGAAAGGAGGTCCACCGGCAGAACTGAGAATGAGAGGAACGAAAACAATGAGAATTTTCATGATGATCAATCTGAGAGTCTCGGCGGGGCGCACAAGGTGGCACAAGTGTACAGAATACCCCGGCCGAGGATTTTTTTATCTGGTATTTGTGTTATATTACTCATGATGTGCTCAAGGGGTTTTTCTCAGGGGGCAACGGAGGATGTGAAGCGAGGAAGACACGGGGAGTTTGACGTGGTGCATGGCCCATACCGACCGGTATGTGTCGGTTGAACTCACGAAACAGTCACCTCTCGTACCTCAGAATATCTTGCGATAGACAGATGGGCGCTGACACACCCGCCGGCGCATGACCGGCATTGTGTTTGCGCTCATAGTATGAACAACCTTGGTAAAGTGTCGCGTGGCCCGGAGGGGTGCGCGCGCGAGGTGCAATTGTAACTGATTGAATGTCATGAAGTAACAAAACACATGGCTCGATGCGAGATGATGCCGGACCATTATATGGATGTGGGTGATTCCTGTGTCACTCCGCGCGAATCGACCGAAAGTGTGCACAATGTTGCAAAGCAATCTGACCTCATAGTGGGAAAATATACTGGATCAAATACCAAAAAGGCAGGTACTGATATGAATCGCTCGTTGTTTACAGTATTGCTGTTTGCTTTGGTCGCGGTCGCCTTGGGTGCGAGTGCCGCGCAGGCCCAGTCCGAACGGGATACGGATACACTGATGGTCGTCGACACGGAGATCCCGGTGGGTGACACCAATGCGGTGTTCATCTATCTGGTAAATGCCACGCCGATCGGTGGCTATACGCTCCGACTGGAATATGACCATTCGGTTATTCAAGTAGTTACTGTGTCCCCGGATAATGATTCAACGATTGCCCCCATTCAGTTGGAACGAAACGCAGGCGAGGGGACATTTGAGCAGTTCTACGGTGGACACCCAGAGGACAGTATCGTCACCATCGTGGCACTGCCCGGCTTTGCAGAAGCATATGCCTTGCCGGCCGGGCGGGGCAATGCGGTGCAGTTTGAGTTTTACGCCCAACCGGACGTCACCGCAGGCACGACTACGGAGATCAGGTTTGTCGATGCAGATTTTGATACGAACGCCTTCAACTGGTTTGTTGAAGAGGACGCGTCAAGCCAGTATCGGCCGACCCGAGTTACCGGGACTATTACGATAGGCGGGGAGTCATCAAACAACGATCCCACCATCGACGCCCTCGCGTCTCCGATCGAGACATTTCCCGGTAATGCGGTCAATTTCACCGTGACCGCGCGAGATGTCGATACCGGCGATCAAGTGACACTCACCGCTTTTGATCTGCCGGCAGCAGCACTGTTCACACCATCGAATCCGGTCACCGGCGCTTCACCGGTTCAGGGAACGTTTAGTTGGAATCCCACATCCGATGACGTGGGCAGCCACACGGTGCGATTTCAGGCTAATGATGATAACAATGGATTTTCCAGCATTGTCTCAGTGGTAATCGATGTTTCCTCGGGCGGTCCGCCGGTCATCTCACCGATTACCTCGCCGATCAGCACCACGGAGGGAAGCCTGGTGGAGTTTTCGGTGACCGCGACCGATCCAGATGCGGAGATTCAGGGAGTAACGCTCACTGCCTCGAATCTCCCCAGCGGCGCGACTTTCCTGCCCAGTAACCCAATCAGTGGCCAGGAGAGTGTTACCGGGACTTTTCGCTGGTCGCCGGATTTCGGGCAGGCCGGCACGTACGTTGTCCAGTTTCAGGCGGAGGATGAGTTCGGGAACCAGTCCTCCATTACCAATGTGACCATTGTGGTCGAAGAAGTCGAGCTGGACGAGCTGTTCACTACCTCGGTGGAAGGGCAGTCCCCCCAAGGCGGTGTTCCCGGGGCGACCGGGGTAAATATTCCGGTCAATTTTGTGACCACGGTGGAAACGTACGGCGTGCAATTCGATTTTCTGTATAACCCGTCGGTGTTCACGGTCACGGATGTCGTGCCGACTTCGCGGCTGGAAGGGTTCACCATTTACGAAGATATTGGCGAAAACCCAGGCCGGATCAAAGTGGTCGCCTTTGACCTCGCCGGTAATCCGATCAGCACCGAAGGATCGATCATTTTTGAAATCATTGGCGATATTCACGCGGATGCGCCGACCGGCCGCTACGATATTTCTTTCGAAGATGCCTGGGAATCGGTGAATCCCGACCCGAATGTCCCCTCGAAACAACTGGCGACGTCAGATGGTCACGTTTTTGTCGATATACTAGGTGATGCCAATTTGGACAGCCGAATTGACGTTGGTGACATTGTGTCAGTTGTGGGATATATTTTGGACACCTACAGTTTCACCGATCGGCAGTTTCGCGCCGCCAACATCATCGAAGACCCGGTAGTCGATGTGTACGACTTGGTCGGAATAATCAACCTCATCTTCGGCAATCCGGTGCAGCCGGCGCCGTATGATTTCGGTGATGATGTCTTCGCGGAAGTTGAATTCAATTTCGAGGGTGCTGCGCCCGACCAAGGTCGGTTCAAGCTGGTTTCCAACACCCCGACCGATGTTGCGGGAATTCAGGCCGAGATCATCTACGATCCGCTGCAGGTCAAACTCGTCCCCCCGGAACCGAGCGCTCTGGCAGCCGGCTTGGATATCACCTATAACGACAACGGCAATGGCCGGATGCGGGTGGTCATGACTTACGACCCGAGTGACCCATCTTCGATCCTGCCTGCCGGGATCAATGAATTGTTTGGCGTACAAGTCCAGCCGGGTATTGCCGGTGTCGAGGGCGAATTGCCGCCGGTGAAACTGCGGAATGTGAAACTCTGCACGCCGGAGGCGTCGCGCATTCATGTCGCCGGCTATACGGAAGTCCCGAAAGCTTTTGAGTTGTTGCAAAACTATCCGAACCCGTTCAACCCGACCACGACGATCGAATTTGCGATCGCGCCGCGCGGTGACGGCAACCAGATGGTCGATGCACGGCTGGAGGTTTACAATATCCTCGGACAGCGGGTCATCACCTTGCTGGATGAGCCGTTGCCGGCCGGACGACACACGGTGCAGTGGGATAGTCGGGACAAAAGCGGTAATTCGGTCGCGTCGGGCATCTATTTTTACCGGTTGACGGCCGGGGACTACAGTCAGTCCAAGAAAATGGTCCTCATGAAATAGACAGTGCCGGGGGCCGCGGTTTCCCGTGGCCCCCGATTTCAACGACCGAAAGGTGCAGGCTTTATGAAGTCTCAGCGAGCAAGTTTGCAGATCATGGGGGCAAGCGTGAGACTGAGAATGTCAAACCAATTCCGAACAGCGAAGCTGGTCGTATTGATCGTTGGGCTCTTGATCGCCGTCGCCTTGTGTCCGCAAATTGCCGAGGCGGGCTATAAAGTCCAACAAGATATTGATACGCTGGAAGCCGGCGTCACCACCAAGGATATCGCGCTTCCCAGCAACGTCAATAGTATCAATAAGGCGTTCGTCATCCTCCATTATTCCTATGCGCATCGCCCGGGGCAAAACTCCGCGGTGGCGCAGGATCAGGGAATGGTTAGCGCATACCTCTGGGACAACGCCGGTACGACCACCATTCGCTTTGAACGTGATGACTTTGACGTGGCCGTCCATTTCTCCTGGACCGTCATCGAATGTACCGACGATGAATTCACCGTCTACCGGGGTTCACAGGCGTGGTCTGACACAACCGAGTTGTACACGCCGGCGATCGGCGCCACAGTCACCGGCGAAAACTGTTTTGCCTGGGTCAACGGTACCTCCTGCACAAATATTGGTAACAATGCTGCGCGTGAAGCCCATTTCACGGCTGATGTCAGTACCGGCAGTCAGACCACGGTCAATATCCGTCGCTTTCAGGTCGACCAAACGCCGAGCGGCACCTTGCGCTGGATTGTGGTCGAATTTGATCCGACCAAAATTGGTGGCTTGGATACCGGTGAACTTGTCGTTTCAACCGAAACTGAATCGGCACCGGCAACCTTCACCATCAGTGGCTGCTCCAAGTCCCAATCTCTCTTATTTGCCCAATGGCGAGTCGACGGTGATGATGGTCTTAACGCCCATGCCACAGCCGTTCGCTTGGTCGACGACACCACGGGTGAAGCGTATGCGCACACGGGTACCGACAGTCGCACCGTGCGCTGGTATTGCCTTGATTTCGGCGCCAATGTGGGGAGCCGGCAAGAGGGCCAGGTGGATAATAGTGCGAGCTCCACCTGGGTTACGGCCGACCAAACACTTTCTCCATCAGTCGATTCCTCGCGAGCTGTTTCATTTGTAACGATGACGTCTGATGGAACCGATACCTCTTTTCCGCGACCGATGTGCCGTCACTGGCTGTCCGGCTCCGCTACATTGGAGATCGAACGCGATTACTATGGTCAGGAATCCTGGATTGAATGGCAGGTGCTGGAATTGCCGGAACCTCAGGCTGCCAACAATCCCCCTACAGTCACCGTTCCGGGTGCCCAATCCGTGGATGAGGGCGCCAACCTGAACTTTGGTGTTTCCGGGTCTGATCCGGACGGTGACTCGCTGATCCTCAGTGCCTTTGATGTCCCGACCAATGCCACGT
>CAYWVO010000029.1:0-41036 GCA_964461835.1 uncultured Ignavibacteria bacterium | reverse complement strand
GACCTGCCGCGCACAAAACAACCGGCTTGTCCCGGGGCTGTGCCCCGGGTAACTGGATCCCGGCTCAAGGCCGGGATGACATAGTTGGGTGGTTCTGGTAAATTCAATCGAATGGCCAGGCGAGACATCTGCGGCGCACATGGAAGGGCTTAGACCTACGACTCCAAGGAACGTTTTACTGCCAGCGAAACATCTTCACCGAAATCGCAAAGAAGACAATCGTGCAGCCGGCCAGCACTGCGATTGTTAGAGTGGTTGTCAGATTAATTTTCCGATTGCGGTGGTGTGGCTGGTGCGTTGGGGATTGTCGATGACGTCGAGAATGGCGCGATCCAGGCGTTCGATGAGTTGGTCGAGATTGCGACAGAGATAGTTGTTGAACCAGGCGGCCTTCATCACCAGCCAGATGCGTTCGATCGGATTGAGATCGGGTGAGTAGGGTGGTAAATACCTCACCTCCCAGCCGTGCCAGTTGAGAGATTTCCGTTTGTGCCACGAGGCATTGTCGACAATGAGGATATTGCGCGGTCGTGGGAAGGTGACGGATGTGTGCGCCTCGGTGAGGAACGCCTGGAAGGTCTCCGCATCGGAATGGGAGGCCTCGATGGCGAAGAACTCCCCAGTCCGTGGACAGACCATCCCCATCACATTCATGCGGCGGTGATCGCCGTTTTTGGTGCTGCGCGTTTTCTGACCCTTTTTGTCCCAGCGCCGCCGGGGCGCGGATCCCCCCTCGAACCCGGACTCATCAGCAAACCAGACCTCCACGTCCGGCTTCTGACTAAGTTCCTGCAGCTGCTGTCGAAAGGCCTCGCGTTGCGCTTCATCCTGACGATCCGGCCACGGTTGCGGCACTTTGAGGGCAAAGCCCTGCCGATGGAAGAAGCGCACCACCGTTTCATAACTGCACGCCACCTGATAGGTGTCGGAGAGGTAGCCATGGAACGCCTTGGCCGTCCAGAAGGTCCGCTCCGCATGCTCGGGCTCGGCGATCAGACGGGCGAACTGCTCGGCTTGTTCACCATGGAGGATCGCCGTGCGTCCCGGTCGTTTCTGCACTATCAATCCATCGATGCCACGCGCATTAAACGCGTTAATCCAACTGCGTAACGATCGCTCACTCACCACCAACGCCTGACACACCTGGGCACGCGTCACCCCGGTGACCAGCAGTTGCATAGCAGTGCACCGCAGCGCGGTCTCAGGCGAACCCACCCGTGCCGTCTCCTTGAGTGCCTGAATACTCCCGTTCTCCGGGTTCGGTTGAAGTAACCGGCGCGCCATGAACCCACATTACCGCAACCGCTTACAAAAGTCTAGCATTTTCTTGACGCCAATCGGAAAATATTTATGACAGTCGCTCTAATCGCATTACCGGGACGTGATCTGGGGCTGGTATTTTTGGGCGGCAACTATCTCAAGACGTATGCCCGGGTATACAACGGGAAGTCCTGGAACACGACGATCCGCGCCGGCGGACGCTATGAGCCGTATGAGCCGACGCCGGCAATTATCGATCTCGCCCAGCGCGCACAATCCGTCTTTAATCTGGATTTCACCTGTGTTGATGTTGCGGAGACCCCGGACGGACCGGTAGTCTTTGAAGTGTCCGCCTTTGGCGGGTTCCGCGGTGTCCGGGAGGCCCATGGGATGAATGCGGACAAATATTACACGGACTACGTCATCCAGCAGGTCAGCTAATGACCAATCAGGAACCGATTGTCCAGCAAATTGCCGCGGAATTGATCGACGGAACGTCATTCGAACATTTTTTGACCCTACGATGCGGGGAATGTTCACTGCGTGTTGAGGCTAACCGTGAAGAAATTATCGCGGGCCTCCGTCGTTATTATCAATTGTTCGTTGTCGATTATCCGGGCGAGGCAGTGACAATCCGGTTTATCGAGGATGAGCCACCCACCATCCCCGGGGATTTGACAACCAAACGGCCGGATCCAGAAAAAGAACAGCCGATTGGTGAACAGCCGACCCTGAAAATTTCGACATCCGAGCCGGAGATTCAGCAGGAATCGCAACCGGCCGAGCTTCAGTCATAAGGCGATAAGCACATAGGACAAAAATAGCGGCCACCCCATCCATAGTGGGGTGGCCATTTTTTTATGTCCGGGGAGAGTATGCTTCGTGGCAGGTGTACAACCCATCCAGCCAAGACGGATTCTTATGCACCGGTATTCGTTGGTGTTTGGAAACCTCAAAGGTTACGGCCTGATTCGGACCAGATTCGTATCCCTGACCGCCACCTTTCGAGAATTAGTAATAAGCCGCGGGATGGCGACCTGCGCTACACATATGCTTACTATATGGGTAAGTTATTGTCTCCAAGTACGCTATCCTTGACCTGCCTCTCTATTTTCGGCTTACTTAGCAATATGAACAAGGGCTGTTTATCGCCGTACGAAAAATTATTTGAGCCAAAATATCAATCAATAAGGAGTACATGATGCAAGCGAACGGTAATCGATCTGCCGGTGCTCTCGCGACCGCCTTGACTATCGCGATGGTGCTGCTGGTAATCCCCACCGGCATGGTGTCCGGCCAGGAAACCAAAGTCGGAGGTGCTGACGGTGAGGGTAAACTATCCTACGACGACTACGACACGCCGGATTACTGTGGTTCGTCGTGCCACGTGGATATCTACCGGCAATGGGAACAGGCGATGATGTCGAAAGCGTACACCCATCACTGGGATGAGATCGAATATTTCAAGCTGGCAGTCCCGCACGCCGAAATGGACGAGGAGGTGGCCGAGGTCCGGGCCGGCTGCAACGGCTGCCACGCGCCGCTGGCGTTTCTTGCCGGAGATATCCCGCCCCCACATCCGGAAGAAGGCAGTCGTGCCAATGAATCCGTCTCCTGCGACCTCTGTCACACAATTACCGGCTTTGAAGGCGAAACGCCGTTCAACTACAACTGGATTACCCAACCGGGTGACGTCAAATACGGGACGCGGGCAACCGGTGAATCACCCAACCACGAAATCGCCAAATCGGAATTTATGCAGACCGCCGAATTTTGCGGAACCTGCCATAATGAAAAAAGCCCATACGGCATCTGGGTAAAATCAACGCACCTCGAACTAAAAGAAGGTCCTTACTACGAAGCCGGTTGGGTCTGCCAAGATTGCCACATGACTTACGCCCCCGGCCTCAGCTCCGAAATGGGGAACACGTATACTGATGTCGCGCAGCACATGTTCCACGGGGCACATGTCGAGAGCAAAATCAAAGGTACGGTGGAGATGGTGTTACATCCGGATGTCCGGGAGACAGTAGTCGGCAACCCGATTACCTTCACCTTAACGGCATTCAACCAGAAGACCGGCCACAAGTTTCCGACCGGCTCGGTGGAAGACCGCATCGTGTGGTTGCATGTCGAGGCAAAAGACGCGGTCGGTAACGTATATCACCTCCCCGTTGATAAGAAAGGGTTCGAAGGGGAAGAGTATACTATTGCCGCCGATGTGCTTGCCTATCAGGATATGGGCCAGCCGCTCGGCATCGACGATTTTGCCGGCGTGCAGCGGGACGGCGTGCCGGTTGGTGACCGCATTTTCCGCATGCCCTATTTTGATCCCGAAGGTCGGATGACCATTGAACAATGGAACACGAAATCACTTGGTGTAGATTACCGTTTCGGCCCGCGTGAAACCAAAATTGAGACCTTTACCTTCGAGATACCGTATGAGGCTGAGCCGGGTCAGATGACGGTCACGGCCACGCTGAACTATCAGAAACTGGTCGGCCCGGTAGCGGATTTTCTTGAGGTTCCGGCGGAGGAAAAGGAAGTTATCAAAGTCAGTGAATATTCAACTGCTGTGACCATACTCCCATAGGAGGGGATGATGAATCGTCGCTATCTGTTTGTTAGTCCGGTGCTGCTGTTTTTAGTGATTTCAGCAATATGGATGATTGCTGATTATCAGCAGGCCGACGCCATTCCGGCATTTGCCCGCAAGTATCGCATGTCCTGCACCACTTGTCACAATCCCATCCCGCGGCTGAAGGCCTACGGCGACGATTTTGCCGGGAACGGCTTTGTGCTGAAAGATCAGGAGGCGCCCGGTTTCTTCGTCGACACCGGTGACCGTAACCTGTCGCTGATTCGCAACTTTCCCCTTGCGGTGCGGCTGGACGGTTACCTCAAGTATGAAAGTGAAGGGGACCGGAACACCGACCTGGGAACTCCCTATGCGTTGAAATTAATGTCCGGCGGATCGTTGGCCGATCATCTCGCCTACTATTTTTACTTCTACATGAGTGAGCGTGGCGAGGTCGCGGGTGTTGAGGACGCCTATTTGATGTTCAACAATCTCTTTGGTGTTGATTTTGATGTGTATGCCGGGCAGTTCCAGATCTCCGACCCGCTGTTTAAGCGCGAATTACGTCTCACCTACGAAGATTATGCGGTCTACACCATGGAAGTTGGTCAAGCGCAGGCGAATCTCAAGTACGACCGCGGATTGATGTTAACCTATGGGCTGGAAAGCGGCACCGATATCATTGTAGAAATCGTCAACGGCAATGGCCTCAGTGAGGCAGACGAGAGCCATATCTTCGATGACGACAAATACAAGACGTTTGTCGGACGGGTCTCTCAGGACGTCAATGAAAACTTGCGGGTCGGGGTGTTTGGCTACTGGGGCAAAGAAGGCAACACGAACACGGATGAAGTCTGGATGGTCGGCCCCGATATGACGGTAACCGACGGGAAATTCGTGGAGTTAAACCTGCAATATCTCGAGCGGCGGGATTCAAATCCGCTCTTCGCTGAAGAGGAACCCGACGAGGTTGAGAGTCGCGGCGCGATGGCAGAATTGATCTTCATGCCGGATGGCGACCGCAGTGAGTGGTATCTCACCGGACTAGTCAACTGGACACAAACGGATGAAGATCAGTTTGATGACGAGGCGTTGCGTGACGAGCTGGGTGCAGAGTACCTGACGGTCTCCGGCCATGCCGGTTATTTGCTGCGCACCAATGTGCGGCTGGTCGGTGAATTGATTTACGATATCGAACGCGAGGAATTTCGCTCGGTGGTCGGCTTTGTTTCAGCGTTCTAACTTATTCGATAGTCCCACAGTGACTGGCGTACTTGATGGTGCGCCAGTCACGAGACGAATTAAATCTCTTCCGGTTCCGGTGCCGGTGGTTTTTTCGGCGGCCAGATTAACGAGGCGACAATCGAAATGATAAGGATTCCGGCAACCACACTGAGGGCAAACACGATGTTCAGGTGCACGATATCCATGAGCACCATCTTGATTCCAATAAAGGTCAACACGGCCGCCAGACCGTACTTGAGATATGCAAAAATATTCATCATCCCCGCCAGCGCAAAATACAACGCCCGCAGTCCCAAAATCGCAAAGACATTCGACGTGTAGATAATGAACGGGTCGGTGGTTACGCCGAAAATCGCCGGGATTGAGTCGACCGCAAAAATCAAATCGGATACCTCAATCGCCACCACCACCAACAGCAACGGGGTCGCAACTAACCGGCCTTCAAGGCGCACGAAAAACTTGTCCTCATGATAGGCCGGGATAACGGGTAAAATCCGTTTCGCCAACCGGACGATAATATTGCGTTCCGGGTGAACTGCCGCCTCGTCCTGCAACCCCATTTTGATGCCGGTGATCACCAAAAAGGCGCCGAAAATATAGAGAGTCCAGTGGAACATATTGACCAGTGCTACGCCGGCAAAAATCATCGCCGCCCGCATCACCAGCGCGCCGATAATCCCATACATCAACACCTTGTGCTGATACCGTGAGTCGACACCGAAATAGGAGAAAATCAGCAGAAAGACGAACAGGTTATCCATTGACAGCGCCCGCTCGATGAGAAACCCGGTGAAGAACTGGAGGGCAACGTCGGTTCCGCGCCAGTAATACACCCCGACATTGAACAACAAGGTCAGCGCAGTCCAGACCGCGGTCCAGATTAGCGCCTCTTTAATGGAAACTGTGTGGGCCCGGCGATGAAAGACCCCAAGGTCGATCGCCAGCATGGCCAGTATGAAGATATTAAACGCGGTCCAGAGGATTACCTTGTTGCCTAACAGATCGGTCATTCCCACTCACCTGCTGCCTGCACACAGATCAGACAGGTACGGAACATTCTCCACCGGTGCAAGGGAACTTCGACAAAGATTGACTCCGACGGCTTGTCTCCTTCGATGATGTTCCCAGTTTGCAGCGGAGTATACGGCTGGTAATGTCTTGTAGAATAAGGGGTTGCGTTGGTGGAAAATGCCACATTTTTCTTGCGTCTGTGGAGGTATTTTCGTACTATATGTAGTTATCGTTATTGGCGTTATAGGGGGGCATCGTACCTACGAACAACGCCAATCGTATCGCGAAGGTTAAGACACAGCGGTTCGTAATGCATGGCCAGACTGGAAGCACTGGGGAATATCCTCGCCCGGCAACTCAAAAGTCTGGGTATTCGGCGAAAGCTGAAAGAAGTTTCCGTCGCTGAGATCTGGCCGGAAATTGTCGGGGACGCAGTGGCAGCACACACGGAAGTTATCCGCTGTACGGAGGGGAAAGTTTTCGTAAGAGTCGACAACGCAGCCTGGCGACAGGAGTTAATCTACCAGCGGGTGGAGTTTATTAAAAAACTAAACGGCAAACTGGGTGAAACCGTAGTCAGGGATATCCATTTCACCGGACCGTAAATCACGAAAGACCAGGATAACGGCATATGATGACCGAAGCGGAAAAGCAGGCCGCCGTCGCGGCGTATGATGCAGCACAAATTACCGTCTTGAAGGGACTGGAAGCGGTCCGACGCCGTCCGGCGATGTATATCGGTGATACCAGCCGTCGTGGATTGCACCACTTGGTGTATGAAGTCATCGATAACTCCATCGATGAGGCTATGGCCGGATTCTGCAATCACATCAAACTGACCTTACTGAAAAACGGTGCCGTTGAAATTGTTGATAACGGCCGCGGCATCCCGGTCGATTTGCACCCGACGCAGAAACGGCCCGCACTGGAAGTGGTCATGACCACTCTGCACGCCGGCGGTAAGTTCGATCACCACACGTACAAAGTCTCCGGCGGGCTGCACGGGGTCGGCGTATCGGTGGTTAATGCCCTCTCCGCGTGGTGCGAGGTGGAGGTGTGCCGGGATGGCGAGGTGTATTACCAGAAATACAAACACGGCGAACCGCAGGGGAAAATGACCAAGACCGGCAAGCGTAAACGCACCGGGACGAAGACCGTATTTAAACCAGACCCTGAAATTTTCCCGGAAGCAACCTTCTCGTTTGACCGTTTGGCCACGCGCATGCGCGAACTGGCCTTTCTCAACCCTGGACTCAAAATCGATGTAATCGATGAAGCTGCCGACAAACAGGAAACCTTTCACTCTCGTGGCGGCCTGGTCGAATTCGTGCAATATCTCAACGAAAATAAGTCAGTCATCCACCGCAAACCGATTGGCTTCACCAAAGAACGAAACGGCATCCAGGTCGATATCGCGGTGCAGTACAATGACTCGTATGTGGAAAATATCCACACCTATGTCAACAACATCAATACCATCGAGGGCGGCACGCACTTGGTCGGCTTTAAGACCGGCCTGACCCGCACGATCAACACCTATGCGACCAAAAACAACCTGCTGAAAAATGTGAATTTTAGCGTCCTCGGTGAGGATACCCGGGAGGGGCTTACTACGGTTATATCCGTGCGCATTCCTGACCCGCAATTCGAGGGACAAACCAAGACGAAACTCGGCAATTCGGAAGTGAAGGGCGTGGTCGAGTCTATCGTGGGGGATTACCTCGGAGCGCACCTCGAGGAAAATCCGCCGGTCGGCAAGAAGATTATCGAAAAAATCGTGGCCGCGGGACGATCCCGTGAAGCGGCTCGCAAAGCACGTGAACTTACCCGACGCAAAACCGCGCTCGATTCCGGGTCACTCCCCGGCAAACTGGCGGATTGTTCGATGACTGATCCGGACGCCTGCGAATTGTTTATTGTTGAGGGTGACTCGGCCGGCGGCTCGGCCAAGCAGGGCCGTGATCGACGGTTCCAGGCGATTCTGCCGTTGCGGGGGAAAATCCTTAATGTCGAAAAAGCGCGGGTCGATAAGATCCTTTCCAACGAGGAAATTCGGGCGATGATCACTGCTCTGGGGACCGGTTTCGCCGATGAATTCGATGTTACCAAGGCCCGATACAAAAAGATTATCATCATGACGGACGCGGATATCGACGGTGCGCATATTCGGACTCTGGTACTGACTTTCCTCTTCCGGCACATGCGTGATCTGGTCGAAAAAGGCATGGTCTATATCGCCCAACCTCCGCTGTATCTGGTGAAGAAAGGCAAGAAAGAAAGCTACGCCTATTCGGACGCTGAGTGTGACCGGCTGGTCGAACAGTTCGGCGGCAATGGAGTGCATTTGCAACGCTACAAGGGTCTTGGTGAAATGAATCCGGAGCAACTCTGGAAGACCACGATGAATCCGGAGACGCGGACACTGATAAAGATCGATCTGGAAGATTCCGCGGAGGCCGATCGCGTATTTAATATCCTGATGGGGGACGCGGTGACGCCGCGCCGGGAGTTCATCGAGAAAAACGCCAAGTATGTGCAGAATTTGGATGTGTGAACATACGAGGAGATGAATTTGTAAGGCGGGCGTGAAGTCCGCTTTTTTTATGGACGGTCAATTTGAGATTCATTGCGAATGGGGTTTGCCCGACCTGCAACACCTCGCACCGGTCAGTCACGCGGTTATTATTGTGGATGTCATGTCTTTCACGACCTGCGTGGAAATTGCCGCGAGTCGAGGAGCGACCGTCTATCCGGTTGACGACGATCCAGACCGTATCCGGGATCTGGCGCTGTGTGTGAACGGCGTTGTCGCAGGTGCCCGTCACTCGGCAAACTACTCCCTCTCCCCCGCATCATTGGTGGAAATACCCACCGGGACACAATTGATCCTCCCCTCGATGAATGGTGCCCGGCTATCCAGCGAACCGACCAGCTGTCCGATTTTTGCCGGCTGTCTACGGAACTGTCGCGCGGTTGCACACGCAGTACAACATACGGGCAAACATGTCACCGTGATCGCCGCCGGAGAACGATGGAACGACGATCAATCAATCCGGTTTGCCCTGGAGGATTACCTCGGCGCAGGCGCGATTATTCAACACTTAACTGGACGAAAATCACCAGAGGCCCGGGCTGCGGCAGCGTCATTTGCTCAACACGCTCGAAACCTGGCCGAGGCTTTGTCTCACTGCACCTCGGGTCAGGAACTTTGCACAATGGGTTTTGCCCACGATTTGGCGTTAATCCGGCAGGTCGATGTCAGTAACACTGTTCCCAGATTATCTGAAAGCTGCTTCCAGCACGTGCCCTCGTAATTGTATACTTCGTTGCCCTCCCGTACCACCTGCAATTGTGTTTTGTCACAAGACACTAATTGACCACCTCTTTTGTCTTGACGTCACTTGACTGCCTCCCTGAATCCCTCATATCTTCGGTAGAAGTTTAGGTAATTACTGTCACGACAGGAGGTGACCGATGCCTGACGAACCTGTGGGTTGTGCCAAACCGACCGGCACCGTGATCGGTGAGACAGCCGACACGAAAACCGAAGATCCACCTGCGGAAAGAGGCAATGTCATGGTGACGGCACACGTGGGCGGGAAAGCCCCCGATTTTGAAGCCCCGGCGTATCAGGGAGGCACATTTATAAATGTGAAACTCTCCGACTATCTCGGCAAATGGGTCCTTCTCTGTTTCTATCCCGGCGATTTTACCTTTGTGTGACCGACTGAACTCTCGGCGGTCGCCGGGAAACATAGCGAACTGCAGAAACTCGACGTGGAGGTCCTCTCCGTCTCCACCGACAGCACCTTCGTCCATAAAATCTGGGAAGAAGAAGAACTCAACAAAATGACCGAGAACGGGATTCCGTGGCCGATGATTGCCGACGGCGCCGGGAATCTTGGTCGCGTGTACGGCGTCTACGACGAGGCCAACGGCGTGAATATCCGGGGACGGTTCCTCATTGATCCGGACGGCGTTATTCAGGCGATGGAAGTGTTGACGCCGCCGGTTGGACGGAAATTTGAAGAGACGATCCGGCAGATTCACGCGTTCCAGCATGTTCGCAACACCAAGGGCGCGGAGGCCTGCCCCGCCGGCTGGGAACCGGGTAAGCCGACCTTAAAGCCGGGTCCCGACTTGGTCGGCAAAGTCTGGAAAGTCTGGCAACCGGAATAGAATTTCTAAAGTAGTGTGGCGGGTGTACGTCCTGAGGCTGTCTCACAAGCCTCTTGCGATGGAGGTCGGGTTTCTCGGTACGATTTGCTTGCGCCGCGGCGGGGACATGGTTTCGACATCTTCTTCTTCCGTGCCGGTCAGCCCTTGGGCTGACTGGAATGGTGCGTGCAAGGCACGCACCGTGGACCCCCGCCTGCGCTGGGGTGACACCCATTTGGCACCCCGTCACAGTGTTATCATTCCGGCCCTGAGCCGGAATTTATTTTCCCCTTGCGCAGCAAGGGATTAACAAGGTCCCCATGAATGATTGACCTCCCACAAATTAATTCTTATACTATAATGTCTTAGATATCGAGGTGCACACGTATGTTAAACCGCTGTCAGGTACTGGGATCAATCAGCGTCACCTGCTGTTTGCTGGCGCTGCTGTTGGGATGTGGGGATGTGCCGACCGGGCCGGCGGAACCGCGTCACCTGACAATCAGCGATGTTGAAACGTACCCCGGCGGCATCGTGACAGTTACGTTGAGTATGGATTTCCCGGAAGAAATCGGCCAGTTTTGGCTGGCGGTTGCTCACGACGCTACCCTCAAGTTTCTTGGGGCAGAGTCCGCAGGTGGATTGGATGCCTGGGAGTACTTCACCTATCGAAAGTCGAATGGCGATTCCTGCGGTGGCGGTTGTCCGCTCGGAATCGTCCGTCTCATCGGACTCGCCAACACGCCGGATGGGGTGGAGCCGGATGAATCAGTATATTCACCGACCGGCGAAATCATCGAGCTGGCTTTCCGGGCACCGGAAGAATTGGAGTTTGTCGATCACTGTTTCCCCATTCGCTGGGTGTGGAATTTTTGTGAGGATAACTCGCTGACGCATCGTGACGGTACCCAACTTTTCATCTGCGAGAATACCGACGTCCTACCCGATAGTGGCTGCTTTGACGATCTTCGTGCGGAAAAACACCCCGAACCGATGGTGACTTTTGGCGACGGCCAGGTTTGCATCATTCCCTTCCCGGACGATCGCGGTGGTATCGATGGTTGCACTCCCCCGATTGATTGTGATTCGTCGTAGGTCGTGGTGCCCATCCCCTTGGTGTGGGACGGTCGTATACGACCGATTTCTCATACAATGGTCAATACCGGGTGGCAACCTCAAACTTAGTCCGCCTTTGGCGGGCGCGTTTGGGGTTGAAGAAAGTAATTAAAGGAAACCCACCTGCCCGGCTTCCAAAATCAATGGAGCAGGTACTTGACAAAACAAGGGAAGAGATTTACATTTCAAGGTAGTTGGTTGCATACGGTAACTCAACTGAATATTGAGTGACGGACCTGAGTTAGTTCTGCATCATGCTCCGCCATCACACCGTTCCGTTTTTGAGAGGTACCGGCACTCGTAGAATTTGTGTTTTCGACCATTAGAACTTAAGAACGCGGTCGCCGGGAGCTTCATCGGCGGGCGGCCCGGGGACGGTAAAACCAGTGTTCGATCTGTAAGGAGGGGTTATGCGTGCAAACCAAACAATACGCGGCCAGGTGGTTATCGTGATCGCCGTGTTTTTCACGATTGCCGGAGCAGCGGTAACCAGCCGCGCGGATTGCAACTGTGACGATCCCCAGGATACCATGGGCGATATCGACGGGGACGGCAGTGTAAATCCGACCGATGTCTCATTCCTAACTAATTATGTAATCAAACAAAACCCGGCAGCCGCTCCGGTGAACGATTGCGACGCGGAGATTAACGGCTACTGTAATGCCGAGTTTGTCTGCGAGCCATCGCTGGGCGATTTATTGGTCTTGATTTATGATGTATACCACGGTGTGGGAGACTTTGTACCCTGTGAAGACGGGGTTGATGTTCCAACCGGTGCTTTGGAATATGTCTACCCTGGCGCTGTTCAATTTCCCACCGGTACGGGCACCCTTGCTTATGATATCAGTCTGATCAACACGAGTGATTTCCCCATAGATATAATCGGTTATGCTGCTCCGGTTCGTGTCCATCCGACCGACCAGCTGTCGATCACCGAGGTCGATGTAACCTATCAATTCGACCACACCGGTGGATGGGATACGGGTGTTTGGCCGCGGTCCCCGAATAAAACAATGGTCTTCGCGCATGGCGGGGATCCGACCGATCCCCTCGAGTTGGAAACAATTGCCGAAAGCGCGTATATTGCGCAATGGATCACGATATCAGTGAGCTACTCCAATCCGGGTCCGCCCGCGACTGCCCTGATCACGCCCTATTCCCTAGCTCCTGGGGATTATGAAGCGTTTTACACTGTGGGCTTAACGCTGGCACGCGGACGACAGTCGGTATCCGCACACGAAGCGAAGGCCCGGGTTTCGTATGTCAAGAGTCCATCGACGGCCGAAATTCCCTCCTCATCTACCGCTGGATTGGCCGTTTTGTGCACGTTCCTGGTGCTGAGCGGGGCTCTGGCGCTCTTCTTGAATCGACGGAAACGAAGCCTTGTACACTGACATAGGGTTCGTGGTTTCCACGCACCATGAGCGGTGGGTGCAAAGCACCCACCCTACGAATTAGTGTGCCCCGAATTTCATCCCAGGGCAAGCCCTGGGGCACCCGGCGCCGTCATTCCGGGCGTGACCCGGAATCCATTCTTTTGTGTGGCAGGGGGTTCCGTCACCGAAACGCGAAGCGTTCTAGGAGTGATGGAAATCGGCAAGGAGTAACGCTCCTAGAAACCCTGATCTCCGGGAGCCCTTCGCGCTCCCTCAGATCAGGGCCACGCCGGCCGAACGATCGGGATAGTATCAATTGTAACAACTATGGCAATACGATGTAGGTCGAAACCCCTGAGTCGCCTGCGGCGACGCGGTTTCGACATAATTCTCAACGTGTCATTCCGGGCGTGACCCGGAATCCAGTTTTTTGTGTGGCCGGGTCCGCCGTGGTGGATGCCCCCGGAACCCGAAGCGTTCAAGGCGCGGCATTCATCGGCACTTCCCATCGCTCCTGGAAACCCTGATCTCCGGGTGCGCTGGTCGCGCTCCCTCAGATCAGGGCCACGCTGGCCAGCCCGCGGAATGAAAATGTTCAACTAATTTTCGTCGCATTTTGCTGCGATGATACGTGGCTCAGGGCAAACTCAGAAGTACGCCCTAATTGATATGCGTCCATCCAAGAGCCCATGACAATCCGAAGATTGGGAAGCGTGGTATATATTCTCTTTGCCAAACGCATTATCGGATTAACGTAGTCATGAAAACGCAAGAAAAATCTGAGAGTTACACTGTTGGCAATCACAATGTCCAAAAGTGCGCGGTAAAAATTCAAAACTGCGTCTCTCAACGCGGGATCTCGTTTTGACAATTCTTCGCTTAGCTCCTCAATGAATTTGGCCGATTGAATTTTCGCCGCTCTCTCATCCATTGCCCGTTTAATCAAGGCAAACATAGTGAACTTGTGCTGACGACGCACTATGTCATTTGTTGCTTGATAGTACAAACGAAAAATATCGTCATTCTCTTCCACTCGCTCGTCAGCAATTAGTCCAATTAGTTGATCTCTAACCGCGTAGAGTCGAAATTTGTTTTCCGCCACTCGTTGCCTAATGCATTGTGATCTTAATGCAAACGCCTTATAGATGGAAATCACACACAACAAGGTTACCAAGCTAACAGCTAAAGTCTCAGCCATCCGTGCCTCCATTTAAATCACTTTTGCTTGACAGCCTGTTGGCCAATATAATGTCTTGGAGTTTATCACGTTCCTTCACAACCCTCTCCACTTCATCTTCCAATGTTTTGATATGCCTTTCAGTTGCTTTGTCGGCCCTACGCACAAAAAATACAGTGATTACCGTCAATAAGGCCACCAGCAACCCGTGTTCTTTGGCCAACTCGATAATCGCCTGAAAAATACCAACCTCCCCAGGTATGTTATACGTCATACACTTTCAGGAATTACGTGTCAATGACAAAAATCGGCAGGTTTCTATCAATAAGGGCTATATACCATACCCCCCCTACCGCATGAAGCTCTCCGCCGCAGTGCGGGCGAAGGCTAAGAAACGGTCGGGGAGAATACCCATGACGAAGATGCCGATGACGGCAATGGAAAGAACCACTTTGTGCAGCAGCGGAAAGGGCACGGCGACGTCCTCGTAGTCGCCCTCCCGCGTGAAATACATGCGCCAGATCACGTACGCGTAGTAGTAGAGCGCCACCACCGAGGTCAACAGCGCAATCAACACCAGCCAGAGCCAGCCCTGTTCGATGGCCGCGAGAAACACGTAATATTTCCCGAAAAATCCGGCCAGCGGCGGAATCCCCGCCAGCGACAGCAGAAAAATCGATAAAAACGCCGCCAGCACCGGCGAGCGCCGGGAAAGGCCGCTGTAATCGGCAATTTGTTCCGAACCGGTCTTCTGGGCAAAGACGATGACACTAATGAACGCGCCCATGTTGGCAAAGAGGTAGACCATCATGTAGTAGGTCATGGACGACACACCCAGCTCGTTGGTCGCCACAATCGCCACCAGGATATAGCCGATGTGCGCAATGGACGAAAACGCCAGCAGGCGCTTGATATTGCGCTGCACGATCGCAGTGACGTTACCGACAATCATGGCCAGCGCGGCCAATGTGGCCATGATCATCATCCACTCACCCTGCGCCAGCACCAGCCCGCCGAAGAACACGCGCAAAAACACCGCCAGCCCGGCCGCCTTGGAAGCGGTCGACAGATACGCGGTAATCGGCGTGGGCGCGCCCTCGTACACATCCGGCGCCCACATATGAAACGGCACCAGCGAGAGCTTAAAGCCAAAGCCGGCGATTAACAGAAGCAGCGCCACGAAAAACGCGCGCGGGAATTCACCGGCGGCAAAGCGCATCTGAATGATGGCGTCTCTGAGTTTCATAATCTCGGTCGTACCGGTGAGTCCGTAAATCAACGCAATGCCATACAACAGCACGGCCGAGGAAATCGCGCCGAGGATCACGTATTTCAACCCGGCTTCGGCGGATTTGGTGTTGAATTTATGATACGCCGCCAGCACAAACAGCGAGATCGTGGACAGCTCCAGCGCGATATACATGGTCAAAAGCTCACCGGCGGAGACCATAAACATCATCCCCACCGCCGACACGGCCACCACCCCAAAATACTCGCCGCGGTGTGCGTGGAATTTGTTGACGATGCCAAATGACGAGGCAATGGTAAACATCGCCGCGACCAAAACGATGAGCTTAAACACAAACGCAAAATTATCGCCGAGGAACATCACCCCGAACGCCTGGCCTCGACCCACCGCAATCAACGCGATAATCGTCGCTACCAGGCCGATAAACGCCACCACCCCCGGACCGGTGGCATTCGTTTCGCGCTTGCTGCCGGCGCCCATGACAAAGGCAATGATGCCGAAGACCAGCAGCACGCATTCCGGGATGATCAGTTCCAGTTGACCGTATATTTCAGCGAACGAAAATTCCATGTTCTACCAGCCACCTACCGGTTAATTAAGGTCACCAGATGCTCGATGGTGGGTTGCATCCAGTCGGAGAGCAATCGCGGCCACACACCGATCGCGATCATCAGTATCCCCAGCGGCACCACGGTGAAGATTTCGCGGAACTTCATGTCCGGTAGTTTGCCTTCCCAGCGGGTGTTAAACTCGCCGAGGAACATCTTCTGCACCATCCGCAGGAAATACGCCGCGGTCAGTACGACACCGAACACCGCCAGACCGGTCAGCCAGGTAAAGGTCGGGAACGACCCGATAAAGACCATGAACTCCGCGACAAATCCCGACAGCCCCGGCAATCCGAGCGAGCCCATCACAAAGAGCACCATCACCCCGGAGTAGACTGGCAGCCGTAACCACAATCCGCCGAAAACATCGATTTCACGCGTGTGGGCGCGGTCATATAATACGCCAACCAATAAGAAGAGTGCGCCGGTGATCAAGCCGTGGGAAAACATCTGGAACAAACAGCCCTGGATTCCGGCCACACCGCCGATTGCCGCCATTCCCAACAGCGTGTAACCCATATGCGACACCGACGAATACGCCACCAGTTTTTTCAGGTCTTTCTGGGCCATACACACCAGCGCGCCGTAAATAATACCGATCACGCCGATAATCGCCATCGGCCAGATAAAGTACTGGGTTCCGTACGGCAACATCGGAAACGAAATCCGCAACAGGCCGTAGGTCCCCATCTTCAGCAGTACGCCGGCCAGAATGACTGACACCGCGGTGGGCGCCTCCACGTGCGCGTCCGGCAACCACGTGTGGAACGGCCAGGCGGGAATTTTAATCGCAAAGGCGACGAAGAAAAACGCGAACACCAGAATCTGCAGCCCATGGCTGAACGCCGGGCCGTGCTCGATCAATTCCAAAAACGACAGGGTATGCGGCGTGGTGTTGAAATACAAAAGCAGAATGCCAACCAGCATGAAAATCGAACCGAACAACGTGTAGAGGAAGAACTTGATTGCCGCGTACTCTTTGCGGGGTCCGCCCCAGACGCCGATCAAGAAATACATCGGAACCAGCATCACTTCCCAGAACACATAAAACAGGAAGAAATCCAGCGCAGCGAACACGCCCATCATACCCGTTTCCAACAACAGGAAGAACGCAAAATATTCTTTGAGCCGCTTCTCAATCCCGAAGCTGGCGACGATTGAGATAAACGACAACAGCGCTGTGAGAAACAGCATGGGCACCGAGATTCCATCCACACCAACGTGATAGTGAACGTTCAACGGCGGTATCCACTTCGCGAGCTCGACAAACTGCATGGACGGGTCGGACGGTCGGTACTGCGCGAGCATGATGAACGACAGGACGAGCGGGATAAACGAGAATATCGACGCCGCCCACCGAATTGCCGTTTTCTGCTCCTGCTTGAGGAAGAGGATGACGATTCCGCCGATCAGCGGTAAGAAAACCATCCAGGATAAAATGCCGGTCATAAATATGCTCCAGTTTTCATTCGTCTATCGTAACAGCCAGATCAAAACAACTCCGGCGAAAATAATCAACGCGTAGTTCTGCAAGCGGCCGGTTTGCGCAAAACGCAGGACACTGCCCGCGCCGCGGATCGTATAGCCGATTCCATTAACCGCACCATCCACGACCCACGTATCGAACCACTCCTTGCCGGCACTCCACCACAGCGTCAACGTGGCCGCACCATTGACCATCCCGTCGATGATATGCAGATCGAACCAGAACCAGAAATCACAGATAGCATAGATTGGATTGACAATCAGGGCATCGTAGATTTCATCGAAATAATACTTGTTATACAGCAGTGTATACAGCGGTTTGAACCGCTCACCCAACTTTGCCGGGGAAATTGCGCCTTTGTAATACATCAAGTAGGCCAAGCCGATGCCGGACAGTCCGACCAGCAGTGAAATCCCCGCCAGATCAAAATGGAAATGCGCATGATGGGGATGATGATGGTACACAAATGATGAGTACCCCTGCGCCAGCCATGGAATGCCGACCCAGCCGGCAAAGATCGAGAGAAATGCGAGGACCATCAGCGGCACGGTCATGGTCAGCGGCGATTCATGCGCATGGTCAAACTTCTCCTGATCGCGCGGTTTGCCGGTAAAGGTCAGGAAACACAACCGGAACATGTAAAAGGCGGTCATGAACGCGACAATCAGCGTGAGCACCATGAAGATGGGGTGCCCAATTGTAGACGCCACAATTTCATCTTTCGACCAGAATCCAGAGAGCGGGAAAATTCCGGCGATGGAAAATGACGCAATGAACATGGTGGTCGCCGTGATTTTCATCTTCGGGCCCAGCCCGCCCATCTCCTGCATATCGTTGGTGTGCACCGCGTGGATCACCGAGCCGGCCGCGAGGAAAAGCAATGCTTTGAAAAACGCATGGGTCATGAGGTGGAACGTCCCGGCGGTGAATGCGCCCAGACCCAGCGCCATAATCATATATCCAAGCTGGCTGACCGTGGAATAGGCCAGCACGCGCTTAATATCGTTTTGGACCAGGCCAATCGATGCTGCAATGAACGATGTCGTGATCCCGATGATCGCAACCACCATCCCGCCCAACTCGGAGGCCACGTAAATCGACATGATGCGCGCCACCAAGTACACGCCGGCGGCGACCATGGTTGCCGCGTGAATCAACGCGGAAACCGGGGTCGGACCTTCCATCGCATCCGGTAACCACACATGCAGCGGGAATTGCGCGGATTTACCGACTGCGCCGGCAAAGATAAATATTGCCGCGGCGGCGAGCAGCGCGCCCCCGAATTCACCCGTCTCGACCTTGTGGAATACCTCGCCGAAGTTGAGCGTGCCACAAACCATGAGAGTGATCAGGATTCCAACAATAAATCCCAGGTCGCCGGTCCGGGTGGTGATAAATGCTTTCTTACCGGCATCGGCGGCGGATTTTTTCTCGAACCAGAAACCGATCAGCAAGTAGGAGGTCAGGCCAACCAATTCCCAGAAAACAAATATTTCAGCAAAGTTGTTCGCGAGCACCAGGCCGAGCATGGAGAACGAAAATAGCGAGATGTAGGCGAAGTACCGCGAAAACCGTGGGTCGCCGTGCATGTACCCGATTGAATAGACCTGGACGCACGAGGAGACAATGGTCACGACCATCAACATCACCGCGGTAAGCGGATCGATCAGCAACCCCATCTGGAGTTCAAAATTACCAAAATCCAACCAGGTGATGAAAAACTCGTGGGGCCCATGGTCGTGGAGTACCTGGAACAACACCACCACGGACAGCACAAAGCCCGTAAGGATGGCCGCAATCGAGAGACCGGCGGACAGCACACGATTGCGATGCGTAACGAGGACAATCAGGGCAAACGCCAGCAGCGGCAACGCAGGTATGATCCAGGCATTCTGTAGCATTATATTACCACTTCATGAAATTGATGCGGTCGACGTTAATTCCTTTGAAATTCCGATAAATTAACAACACAATTGCCAGCGCCACCGTCGCCTCGGCGGCCGCGACAATAATGGTGAACATGGCGATAATCTGCCCGGTCAGCGCTTCCGGCGTGATGAACTTCGAAAACGCAACCAACGAGATATTGGCCGCGTTGAACATCAGTTCTGTCGACATCAGGACTGCAATGGCATTACGCCGCGTGAGCACCCCGAACACACCAATCGTGAACAGCACTCCGGAGAGCATCAGAAAATGGTTGAGTCCCAAATTTGCCTGTTCCACTAATCTCAGTCCTTCTTCGCAATAACCACTGCCCCAACCAGCGCCGCCAGCAACATCACCGAAACAACTTCGAATGGCAGGACATAGGTGGTCATCAGCAACCTTCCCAATTCGTGCGATACATCTGCCGGGCCGGCGGCGGTACTGATCCGGAACGGTGCATTCCAGAACCCATAAATCAGCAGGGCCAGAAAGAAGCCGCAGATGATCAGGGCCGGCCAGACCTGCTCATTCACATGGCGCAGGCGGACGTCAGTCAGTTGCGAAGTGAGCATCACACCGAAAATAACCAGCATGGCCACGCCGCCCACATAAATCAGCACTTGAATGACCGCCAGCAGGTAGGCGTTGAGCATCACAAAAATCCCGGCCACGCAGAACAGCGTAAGAACCAGGAAGATCGCCGAGTGGAAGAGGTTCCGTGAGGTCACGGTAAAAATCCCCCCGGCGATAATGCAGAACGCCAGAATATAGAAAACGATTGTGGTCAGTTGTGCTGCATCCATCGCCTGCTCATCAATCAAAAATGTGAATGCCGAGACCGGTCAGCAGGATATTCAAAAACGCCAACGGGATCAGCACCTTCCACGCAAAGCCCATGAGTTGGTCCACTCGGAGACGCGGATACGTCCAGCGGTACCACATGAGCACAAAAACAAAGAACAAGGTTTTGCCGAGGAACCAGAACCAGGACGGGCCGAATTCCGGCCCGAATGGGGACATCCAGCCGCCAAAAAACAGAGTCACCGCAACGGCGGATGCGGTGAACATGTTGACGAACTCCGCCAGGAAGAACATTGCGAATTTCATCCCCGAATACTCGGTAACAAATCCGGCGACCAGTTCGGAGTCGGCCTCCGGCAGATCGAACGGGGTCCGGTTACACTCAGCGGTGGCAGCAAACCAGAAGACCGCAAAGCCCAGCGGCTGCCGCCACACATACCACTTGAAAAAGTTATCCTGCTGTAACACAATGGTGTTGAGCGACAAGGTCTGCGCGATCATAATCACCCCCAGCAGGCCCAGCGCCAGGGGTACTTCGTAGGAGACGACCTGCGCGGCCGACCGAAACCCTCCCAAGAGTGAATATTTATTATTCGAGCCCCAACCGGCCATCAGCAGGCCGATTACGGTAAACGTCGTGATGGCAATGACGTAAAGGACTCCCACGCTCAGATCGGAGACGATCAGTCTCTCACCAAAGGGGATAGTGACATACACCATAAAAGCCGCGACAAAGGTAAGGACCGGCGCCCAGAAATGCATGGGAAAATCGATGGCGCGCGGGGTGATATCCTCTTTTTGCAGCAATTTGAGTGCGTCAGCGACCGTTTGAATGGTACCGTGTGGCCCGACCCGCATCGGTCCTAACCGATCCTGCATATCCGCCGAGACTTTCCGCTCCCACCACACCAGAAACAGGACAATAACCGAAATGATCCCAAAGAGCACCCCGGCGATTATCGAGTATCCCGTAATCGCGATCAGCGCATCCGACAGGCCGAGACTGGCCAGGATATCGGCGATGAAGTCCCAGATGGCGTCGATGATTCCGCGTAGTTCCAGCATGGACGTGTTAAGCCTTTATATCAGAACCACTTCAACACGCCTTTGCGCCAGGCGTAAAAGAGACCGAAAATCAGGATCGTCAGAAATACAAACATCTCGACGAAGGCAAAAAATCCCAGCGAACGATACACCAACGCCCACGGAAACAAAAAGATCGCCTCAACATCGAAAATCACAAACAGCAACGCGAAAATATAGAACCGCACATTGTACTGCACATTAGCGGTTCCGTACGGTGTCTCACCACATTCATAGGTTTCGAGCTTGATGGTCTCGGGAGCGGATGGTCGGATGATTTTGGCCAGCAGGAAGGTGAAAAGGACGATGCCTGTGCCGACCAGTAAGAAGATGGCTACGGCAACAAATTCGGACACGCGACATTCTCCCGACGGAAACCCGACCGCCTTTGCCCGGTAAATCCAGGCTGTGAATGGAGCTACCTATTGATTTCACCAGGCAAAGTCAAGGCCAAATTGGCACAACCCGCCTACCCTATTTCGGAGCGTAACCTTTTTGCCACTTTAGATTAACAGGCAGATATCAAGTCACGTATCAGGCTGGCCGGAGGGCGAGTTGACGCTCCAATTCCCGTATATCTTCCGGCGGATCGGCGGTGAATTCGACTGCTTCTCCGGTCACGGGATGGACAAATCCCAGTTTGAATGCATGCAGTGCCGGCCGGTCGATCAGTTTCAACAATTGCCGGGACTGAATGCGCAGTTCAGGAGCAATTCCCCGCACCCGCTGGTCCCGGCCCGCGTAATCCGGATCGCCAAAAATCGGGTGATTCTGATGCGCCAAATGAACGCGAATCTGGTGCGTGCGACCGGTCTGGAGTTTGAGCTGCAGCTGATCACAAAGATCGTAGCGTTCCAAAACCACGTACTCGGTTACTGCCGTTCTGCCGGCGGCATGGTCAATTTTCATCTTGGTCGGATTAGAAAGTGAGCGGCCGATCGGCAGATCGATAATCCCTTGATCCTCCGAAAGATGCCCCCAGGCAAACGCCAGGTACATTCGCCGTAAGGTTTTGTCCTGCAGTTGGTTGGCCAGATGACGATGCGCGGCGTCGGTTTTCGCTGCCACCAGCAAACCGCTGGTGCCTTTGTCCAGCCGATGGACAATCCCTGCCCGCTCCGGCGAACCGGTGCGGGAGAGCTCCTTGCAATGATACAGCAGCGCATTGACCAGTGTGCCGGTCCGGTTGCCGGTACCGGGATGGGTCACCATCCCCGCCGCTTTGTTCACCACGATCAGATATTCATCCTCATATATAATGTCGAGCGGGATATCCTCCGGTTCGACGGTGGTCGGGGTCGCCGGCGGCACCTTGACCGCAATCGTCTCCCCCGGTTTGAGCTTGTGATTGGCGCGTACCAGGACACCGTCGACCGTGAGATGTCCTTCCTTAATTAACCGGGCAATCTGCGAGCGCGAGCAATCCGGCAACTGTCCAGCGGCATAGGTGTCCACCCGAGTACCGGCGCCGGCATTATCCACCGTGATTGTGTGGAGCGTGGGTCGTGGTTCGGCTGATTGAGTCATGAACCATCCAGGCCAAGTTTGTCGGAGATTTTCTGCATGGCATCGATCACCGTCTGGATATGTTCGGTCATCTCAACGCCCAAATCCTCGGCGCCTTTGATCATATCCTCCCGCGAGACCTGGGCGGCAAATGCTTTCTGCTTAAATTTCTTTTTCACCGATTTTGGTTTGAGCGTGTGAATAGACTTATCCGGCCGCACCAACGCGGCGGCGGTGATAAAGCCGCAGAGTTCATCTACCGCGAATAGCGTCTTCGCCATTTTCGTTTCGCGCGGGATATTAGTGTACGGCGCGTGCGACATCATGGTCTGGATCAAATTTTCCGGAACGCCTTTCTCTCGTAGAACTTCGGCGCCTTTATATGGGTGCTCCTCGGCATTGGGGTAGCGTTCGTAATCAAAATCGTGCAGCAGCCCGACTAACCCCCAGGTGTCAACATCTTCACCGAATTTTTCGGCATATTCCCGCATCGCCGCTTCCACTGCCAATGCATGCTTGATCAGGTTGGGTGACTTCGTGTATTCGTTCAACAGTTCCCAGGCTTCCTCACGGGTCATACGCACCTCCGTTGATCTTATCTAATGAGGATACGGGAGATTGGGCGGAAGTGTAATTTGAATGCGGAGTTCAGGGATACACCAGCTCTTCTCTTGGAAATTGTTTGACATCAGACGCCGAGCAAGCTACAATATATCGTATTAGGAGAGTGAGTTTGTATTTTAATCGTCAGAGTGCGGTCACTCGAAAATGGGAACCGCGAAAAGATTGGCGTGCTTTCAATATTGACAACATAAAGAACTTTCATCAATAATGACTAACTTGAGTGGATCGATTACATTTCAATTGCCTGCGTGCTGGAGGATCACATGATTAAAAAGCGCGATCTACAATTCAGCGTGATTGTCTTGTTATTCACCTTGATTGCTTGCGCCAGTACTCCGCCGTCATTTGTACAGGTTATGGAACCGACATGGAGCTCCATTGAAATTAGACCTGGCTTAACCTATGAAGAGGCGTGGCAGAAAGCCGTGGATATCGTGGCTAAGAGATTTGAACTTGAGATAATTTCCAAAGATGGAGGGTACGTTCGGTCAGCGTGGATCCATACCTGGTGGAAACAAGGTGAATTGACTGAGAAGTACCGTGTACGCGTGATCATCAAATTTGCTGCTGACCACGAAGTGGTCGAAGTTAAGAGTGAGGCACATTATCTAAAAGGCGACAATTGGGTAGTGGGTACCGATACTCGATTGCTGCAGACGGTGAAAACTGATATCATGGGCGTTATTGGGCGAACCACCAGATAATTGAGAATGCCATACACGCCCCGGTACGCCGCACTTAAAAGGTGAACCTGAAAGGCAGTGGGACGGAAAATAGGGTAGGTCGGCGTTCCGACGGGCACGAAGGAGTTTGGAGGGATCCGACCTCCTTACAAACGACCTTAATCGTTTCTTTAACAGTCCCGCATGTTTAAGCACGCTATGCCTGATTGCATCATGTGCACGGGGCAGGCCTTTAACCGGCCCTACGCGAAATTTAAGTGTCCCGTTACTGCGATTCCCTGATTGCCCGTTAGTCGGATATAGCGGAGATGACACCCTGCTTGTTGTTTCACCAGTGATGTCGGGAATGTAATTTGGGCCGGGTTCGGGCACAGTATGTCGGTCAACCTTTGGACTGACTGTGGTGCGGAAAACGATCCAGGCCGGATTCCGAGGAAGATGGACCACCTCGAGGAACCCGAGATTCCAGCCAATCCCCTGCTGGACTCCACCAAAGGATTCCGTATATTCTCAGGAGATGACGCCCCCGTAGCTCATCCGGATAGAGCATCGGCCTTCTAAGCCGAGGGTAGCTGGTTCGAATCCAGCCGGGGGTGCCTGGTCGACGGGGTGCTGCCATGGTTCGCTATACCGATTCTACCAACGAAGTTTCCGCCGCAAATCTCCATGGCTTTTTTGTCGGGTGGCCGCAGCCGCCGTCGCCGGAAACGCATTTGCAAATTCTCCAGAACGCCACCCATGTGGTTCTGGCAATCGAGGATGACACCGATCAAGTGGTGGGTTTTATCAACGCCATCTCTGATCATATCCTTGCTGCGTATATTCCCCTGCTGGAGGTACTGCCGGACTATCAGGGCCGGGGTATCGGCTCGAAACTGGTGCGTCGCATGCTGAAACAACTGGGTGACCTGTATATGATTGACATTGTCTGCGATCCCGATCTGGAGAAGTTCTACGCCCGCTTTGATTTCCGCTCCTACCACGCGATGATGCGCCGGGACTTTGATCATCAATCGGGTGTCAGGAAAGACCATTCATAAGTATATGTGGAGGTTGAAATACCTCCGACTATTGCGTATGTTCCCGCGACTGTGGTGCTGATAAACCGGAGCCGTAAATGCAAATCTTTCGGTACACTTTCGTTGCGCTAGCAGCGCTGATATTCCTCGGCGCAGGGAGGATCACCATTACCTCAAAATCACAGGCGGCCCTGGACGTACTGGCCAAAGCCGACAGCCTCTTTAAGGCCCGCGATTACGAAGCCGCCCAACCGGTGTATGAGGAGGCAATCAAAGTCGCCAAAAAGCATAAGGATAAATCATCGCAGGCTGAGGCCAACGCGATGCTGGCGCGGACTTACCTCTTGCTGGATGACCCCGATAAGGGCCGGGAAATTCTCTCTCGGGCCCTGGCGGTTGCCACACCGCGGGAACCGGACGGCTGGGCACGATACTTAAGTGTGCGGGGACGATTCGAATGGCAGCAGAATGATCTCGATTCGGCGTTCACCACCTTTGAGGAGATGTACACGCTTTGCTCCGGGCGGCAGATGCACGAGGAGGCCATCGACGCGGCACATATGCTGGCGATTGTCGGCGATCACCAGCAGCAAATCAAATGGGCCAAGATAGGCATCGCCGAAGCGGAAGCGGGGAACGTGACCCGCCGGCTGGGGCCGCTGTGGAACAATCTCGGGGCGACATACGAAGAGCTGGAACGCTGGGATGAATCCCTGGATGCTTACACTACGGCACGGAAATATCATTACGAGTACGGCGACGAAATCTACAAGCTGGCCGCCGACTGGGCGTTGGGACACATTCATCGCTTGCGGGGCGAGTATGAGAAAGCCGCGAAGTGGCTTCGTCCGATCCTGGCCTGGAGTGAGCGCATCGAAAATAACGAGTGGATCGGCTACGCCAGCAAAGAACTGGGGCAGGTCGCCGCAGCGCAGGGAAATACCGACGAGGCCCTGACCCATCTCACGCGGGCCAAAAAATTGCTGGAACAGGAAGGGATGCCCAACTGGGACACCAATGGCTGGCAGGAGCTCAACGAGACGATTACGAATTTGAGCGATTGAGTTTCCCACGAACCTGTCCCCGGAGACTGACAAGCATGAATCGCGCACTTCTGGCGACCGGTCTAACCATAGTATTGTTGTTCTGTGCGGCCACTGCCCGTGCCGCTCCGCTTTTTAACGTCGACATCGAACCAGCCCTTGATGTGCTTACCGTCGGTTTGGAAGACGGGCGACTGGTTTATGGCTGTTTCCACGTGCACGGCGAGTCTATCGAGGTTGAGGTGATCAACCCCGACACGATGGAGGAGATTGATCGGTTTGTGTTGAAGTAGTTTTTGCACGAGGATTCAAGGAAAAGAGACGAGATATGGAACTCACTGCTGCCTATTTAATCGAAGCGCTTAACCTCAAGCCGCTGGAGCCGGAGGGTGGCTACTTTATTGAGACCGCCAAGTCCGCAGAGATACTCCCCCAGCATCATCTGCCGGAACGCTACACCTCCGACCGCAGTCTCTACGCGGCAATTTTTTATCTGCACACACCGGAAACCAAGTCGATGATGCATGTGCTGCCCACCGATGAAATCTACCATTTCTATTTGGGCGATCCGGTGATTCTGGTGATGCTGTTCCCGGACAGTCGCGTGGAACTGGCAACGCTGGGGCCGGACATTGCCGCCGGACAGGAGTTGCAAGTCGTGGTGCCACGCGGCGTGTGGCAGGGGTCACTGCTGCGCGACGGCGGCAAAGTGGCGCTGTTGGGCACCACGACCGCCCCCGGGTACGAACAGGAAGATTTTGTGATTGGTGAGCGGGAAACCCTGGTGTCCCGCTATCCGGCGTATCGGGATATCATTACCAAGCTCACCCCCAAACCGATTTAAATCGTGCGTTCCACGATCGTTGGCGCTGGGGCGGTGGTACTCGGCAGTGCAGTGTACGATACCGCCACCGTCGGGCGGTCGGTAGAAGAATATAACCGCAAACATGGTTTCACGCGAATTGATCTCCGCCCATGGTACCACGGTCCAAAGAAACGAGTTGGCGTGACTGTGGCAATCCAGTTTTAAACCGGTGCGAGACACCCGTACTGGAAAATCGGTAACCCACCAAGAGTAACGAGCCTGAAAGCGTTGTCGCGGCTAGTGGAGCTTCCCATCTAAAAATAGGTCACACAGGATTTGCCGCAGGTCGGCCCCCCGAATCGTTCGCCGCCACGGAAGATGTGGTATCGAGATCATCTCTGCCCTGGCGGGAGAGTGTGGACAGCTCCTAGTAATTCACTATGACGCCACGCGCCTCCAAAGCCGGAATGTGGGTGGTAATCGATGTCTCCGATAACGGATTGCCGTACAAATCAACCCGGTCGCCTTCCCCCAATCCTGAATTGGCAACCACCGGACTGAGATCAGTGACCTGATTGTTTTTGAGGTCCAGCCATTCCAATTCGGTCATATCCTGCACCGCGCTGATATCCACTACCGCGTTGCCGTTGATCCGAAAAACCGACAGGCCGGTCAACCCAGCGAGTGACGATACATCGGTGATATTGTTCTGCCCAAGACTCAATTGGCCGAGAGAGGTAATCGTCGCCAGCGGCGAGACATCGCTAATGTTATTTTGTGCCGCACTGATCGCCCACAGCTTTGACAGATCGCGGAGCGGTGAAAGATCGACGATGGCATTATCGTTAATTCCGAGGAAGATTGAATTTTCGCAGTATTGTAAGCCGGTCAAGTCCACTACGCCTCGGTCACTGGCGTCGAATTCCGTCATGGTTACCAATTCGGCATACCGCAGGGGCCCGGACGGCTTATCCAAGTGCTCGCGCAGCGCAGATTCTAAACCGGTATCCCGAATGGCAACATCAAAGTCCACCGGTAACGTGACCTCGGCCAGATTCGAAAAGCCGGACATCGCTCCCTGTTCGCCGATACATTTCATCACGAAGTAATGTGTCAATCCATAGGCGAGACTGTCCACCACCATGTTCTGCGTCATGCCGCCGGGTAGGCAATTGGTTCATTATCAACCTGTATCGCGCTATCCCAGTCGGTCGAATCAGGTTCGAATGTCGTGTAACGGAGATCATACCCAGCAACATAGCCATGTGCATCGTCAGCCACGGGGACGGTCCAGGTCAAGGTTACCATCGTCGGGGTATAATCGGTCACTTCCAGGTCAATAACTGCGGCCGGCGGGGGTGGTGGTTCGCCGTTGTCGTCACCGTTATCGCTTTCAATTCCGTTGTCAGAAGAGCAACTCAGGCTGATACCTACGGAAAGAGTGAACAGCAGGCGGCAGAGCCCCCAAAATCAAACACCGCTGTGTGATCATCGTTCTCTCCCACAGAGCAAATGCGCGGCGGGAATCCCCCGCGGCAGTAGTGGAACTGTTTGTTTTGCCTCACTGGGAGAAATATATCAATAATCCTGCCCGCGCGGCACACTGTTTAGATTGAGATTGTGAGAAAATGTCTAAACCACCGCAGGGCGGCCGTTATTTTGATTGCTTGAAGGTTGAGAAAGGATTGATTTGAAACCTGTCCCTACAGGGGATTCTCACTTACTCTGCGCGCAAGGCCTCCACCGGGTCCACGCGGGCGGCCCGCGCCGCCGGATAAAATCCGGCCAGCATACTGACCCCGATTCCAAAGGCGAGCGACAACGCGATCAGCCATACCGGGAGCGCGAAGGGATCGAACATGGCCACACCCTCCCGTTCGAGGATGATCTTCATCCCGAAAGAAACCACCCGGGTCGCCAGCCAGCCAGCCGCAAATGATTCCCAATGTCGAACCCACCGCACCGATCACCCCTGATTCCACGAGAAACAGAATCCGAATATCGCGCTCCTCGGCGCCCAGGGCCTTAATCACGCCGATTTCCCGTCGTCGTTCTAACACCGACATCAACAGCGTGTTGATGATTCCCAGCGAGGCGGTTACCAGCGCCAGTAGACCCACCACAGCCAATCCCAGATTAAAATAGAGAAAGAATTTCTGAATCTCCTTAAAATCCTCTGCGTAGCTCCTGGCCCGGAATCCCAGCGCCTCAATCGAATCCTTAATGGGACCGTGCTGCGCATAGGGGTCCAATTCCAGGGTTACCTGCGGGTACGTCATAGTGGATTCGGCCTCATCCGGCGTAAACAATGCACCCCGCCGGGCGGCGTCGTAGAGACTCAGTGGGTCACTGCTCAACGCGAAGCGACCGGCGCTAAGACGGCGGGCCGTCTTCTCCGGTATCACCAGGGGTGCAATATCGATATTATACGTAGAGAGGTCCTCCCCTACCCCGCGGATGGTCAGCGTATCGGCAATTGTCAGTTGACGATCGTTCAATCCGGTGACAAATCGGCGCAAACCTTCATTCAATTCCTGTCGCATAATCCGCGACCGATAGGGCTGATAGAACAACGAATCAAAATCTATTTGTTTAAGCCGTCGCCAGATCGTCTGCCTACCGTCGTCAATGACATTGATCAGCGCGCTGTCTAAGCTCAACGCGTTTACCGAGACAGTCATTGGTTCACCGATTAAGGAATCCGGATTGTCGATCCCCAATCGGTCCATCAGGCTGCGGGATATAATTGTTTCGTCGGCGGCGTCGGAGGAGAAAGCATTCCCGGCCAGAATTTCGGAAAACAACTTGGTCTGCCAGGCCTCATCGGGCAATGCGCGCGCCTTACAGACGAAATGCGTATCTAACACCGACGCAGTAACATCCAGCGTCACGTAAGGAAACGCGACCAACACGCCGGGGATTTCAGCCAACTGCTGGATGGCTTCCCGGTCCAAGGGCGCCGGTTGGGCGCTCACGGTGTCATCGGGTGGATCCTGCGGATACACGCTCATGCTGGTAAAGAGACCAAACTCCTGGTAGGCCTCAGTGATATGCTCCTGATTGCCGGCACCAAATGAGAGCATCGCCACAAACGTGGCGATCGCGATCACCACCCCAAACGTCGTGAGCAATGCCCGCAGGCGCGTGCGCCACAGGTTGCCGATCGAAAGTTCTACCAGGTCGCCAAAGGTCATTTGCATCTACTCTATATTTTCGCGCATGAGACGGCCGTAATGCATCCGGACAATCCGTGAGGCGTATCGACGCGCAAAATCCAGATCATGCGTGACCATCAAGATCGTCAACCCATCCCAATTCAATTCCCGCAGCAGCTCCCCGATCGCCTTCGCATTGTCCTGATCGAGATTACCGGTCGGTTCGTCGGCAAATAACACGTCCGGTCCCTTGACTATTGCCCGGGCAACCGCCACTCGTTGTTGCTCACCGCCGGAAAGATCGGCGGCGCGGTGTGCCATCCGTTCGGCGAGACCCAGGCGGGTGAGGATCTCGCCGACCAGTTGGCGCCGTCGGTCCTTGGGCGTGTTGTTGAAATACAGGGCCAGTTCGACATTTTTGAAAGCGGTCTGGTGCGCCAGCAAATTGAATGATTGAAAGATCATGCCGACCTGGCTGGCCCGGTACGACGCTCGTTCCCGCCGGGTACACTCTTCGAGCCGTTGATTGCCCACCGCGATAGTACCCGCAGTCGGCGTATCCAACCCAGCGACTAGATTCAACAGAGTTGATTTCCCCGACCCGGACGCGCCGACCAGTGCGACAAATTCACCGCGATCAAGCGCCAGATCAACGCCGTCAACCGCGCGAATTTCCTCTCCAGTTCCCGCCGCGGCGGGATAATGACGATGCAGGTTGCGGGTAACCAGCCAGGGTGTAGTGGAACGGTCGTCTTTCATCGGTCATCTACCCCGAACACCTTGCTTCTTTCGTTCCAGTGGGGTATTGATAATGTACGAATGAACGAGGCAACAGGTTCTTTTTGTCTGGGTGGTTCTGTCGCGATGATTGAATCATTACATGAACGAATCATTGCGGTGCTGAGGCACATTCCGGCGGGACGTGTGGCGACCTACGGGCAGATTGCCACGCTCGTCGGCAATCCTCGCGCTGCCCGGCAGGTGGTCCGCGCGCTGCACACCGCATCGCGCAAAGAAGAACTGCCCTGGCATCGGGTAATTAACAGTAAGGGAGAGATTTCCCTCCCGCCGGGCCGTGGCAGGGAGGAACAAACAGCCCGGCTACGTGCAGAGGGAATTTCGGTCAACGATCAGGGTCGCGTTGATCTCGCAACCTATCAATGGCCTCCGGGTGCCCGTGATACGCGTAGTCGAAGGTCGTGATGCCACCACCGGTCGTGAAACAGAAACCCGACACCTTTGAGTCGTGTCCCAGCGGATACGCGGGAGGCGGCCGGCAACCGGGCAGGAGCCGACCGGAATAGACAGGATCCACGGTCGATTGTAGACCAGCGTGATGGTTTCCATAATGCAACACAGACGCGCGTGGCTCTATGCAATCGCGTATTTGTTCATTGGATTACTTTTTATCATTAAATATTCGGTGCGATATGATGTTAGCCCGTTCGCAACAGGTCTTGGGTATACGGTGTTTGTATTCGGCGCCGGTGTGCTGCTGCTGCGGCGGCCTTGGTGGTATGTCGGATGGAATAGACGTCACGTGTGGGCCGGGGTAATGCTTATTGCGGCCCTCCTGCTTTTTACCATGCTGCAATTTGATCCCACGGTTATTCGCAACGCCCGCCATGGTTTGCTAAACCAGTCGGTCGAGTTGCTGCTGCACGGGTCATTTCCCTGGGGAGAACCAATTCATGCGCATCACTCCGCGTTCCCTTTTTGGTTTGCGTTGACAATACCGTTTTACCTGCTGGGTGATGTCGGCTTGTTGTTGATCGCCGGTTTTTTGCTCATGGGATTGGTGATGGTTCGTATTGCTCACCGATCCGCGGCCGCCGGTATTGCCCTCCTGGTCGTATCTCCCGCATTCCTTTATGAAATTGCAACGCGCAGCGGGATTACTACCAATATGATTTTGGTGATGGCATACCTTATGCTGGCAGAGCGCGTTGTCAATCGAAACTCGTATCGATCAATTTTCCTTATCGGGCTGCTGGGCGGCTTGGTCTTATCCACTCGCGGTGTGGTTCTGCTAGTTTTCTTGGCCTATTTCAGCTATCTGATGCAGAACAATAAAGCTGTGGGATTCGCGATCCTGTCCGGCTGGCTGCTGTCATTCACCGCAACTATTGTGCCGTTCATGCTCTGGGATTTTGACCGGTTTTGGACGTATGGACCATTTCCGCACCAACTGGCGCTGACCCACCTCAACGGCTGGATCATCACCGCACTGGTAATCACAGCATTCTGGTTTGGGCAAACCCTGCGGACCTGGCAAGGTGTGTTTGAGATTTGCGGATGGTTGTTATTTTTCGGCGTTACCACGTCATTCGGTCTGACTGTGTCCGAGCACGGTTGGGCAACAGCAATCATGGACAGCCGTTTCGATATTTCGTATTTCTGCTTCTCGCTGCCCCTGCTCATTGTTGGCTGGACTCGCCATCTTCCCGGGGAGAAACTGGAAATTTCGCCTGAAAAATAGAGAAGGCTGGATCATATGCACCGCTGTGGCGGGACCCAGGGGATTTGCGCCACATGAACCGGCTACTGCTCCACCGATTCCTTGATCACATTCAAACTCGGTATCGGGATGGTCAAGAATGAGTCTTTCTGCTGGTCGTAGACCAGACGATAACTGGTGCCGGAATTGCCCTGCCGATACATTTCTTGCCAGCCGCGCACCAGGTACGAGCAGGAATCATTCAGACACACATACAGATCGTGGTCCCAGGTGGACCAGGGATTCTCCGTAATTCTCCAACGATATAGTTCACTCTGACAATAGGGACATTGCATGGTTTCCCCAGTAGGTGCTTTGCGCCTTTTAATTTCCTCGTCGGATGGCAAGGCCATGGTGCTGTGCGGCACTGAACGAGCGGGACGATCCGGGTCGCCGCCTTTTTTGTCGGCGAAGACTGCGTAAATCGGATCGCTGGGAATGCCCAGATGAGCATACTTATCGTCTTTGGGACGCGGTTGTCCCTGCGAAATATAACTTTGCGGTGCGAAGAACATCCCGGTTTCATGGAAGAATTTCGCGATTAGTTTGATCCGTTCTTCTGCGGTCAATAGCTCCCATACCTTGATCGCCTTGGTCGGAAATGATCGATCGGAAAAGACCACGACGAACAAACCACCCGGTTTCAGAATTCTGTCGACCTCGGCAAATATTTTTCGGGGGTTGGTGAGATATTGCACCGAGACGGTATTAAGCACGACATCGAAGCGTTCATTATCGAACGGCAGCCTCGGATTCCTATTCAAATCGTGAGTAACTGAATGGGTAAGACGGTTGTTTTTCCGCAATTCTTGATCATTGAGTCCGAGCCCAATTACTTCGGCTGCCTCTTTGTGTTCCGGCAAGTGCGAACTGACGGCAGCCATCAAATCCAACACATGCGGTCGATGCTCAACAATTAAAGAAGCATATAATTCCGTTACCCGTTCTCTGGCAGCAGCGTCCAGATGCTCGACCAGACGCGGCTGGGCGTAGAACTCGGAATCCTCCGCTTCATCCTCCCGGCTGAACGCGTCGGGTTCGGCAATCATATCCTCCAGGACATCATCGTCGGTAAAATGCAGAAAACTCGGCTTGCCGGTCGATTCCGTTGTCATCACACCCACTCCCCTCTCTCGTGGCGTTCCAGAAACCATGGAAGCCATTGTTATCCCGTCTAAGTAGCGTTGCCGATGTGCCAGGTGATTGACATTATATCGGTTCGGGGCAGAGGGGGAAAACGCCTACCACGAATCAATGCTCTCATCGCCCTCATTCATGGCCAGCCATTCCTCCCGAGTGAGGTAGCCGGTGATTCCTTTGTCTACGAGCCGACGGAATTCCTCATACAACGGTTGGGCGTTCATCATCCAGGCCTCGGCGTCACCGTAGGTAAACCAACGACAGATACCACGTCGCGTGAGATGCTCGGTAAGCCGTTCACGAATCCAGTGCCCGCCGGGCCGGTCAAATCGTGTTTGCGCACGCACTGGATCATAACGGTAGACTTCACGGATAACTTCGTTTCCCTCAGTCTGTATATAGGTGACTGTAAAAGGTGGCGAATGCACCGGGAATGGAAAGTCATCATCTACTTCCTCCAAAAGATGTGTCACACCAAAACCAATCACCGCTGGAACCCCAATGCCGACAATCGTGGCGTTCAGATCGCGAATGCGAGCGATTGGGGAGCTTTTATGGCAAACATACGGACTTGCAGCATGATCAGTGATGACATAATCCCGGTGCCTGCCCCATGCGCACACCGACGAAAAGGGATGAGAACTCCGACGCACACCGGGAGTTGTTCGGAATACCTCGGTAACCATGCCGGTGTTCGACCGTGCAGTTCGCAGGTCAACAATTCGTCCTTCCTGCATGCCCTGCTGGACCTCCTCAGCCGAGCCATAGCAGGGCATGACCACAGTTCCCTTGGGACCGACTGTCTCAATGAAGCTCCGGATAACCGTTTCGACTCCCCCGTCGACGTTCCCAATCCGCGACATCGATGAATGCACCATAACCGTATCACCCGGTTGAATACCCGCTTTGCGCAGCGATTCCTGCAATTTCTCCAAGGTAATCGGGGCCGTGGTCGAACGTCTGGCGCGCCGCAGTGTCGAGCGGAGTCGACGGTAGACACCGCGAACGATCCCATACACGGACGCCGGCAACAGCGAGTGCAACACAGCGGAGATTTTGGCAATCATACCACCGGCCCCGTTTTGGAGGCCAATCGTTCGACTACTTGGCGGAAGGTAATCGCTGCAATATCATCGCTATACTGTGCTTGTAACCGTTGGTGAAATCGGGTGAGTGAACGCAATAGACGATCATCGATGCTCTTGGAGTGGCAGATCACCGCAAAAAAGAGATCGTCTTCGCTTTGCGAATAATAGCGGCGAATATACCGTTTAGCGAGAGCGAACATGGTTTCCGGATTGGCCGAAAGTTCCAACATCATATGACCCCGCCGGATAGTACGGAGGTGAGCGGCAATTCGCGCCAATGGATTTTGGTTCGGGACCTGCCGTTCGGTCGATTGAACAGTGTACCCGCGTGAAGGAACTTGGTGTCTGCGGGTCAGCCGGTTCGCAATTCTCATTGCCAAATTCTTGGCCAATAACCAACGTCCCTTCCCCGCCGGCAGGGCAGCTATCGGTATCTCGAACAGGCCGGAAGTTGAAGCGTGGTGTATGCCACGCGCCGGATTCAAATAGTAGTTCCCAAAGCGTGGCACTTCCCGAAAATCGATGCGGTTGACATTGGTGGCCAGCAGGAGTCCCGGCACAATTGACGAATCGATGAGATACCCGGCATCGAGCAGCGCGGCGATGATCGCCCGATCGTGCGGCTGCAATCCGAATCCACCGGCACGGAACGCCCGGCATTGGTATTTCGGGTCAACCGGGGTGATGACGTCCTCAAGGTACTCGCGTACCCGTCGAAAGATATCCGTGCAAAGCGTCCGAAATGGCGTCTCATCTGCCTCGCGGCGGTTGCCGAGTAAAAAGTAGGCCTGGTCAAATGCATACCGGGTAGACCGGTCGGCATTGTACTCAATCGTCGTGTCGAGCCAATGGGGATGGACATGCGCCTGAACATCGTGACCCCGACCGACCGCCCCGCGGAGTTGCTGATCGACTGCTGCGGGGAAGTCGGGAAATCCGTGCTCGCGGTAACATTGCAAACAGAGGACATCACAGAACAATGTCATCGGGATGGCGGCCGACTCGCACGCCGCGAGCAATTGCTCAGTTGGCTGCAAGAGAACTCGTTTTTCAGAGGTGTAATTGCCCCCCAGGTAGAGTTCATAGTCGTCGGAATACAAGACGTAAATCATATCATCTAACTTTCCAGCACTGGAAAGAGTTATGTCCCGCTTTCGGATTCAGCCAATCTATATCGGACTGGAGATTGACGCAAGATGTACCCCCGCCCGCGGGCAACGAATCCATCCCGCCATCGCCATCATCCATTTGTATATAGGACAAAATTAATCTCACTTCTCGGCTCGGTCTTCCGTATTAGTGTCTGAGCCATTCGTGAAGGAGGAATCCATGACGGGGCATGAACCGCGCGACGATAAGACCGAAACCTACCATCTGTTCTCCGCCGGAACAACTGTCGGGCAATACACTATTGAAGAGAAGATCGCTTCCGGTGGCATGGGGGAAGTATATCTCGCCCGCGATACCAAGCTCAACCGCAAACTGGCGTTGAAGTTCCTGCCACAGCGGTTCATGGACGATGAGGCTGCTAAAGCCCGGTTTTCGCGGGAAGCTCAGGCGACCGCCAGGCTCAGTCACCCCAGCATCGTGACGATCCACGAAGTCGGTGAATACCAGAACCGGCCGTATATCGCCATGGAATATATTGTCGGCCCGACACTACACCAGTACGCGCATGAGGAACCTCAGCCAATAGAGGACGTGCTCGATATCATTGCCCAAGCAGCTGATGGTCTTGCCAAGGCTCACAGCGAGGGAATCACCCATCGTGATATTAAAGCTAAGAACATCATGCTAGATGCGGACGGTCGTCCGAAAATTCTCGATTTCGGGCTGGCGACCATCGAAGGAACCGAACGACTCACGCGCGCCGGCGTAACCGTGGGTACCGCGGCATATATGGCGCCGGAACAGGCACAGGGGAAGAAAGCTGATGAACGGTCTGATCTCTTTTCACTCGGGATCGTTCTATATGAATTGATCGCCGGTCGCACCCCGTTTCGGAAAGATTCTGAAACTGCCACGGTGCAGGCAATCCTCACCGAGACGGCGGAACCTCTGGCACGCTTCAAAGCCGCGGTCCCGGAGGGTGTACAGCGGATTATTGATAAACTGCTGGAAAAGGACCCGGCAATGCGGTATCAGACTGCAGCGGATTTGCGGGCAGACCTGCTGCGGGAAAAACGCCTGCTGGAATCGGGTATATCCTCCGACATCTCACGGGTTGCCGCAGGCATCCGTGTGCCCACAAAAAATCGTGTACGAAATATCCTCCTGTCTGCGGGCGCATTGGTGGCCATCATCGCCATTGCCTTGATCCTAAGGCCTTGGCAGGTTGAAGTTAAACCCACCCAGACAGCTGAGGCCGCGGAAAATCGCCTGGCAATTCTCTATTTTGAAAACCTGGCCGATCCCACCGACAGCTTACGACTCGGCGAAATTGTCGCCAACTTGCTAATCACCGGGATGACTGATGCAAAAGGACTTTCTGTTCTCTCAAGTCAGCGGCTGTACGATATCCTTAAGCAACTCGGCAAAGAAGGTGAGCGGCAAATCGACCGGCAGACCGCCACCCAGGTCGCCCAACGGGCAAATGCCTCCTGGATGATGGTCGGCAGTATCCTCCAGACCGCACCACGGATCATTATCACTACACAGGTGATCGATGTTACCTCCGGCCAGGTGGAGGCCTCCCAGCGCTCCACCGGTGAGGAGGGCGAAGATATCTTTGTCCTGGTCGATCGATTGACCGACGAATTGCGCGAAGATCTCTCTGTCCCGGCATCCGCCGTCTCGGCTGGAGGGAAAAACCTCGCGGACGCGATGACGCATTCGCAGGAAGCATATCGATTGTATCTGGAGGGTATCGAGTTTGCCAACAAAATGTACCGCAAGGAAGCTAAAGAGCGCTTTCTCCGGGCCATCGAAATTGACTCAACGTTTGCCATGGCCTATTTCCGCCTGTCGATTCCCAACCGCACTGTTCAGACAGATGAACAGAAGGAGTATATCCGCAAAGCGATGCGGTACTCCGACCAGGTTAATCAGCTACAACGAATGTACATTCTGGCACGGGCGGACGAAGTCGCCGGTGACCTGGATGCTGCAATCGCCACGCTGGAACAGCTCGTTGCGAAATATCCCGAGGAAAAGCTCGCCCACATGGCACTCGCAGACTTGTACGGGCGGCAAAAGCTCGAAGTTGAGACGGGCCTGGAGTATCTTGAACGCGTCCTCGAAATCGATCCGCTGGATCGAACGGCCCTCAATATGATGGCCTACGCCTGCAAAGACCTGCGGCAATACGACAAAGCGTTGGAGATGATCGATCGCTATATCGCCGTGGTTCCTGATGAACCGAATCCTTACGACTCGCGGGCAGAGATTGCCGCAGCCGCTGGCAAACTGGACCTCGCCGCCAACTCGTATCGGGAAGCGTTGCGCAAAGATTCCGGATTCGAAAATGCCCTGAAAGGCCTCGCTGTCGTGGAACTGGAGCGTGGCAATTATGCTGCCGCGGACAGTTGCATCCGCGTCCTGCTCAATGACCCCGACCCGGAAGTCCGGGTCTTGGGTCGGTTTTTCCTGGCATTGCCGTATCAATACCGGGGGCAACTGGCGGAGGTGTGTCGGGTGCTGGAAGAAGGAATTGTCGCCGACCGGCTGGAGCAGGTAACGAAATCATCGTATGGAGGCCTGGAAAAGCTGGCCGTTGAGAGTCATGTGCTGCGGCAGCGGGGAATGTATGATTCCGCATTGATTGTGCTGGACGAAGTATCTTTTTTGCATCGACAGAAATACCCTGATGACCCAATGCGGTACTCCGACGTAAAGGCAGTACTCTTGGCATGTACCGGCGATTTTCAGGAAGCTACGAAGATATTGCAGCGACTGGAACCGGTGATCAGTAACGCAGATGATGTTGGTCTCCGGGCGAGTTTCGCGCAGGCCTCCGCGGAAGTTGCGATGGAGGAGGGGGACTACCAACGAGCGATCGCAATCTTGACGGACGCACAGGCATTCGCCGTCCGGATGTGGCGGCCGCGGGCGGAGTACCTGCTCGCCCAGGCATACCTCGGTGCCGGACAGCCCGCGAAGGCTATCCTGTATCTGGAACGATTCACTAGTACAATTGAGAATATCTTCTGGCCCAGTCCGTTCGATGCCGTGTCGGCACATTATTATTTGGGCATCGCCTATGAGGAAACCGGGCGGAAAGAGGACGCCATTCGTGAGTATGAAACGTTCCTCAAGCGCTGGCAGGACGCCGACGAGGGTCTAATGGGGTTGGAGGATGCCCGGCAGCGGCTGGCTAATCTGAGAAAAACCGCTTAACCATCGGGATACAGGGGATGTACTAATGACCACACCACAATGGGTACAAGAACTGTTCGCGACAATCGACGCTAAGGACGCTGATGGATTCACCGCGTACTTCACCGAGAACGGAACCTTGATTTTCGGCAATGCGCCGCCGGCAAACGGGAAAGAGGCGATTCGCGAGGTGGTGGCCGGGTTCTTCAACAGTATCTCCGCACTGGACCACACTATCGACGGGAACTGGTTTCATCCCGACTGCGTCTTCTGTCGCGGCACCGTGACGTATACGCGTCTCGATGGCAGTCAGGTAACGCTGCCGTTCGCCGATATCCTCGACATGGACGGCACCAAGGTCACAAAATATCAGATCTACATGGATATCAATCCGCTCTTTCAACCCGCAGAAACAGCCGAGGAGTCGGCAATGCAGTAGGCAAGCCAATCACTTGTTGATATCCTTGTGCGCTGAAGACGCATTTTGGACGCAACAGCGGGACTTCGGCTAACTGGGCGTGTTGAAAAGCCAGATCCACGGGATTTGGAGTAGGTCGGTGTTCCGATGCCGATCCGCCCCAGCGGGCCGGACGAGAAACCCGACACCATCCCAAACGATTTGCAGATGCCGGGTTTCTCGGTATGCCGCGTCCGCCGCGGCGGAGAACGTCCACCTACCACAAATCTGATAACACCACTTTCTCAACAAACCCCTTTGGCCCAGGGTTTCTAGGGGCGTTGATCCGGGCCACCGGATCCCAGCGCGCTTGGAAATCCTGATCTCCGGGATCGCTGTTAGCTCTCCCTCAGATCAGGGGCATGCCAGCCACATGCGGGAATCATAAGCCCTAATCCATCGATCTAAGTTGGTAATGTGCAGTTAGTTACCTTTGTTTCCTCATTGTTGCGAAATTTAATAGAAAATTGATTGACATCAAATGATGCCCCGACGCTTTTTGTGATGTAGGATGTAATGATGGGAAAATACAGTGCGATAAGTCTATTTACCGGGGTCTACGGTCTCGATATCGGGCTGGAGAAGGCTGGTTTCGAAGTTCTCCACGCTATTGAGATTGATCGTGATTGTTGTGAAACGCTGCGTTTAAATGTACCAAATATAGATTTGTATGAAGGGGATATCCGGGACGTTGATCCTGGTAGCCTGCGCTGTTCCTTGGGATTGAAGCGGGGTAAGCTTGATCTTTTAGCCGGTGGGCCACCATGTCAGGCGTATTCTACCGCAGGTAGGCGCGGAGCACTGAATGATCCAAGAGGAGATATCATTAGGAGCTATTTTGATTTCGTTAGGGAATTCAAGCCGCGGTTGGTTCTAATCGAGAATGTGCGGGGTATTCTCTCAGCAGCGCTCGAACATGTCCCATTGAAAGAACGTCTTCTGAAAAAAAGCTATTCGGAAAGAGAAATGCCTGGCAGTGTAATTCGTTTTATCCAGAGTCAGTTCGAAGATATCCGTTATCATTGTTTGAAAGTCCTCGTGGATGCCGTGAACTATGGTACACCCCAAACACGACAACGAGTCTTCTTTGTGGCTATCAGAGAACCACATAATGCGTGGCAGCCTCCTGAACCGACTCATAGGTATGAATTTCCGCGCGGGAAAAAACCTGCAAGAGTATATGAGGGTTCGCGATTCTTCCGATTTGACGATTTGCCAGCGGCGAGGACATTAGGTGATGCAATTGCTGGACTTAATGGGACTGAACACGAATACTTAGAATATTCCCCGAAGAGGAAAGAAATTTTCAGTATGCTACGAGAAGGACAAAATTGGAGAGACCTTCCGCCCGAGATTCAAAAATTGGTTATGGGAAACGCCATGCATGCGTCTGGAGGAAAAGTGGGATTCTGGCGACGGTTGTCATTTGAGAAACCTTCGCCCACCATTCTTACCTCTATGGTACAGAAAGCCAGCGGCATGTGTCATCCTCGCAAATTACGACCACTTAGTATCCAAGAATGTGCTGTTATTCAACAGTTTCCGAAAACTTGGCATTTTTGCGGAACCACGCAATCGAAATACCGGCAGATTGGGAATGCAGTACCAATTGGGTTAGCTCGAGCATT